>DASPQV010000022.1:0-14609 GCA_035624785.1 Binatia bacterium | reverse complement strand
GTGGCGAGGGAGCACCGGCAGGTGGTGTGCGGGGTGCATCTGGGGATGCTCGAGGAGACGCTTGCCAGGCTCGGTGGGACCGTCCGCCTCACCGGCATGGTCCCGTTCGCCTCCGACGACCCGCTTCTGTGCACCGTGGAGTTCGAGCCCACCGGTCGACCGTGAGCGCCATGCTTCCGCGCCTGGGTGGGGAGGTGATCTGGACGCTCGTGGCAGGTGCGACAATCGCGCGGTGTCTGATGCCCGCGAGCGCTTCCTGATCCGGTACGCGGGCGGCTTCGCTCCCTTCGTCGTCAGCGAGGCCGAAGGAGCGTGGCTGACGACAGCCGACGGGCGGCGCATCCTCGACTTCACCTCGGGCCAGATCTGCTCGACGCTGGGCCACAACCGCCCCGAGATCGCCGCCGCGGTCCGGCACACCCTGGACAGCGTCATCCACCTCAATTCGTGGATGCTCTCGGAGCCCGTGCTCGCCCTCGCCCAGCGGCTGGTCGACCTGGTCCCGGCGCCGCTCGACAAGGTGATGCTTCTCAACACCGGCTCCGAGGCCAACGAGGTCGCGCTCAAGCTGGCCAAGATGCACACCGGGCGGTTCGAGATCGTCGGGCTCACCCGCAGCTTCCACGGTCTGCTCACCGGGATCGCCTCGGTCAACTTCTCGATGGCACGCTCCGGTTTCGGGCCGCTGCTGCCGGGCGCGTTCGCCCTGCCCGCTCCCTACGCGTTCCGCTGCCCGATCCGGCACTGTGACGGCGCCTGCGACTGCAGCTGCCTCGAGGCGGGTTTCCAGCTGATAGACCAGCAGTCGGTCGGTTCGCTCTGCGCGGTGATCGCCGAACCGGTGCTGTCGGCGGGCGGGATCATCGTTCCTCCCGACGGATATTTCCGGAGGCTGCGCCAGCTCTGCGACGAACGCGGGATGCTGCTCGTGATCGACGAGGCTCAGACCGGCTTCGGCCGGCTCGGCACGATGTTCGGTTTCGAACATGACGGCATCGTCCCCGACCTGCTGGCAGTCTCCAAGACGCTCGGCGGCGGGGTGCCCCTGGCTGCGACGATCACCTCGGCGGCGATCGAGGAGGACTGCTTCGCCAAGGGCTTCCTGCATGTGACGTCGCACGTCTCCGACCCGTTGCCGGCGGCTGCCGGGCTGGCCGTGCTCGATGTCGTCGAAGGGGAGGGGCTCGCCGAGCGGTCCCGCCTCCTGGGCGACTACCTGATCGCGCAGCTGCGCGAGCTCCAGACGGTGCACGAGGTGATCGGCGACGTGCGCGGGCGTGGCCTGCTGGTCGGGCTGGAGCTCGTCAGCGACCGCCAGAGCTGCCGTCCAGCCGACGCGCTCGGGGCCGCGGTGACCGCCGAGTGCCTGGAACGGGGGCTGTCGATGAACATCGTCCGCGCCGGGTCGAGCGCCAACTGCTTCCGGATGGCGCCGCCGCTCACGATCGCTAGGGATGAGATCGACCTGGCGGTCGAGATCCTCGACGCGTCCCTGCGCGCGGTCCTCGAGCGCCGTCCGGAGCTGGTGCGCAGCTAGCCAGCTCCGGTCGCGGCGTCCCGGCACCGCTTGCCGAGGTTGGGACCGCGCCCGCCCGAGCCTCGGCTGGAGCCCGGCAGGACCATCGGGCTTCGAACGCACCTTGAGCGGTTAGCGGGGCTTGAGCGCGTCGGCCGGGACCGGATAGCCCAGGCGCCCGGTTGTGCTATGCCTCTTGCGGCTCATGGACGAGGATCTCACGCTGGGCGAGGCGGCTCGGGCGATCGGGGTCAGCGTGGACACGCTGCGCCGCTGGGATCGTGCCGGCAAGCTGCAGACCCGGAGGGCTTCCGGCAACCGCCGGATGGTGCCCTCGTCGGAGGTGAGGCGACTCAAGGCCGGGCCGCAGCGGCACCGGACCGAAGGGCGTCTCTCCGCCCGCAACCGGATGGCCGGCCGGGTCCTCTCGGTCGAGGTCGCCGGGGTCATGGCGCTGGTCGAGGTGGAGGCGGGTCCCTTCCTGCTCACCGCCGCGGTCACCCGGGACGCGGTCGAGGACCTCGACCTTCGCGTCGGCGACGAGGTCGTCGCCACCGTCAAGGCGACCTCGATGATGATCGAGAGGGCCTGACCCGGGCGCTCCGCGGCCGCCGCCACCCCCACCCCGCTCCGATCGCCGGGGCACCGGGTGGGTGCTCGATGGGCCGGCCCGGCGCCCAGCGACCGGGCTGGCGCGTATGCATCGGCCTCTCGATCAGGCCGGCGGTCTCCGAAGATGCCTATGCCATGCTTAGGCATGTCGGGACGGGCGGCCATCGCCGATGGCCGGAGGTGAGGAGCTGGCGATGCACCGCAGGGGTTGGAGGTCGGCATTGGCACTGGTGGGGTTGGCGCTGGTGGGCTGCGGCGCGGCGGGCCCCGGCACGGGCCCGGCCAGTCCCAGCGGGCACGGCACCGTCTCGGTGCTGTACGCGGGGTCGCTGGTGAACCTGATGGAGAACGACCTGGGCCCGGCTTTCTCGAAGGCGACCGGGTACACGTACCAGGGCTACGGCGCCGGCTCGGACGAGCTGGTCAGCGACATCAAGGGCAAGGTCAAGACCGGTGACGTCTTCATCAGCGCCAACCCCAGCGTGAACCAGGGGTTGGAGGGAACCGCCAACGGCGGCTATGTGAGCTGGTACTCGACGTTCGCCCAGGCGCCGCTGGTTCTCGGCTACAACCCCAAGAGCCGGTTTGCCGCCGACTTCCGTTCCGAGCCCTGGTACCAGGTGGTCACCCAGCCGGGAATCCTGGTCGGCCGCACCGATCCCGTCCTCGACCCCAAGGGCAAGCTGACTTCGGAGGCGGTGGGCGACGCCGCCACCCTGCTCGGCATGCCCTCCCTGAACAGCGCGCTCTCGAGCTGGCCGGTCTTCCCTGAGGAAACCCTGGTGGGACGCCTCGAGGCGGGCCAGCTGGACGCCGGGTTCTTCTACTCCTTCGAGGCCACCGCGCAGAGCATCCCGACGGTCTCACTCTCCCCGATCGGTCTGATGGCCACCTTCACGGTCACCACGCTCAACAACGCCCCGAACCCGCAGGGGGCGGAGGCCTTCGTCAGCTACCTGCTCGGCCCGTCCGGTCGGGCCGTGCTCCAGAAGGAGGGGGTGCAACTGCTCCAGACGACGCTGTCCGGACCGGTCGGCAGCGTCCCCGAGAGCCTCCGCTCGCTGGTCGGGGTGTGACCGGGGTGTGATCGACGAAGAACCTCCGTAACCCCCTGGCCCTGCTGGGGGGTCTGCTGGCCGTCTACCTGCTCGCCCCGTTCATCCTCTTCGTCGTCAACCTCGTCCAGGGGGCCGCCGCTCCCGCCCCCGGGCTGGGCGGGGCGCTGGTCACCTCTCTGGTCACGGCGACCATCTCCACGGCGATCGTCGCCATGCTGGGGGTCCCGCTCGCCTACCTTCTGGCCCGCACCGGCGGCCGGCTCTCCGCGATCCTCTGGATGCTGGTCGCACTGCCGATCGCCCTGCCCGCGCTGATGAGCGGGATCCTGCTGCTCTACATCGTCGGACCGTACACGGCGCTCGGCAGGCTATTCGGGGGGGCCCTGACGGACTCTCCCGCGGGGATCATCCTGGCCCAGACCTTCGTGGCCGCCCCCTTCCTGGTCATCGCTGCCCGGGCCGCGTTCCAGGCTGTCGACCCCTCGCTCGAGGAGGTGGCGCGGACGCTGGGACATGGGCGCGTGGACCGGTTCCTCCGGGTCGCGCTTCCCGCCGCGTGGAGCGGCGTCAAAGCCGGCATCCTGCTCGCCTGGCTGCGCGCCTTCGGGGAGTTCGGGGCCACCGTCATCCTGGCCTATCACCCCTACTCGCTGCCCGTCTACACGTGGGTCCAGTTCGCCAGCACGGGTCTGCCCACCACCCTGCCCCCGATCGGGGCTGCCCTCGCCGCCGCCCTGGTGGTGCTCATGCTCAGCCAGGTTCCGAGCCCGAGGCGGCGCCGCACCAGCGCGCTGCCGGTGCCCACCGCTCCCCGGGACGCTGTCGCGGGCTCCCTCTCCTTCTCCGTCGCCAAGCGGCTCAGGGGCTTCCGCCTGGAGGTGGCACACCAGGCGCAGGCCCGACGGCTCGCCCTGCTCGGCCCCTCGGGAGCGGGCAAGACCATGACGCTGCGGGTGCTTGCCGGCATTGCCGGCGCCGAGCACGTCCGGGTCAGCGTTGGAGGGCGGTCACTCGAGGGGCTAGATCCCGAGCATCGCGGCATCGGCTACCTGCCCCAGGATTCCGCGCTGATGCCCCGGCGCACCGTCTGGGACCAGGTGACGTTCGCGGTCGACGCGGATCCGGGGCTGGCGGCGTGGTGGCTGGAGAGGCTGGGACTCGGAGGTCTCGAGGAGCGCCTCCCTGGGGAGCTCTCGGGAGGCCAGCAGAGGCGCGTCGCCCTGGCTCGTGCCCTGGCTCGCGGCCCCTCGCTCCTGCTCCTCGACGAGCCCTTCAGCGCTCTGGACGCGCCCGTGCGCGCGCGCCTTCACCGCGACCTGCGCCGCCTGCAGCGGGAGGCCGGCCTGACCACGGTGCTGGTCACCCATGACCCCGACGAGGCGGCGACCCTGGCCGACGAGGTCATCGTCCTGGACCACGGCCACGCCCTCCAGCAGGGGCCGGTGGTGGAGGTGTTCAGCCATCCGGCCTCACCCCGGGTCGCCGCGCTCCTCGGCATCCCCAACACCCACACCGGCACGGTGCTCCGGCCGGGCCGGATCCGGAGCGGCGGCCTGGAGATCGCGGCTCCGACCGGCAAGCTCGGCTCGGGATCGGAGGTGGTCTGGACGGTGCGCCCCGAGGACGTGGAGGTCAACGGCGAGGGCCCCTACGGCGGAACCGTGCTCGACACCGTGAGCCTGGGCGCGGTCCAGGAGATCACCGTCCAGCTCGGCTCCTTGCAGCTGATCGCCCGGCCCGCCCGCCGGGCTTGCCCGAACCCCGGTGACACCTGCCGGGTCGCCCTCTCCCCGGAGGCGGTGACGCTCTGGCCGGCGGGGGACGGTGCGGACCTGACTGGGGACGCCCGAGCCGGATCCTGAGCGTGTCCGCGACACGGAACCGGCGGGGACGCCCGCGCCGGATCCTGAGCGTGTCCGCGACACGGAACCGGCCGGGAGTACGGTGGGTTCCCCAGCGACCCCGGGGGTCGCCGGCTCCGGCTCAGCCCAGCGGTGCCCCCCGACCATGTGGCAACCTGAGCGCTGTGCCGCATCCCTTCTTCCAGGTCGACGTGTTCAGCGAGGTGCCCCACCTTGGCAACCCGGTGGCGGTGGTGCTGGACGCCGCAGGCCTCGGCGACGGCGAGATGCAGCGTTTCGCCCGATGGACCAACCTGTCGGAGACCACCTTCGTCCTGCCCGCGACCCGGCGGGGTGCCGACTACGCGGTGCGGATCTTCACCCCCGGCGGGGAGCTGCCCTTCGCAGGGCACCCGACACTCGGCACCTGCCACGCCTGGATCGAGTGGACCGGAACCGACCGGCCGGCGCTGGTGCAGCAGTGTCCCGCCGGGCTGGTGCCGATCCGGCGCAGCGGCTCCCGTCTCGCCTTCGCCGCACCGCCGCTCTTGCGCTCTGGTCCTGTGGAGGAGGACATGGTCGAGCACGTGGCCGGCCTCCTGCGCATCGAGCGTGCGGACGTCGTCGATGCCCAATGGGTCGACAACGGCCCCGGCTGGGTCGCGCTCATGCTCGGCGACGCAGAGGCGGTCCTCGCCCTGCGCCCCGGTTTGGTGGACCGTGACGTCGGCGTGGTCGGCCCCTACCCGCCGGGCTCGCCCTTTGCCTACGAGGTGCGGGCCTTTTTCCCGCTCGACGGGGCGACTCGGGAGGACCCGGTCACCGGGAGCCTGAACGCCTCACTCGCCCAGTGGCTGGTGGGAAGCGGCCGGGCGAGGCCACCGTACGTGGTCAGCCAGGGGACTGCCCTGGGGCGCGCCGGCCGCGTCCACATCGACGCCGACCTTGACGGGACCATCTGGGTCGGCGGAGCGACCGCCTCCCTGGTCCGCGGCGAGGTCGTCATCTGACCCGCGCGCGTCATCCAACCGGGTGAGCGGGGTACATAGCCTTCCAGCTGAGCTGAGATCAGCCGCCCGCCTTCGAGGCGACGCGGGGCGGATCGGGAGCTGCGCCGGCGCCCGAGCGGGCCCGGCCGCCCAAACTTGACATCGGTGACCCCAACCCCCGGCCCACCCGCACCATCGCCGTGACCGGCGTCTACATCCTCGACGCGGTGAGGACCAAGGTCGGGCGCTATGCCGGTGCCCTGTCGGGAGTTCGCCCCGACGACCTGGGCGCCGCCGTGGTCGGCGGCCTGGTGCGGCGCAGCCCGGACCTCGACCCGGGCCGCGTCGACGACCTCGTTCTGGGCGATGCCAACGGCGCCGGGGAAGACAACCGCAATGTTGGCCGCATGGCCGGGCTGCTGGCCGGCCTTCCGGTCTCCGTCCCGGGGCAGACCGTCAACCGCCTCTGCGGCTCGGGCTTGGAGGCGGTCATGAGCGGCAGCCGGGCGATCGCCGCGGGCGACGCCTCGGTGGTGATCGCGGGCGGGGTGGAGTCGATGAGCCGGGCGCCCTGGGTGCTCCTCAAGCCGGAGCAGGGACTGCCTCGCCAGAGCGAGACCCTGCACTCGACCACACTGGGCTGGCGGATGGTCAACCCCCGGATGCCGTCGGAGTGGACGGTCTCCCTGGGCGAGGGTGCCGAGATCCTGGCGGAGCGGCGCGGAATCAGCCGCGAAGACCAGGACCGCTTCGCGCTCCGCAGCCACCGGCTGGCCGCCGGCGCCTGGGTGGCATGCCGCTACGCGGATGAGATCGTCGACCTGCCCGGTGTCGATCTGCCTCGGGACGAGTGCATCCGGGACGACACCAGCATGGAGGCGCTGGCGGCGCTGAAGCCTGTCTTCCGCGCCGGCGGCACGGTGACGGCGGGCAACTCGTCCCCGCTCAGCGACGGCGCGGCGGCCCTGCTCCTGGCCGACCAGGCCGGTGCCGACCGGGTCGGGCGGCCGCCGCTGGCTCGGATCGCCAGCCGGGCGGTGAGCGCCGTCGAGCCTCAGCTCTTCGGTCTGGGTCCGGTGGAGGCAGCACGGCGGGCCCTGCGGCGTGCCGGCATCGGTTGGGGCGACCTGGCCTGCGTCGAGCTCAACGAGGCCTTCGCTGCCCAGTGCCTGGCCTGCCTCGCGGAATGGCCAGAGCTGGACCCGGAGATCGTCAATCCCAACGGCGGCGCCATCGCCATCGGCCATCCGCTGGGCTGCTCGGGGGCGAGGATCGCCGGCTCGCTGGCCCACGAGCTTCATCAACGCGGCGGTGGCTATGGCCTGGCAGCGATCTGCATCGGGGTCGGCCAGGGGCTGGCCATGGTCCTGGAAGGCTGCTGAGATGGCGGCGCGTCAGCGCGCCGGCAACCGCTCCCATCCCTCGAGGCGCTGCTGGAGCTGGTTCATCCCCTCCAGCCACCGGTCGGTCTGAGTGGCGCCGGTCACCCCGGCACTGCGATCACTCGGGGTTTGCGGCCGGCGCGCCACATCCTTGAGCCACTCGACCCTGCTACGCCGCCGTGAGATTCCCGCCGGCCGCGCGCTGTGTAGTCGGCGAGCAGGGCGTCGAAGACCGCGCTCCAGGTGCGCCCGCTGACAGCATGGTGCGCTGCCTCCCCCATCGCCCGCCGGTCGTACCGATGGACCAGTTCGCCAAGCGCGTCGCCAAGGTCATGCCCCGGGGGATCGACCAGGACGCCGGTGACACCGTGCTCCACGAGCCAGCCGACGCCCCCGGAGCGGATGCCGGCCACCGGGAGGCCGGAGGCCATCGCCTCCTGGACCACCTGACCGAAGGTCTCCGTCACCGACGGGTGCAGGAAGACGTCAGCGGCTGCATAGCAATCGGCGAGCGCCGGTCCGCGCAGGGCGCCCGCCAGGTTGAGGTTGGGAGGAGCTCGTTGGCTCAGCTCCTCACCCATCGGGCCGTCTCCAACGAGCAGGAAGCGCAGCTCCGGGTGCTTGGCGGCGATGTCCAGCACGCTGACCAGGTTCTTCTCCCGGGCAAGGCGTGACACGCTGAGGACACGGGCGCCGTCCCCGGGCGGCCAGTGACGCGCGGCCTGCAGCGCCCCCTGGCGATGAGGCCGGAAGAGCCCGGCGTCCACACCTCGCCCGCTGACGCGGACGCGCTCGAAACCGCGGCGGCACAGCTCCTCCGCCATCGGCGGTGTCGGCGCATAGGTTGCCGTGCACCGGTTGTGGAAGGAGCGCGCGGCGATCCCCGCCACCAGCGCGAGAGCCGCCCCGCCGTAGGCCCGAGCGTAGCCGAGGAGATCGGTCTGGTAGTGGGCGGCAACCGGCAGATCGAGCGACCACGCCGTCCAACCACCCCACACGCCCAGCGCCGCCGGTGAGGCGAGATGCACGACGTGGGGGGCGAATTCCCGCAGGCGCCGGCGCATCCCCGGAGCCACCGGGGAGACGGTGAGGTCGGGGTACAGCCAACCCCTCACCCCGCGCACCCCCACGACCTCGAACCCGTCGTGCTCGTGCAGGCCCCCGCCGGGAGTGAAGATCAGCGCTTCATGGCGATTCCGACGGAGGTAGGCGGTGAGCTCGGCAACGGTGCGGGAGACCCCATTGATCCGTGGTGGGAAGCTCTCGGTGACGATCGCCAGCCGCATCCCCTCGGATCGTGGCTTCCCGGTTCTGAAGATGGAGCGAACGAGGATTGGAGATCCGGTGAAGGGCGCCATCCAGAGAACGAGGCCGCCATGCGCAGTCCTTGATCTGTTCTTCGCCTCTGGTTAGTCCCGCTCCGGTTACGCTGCGGCTGATGGCGAACGCCGCGCGCCGGCCGGCTGGCCCCAACCGCGTGGCCTCGCCGCCGGCTCCGGTCGTTCCCCGGTTGCGACCTCTCGGCCAGGGTGCGGCCATCGCCATGATCGGGCACGCCGGCCTGGCGGTCCAACGGCTGCACGGCACACCCGATCGCCGCCACCTCGAATGGGCGGCGGGGCTGGGGCTCGACCGCCTGGAGCTCGATGTCTGCCACACCGCGGACCCGGTCATGGTCGTGCGCCACGATCAGCGGCTCGAGCCCGGGAACGTTCGGCTGCCGCGCCTGCTCGTCACCAGCGCGCCCACCCAGGGGCCCGCATCGGCTCGTGGCCGGCGCGGAGCCACGCCCACAATCCCCGCCGGCACCCCGGTGGCCGCGCTGCCGCTCTCCACCCTGCGCCGCCTGGATCCGGGCCTGCTGACCCTGGACGAGGCCGTCGAAGTCATCGCCGGCCGGGTGCCGCTGCTGCTCGATCTCAAGGGAACGGTCACGGCATCGCTGATCGGGCGCTGGCTTCGGGGGCGGCGCGACGCCGCCGGCGTCGCAGTCTGCACACCGAGCATCGCCGCCCTTCGCGAGCTGCGGGTCAGCGCCGGTCGCGCTGAGCGGTGGCCGACGATCCCGGAGTTCGGCAAACGGCGGCGCGACCGTGTGGCCGGAGCGCTCTCCACGCTCTGGGTGACCCACCGTGACCCCGCCCGGGTCCGCCACAGCCTCGCTGAGCTGGGCCACGCCATCGGGGAGATCCAGCACTCCCCGCAGCATGCGGTCGCGGCGGTGGCATCCCTGCCGTGGCGCTGGCATCTGCCCGAGCTGGCCGCCAGGTGGGCCCGCGAGGTGCGGGCGAGCGGGCTCTGTGTGCCTCACTGGCTCCTCACCGCCGAGCTCTGCGACACCGCCCACCGGCTCGGCCTCCCCCTGACCGCCTTCACGGTGAACGAGGACTGGGCGGTTCGGCGGGTCGTGGAGCTCGGCGCGACCACGCTCACCACCGATGAGGTGGAGCGGGTCCGCCGGCTGCTCCGCCGCTGGGAGACGGAGGGGGCCAGCGGCCGCGCTGGTGATCTGGTCGCCTGACTGCGCCGGGCCGGAAATCTGACCGGGAAAGCACCGGCGTCACCGGGGTGCCGGGTGGTCGCGTCGAGACTCGGATCGCCGCCAGTCACGCGAGGGTCGAATCACCCGCGCGTGGTCGTCCGGCCGAACCGTCGGCGTGCTACGACGGTTTGCGAGCCCTCACGATGGCGGCAAAGGCGCGATCGTCGGACCGGTGCGTCTCGATGACCTCCACCTCAGCGAAGCCAGCGTCCAGAAGGGCGGCCCGGTACTCGGCTTCGGTCAGGGCGCCGGCCAGGCAGCCAGCCCACTTCTCTCGGTCCGTCCGGGTGGGCTCGTCCATGCCGGCGCCGGCGACGATGTCGGTGACGGCGAAGCGCCCACCCGGGCGCAGCACCCGGGCGGCTTCGCGCAGGACGGCGCCCTTGTCGGCGGCGAGGTTGATGACGCAGTTGGACAGCACGACGTCCACGCTGGCAGCGGCGAGCGGGATGTCTTCGAGGTAGCCCTCGACGAACTCCGCGTTGTCCAGCCCCGCTTCGGCGGCGTTCTTGCGGGCCAGTTCGAGCATCTCAGCAGTCATGTCCAGGCCGATCGCCCGGCCACCGGGAGCGACACGCCTTGCCGCGATGAGAACGTCGAGGCCCGCGCCGGAACCGAGGTCCAGAACCACGTCACCGGGGTGCAGGTCGGCGACGGCAGTGGGCACCCCGCAACCGGCGGAGGCGCCGAGAGCCGCCTCGGGGATGCCACAGGCCTCGGTGCCGTAGAGCGAACCCCCGAACGTCACCTCCACCTTGTCGGCTGAGCCGGTGCCACAGCACGAGCTCGCCGGGGTGCGGGCGCCAAAGCGGACTGCCTCCGCGGCGTAGTGCTGGCGGACGGTCTCTCTGATCTCAAATTGTCCAGCCATCTCTGGTTGCCTTTCACCATGTTCCGGGGCGTCAGCTGTAGCAGCAGCACAGGGAGCCGCAGCGCCAGGCGGTGAGGAGCCTGGACCATCCCCGCTGGGACGCCGGGTTCCTGGTGGCTCGGCTTGGCAGGGCATCCGCAGAGCCACACTGCGGGGGTCTTCTGGACGTGTCGGCTGCCATGGTCATCCTCCTTACATCGACGGCTATCGATCGATGCCTTGCACGGTATATCACTCCATCGAAGGTTGTCAATAGTTAGCATCAGGCCCAGGGGCAGCGCGTGACCCCTCGAGCCGCCGATCGGCCAGGGACCCGGTGGGCGCCCCTCGGCGGGCGCGCTTGGGGGTGCAGCCGGTCGAACCGAGCAAAATCCATCTATTTGATTTGATGTAATATGCCCTGGTGGTACTAGCGCCGACTGCCGATCCGGTCCCACTTCCCGCCTTCCTCACCCTGGCTTCGCACCCGCTGCGCTGGCGGATGCTCCACGAGCTGGCCGAGAGCGACTGCCGGGTCCGGGAGCTGACCGCCCGTCTCGGCGAGCCGCAGAGCCTGGTCTCCTACCACCTGGGGCTGCTCCGCGCCGGCGGGCTGATCACCTCACGCCGGAGCTCAGCGGACGGCCGGGACACCTATTACTGGGCCGATCTCAGCCGATGCCGGGAGCTGCTTCGCTCCGCGGGGGCCGCGCTGCACCCGGCCCTGATGCCGGAGTCCCGCCCGGGCGTCTCCCTGAGCAGGGCAGCGGGCCGAGTGATCTTCCTCTGCACCGGGAACAGCGCGCGCTCCCAGATCGCCGAGGCGCTCATGCAGCAGGCCACACGCAATCGGGTCCGCGCCGTCAGCGCCGGCAGTCACCCGACCCGGCTGCACCCCAACGCGGTCAGGGTCCTGCGCGGCTATGGCATCGACATCGAGGGCCGCCGAGCCAAGCACCTCCGGGAGTTCATCGACCAGCCGTTCGACTGCGTGGTCACCGTCTGCGACCGGGTCCGCGAGGTCTGCCCGGAGTTCCCGGGAGCGACGCGGAGAATCCACTGGAGCATCGCCGACCCGGTGGACGGTGATGCCAGCGACGAGGCCACCTATCCAGCCTTCGAGGTGACGGCTGCCGAGCTGGCCGCGCGCATCCCCTTCCTGGTCTCGTCTCTCGCTGAGGACGTCGCGGAGGCCACCTGATGTCCAGGGTAGTCGGTCCCTTCGTCTCTGGCCCGGAACCCGCGGGCTCACTCGTCCAGCACCAGATGCGACGCCGATGACCGGCCCGCTGGCGCGGCGCCTGCTCTCAGGGCTCATCGGGAGCGCCCTGCTCGTCGCCATCGTGATCGGCTCGGGGATCGCCGCCCCGACTCCTTGCCCGGAGACACCCAGCCCGCCGACTTGCTGACCGGGTCGCACCTTTCCCCGTCTGCCCACTCACACCTGAGGGATCGCCATGCAGCTGGTCGCCATTGGTGGCTCCGATGCCGGTATCTCGGCCGCGCTGCGCGCTCGGGAGCTCGATCCCAGCACGGCGACCACCGTGGTGGCGGCGGACGCCTATCCAAACTTCTCCATCTGCGGCATCCCCTACTACATCTCAGGGGAGGTCAGCGATTGGCACAACCTGGCGCACCGTACCCGCGCCGATCTGGAGGCGGCCGGCCTGCGGCTTCGCCTGGACGCGGCTGCCACCCGCATCGACGTCGAGGGGCACCGGGTGTGGCTGCGGACCGTCGGCGGGGAAGAGCCGCTCGCCTACGAGCGGTTGGTGGTGGGCACCGGAGCGGTTCCCGTCAGGCCGCGGATCGCCGGTCTGGAGGGGCCGGACGCTCTTGGCGAGGCCGATGGGGTGCATCTCCTCCACACGATGGGAGACAGCTTCGCCCTGACCCGGACTCTGGAGGAGCGCCGACCGACCGAGGCTCTGATCGTTGGCGCTGGCTACGTGGGTCTCGAGATGGCCGACGGGCTCACCGTCCGCGGTCTCACCGTGGCACAGGTGGAGATGCTCCCGGAGGTGCTTCCCACCGTGGATCCTGACCTCGGCGCGATGGTGCGCGGCGAGCTGGAGAGGCGCGGAGTCGACATCAGCACCGGTGTCACCGTCCAGCAGATCAGCCGAGCGGCTGACGGTGCTTCGGGACGGCTGCGGGTGGAAGGCACCGCACGGGACGGAGGGAGCTACACCCGCTTCGTGGACCTGGTGCTGGTTTCCGTCGGCGTCCGCCCCGAGACGGATCTCCTGGTGGCCGCGGGCGCCCAGACCGGCCCGCGCGGCGCGGTGCTGGTGGACGAGGAGATGCGGACCGGGCTGCCGGACGTCTTCGCAGCCGGCGACTGTGTCGTCACCCACCACAGGCTTCTCGGCACCACCTACCTCCCCCTGGGGACGACCGCCCACAAGCAGGGCCGAGTGGCCGGCGAGAATGCCCTCGGGGGGCATCGACGGTTCGCGGGAAGCCTGGGAACCCAGGTCGTGAAGGTCTTCGACAGGGTGGCCGCGCGCACCGGGCTCCGTGACCAGGAAGCCGCGGCTGCGGGCTTCGACCCGGTGACGGTCGCCAGCCAGGCCGACGATCACAAGGCCTACTACCCCGGCTCCCAGCGGATAGCCATGCGCTGGACGGGGGATCGCAGGACCGGCCGCCTGCTGGGTGTCCAGCTCTTCGGCCACTCACACAGCGAGGTGGCCAAGCGCATCGACATCGCGGCAGCCGCCATCTTCAACGGCATGACCGTGGACCAGGTGAATGAGCTGGACCTCTCCTACACGCCGCCCCTGGGCAGCCCCTGGGACGCCATGCAAGCCGGAGCGCAGGCGTGGATTCGAGAGGTGGGCGAGCCACACCACCGGCTGAGGTCGATGGCCGCGGAGGCAGGGAGATGACAACACCACTTGAGCGGAAGTCTCTGGAGGGCGTCGGGGACGCCCTCTCGAGAGAATTCGCGGGCGTCTTCAGCCCTGAGACAGTCAGCCAGTGCCTGACCGATTCCTTCGAGCTGCTCGCCGCCACCGCAACCGTCACCAACTTCCTGGTCCCCCAGGCCGAGCGATTCGCTCGGGAAAGGCTTCAGGCGTCGGCCAGGGTGGCCGGCAAGCTGACGAGTGACGTGCCCGAGGTGCTCTTCGTCTGCGTCCACAACGCCGGCCGCTCCCAGATGGCCGCAGCCCTCCTGGATCACCACGCTCACGGTCGGGTTCGGGTGCGCTCGGCCGGCTCGGAGCCGGCGGACCGCCTCAACCCAACGGTCATCGAGGCCATGGCCGAGCTGGGGCTGGACCTCGGGCAGGCCTTTCCCAAACCGCTGACCGAGGAGGTGGTGCGTGCCGCCGACGTGGTCGTCACCATGGGGTGCGGTGACGCCTGCCCGGTCTTTCTGGGCAAGCGGTATCTGGACTGGCAGATCGATGACCCAGCCGGCCAGTCGCTGGCCATGGCCCGCCGGATTCGTGACGAGATCGAGGTGCGCGTGGAGGCTCTGCTGACCGAGCTGGCTCCCGCAGCGACCAGGCGGTAGGAGGCCACTCGCCTTCGCCCGCCCAGCGGGTCGGGGTCGGCGGTGAGAAACCCCGCCCGAGGTGCTCCCGGCGCCTACCGGCTCCCACCGCGGCCGCAGACGCCGGCGAGGTGATGTTCCCTGCCGAACGATAGGGTCGACGGTCCCAGGCTGCCGGTTACCAGTGGTCCTGGCGACCTTACTTCGATGCTGGTACAAGTATCGAAGTGACTGTAGAAGAAGGCGCCGTCACTGCAGGTGAGGACAGCCGAAGCGACAGGGGCCCGGTCGACGTGCCGTGCCTCGATCTTCGGGAC
>DASPQV010000021.1:0-7918 GCA_035624785.1 Binatia bacterium | reverse complement strand
TGCGACCCTGATCTCCCAGGAGCTGCAGGCGCTGGGCATGGACGTGACCACCAAGGCGGCCCAGGGGTACTCCGACTGGAACACCACCCTGACCACCAGCCCCACGGGGTGGCAGACGGCCATCCACTGGGGCAACGGCGGCAACACCCCCTACGTTCAGCTCGAGGACTGGCTCGACACCTCGGTGTCGGCGAACACGGCGGATTGGATCGGTTTCAAGGCCGGTGATCCCTCGGGCGCCTCGACCGCGCTGACCGCTCTCCAGCAGTACTCGAGCACCGATCCCAGCAACACCGCGGCGATCGTGTCCGCGGTCGCGCCGCTGGCTCAGGTCATGTCGAGTGACGTTCCCGAGGCTCCGCTCCTCTACGGCGCGGACTGGAACGTGTACAGCAGCGCCAAGTACACGGGTTGGCCGGATGCCTCCAACCCCTACATGGATCCTTCGCCGAACGATCCGGAGATGCCCTACATCCTGATGCAGCTCAAGCCGGTGGCCGGCTCCTGAGCCCGGGCGGCAGGACGGCGGCATGGCCGTCCCGGAATCGAAACCTGAATAGCACCCCCCCTCCCTAGGTGGAAGGTCGGACCCGCCGGCGCCGTTCGCCGGCGGGGTTGCCGGCCCAGACCGGACGGCCCCGAGGCTTGCCGCCGAGGGGCCGCTCCCTGCTTCGGGGGAAGCCCGCCTCCGCGAGGGCCAGTTCTCTGAGCGCTGGTCCCGCCCCGGGTGTCCGTCGCCGGCCGGGCGGCGGTGGCGGGAGCGGCTGGCGGGCGGTTCGACTGTGGCGTCCGCGGCTCTTTCCAACAGCAGACCGGTGGACGCGGTTCCAGCGGCTGCGCGGCTGCCCATCCTGCCTCGAATCGGTCAGTCCCGTTCCCATCATCGGTGGGTCCACTGTTATTAGGTGAGGCATCGGTCATCCGTCCCATTCCCTCACCCTGATGGGTGATTGACAGGCCCAGCCTGGCCGCTGAGACTGGCCCGATCCATTCGATTGGGATCCGGAAGGGCCTCACCCACTGGGGTGAGTGTCACCGCCAATCACCCGTTGGGGTGATTGACACCTGACGCGAGCCGTCCCTAGAGTGTGGGACCGCTCTCATGAAGGAACCTCACGGCACGAAGGTGACCCTCGAGAAAGTTGCGCAGGCGGCAGGTGTCTCACGAGCGACGGCATCCCGCGCGCTCACCTCGAGCCCTCGGGTGAGTGATGACGCCCGCAAGGCGGTCGAGCGGGCGGCCAACCGGCTCGGATACGTACCCAACCAGGCGGGGCGGGCGCTGGCCACCGGCAGGAGCGATGCGGTCGCCCTGGTGGTGTTCGAGCCCACCACCCTCCTCTTCGGCGACCCCTTCTTCCCCCGCCTGATCCGCGGCCTGGGCGACGTGCTGGTCGAGCGGGACATGCAGCTCATGCTGCTGGCGCCTCAGACCGTCTCCGATGTCGATCGCCTGGAGCGCTACGTCGCCGCCGGGCACGCCGACGGCGTCCTCCTCGTCTCCCTGCCGGGGTCCCACCCGCTCCCGGGGCGGCTGGCCGGCCGGGGCATCCCGGTGGTCATCGGCGGGCGGCCATCCGAGCCGGGCCGGTTCAGCCATGTGGACGTCGACAACGTCGCCGGCGCCGCCCACGCGGTCGCCCACCTCATCGCCGGCGGTCGCCGCGCCATCGCCACCATCACGGGACGCCAGGACGTCCCCGCCGGCCAGGACCGCCTCCGCGGCTACCGGCAGGGCCTGGAAGGCGCCGGCCTGCCCATCGACGAGGGCCTGGTCGAGGCGGGCGACTTCACCCGCGAGGGCGGCATCAGGGCGATGCGCTTCCTGCTCCTCAAGCGGCCCAAGCTGGACGCCGTCTTCGTGGCTTCCGACCTCATGGCCGCGGGCGCTCTCCAGGTGCTGGCCGAGGCGGGGCGGCGGGTCCCTGAGGATGTCGCCGTGGTCGGTTACGACGACGACCCGCTGGCCGCCGCGCTCCAGCCCCCGCTGAGCAGCGTGCGCCAGCCCATCGAGGAGATGGGCAGGGAGATGGCGCGGCTGCTGCTGGGGATCATGCAGGTCCCCGATCAGTCCCCGCGCAAGGTGCTGCTGACCACCCGCTTGGAGGTGCGGCTGTCCTCGGCTCCCGCATCGCCGCGACTCACCGGAGGAGGTGTCTGACCGTGCGTCTGCTCGCGCGCAGGATCGGCTTCTACCTGCTGGCGGCGTGGGCCGGCCTGACCTTCGCCTTCATCATCCCCCGTGCCGTGCCCGGCGACCCGGCGGCCGGCGAGATCGCCCAGGCATCCGCGGGCGGGCAGTGCAACTCGACCTGCGCCATCGCCATCGAGAAGCAGTTCGGCGAGGCGCTCGGCCATACTCGGACCTCGCCCCCGCCCACCCGGACCACCTTCTCGCTGAACACCGAGGAGGGCACGCTGTTCACGTCCGGGGGCGCCGTCCTGAACGGCCAGGGGGTGACCATCAAGTCGATCAAGGGCGACCAGATCACCCTGGCGTCGGCTCTCTCACGGCCGCCGGTCTACAACGAGATCCTCAAACAGTCCCTGGGCAACCCGATCGTGCAGTACTTCCAGTTCTGGGGCAACCTCTTCCATGGGGACCTCGGCCGCTCCTGGTCGACCAACGAGCCGGTGGCCACGCTGGTGCTCTCCTTCCTACCCTGGACCCTGGGCCTGCTGATCGTCGCGACCATCCTGAGCTTCGTGATGGGCACCGCGATCGGGGTGGTGCTGGCCTGGTGGCGGGGCTCCGCGCTCGACTGGGTCCTGCCCACCGCCACCTTCTTCCAGGCGATCCCCTTCTTCTTCCTGGCCATGGTCCTGCTGCTCGTCTTCGGCCAGACCGGCAAGATGCTCCACTGGCTCCCCTCCAATGGCGGTTACGACTACGCCAACGCGAGCATCGTCCAGGGGATGAACTGGCCCTACATCTGGAGCATCATCACCCACGCCATCCTGCCCGCCATCACCGTGGTGCTGGCCACCTCCGCGGGCTTCATCATGGGGATGCGCAACCAGATGGTGACCACCATGGACGAGGACTTCGTCCTGGTGGCCCGGGCCAAGGGTCTCTCGCCGCGCCGGGTGGTCTGGTACGCGGCGCGCAACGCGATGCTCCCCTCGATCAGCAACTTCGCGATCTCCCTCAGCCTGGTGGTGGCCGGCCAGTTCCTGGTCGAGGTGATCTTCCAGTACCCGGGGATCGGCTACAACCTGATCGCCGCCATCCAGAAGCTCGACTACAGCCTGGTCCAGGGGATCTTCGTGATCATCATCCTGGTGGTGCTGCTGGCCAACTTCCTGGCGGACATCGTCTATGTCCTCATCGACCCACGGGCGCGGCAGGAGGCCTGATCGCATGAGCGCAGCCGCTCCCCTCTCCCCCGACCTCGCGACCGGGTCCGCGCCCCAGGGGCCGGGATCCCGGTTCCGGGCCATCAGCCTCCCCCACTCCCCGAAGATCATCGCCGGGCTGGTGCTGCTGGGCGTCTTCGTCGTCCTCGCCATCATCGGCCCGCTCTGGGCTCCCTACTCGCCCGACCTCACCTGCCCGGCCCCGCCGCCGCCTCCGCTGCACGCGGCGGCGCTGCCCGCCGGCTGCAACGGCAACCCTTTCATCGGCGTCACCGTGGTGCAGAAGGCCGTCGCCCCGAGCTGCTCTGGCCTGTTCTGCACCAGCGGTAGCCCCGAGATTGACAGCTACTCCCCGCTGCCCCCCTCGGGCGCTCACTGGCTGGGCACGACCGCCTTTGCCCAGGACGCCTGGTCCCAGCTGCTGGTCGGCGCTCGAGCCACGCTCTTAGTCGGGCTCCTGGCGGGAGCCCTGGCCACCGCGATGTCCGTGCTGGTCGGGGTTAGCGCCGGCTACCTGGGCGGCCTCGCCGACGAGGGGCTCTCCGTCCTCTCCAACGTCTTCCTGGCCATCCCCGGCCTGCCGCTGCTCATCGTCCTGGCCGGGTTCGTCTCCAACTCGGGGAACAACAGCGCGACCGGCGGGGTGATCTTCATCTCCATCATCGTCGCGATCACCGGTTGGGCATATGGCGCCCGGGTGCTGCGGGCCCAGACCCTCTCGCTGCGCAACCGCGACTTCGTGGAGGCCGCGAGGGTCTCGGGTGAGGGCCGGCTCCGCATCATCATCTCCGAGGTCCTGCCCAACCTGGTGCCCATCGTCGCGTCGGGCTTCCTGTTCACCACCCTGTACGCCATCGGCGCCTATGTCGCGCTCTCCTTCCTCGGCCTGGCCGGAGCCCCCGGCTCCGGCGGGGTGTGGAACTGGGGGCTGATGATGCAGCAGGCCTGGGGGCAGAACGCCCTGGTCCACGGGGACTGGTGGTGGTGGGCCCCGCCGGGGGTGGCGGTGGCTCTGCTCGGCACCTGCTTCGCCCTGCTCAACTTCGGGATCGACGAGTTCATCAACCCGCGGCTCCGGGCCGCCGGGCTGACCCGGAAGGCGGCCCGCCGGGCTCACGTGAGCTTCCGGGCTCGCCTCGGCTACACCCCGGTGATGATCTCGACGCCGGCCGCCTCCGGCATGGTCGGTGGCCCGGGGGTGGCGCGGTGACCGGGTCCATCTCCCCCGCCGGACCGCGCCCCGTGGCCGCCAGCGCTCCCCGGCAGGCCGAGCCCGTGCTCGAGATCAAGGGCCTGAGTGTCGACTACGGCTACGGAGCCGCAGCCGTGCACGCCGTCATGGACTGCGACCTGACGCTGCGGCGCGGCGAGGTCCTCGGCCTCGCCGGTGAGAGCGGCAGCGGCAAGTCCACCATCGCCCTGGCCGCGATCCGCCTGCTCCGGGCTCCTGGGGTCATCACCGGCGGCGAGGTGCTCTTCCATTCCCGGCCGGACAGCGGCGGCGCGAGCCAGACCATCGACGTGCTCCGGGCCGGTGACGAGCAGCTCCGGACGGTGCGCTGGTCGGAGATCTCGGTGGTGATGCAGAGCGCCCTCAACGCGCTCAACCCGGTGATCACGATCGGCGCCCAGTTCGAGGACATGCTCAGGGTGCACCGGCCGGACATGGACAAGGTGGCGCGCCAGGAGAGGTCGGTGGCCCTCCTCGAGATGGTGGGGATGACCGCCGACCGGCTGCGCAGCTACCCCCACGAGCTGTCGGGTGGGATGCGCCAGCGGGCCATGATCGCCATGGCCCTGGCCCTCGAGCCGCAGGTGATGATCCTTGACGAGCCGACCACCGCTCTCGACGTGGTCACCCAGCGAGAGATCCTCGAGGAGCTCATGGGGCTCCGCGACCGGCTTGGTTTCGCGGCCCTCTTCATCACCCACGACCTCTCCCTGCTGGTCGAGCTGGCCGACGAGATCGCGGTGATGTACGCCGGGCGGATGATGGAGCGGGCGGCCGCGGCATCGCTCTTCTACGCGCCGCGGCTCCCCTACACCTACGGCCTGCTCCACTGCTTCCCGCCGATGCACGGCGAGCGCCGTTCGATGGAGGGCATCCCCGGTTCGCCCCCCGACCTGCGGGCGCTCCCCTCAGGCTGCTCCTTCAATCCTCGCTGCCCCTGGGCGCTGGAGCGGTGCCGGCGGGAGATGCCACCGCTGGTCACCCTCGACAGCACCGGACGCCAGGTCGCCTGCTGGCTGCACGGCGGCGACGCGACGGTGCCCGAGGAACTGAACATGCCCGACCCGCTGGGCCGAACCGGACGCGCTCCTGAGGCGCCCAGCCCATCCGCGAGGAGCCTCCGGTGACCGCCACCGCCGTCTACAAGCCGTCGGTCACCTCGGCTGCACCGCTGGTGCTCGAGGGCCGTGACCTCACCAAGCACTTCGCGGTGAAGGAGGCCACCGGCATCTTCGCCCGGCGGGTCCCGCTCTACGCCGTCGACAGGGTGTCGATCGGGCTTCGCGCCGGGACCGTGACCGCGGTGGTGGGGGAGAGCGGATCGGGGAAGACGACCGTGGCCAGGATGCTTGCCAAGATCATCCAGCCGGACCGGGGCCAGCTGCTCCTCGACGGGGAGCCGGTCCCCCGCGGCCGGCCGCGCTCCTACGCGGCCCAGGTCCAGATGGTCTTCCAGGATCCCTTCGCGTCCCTCAACCCGGTGCATCGGGTCCGCCACAACCTGGTCCGGCCGCTCCAGATCCACCGCGTCGTCGACGACGTCGAGGCGGGCGTGGACGATCTGCTCCGGCGGGTGGCCCTCGAGCCCCCCGAGCAGTTCGCTGACAAGTTCCCCCATGAGCTGTCCGGCGGCCAGCGGCAGCGAGTCTCGATCGCCCGCGCCCTGGCGGTGCAGCCGCGGGTCCTGCTCGCCGACGAGCCGGTGTCGATGCTGGACGTCTCGATCCGGCTGGGCGTGCTCAACCTGCTCGCCGACCTGCGCGACCGGGAGCGGCTGGCCATCCTCTATGTCACCCACGACATCGGATCGGCCCGCTACCTCGCCGACACCATCATGGTGATGTACGCAGGCCAGATGGTGGAGGCGGCTCCGAGCGCCACGCTCACCGACAGCCCGGCGCACCCCTACACCCAGCTCCTGCTCTCGGCGGCCCCCGACCCGGAGCGGGTGGAGCCGCCCAGCCTGGCGGGAAGCGGCGCTCCCCCCAGCCTGGTCCGGCCGCCCAGCGGCTGCCGCTTCCACCCTCGCTGCCCTCATGCCATGGACATCTGCAGCCAGGAGACGCCGGCCTCGGTGACGGTCGCTCCGGGACACACCGCCGCCTGCTGGCTCCACGTCGACCCGGCGCGGCGCCGGGTCGACGGTCGCGCCGCTCCCGCCGCGTCCCCCGAGGCTCCGGCCACCTACGCGGCCCTGCCCGGGCCCACCAAACCGCACCACCCAGAGGAGGACTGAGGAGGATGGTCTATGTAGTATTCCGGGCCCCGCCGGCGGCGAGGGGTCGTGGCGGACCTCTCAAAACCGGCCCTGTCGTCAGAAGCGCACGGCCGCACCGGCCGTGCCCCACGGAGACCACTTATCGATGAATCAGAAAGTCCTGGTATCCCTGCTCGGGGCGGCAGCTCTGGCCGCTGCGGCATGCGGATCCACCAGCTCGACGCCAAGCTCGTCGGCCTCGGTGCCAGCGTCCCAGTCGGCGTCGGCCGCCCCGACCACGACGGTCGGGCCGCCGCTGATCGAGGAAGGAACCACCGGCGTCACCTTCTCCGACGACTTCAACCCGTACGACCCGAAGGCGATGGCTCCGGGCATGAACATGCGGTCCCTGGTCTGGGAGCCGCTCTATGAGATGGATGCCCTGGACCCCAACCAGAACAACCCCTGGCTGGCGACCGGCTACGCCTTCTCCAACAACGGGTCCACGCTGGCCGTCACGGTTCGCTCCAACGTCAAGTTCAATGACGGCTCGGCGATGACCCCGGCCGACGTCGCCGCCACCTTCAAGCTGATGGAGACCTCGGCGGCCGACACGCCTGGTGTCCCGGCGCAGGCCTCGGATCCGACGGTGAGCGGCCAGACGGTCACCCTGACCTTCAAGAGCCCTGCCTACACCTCCCTCTGGGAGATCCTGGGCAGCACCTACATCCTGCCGGCGGCCATGGCGCAGGAGATCGCGGCCAACCCGACGACCGTGATCACCCACGACAAGGCGGTCGGCACCGGTCCGTTCGTGCCGACCAGCTACTCGACCTCGGTGGTCAAGTTCACTCCCAACAAGAACTACTGGGATGGGACGCCGCCGGAGTCCGAGGTGGATGTGCCCTCGATCCAGAGCAACACCACGGTCGTCACCGATCTGACCGCCAACCCGCCCCAGCTGGACTGGGCTGGCAACGACATCCCCAACGTCTACTCCGACTACGTCGACCTGAACCCCGAGACCAACCATGCCTGGTTCGCCTCCGGCAACACCGTCGTGCTCTGGTTCAACCTGAACGCGGGCAACGGTGGCGCGACCGGGATCGGCGATCCCAAGGTGCGCAAGGCCG
>DASPQV010000020.1:0-33285 GCA_035624785.1 Binatia bacterium | reverse complement strand
GTCGGCGCTTTGACGTCACGCGAACGGCAGATCAGCCTGCTGGCTCGCGAGGGGATGACCGTTCGTGCCATCGCGGAGCGCCTCTTCCTCAGCGAACGAACAGTCGAGTCCCACCTGGCACACAGTTACGACAAGCTCGGCGTCAGTGGCCGGGCCGCGCTGCGGAAGCTCGACGACGATCTCTCAGCGCGCCCTGTGTCAACCGCATGATCCGCCGCCAAGACATCGCATGACAGCGGGAGACGGCTTTCGAAGTAGCGGCACCCACCTTGGGAAGGTGGGCGCTCCTGTGCACTGAAGCTCCCCACCGCCCCATGGAGCGGTCTGACGACCTCGCCGAATACGAAACCGCCTCTGCTACGGGCAACGCCGGATCAGGCCCCAGTAGCTCCGTTGTGACTAGAATGACGTCCTCCTCGCCGTCGTTCCTGAAGGCGTGAATCTCCGGCAGGTGCTCGGGTCCGTACCAGAGAGCGTCGCCGGGATGGACTTCGAAGCGATCAAGCCGCTTATCATCCGCTCCGACGGTATCGCCTTTCCCTCCGGAGATGACGATCGACAGGTACGGCCGGCGATGAAGATGGAGATGTCCCATCTGGCCGGCCGGTATTCGGTGCTCCCACACCCGGACGAGGTCGTTCTCGAGGATGATCCTGGTGCCAAGCCGCTCATCAGCGTCCACATTCGCCCTCCGCGAGCCCGGGGCCAATCCTGGGCTCTCTTCCGATATCTCTGTCGCCGTCGTGCTCGCCTCATGCTCGCTGGGCTCGGGGCAGGCTTCGCCTCGTCCGGGCAGGAGCACCTACGCGTCCGGAATCGACCAGGACTTTGTGCAGGAGGTACTCGATCTGGGCATTAGTGCTACGGAAGTCCTCGGCTGCCCACCGCGACAACGCAACGTAGAGTTTGGGATCCAGCCTCAGGAGGACGGTCTTTCTGCGGACGGGCAGATCGGCGATCGCAGCGCTCGGAGCCATCAATACAGGGTCCCGGAGTTGACGACTGGCTGCGGATCACGGTCGCTGCAGAGGACGACGAGGAGGTTGCCCACCATGGTGGCCTTGCGTTCCTCATCGAGCTCCACCACCGCGTCCTCGGAGAGCCGGTCCAGGGCGAGCTCGACCATACCGACCGCACCTTCCACGATGCGGTGACGCGCCGCGACCACGGCGTTGGCCTGCTGCACACGCAGCATGGCCTGGGCTATCTCCGGGGCGTATGCCAAGCGGGTGAGGCGCGCCTCGATGACGGTCACGCCGGCAGCGGTGACCCGGGTGGCTATCTCTCGGGAGAGCTCCTGGTTGATCTCGGTGGCGTTGCCGCGCAGCGACGGGTCATCCCGGCCGCGGGCGTCGTAGGGGTAGCCGCTGGCGACATGGCGGACCGCCGCCTCAGCCTGGACCCGGACGAACTCGGCGTAGTCGTCAACGGCTAGGAGAGCGCGAGCCGTGTCCCCCACGCGCCAGACGACGGCGGCAGCGATCTCGATGGGGTTGCCGTCGGCGTCATTGACCTTGAGCATGCCCGTCTCGTGGTTTCGGATCCGGGTCGAGATGCGGGTCACACGGGTCGCCGGGTTGACCCAGGACAGGCCGGGGCGCCTGACCGTGCCGCGGTAGCTGCCTGTCAGGCGAAGCACGGCGGCCTCGCCGGGGCTGAGGGAGACGAGGCCACGGAAGGCCGCGATGCCCAGCACGAGCAAGACCAGCCCCACCCCCAACAGTGCACGGGGAAGGCCGCCAGGCTGTGACAGGCCATAAAGGCTCCGGCCGACCAAGGCCAGGCCAACCACGGACGTGACGAGACCAAGGAAGGCGGCCGCCCAGCCGGGTAGAGACCCGCCGGGCTGCTCCACCAAGTCAGCTCCAAGCGTGGGCGTGATCCGAATCGGTGGCGCTGGCGATGCCATGTTCAACCTCCACGACCTTGACGCTCGATGACGCAGTATGATATCACATAGACATGAAATTGTCTCAGGGGAACAGGGACGGGGGGGCTGCTCAGCCGCTGACGGCCGGCGTCACGGCAGCCCTGTCCGTCAGCCACCTGACCAAGCGGTTCGGGGACCGGCTAGCCTTCGAGGATGTCTCGTTTTCCGTTGCCCACGGCGAGGTCTTCGGCTTCCTGGGGCCGAATGGAGCGGGCAAGACGACGACGGTGAGGACCCTCGGAACCCTGATCGCGCCAACGGCAGGATCGGCCCTGGTCGCCGGGATTCCTCTCTCGGCAGCCAACGGTGGCGAGATCCGCAGGCGTATCTCGATCATGCCCGAGAACCCGGGCCTGTACCTGCGCCTGACCGTCCAGGAGAACCTCGAACTGTTCTCGGGTCTCTACGGCTTGGCGTCTCCCTGTGCGCGGATCGACTACGCGCTCGAGGCGGTGAACATGACAGGC
The DNA here is from genome assembly GCA_035624785.1 of Binatia bacterium. Lineage (GTDB taxonomy): Bacteria > Chloroflexota > Dormibacteria > Aeolococcales > Aeolococcaceae > JAJZNI01. Next base: position 30,888 of record DASPQV010000020.1, on the reverse strand, counting down.
CGATCCCGCGACCTCTGTGGCCGCCTCTCCAAGGGGTTGCGGCAGCGCGTGGGGCTGGCCCGGGCGCTGCTCAACGAACCGGAGATCATCTTCCTCGACGAGCCGACCACGGGGCTGGACCCCGTGGTGACACGCGAGGTGCACGAGCTGATCAACGGGCTGCGCCAGCGCGGGGTGACCGTGTTCCTCACCACCCACCGCTTGGAGGAGGCCGAGCGGCTCTGCGACCAGGTTGCCATCCTCAACACGCGGCTGCTCACGGTCGGTCGTCCCGATGAGCTCCGCGGCACTCTCTTTCACGGGGCCCTGGAGGTGGAGACGGCAGCGCCCCTGCCGACTCCGGAGGCCGTGTTCAACGGCGAGGCGGGGGTGGATGGGTGGCGCCTCCGAGGCACCGCGTCGTACGTGCTCAGCGTTGCCGACCCGAGGGTGGCGGCACCCAAGGTCACCCGCGCCCTGGTCGCGGTTGGCGCAGATGTGGTGTCGATCTCGGAATCCCGCCACTCGCTCGAGGACGTCTACCTCCAGATGGTCGACGAGGACCCGGAGGCACGGGGATGACCGGTCTCGACCTGGGACGTCTGGCCGCCGTGGCGCGCAAGGAGGCGCGTGAGTACCGCCGCACGCCGTTCATCATCGGCGCCATGCTGGTGCTGCCTCTCGTCTTCTTGATCAACCCTGCGCTCGTCATCTTCGTGATCAGTGGCACCATGAAATCTGCGGCGGTTGCCAAGGAGGTGGGCTCGACGTTCCTCGTCCTTCTTATCGTGCCGGCGGTCATCCCCGCCACCATCGCCGCCTACTCGGTGGTGGGCGAGCGAGACCAGGGAACGCTTGAGCCCCTGCTGACCACACCGGTGCGACGGGGCGAGATCCTGATCGGCAAGGCGCTGGCCCCCGTCGTCCCCTCGGTCGGGATCGCCTATCTGCTGTTCGCCCTGGTGGTGATCCTGGCCCACTTCTTCGCCCAGAACCCCGCCGTGGCCACGACCCTGACCGACGGCTCGCACATCCTCGCCCAGGCGCTGTTTGCGCCATTGCTCGCAATCTGGTCGATCGGGGTCGGCACTGCGATCTCGGCGCGATCCAGCGACGTGCGGGTCGCGCAACAGCTGGGGACGCTGGCCAGCGTGCCCCCCCTGGCGGTGACTGCCCTGGTCTCATTCCAGATCGTGCCGGTGGGCGTGTGGACGGCAGTCGGGTTCGGACTCGGGTTGCTGGTCATCGACGTCGCCATGTGGCGGGTGGTGGCAGCCATGTTCGACCGGGAGCGGTTGATCACCGGCTCCCGTGCCGTGAAGGCGGCGGGCGCGGGCACCAGCAGCATGCCACCGGGCGCAGTGCGGCGAATTCGGAGTGTCGGAGGGGCTGACGATGGCGGAGGCGACGCTTAGGCTTTCCCGCATATGGAGCGGGCTCGGGATCGGCTTGCAGGGGGAGACCTGGAAGATAGTTCTGGACGGCGCTGCGGTCGGCCGGATCGCCAACCAGGAGACCGTGGAGGTGGCCATCCGCCCCGGCCGTCACAGGTTGCGGCTGGGTGAGGGGCGGCACGTGAGTCCGGAGCGATCTTTCGACGTCGGGGAAGACGAGGTGGTTAGTTTCCGCTGCCACGGACCCAGGTTCTGGCCGCAGCTCTTGGCCGCGGCGGTCGTACCCAGTCTCTGGATCACGCTCACGAGAAGCTGAGGAGGCGGATGCCGAGATGTGGCGCGCTCGGACGTCACCGGGCTTAAAGGTCTTACCCGTCAGCGGAGGCAGGCGCAACTCATGCCCGCAGCTCTGCCAGTAGCAGCCATGGTGGCAAGCATCGGCAGCAGCACCCACCACGCTGCTCTTATCGTCATCGCCATCGTCGTCGGGGCGGTGCTGATCGTCTTTCTCGTGTGGTACCTCCTCTCGCGTCGGGATCGAGGACAAGGTGGTGACGCCCGATCTGCTGCCGACGCACGGAACGACGAGCTGCGGGGGCGTACAAGCGTTGGAGGATCGACCGTGGCTGAAGCGACACTGAGGCTGTCCCGAGGATATGCGGGAAACCCGATAAGTGGATTGCTGACTGGCAGGAACGAGAGGTGGGACATCGCACTTGACGGGAGGGTGGTTGGGCAGATCGCCTATGAGGAGACCGTCGAGGTGTCCCTGCCGCCCGGTCATCACACCCTGCGAGTTGGTCAGGGACGCCACCTCAGCGCCCGGCGTTCTTTCGACGTGGCGGAGGGTGAGGTGGTGAGCTACGGGTGTCACGGCCCCCGGTTCCCGCCGGTGTTCCTGGCAGGGGCGATCAAGCCCGATCTCTGGATCGCGCTCCGACGAAGCTGAGGCCGCCGTGGCGGTCGCGGACGACGAAGGTCGAAGGCTCAGGCTGGATCTGACCGGGCTCCGGGGGACACCGTCCGCCGCGGCGTCCTGACCTCGCTTCAGCGGCGAGGTAGGTTGCGAACGCGGATCACCGCCACCGGGGGGGCGCGAGAGTGGTGAGGTGGCGCGGCCGACCGAACGTTCCCCCGGAGTTGCCGAGGGGACGTTGGCGGATCGGACACTTCACTCCTCGGCTTCGTGTGGGTCGTTGCGGCCGCCGGCTGAGTTCGCGGGTCGGGGCCTGCCGGCTTTGTGGCTACGGCACCAGGGTGAGGGCGGAGCAGTGGGCCGGGCGCACGGTTGCCAGGTGGCGACGGTCGAAGCTGGCCACGGTTCCCGCCCCGAGTCGCTCCGCAAGCACGACGAGTGAGGCGTCGACGATCCCCAGCGAGAGGTCGGCGTACTGTTCGGTCAGCTCAGCGATGCGCTCCCACTCCGTGTCCAGCACCGGCTCGACGACCAGCTCCCCGCCGGCGATCGAGTGGGCGAAGGCAGCCTCGGCATGTGCACCGAGGCGATCCGACAGGAGGTGGCCCACCTCAGCAACCACCAGCACGGGCACGATCAGCGGCCGGGCGGCGTGGGTGAGCAGCTCGACGCTGCGGTCGTGGTTGACGTCCCGGCGGGCCGCCGCGGCGTAGAGGGGGCCGGCGTCGACGATCAGCACGCGGGGTCCGGCATCAGGGGTGGCGACGGTCCAGGGCGCGGCTCACCAGCTCGTCGACGCGCTCGGAGGCGTCAGCCGGGCTGCCTTCGCCGACTGAGAAGAAGCTGAGCCGTCCCTCCGATGGGGGCGGTGGGAGGTGCGCGTCGAGCACCTGGCGGGCCACCTCCGCGATGGAGAGGCCCCGCCGCCTGGCCTCGCGGCGCAGCCGGGCGTTGACCTCGTCGGGAAGCATGATGGTTGTCCGCCTCACGCATCAAGCATACCGCATCACAACGGCGCCGTGGAGGACGTCTCCGACGAGGGGTCCCCGGGCGTGGCCGTGGCGCTCCTCGCCCTGGTCGGTGCCGCTGAATTGGTCTCTGAGGTGGTGCGTAACACGCTGGTGCAGCGCGCGATACCGGAACGCCGGCGCGGGCCACTCACCTTCGCGTCGCCGGCGCAAGCCAACGGTGCTCCCGCCCCGGGCTACCTGGAGGCGGGCGCTGTGGCCTCGCTGACCACGCCGGCCATATCGGTCATCTCCGGGGATCTCGGCTGCACTCGGCCTCGGCTCTCCAACTGGTGGAGAGGCTCAGCCCCGGGCTGAGTTGGAAGTAACCTGGAAGCGGCGACTTCCTCCTCTTGAATCGCCCAGGCTGCGGGCCGTAAGGTGCCTTCTCCCGGAGGCGACTTGCCTGCGAGATGGGGTGAACGGAGGTCGACTGAGATGTCGGACCAGAGAGTGCTTGCGCCGTTGCTGCTCGCCGGCGTGATGGCCATTGCCGCGATGGCGGCCTGCGGGTCCTCCAGCTCGCCTCCCTCTTCCGCTGCCTCCTCGTCCACCCCGACGCCGACCGCGATGGCCACACCCGCAGCCACACCAACACCAACGCCGTCGGCCGCCCCGCTCGACACCGCGTCCTGCCCTTCGGCGAGCATCATCAACGCAGCCCTGGGCTCCAGCCTCCAGTTCGACAAGACCATCTCGTCGAAGAAGCTGGTCGATACCCTGCCGAGCGGGACCGGCCATGTCGCCTGCGAGTACGTTTCCGCCAACCAAAGGGCGCTCGTCGTGCTCCTCAACAACATCCCCGCCTCGCTGTTCATCACTGAGGAGGTGGACGTGGCGGACGTGTTCGGTCTCACCCTCAGCCAAATGCAGCCCGTCCCCGTGTCCGGGTTCGGCGACGAGGCCCAGTCGTACACATACACTGGACCCGAGGGGGCTGGGATGATCCTCGACGTCCAGCAGGGCACCAACCGGGTCGCCGTCTTTGTCGGCGGGGGGTCGCCAAGTCTAACCGAGCTGGAGGGACTGGTCACCCAGCTTATGGGCTGAGCGGATCCGCGTCAGAGTTGCGGGCTGACGCTCCTCCCTGGTTGCTGGAACTTCCAAGCAGAAGCCCGCGGTCACCTTCTTCGTACGGCCGGTCGGCTCAGCCTCCGGAGAAGGCACGTGACTGGTTCTGGTTCCGGTCACGGGCACGATCCGTGCCATCCCTGGTTCACGCCTGATCCGCGACACGTCGCTGAGATCCGAAGCGCGCCCGGGTTCGTGGGTAGGAGGGGACGGGCGACCGAACGACGAGGGAACCTGCCGTCTACCCCGCTGGTGTCATGCCCGAGACTGTGGCGGCTCCATTCGCGCTCACCTGATGGGCTGCGTCGCAGTGGGGTGATCCTCGACCCCTGGCACCCAGAACTCGACCAGAGTCCCTCCCCCTGGCGCCATTCCGATCCGCCACCAGCCCCCTGCCAGGCGCGCCCTTTCCTCCATGAACGCAAGACCCAGGTGCCCCGAGGGCGGTGTCGAGGTGAACGTGGGTGGAAGGCCACGCCCGTCGTCGCGCACACGGACCTGGGTACCGCCTGAACCTGTCCTCAGTTCGATCACCACCCGTCCCGCCTCAGCGTGCTTGCGTACGTTCTGGAGCGCCTCCTGGGCGATTCGGAAGAGCACGGTGCGAGCATTGGTGTCCGGCTCCACGCTCATGGCGCTGCGAAGGTCCACAGCGATCCCGGTGGTCGCAGCAAACTGCTCGAGCTGAGCGCGCAGTGCGGCAGCTAGCCCGTGCTGCTCCAGGGGTGGAGGATGAAGCTCGTAGAGAAGGTCCCTCATCCGCCTGGTCGACTCCGTGACCAGCTGCTGCAGGGCACCAACGTTCTCGTTGCCATTCAGGTCGGCCCGGCTCTTCAGCACCTCCAACCTGAGGTTGATCGCGGTTAGCTGCTGGACGACGTCGTCGTGCAGATCGGCGGCGATTCGATGGCGCTCCTCCTCCTGGGCTTTGACCAAGTGTGAGAGGAGGTCGCGACGCTGGTCGTCGATGCGCCTGAGCTCGGCCTCCGCCCGCGCCCTCTCAGTGACGTCGCGACTGTTGACGATGATCCCCCTCACCGCCGGGTCGTCGATGGCACTGCGCGCGGTCGACTCCACGTCCCTCACTTCGCCGTTGGCGCGACGGATTCGGTATGGGGTGATGGAGGTGACCCGGCTCCCCTCGGCGATCTTGCGGAAGATGGCCATGACCCGATCGCGGTCCTCCTCGCATACGCTCTCCATGGCGCTGGAGGGCAGCTCCTCGAGAGGCAGCCCGTACAGGCGGCTGGCCCCGGGACTCGAGTACAGCCTGGTCCCATCCGCTCCGAACACGGAGATCACGTCGGTCGACTGCTGCACCAGGGCGCGGAAGCGCTCCTCACTGGTCCGCAATTCCTCCTGGGCTCTGATCAGGTCGGTGATGTCGCGTGTGACCGCGATCAAGCCCCTCACGGCGGGGTTGTCGAGGGCGTTGCGGGCGGTGGTCTCGAGGTGGTGGAGAGTGCCGTCGGGGTGACGGTATCGAAACCGCTCCCTGGCGGTGCCACCGGGCCGGCTGATCAGGTCCGCCATGGCCGTGGCCAACCGGGGCCGGTCCTCGTCGTACACGTCATCCAGACCCAACGCAGCCGGCGGGTCAGTCTGGCCACTCACCTCGGCAGCTGCCCCCGCGATCAGGGAGACCGTGCCGTCGGCGCGGACCACGTTGATCACGTCGCTCAGGTTCTCGACCACGGCGCGGAACAGCGCCTCACTGGCTTCGAGAGCCCGCTGCGCCGACGCCTGCTCCGTGATGTCGGTGGCCACCCCCACCACCTCCACACCGCGCCGACTCCGGCTGAGCCGGCTGCGGATCTCCCACTCGCGATCGAACGCCTCCGCCCGAAGGGGCCTCTCCTCTCCCTGCAGCGCCCGCTCGGCAGCGGAGATGATCTCCGGGTAGGGGGCGAGGACGGTGAAGACGGAGCGGCCGATCAATCCCTCTGGCGGCTGGCCGATGAGCTCGAGCCCCCGGCCCTGGACGAAAGTGATCACCCCGGTTTGGTCGAAGGCATAGGCGACGATGGGAGCGTCGTCAACAGCCGCAGCCAGGCGCTCCAGTGACGCCCGCGCAGAAGCGCCGGACGCCCTACGCCTCCACCTCCCGACCAGCCGGCCCAGCGCCGCCCCGATCATCCTGACCATGCTACTGGGGGCTCTCGCGCTCGGCTCCCACGGCCGATCACAGCACTGCAACGATGTCGACGTTCCCTGGGGTGGCTGCCGTCAGCTGCATCACCGGCCAGGTGATGCAAATGCAGCGTCGGTACATGGCGGCCTCGGTCGATCGACCTTCTGGACGCGTGGGGCTGCTTCCCTCCCCCCTCGGGCTCTGAGTGAGCTTGAGCCGGTTGCGGTTGCCACCCCGAGGCTCGGGGACGTGACCGCTTATGCCGGCTCGGAAAGCCTGCCGTTTCTCGCCAGCTCGGGGTCGGTGCACGCGGCCAGATCGAAACAGCAGGGCCTTCGCTTCCCGTGGCTCATCTTGGAGATCGTCACCTCGACCCGCCGCCGGCGCGTGTCAGGGTTCCTGGTCGCGTTCACCCAGCGAACCCACTCCCAGCGTGCCATGGGGGTGATGTCCTTCCACATCTCCCGGATCTGCTGAGGCGCCGCGGCTAGGGCTGCGCCAAGATCCTTGGGCACGTTCGGCTCGGGCCACTCCTTGGTCGCTTCGATGTCGAGGGTCGCCCGGTCACCGGCAGCTAGACCGGCGGCGCGCTGCAGCTGAGCATCAAGGCGCATCCAGTGGCCAAACCGGCCGTCAGGCTCCAGCACCGTCTGGAACTCGCAGCCATTGATGGTTCCTCGGACCGCCACCTGACCGCGCGAGGGCAGTCGCTCACTTGCCTCCTTGGGCAGTCGCAATATCGTCGAGGAGTCGACCGTGTAGGGGGTGGCGTCGAACCTCACCGGCGGACTCGCGGAGCGCTGGGGCATCGCGGCCCAGTATGAATCCTGTCCTGGGGCCGCACCAGACCCCGGCGACCTCCTCAGCGGCCCGCGCCCTCGAGGCTGGGGCTCAACCATCCCCACGGGCCGCCGCGAATACGAAAACGCGCTCGCCATGGCCAACGCCTTGGTAAGGCGCAGGTCGTGGGTTCGATTCCCACCCTGAGCTCCCGCGGGGTATCCGTTGCGGAGCTCACCGTTCCGCGCTGCTCAGGCGCGCTCTGCCGCGGATCCCGTGCGCAAGAAGTTGATGATCTCCGGTATCGCGGCAGGGTCCTGCTGGAAGAAGGCGTGACCGCCGTCGAATAGACGCAACTGGGCGCCTGGGATCTGCGCGGCGATCGCGGCACCATTTGCAGGCGGTGCGATCCCATCAAAGCGGCCGGATGCGACCAGGGTTGGGCTGCTGATGCGGGGAAGTCGATCAAAGACGTCGTGGTCGGCGCGTGCCTGAAGCTGGAGCTCGGCGCCGCGCTGAGCGGCAGCAGTCGGTTCCCCGCTCCGTTCCTGTGCCAAGTGGTCCAGGAGCGCCCGTTCCCTCGGGTGTGCGGCGAGCCACTCAGGGGTGAACCTCGTATCCATGATCTGGATGGACTGTGCGGCCCGTCTTTCGGGGTCGAGCTGCGTCAATTCCTGGAGCGAGTACGACGACCCACCGGCCCCACCCGAGGAAGTGCACATGAGCACCAGTCGCTGGATCCGCTCAGGCACAGTGACCGCCATCTCCTGGGCGACCATGCCGCCGAAGCTGATGCCCAGTAGGTTGAAAGTGTTCCACCCGAGGTGGTCGACCAGTGCGATGGCGTCACTCGCCAAATCAGCCATCGCGTAAGGGACCTCCGGGACGCTCGTGTGGCCCATCCCGCGGGAGTCGGCGACGGCCACTTCGAAGCTGGGCGTGAAGAGCCCGATCAACGAGCGGACGTCATCGATGGTCGATCCTGAGCCATTGACGAAGAGCAACCGGGGTCCGTCGCCCGAGACCTCGTAGTAGATGTCGATTCCGCGAATCAGCGTTCTGGGCACGGTGACACACTATCGCAGTCCTCGATGGCGAGAGGGTGGCATGACCTGGGAGCCCGGCCCGCAGAGGTGGTGCCTTGAGGCAATCGAGCTTGGTGCTAGATTGCGGGCATGGAGTTCTTCTGCTACCACCGCGATCGGCCGGGGTCCGCTCCTCTGCGCGAGGAGCTGCTGGAAGAGCACTGGTCTTATATGGACCGGTACGCGGCGTCGATGATCGCCCGCGGCCCGACCTTCGCCGGCGACGACGGGTCGCCCACCGGCAGCGTGCATATCGTCGACCTCTCGGATGCCGCCGCTGCTCGGGCCTTCGCCTTCGACGAGCCCAACTACCAGGCCGGCGTTTACCGGGACGTCCTACTGCGCCGGTGGCGCAACACCCTGGGGCGGACGATGTGGGATTTTCCCGGTGGCCGGACTGGCGGCAGTCGGTACCTGGTGCTCGGCCTTGGCTCGGGAGAGCCCGCCGACCTTGCCGTGCCGCCCGACCGGGACGAACTGATCGCATACGGGCCGCTGCTGTCTGACGACGGCGCTGCCTGGTTAGGTACGGCCCTGCTGATCCGGGCGCCCGACCCGAGCATGGCAGTGGCGGTGCTCACCCCGGACCGGTACGCCGACATCGAGGTCCACAACTGGCAGTTCGGCGGCCGCTCGTGATCGGTCCCACGCCTTGGTCTCGTCGATCGCGTGCTCGATCGCTCGACGGACAGGATTCTCCAAGGCAGCCGTTGCTGTAACGCTCGCAAGGCATGGCGCGGCCCGCTCAGCGTGGGCCGGCGGGTGTCTCAGCTGTCTGATCCACCCGGCGCCTGGCCACTTCCGACCAGGGCCACCACCCCGTACGACACGTGGTCGAGGACGATTACGACGGCGAGTTCCGTTACGACCGCCACCCGATCAGCGCCCTGCAGAGCCTGGACCCGGACGTCGTGATCTACGCGGGGACAGTCTCCAAGACCCTGTCCCCCTGGTCCCGCTCCGGTCACTGTAGGTTGAGACCGCGGTTCTCCGGGTGGCGCGGCGCGAGGGGATCGGCCTCGACGGGCTCGCCTCGAGCGGCTACTTCGAGCGCACCGGACCTCCGGGGATCATCGTGGGCTACGGAGCCTGCCCGGAGGCTGCCTTCGAACGTGCGGTCGACGCCCTGGCCGGCGTGGTCGCGGCGGTCGTTCCCCGCGGCTGACGGCGGCGGGGAGGATCGGGGAGCATCGGGGGGGCGACCGGCCGTGGGTTCAGCACGTGGACGGCGGCGGTCCCGCTGGGAGGAACGAGCCGCGTCACGATCGGCAAGTGAAGCGGGCGAAGTAATCCATCCAGGCCACCGTGCGCCAGGAAGTCGCGATACCGCCCGAAATGCACGGGCCCCGCGAGAATCTCCAGACACGTTATCGCGGACTTCCATAGCCACCCGCTGGGGAAGGGGTACGGGCCGGTGTGGTAGTCCATCAACAGCATGCGGCCATCTGGTTTCAGCACCCGCGCGGACTCCTCGACCACAGCGGAGCGCAAGGCTGGTGGCAGCTCGTGCAGCACGGTGACCACCATGACCAGATCGAATGAGGCGGCGGCAAAGCTCAGGTGCGCTGCGTCCTCGCAGCGGATCTCGGCGTCGTTGCCCAGCTTGGCGCGCGCCCGCATGACCATGGCCGGTGACAGGTCGACCCCGGTGAGCTTGCACCCCGGCCTACGGTAGAGCAGCAGCTGCGTGCCCGTCCCACAACCGACATCGAGGATCGCAAGATTCTCCTCTGGTGGCACGACTTTGAGACCCTGTCGCCGCAGGGCTGCTGCTGCGGGCTCGACCAGCCGGTCGTAAAGCCCAGCCAACAGGCGGTACGCGTCCTTCGCCATCGCCCGGACCTCCTCTCGGTCTCCGGCCAGCGTCACGACCGCGGGGAGGACGTCCCGATCTCCTCCCTCGGGCGCCGCGCAAACCGAGCAGACCGTCATGAGCCGATGCTGCGAGCCCTCGCCGGCTTGCGCAAGGGCCGGTCGACCCCACTCCTCCTCCGGTCTTCACCAGCCTGCCCCGACGGCGTCGCCCCGCCGCGAGCGGGTGGTCGCCTTCGACAACCACGTCCTAAGACCCGGGCTCTGACCTTACGGAAGACCCTGGATGGGGCCCAAGCCGGTGCGGAGGATTGCGCGCATGCGATTGTCAGTCTCACGACGGCGCCTGGCGGTGGCCTCCGTCGTGATGGTGCCGACCTTCATCCTCATGTCGGCTTGTTCGAGCAGCCCCACCAGCTCGTCGGCTTCGTCTCCATCCACCGCCGCTGCCATCCCGGGCAGTGGCGAGAAGGTGGCGTTGGGGGCGAACAATCCTGCCCAGGGAGACTGCACCACGAACACCAGCGAGGCGGCCACCTCGGTGGGGTCTGTGGTGCTGACCCTCACGTCCAGCTCGTTTCAGGCTCAGATCCAGCTGACGAAGGGCTTCCCGAACACGGCCTACGGGGTGTTCATGCAGCAGGTCCCGGGATCGTGCCCGCAGCAGGCGGTCAACGGTGGGACGCTGACGACCGACTCGAACGGTCGCGCCCAGGTGTCCACGACCGTGCCCCGCGTGTCCGGCGCCAACATCTTCTTCGTGCAGCTCGTCCCTACCGGGTCTGGGCCGCCCGATTACACCAGCGACCGCATCTCAGCCGCCTCGTGAGGGCGACCCTCGCCGCTCGGTCCATCCTTCATCCTTCGGTCCAGGGATCGCGGGCGGCCTGAGCGCTTCGAGGTGTCGGTGGGCGGCCGTGGTACCGGGGCGGCTCCGGCGCCCGCCGGGTCGGGCCGCGTCTGGTGTCGATGGGCGCCGCGCTCGGCATCGCGCTCCTGGCCGCGGACGATCGGATCGCCGCCGCGGTCCTCGGCCTCATGCCCGCCCCCTGGCCGGAGCCTCCAGGGGCCGGATCCGCAGCGACGCTGCTCGGCTCACCTGCCCGATCCTCTTTCGGGTCGACTGGGACGGCTGGCGGGTGCCTCGGGTCGAGGCTTTTGAGTTGTTTGATTCGATCGGAAGCCCCGACAAGCGGTTGGGCGCGCACCCGGGCGAGCATGCCCGGCTTCCCGAGGAGGCGCCGTCCACCTGGATTGACTTCCTCGATCGACACCTCTCTGGGGCGGATAGCGGGGTGTGGCCGGGATCGGCAGCGGGGCCGGCCACAGGCTGGCCAGGTCCCTGGAGGGCTGCCGCGTTTGAGGCTGCCAGGGGTGTGTTATCATCCCCCTTGACCTAGCGCGGCTAGGTCTTATTTGTGTTGGGGTTTTCAGCGTGGCTGCGGCAAAGGGCGGCACCTCGATCATCACCTTGCAGTGTCCCGACTGCAAGGAGCGGAACTACACCACCGTCAAGAACAAGCGGAATGATCCGGACCGGATCGAGTTGCGCAAGTTCTGCCCGCGCTGCCGCGCCCACACCCGGCACCGCGAGACCAAGTAGCCGGGCCGGGGTGCTGGGAGATGCAGGCGATAGAATCCGCTCGGGGGAGTGCCGGGGGCCACAGGGGCGTAGCTCAGTTGGTAGAGCATCGGTCTCCAAAACCGAGGGTCGCGAGTTCGAATCTTGCCGCCCCTGCCAAGGCCGCCGCTCCCGGTAGGTTGTGACGGAGCGGAGGTCGGCAGGACGTGGCCAGAGCACCGGCGAGGCCGGGACCGGGGGGGTTCGCCGCAGGCGGGAGCGGGGCCCGGGTAGGACGCCGCCGCCGCTTGGTCGCCTACTTCCAGGAGGTCTGGGAGGAGCTCCGCAAGGTCATCTGGCCCAAGTGGCCGGAGCTCTCCCGGATGACCTGGGTGGTGGTGGCGACGGTGATCGTCTTCGGGTTGCTGATCGGGGGTGCCGACTACCTCTTCGCGGGGATGGCGTCACCGATCATCTCCGGGTCGGGCACCACCCAGACGCAGCCCCTCACCCCCGTGACGACCCCGAACCCCGGCGCCGCGGCTTCGCCGTCAACCAGCCCGGGAGCATCCCCCTCCGCCTCGGCGTCGGCGTCAGCCAGCCCGGGAGCGTCCCCTTCAGCCTCGGCCTCCCCAGCCGCCAGCCCCAGCGCCACCCCCAGCCCCTGACGGGTCACCACGAATGAGATGAGCAGCCCACAGACCACCACCACCCAGACCGGCGAAGCCCGCTGGTACGTCGTCCACGCCTACTCCGGCCACGAGGAGAAGGTCAAGAACAACCTTCTGAAGCGGGTGGAGTCCATGGACATGCACGACCGGATCTTCGAGGTCCTGGTGCCCACCGAGGAGGTCATGGAGATCAAGGACGGCCAGCGCCGGAAGGTCTCCAAGCGGATCTACCCCGGCTACATCCTGGTCAACATGATCATGTCCGACGAGTCCTGGTACGTGGTGCGCAACACCCCCGGGGTCACCTCCTTCGTCGGTTCCGGGAACAAGCCGGTCCCGCTCGCCGAGAACGAGATCCGGGGGATCCAGCGCCAGGTCAAGGCGGAGGCGCCCACCAAGGTGTCCGTCGAGTACCAGGTCGACGAGAATGTGCGCGTGATCGACGGCCCCTTCACCGACTTCCACGGCAAGGTCACCGAGATCAACGCCGAGAAGGGCAAGCTCAAGGTCCTGGTCAACATGTTTGGTCGGGAGACCCCCGTCGAGCTCGACCTCCTTCAGGTGGAGCGGCTGCGCTAGAGCGACGGAGAAGCGAGTGGGCAAGAAGAAGGTCAAGACCGTCGTCCGGCTTCAGATCCAGGCCGGCAAGGCGACCCCGGCCCCGCCGGTCGGGACCGCGCTGGGGCCGCACGGTCTCAACATCATGGAGTTCTGCCGGGCCTACAACGAGCGGACCGCCGCCCAGGCGGGCTCGGTGATCCCCGCCGAGATCACCATCTATGAGGACCGCAGCTTCACCTTCGTGACCAAGACGCCGCCCGCCGGGGACCTGCTCAAGAAGGCGGCCGGGGTCGACAAGGGATCGGCCCGGCCCAACCGGGACAAGGTGGGCACGGTCAAGAGAGACCAGGTCCGCGAGATCGCCGAGCTGAAGCTCGCCGACCTCAACGCCTTCGACGTCGAGCAGGCGATGCGGACCATCGAGGGGACGGCCCGCTCGATGGGTCTTACCGTCCAGGAGTAGCAGTCGAGAAGGAACCGCAGGGCCCCGGGGCCCATGGCAGTGGGAGGGCTTGATCAGCCCGCCAGGACCACAGGAGGATGACGATGCCCCATCAGCGCGGCAAGAACTATCGAGCGGCCTTGGAGAAGGTCGAGAACGGCCGCCTGTACGCGCCCCAGGAGGCCGTCCAGCTGGTCCGTGAGACCGGAAGCGCCAAGTTCGACGCCACCGTCGAGGCCCATCTCCGTCTGGGCATCGACCCGCGCCACGCCGATCAGATGGTCCGCACCACGCTGGTGCTGCCCCACGGCACCGGCAAGTCCCGGCGGATCGCCGTCTTCGCGACTGGGGAGAAGGCGCGGGAGGCCGAGGATGCCGGCGCGGACATGGTCGGTGGCGAGGACCTGGTCAAGCAGGTGCAAGCCGGCCAGATCGACTTCGACGTCGCCCTGGCCACCCCGGATGTCATGGGCCTGGTCGGGCGGATCGGCCGGATCCTCGGGCCCCGGGGCCTGATGCCCAACCCCAAGGCTGGCACGGTCACCTTCGACATCGCCAAGGCCATCCGCGAAGTGCAGGGAGGGCGGATCGAAGTTCGCAACGACCGCCTCGGCAACGTCCACGCGCCCATCGGCAAGGCCTCGTTCGACGATGCCAAGCTCCGGGACAACTTCGCTGCCCTGATGGAGGCGGTGGTCCGAGCCAAGCCTCAGGCCGCCAAGGGCAGCTACGTCAAGACGGTCACCCTCTGCACCACCCACGGTCCGGCCGTCAAGGTCGACCCGGGACTGGCCTCCAGGCTGCAGGTCGCCTGAGTCACAGCGTTGCCCGACCAGCCGATCCGCCTCCTGATCGTCGACGACATCCAGTCGACGCGCGACAACCTCCGCAAGCTGCTCGCCTTCGAGGATGACATCGAGGTTGTGGGCACGGCCGGCGACGGCAAGCAGGGGGTTGAGGAGGCCCACCGGCTCCAGCCGGACATTGTCCTGACCGACGTCAACATGCCCCAGATGGACGGCATCCAGCTCACCGAGCAGCTGACCCAGGACTTGCCGTCCAGCCCGGTGATCATCATGTCGGTCCAGGGCGAGCGCGACTACCTGCGCCGGGCGATGCAGGCGGGGGCCCGGGAGTTCTTGATCAAGCCCTTCAGCCACGACGAGCTGGTGGCCGCCATCCGCCGGGTCTACGCCCTGGAGCAGAAGAAGGGGACCTTCCTGGCCCGGACCGCCGAGACCGTGGCGCCGCCCTCGGGGCGCTCAGGTCCGGGCGAGGTGTTCGTCGTCTTCTCCGCCAAGGGCGGGGTCGGCAAGTCGATCATCGCCGCCAACCTGGCCGTCTGCCTGGCTCGCGAGACCAACGCCAAGGTCGGCCTGGTGGACCTCGACCTGCAGTTCGGCGACATCGGGGTGATGCTCAACCTCGACTACTCTCGGAGCATCACCGATATCGTCGATGCTCAGGACCACCTCGACGCGGAGATGCTCGAGGACATCCTCGGGGTGGGTCCGGCCGGGGTGCGGGTCCTCCTGGCCCCGATCAGCCCCGAGCTTGCCGACCTGGTGACCGGCGACCACGTTCGGGCTCTCTTCACCGAGCTGCGCAAGCTGTGCGACTTCATCGTGGTCGACGCGTCGAGCCACCTCGGGGAGGTGGGGCTTCAGGTCATGGAGATGGCGACCCGGATCTTGGTGGTCACAGCTCTCACCATCCCGGCGATCAAGGATGCCCGCCTCACCCTCAAGGTGCTCGAGTCGCTGAGCGTCGACCCCGAACGGGTCATGCTGGTGGTCAACCGCGCCGACGGCTACTCGGACTTCAACAAGGAAGCGATCGAGCAGAACCTGCGCGTGCCGGTCGCCGGTCAGATTCCCTACGACCCCCGGGCGGTCGGGGAGTCGCTGACCCGAGGGACGCTGTTCGTCGAGACCCAGCCGGAGGCGGAGATCAGCCGGGCCATCCGAGAGCTGGTTTCTCGCCTCGTGCCCCAGGAGCAGCCCGCCCTGGCCGGTGCGGACAAGAGGCGGCGGCGAGGATTCTTCGGCCGCTAGCGCAGCGCACGCCCACCAGTGCGAAAGCGGCCGTCTGCTGCGGGGGCACGCTGCCGATGTCCGCCGCCATCCCTGCTGACGGGCGGTTGACAGCCGCGTGACGAGGGGCTGTTGGGGTTCGGCTTCTCCGGCAGGGTGGCCGAGAATGGGATCTCATGATGGGACCACCGCAGTCGCCGACCGGCCCCCCGGCCGATGAGACGGCCTGGGACCGCGACTGCGCCGTTGCCTTGGCGACGCTCCTGGTCGCGGGGTCGGTGACAGCCGGCCTGGGCGGGCTGGTGGTGCTCAGCGAGGTCTGCGGCGTCTTGGGTGGTGTGTTCCTGGGAGTGGCGGTGGGTCTGGGGGTGGCGCCGCGGCTCCAGCGTCGACGCCGGCGGTCGCAGCCCCAGCGGGCCAAGGAGAGGTCGCCCCAGGGTGACTCGGCGCCTGGGGGTGCCACCGCCGTACCGCCGGCACGGGCTGATTTCCGGGCCGCCTGACCGATACCGGCTGAGCCGGCCGGGGCAGGACTCCGCCCTGCCTCCGGGTCAGCGTCCCAGTCCGAGAAGGCGCCGCGATCTCTTTCGCCCGCCCTCTCCGCTCTCCCGCACCGCCGGGGCGGGAGCGGCACCGGCCGGGACGTTGGTCAGCGTTCGGGCCAGCTCCTCCATCTTGATGGCGGCCTGGCTTTGAGGGTGGGAGACGACGAAGGGGACTCCGCGGGACACCGAGGTCGGGATCACAGCTGGGGCGTAGGGGATCTCGACTGCGGCGGTCATGCTCAGGAATCCCTCGGCGTGGGCCGTCTCCATCTCACCGGCTCCCTCCCGGTGGTTGATGACCAGCACGTAGCGGCTGGCGTCGACCTTGAGGACGTCCAGCACCGCCCGGAACATGTTCGCGTTCTTGACCGAGGTGACACTCAGGTCGGTTACCAGGAGGACCCGGTCGGCCATCTCGACGGCGCCGAGGACGATCTCGCCGAGGTGGGAGGCGGTGTCGATGACGATGCAGTCGAAGCTGCGGCGCAGCTCTTCGACGAGGGCGGTCAGGTGCTGGGTGGTGACATAGTCGGCGAGCTCCGGGCTCGCCGGGGCGGCGAGGAAGCGGATGCCCCCGGGGCCGTCCGCCATCGCCTGCTGGATGACCTCGGGGTCGGCGACCGCGTTGCTGGCGGAGAGGTCGGCGATCGAGCGCTCGGCGCGGACGTTGAGGACGGCGGCGATGTCCCCGAATTGAAGGGAGCAGTCGAGGAGCGCGACGCGGTGGCGGCGAGCCAGGGCCACGGCGCAGTTGGCGGCGATGGTCGACTTGCCGACGCCCCCCTTGCCCGCGATGACCGTGAACACCTCGCCGCGACGCACCGGCTCCGCCGCGGGCTCGATCTCGGGCGAGGCCGGTCCCCCCTTGCGCAGCTCGAAGGCGTGGACACGGCGGATCGCCGCCACCAGGTCGTCGCCGGTGAAGGGCTTCTGGAGGAACTCGCGTGCCCCGGCCAGCATGGCCCGTCGGTACGCCTCGTTCTCCGCCTCCAGCGACACCATGATGACGCCGGTCCGGGGCAGGTACTGGGTGAGCATCTCGGTGGTCTGGGGACCGTCCATGCCCGGCAGCGCCGCGTCGATGACGGCGACGTCGGGGCGGGTGTTGAGGGCGGCTTGGATGGCCTGTTCACCGTCGTGGGCCACGGCGCACACCTGAATGCCCGCCTCCCCCCTGAGCCGCGCGGATACGTTGCTGGTGATGCGCGGGGATTCGTCGGCGATGAGCACCCGGATCGGCGCTGCTCGCGTGGCCTGGGGTGGCGGCAGCGGCGGCGCCTCGTCGTCCATCTCAGCTGCGACCCAGCGAGAACCGGCGGCGGTTGCTTCGCGGTCGGCCTCTCTCGGCCTCGCCGGCGAGGGGGTTGACGGACGCGCCCCCTATGTGATCCACCAGCACCTGAAACTGCTTGCTGAACTCCGACTTGGGCTCGACAGTGATGAATGGGCGGCCGTTGTCGATCGCGTCATCAACTCGCGGCTCGAAGGGTAGCACTGTGACGACCCGAAAGCGCAAGTTCTCCTCGACTTCGGAGCGCGGGAAGTTGGCCTTGACTCTGGTCTGATTCAGGACCACGCACAGTCTTTCCTTGGCAATGCCGAGCGACTGGAGCAGCTTGAGCGTCACCTTGGTGTCCTTGATGGCCGCGAGGCTGAAGCTGCTCACGACGATGATCTGGTCGGCCATCTCGATGGCCTCCAGGTTGCGCTCCTCGAGGTGCGCCGGGGTATCGACCACCACGTGATCAAAGCTCTTGGTCAGCTCACGGAGGATCGCCCGCAGACTGGCGGTGTTGACCAGGTCAGCGAACTCCGGGCTCGAGGGTGCCAGCAGCACGTGCACGCCTTCGGGACCGGTGGCCATCACCTGCTCGATGAACTCGCTGTCGACCTGCTCGCCCTGCTGGGCAAGGGCGTCGATCGCGGTGGGGTGACCCTCAGTGTGGAGCATCATGGCGACGTCGCCGAACTGCAGGTCGAGATCGACCACCGCCACCCGGCTGCCATCGGCCGCGAGGGCCACCGCCAGGTTGGTCGCGACCAGCGACTTGCCGACCCCGCCTTTGCCGGAGAAGACCACCACCAAGTCGGCCCGCCCCACGGTGCGGCGAGCCGGCCGCGGCCTCACCGGCTGGATCGGCTCGATGTCGGCAAGCGGGGGCGGCCCTGGGGCCAGCGCAGGCGGAGCCTCGAAGGCGGCCGTGTCGAGGTCGAAGACCGGCACCTCCTCGACGAGGGGAGCCTGGCCGGCGGGCGCCGGCGGTGGGCCTGCCGGGGGCTGGACCGGGGGCCGGGCCGGCTCCGGTCCCGCCTCCACGGGGACGGTCGGCTCGGTCACGACTTCCGGGAACACCGGGATCGAGTCCAGCCGGGTCGCCGTGGGCTCGGGAGCCTCGGCCTGGACGGCGCCCGCCTCAGGCTGCGGTTGGGCGGCAGCCCCGGTGTCAGCCGGCTCCTCGAAAGCTGGTGCTTCCCACTCCGGCCCGCCGACCTCGCCGGCCAACTCAGCCGCCGCCGCTGGGGACTCAGCTGGCGGCTCAGGGAGCGGTGGCGCCGCCTCGGCCGGCTCCGGAAACGGGGCCGACTCCTCCGCCGACGCCTCGGCAGCCGGGACCTCCTCCGCCGGCGCCTCGGCGGTGGGGATCTCCTCCGCCGGCGCCTCGGCAGCCGGGACCTCCTCCGCCGGCGCCTCGGCCGCGGGGGTCTCGTCCGTCGGCCCCGCTGAGCTGACCGGCTCCGCTGAGCTCGGCTGCCCCGGCCACCGGAGGCCGCCCTCAGGCGGTCCGCCGCTCGGGGCGGGCTCGATAGCCCAAGGCTCCGCCGCGGTTTCCGGAGACGGCCACTCCGGCCGACCCGCCTCCTGCGGCGGCTCGACGAGGGTCAGGGCTGGCCGTCGCCCGACCGCGGCGTGGATGGCCGCCACAAGCTCGACGTCGACGGCGTCGGCGGGGACGGTCGTGGCTCCCGCGGCGACCAGCCGCTCCCTCCGGGGAGCCAGCGCCGGGGTCAGCAGGACCATGACGCGGAGACCCGGTGAGCGCTCCACCAGGGCCGCGACCAGATCCTCCGTGTCGAGGTCGGCGAAGTCGGGATGGAGCAGGATCAGGTCGGGCTGGAGGCTCTCCAGGTCCTCGTCCAGCTCGTAGGGATAGCGGGCGAAGCCGACCAGGCTGACCACGTCCGAGTACCCGGCCAGCTTCTCGAGCCCCGCCACCGCGTCCGGCGCGCGAGCCGCGATGAGCACCCGAATGGCGCCACCCGAGGCACGGTCCTGCATTGGCCGCATGGTACGTCGAAAGCGCGGCATCCGGGCCGCCCGGGGTAGCCGCCCCCGGCCCGACAAATCAAAAGGGGAGCCGCCCAATGGCGACTCCCCTTTTCCGAAGCCTCGGCCTGCTACGTGGCGAGGCCGTTGCTGACGTTGGAGAAGACGTTGCTGACCTGATGGCCGAGCACGGTAAGGATGACGATGACGACGATAGCGATCAGGACCAGGATCAGGGCGTACTCAACCATGCCCTGTCCCTTCTCCTCCTCCAGCTCGGTCTTGCGGACCAGCAGCCCGCGGAGGCGCTGATACAGATTGCTCAACACTTGCTCTTTCACCTCCTTGTATGCCTGAATGTCGCCGCTACGGACGCAGCTCTTGCGAACTATGCTCTGATCGATCTTTCTTGGAATGCGCGAAAAGCGAAGGGACGGTAACAAGCGATCTCACATGGCGCGGAGCGCCGCGGGCCGGTCGATGGCGGCCGCCGGTGTCGAGCCCGGGGTGCCTGAATCCGCCTTCCCGGTCAACGGCTTCGTGACATCGGGAAAGGGCTCAGCGGGCTGGTGCTAAGGTCACCGGTATGCCTTCCTGGAGCACGCCCAGACATGCCGGCAACGCCAAGCGCGGGGGCGGCCTGGAGCCGGGAACACCGTCAGTCGCCGAGCGAATCGGCGACTTCCTCTGCACCCAGCCGGGCTGTGGCCGGCAGACAGGACTGCTCTGCGAATATGTCGATCGGAGGGGGCGGGCGTGCCGCACCGGCTGGTGCCCCGAGCATCGCCTGGTGATCGACGGGCGGGTGTATTGCCGCCGCCACGCCGGGGTGGTGAGCGCGTTGCCGGCCGGCTTCGTGGGTCATGCCGCGCCCCTGCCGGACCTGGACAACCGCTCTCCTTCGCTGGTCAGCTGGGTCGCCCGCGAGGTGGATGCCGACATCCGCGAGCTCCTGCTCACCGAGCTGGGCTCGGGCGACGAGGCCCAGGTCGTCACGGACCCCGTCTACCCCGTGTTCACCGGCAGCGACCGGCGGCGGGGCTGGGAGCGCGCCTGGAAGATCATCGACGGCGGCCGGTCTCCGCTCCGGATCTCGCTCCTCGTCGAGGAGTGCGCGGATGCCGAGGTGGCCGTCCGGGTCAATGCGGACATCGTCGAGCGGCTGGCGCCTCCCTGGATCGTCCAGCGCCTCCACGGATCGCTGCCGCCGCCGGAGGTGGACGCTCAGCGCCGCAAAGACTTCAATCGCCGCCTGCTCGGGATCGTCCGGAAGGGGGTGGAGCGGGAGCGCCACGGGGCGGAGCCGGCCGAGACCCTCTCCCTGCGCCTGGAATGGGGCGCCGGCCTTCGCGCCGCCCGGTCGGGAGCCCCGCGTGCTCAACTATCCTGATGCAGGCCCGTCCAGACCCTCACAATGACCCCCGACCAGTGAAGCCGTCCTCGCGCCCCACCCCGTCCCGCCACCAGCCTCGGCCGGAGGAGGCCGCCGCATGAGCCAGCGTCGGATCCTGGTGGTCGACGACGACCCGCGACTCCTCCACATCGTCCAGATGTACCTCGGCATCGAGGGCTACGAGGTGCGGACCGCCTCCAACGGGGAGGAGGGCCTCAAGGATGTCGAGACCACTCGGCCCGATCTGATCATCCTCGACATCATGATGCCGGGGATGGACGGCCTCGAGGCCTGCCGGCGGATCCGCGGGAATCCTGCCACCGCCTCCATCCCGGTGCTCATGTTCAGCGCGCTGTCCGGCGACGACGACGTCGAGCGAGCCCGGCTGGCCGGGGCCAACCACCTGATCACCAAGCCATTCAACCTGGTTGGTCTGGGCTCGGTGGTGCGGTCCTTCTTCACCTCCGACCAGTCCGTCCCGGCCTGAAGCCTGCCACCGCGGTGAGGATCGCCGCCGACCCGCCCCCAGAGGCGGCGGGCGGCCCGCCTTTTCCGGCTCAGGGTGCCGTCGAGTCCGTCTCCACCTGGGCAAGCCGGCCTTCGAGACTGTTGGGCATCGCCGGCCTGAGCAGGGCCTGGATCCCGGGGTCAACCTTGACCACCAGCTGGGTGAGGACCCCGTGGTCGACGGCCGTTGCCGCCTGGGTGTGGGAGACCGGAACGTTGACCGTCGCGGAGGCGGGGACGTCGGCCATGGCCTGTGCCACCAGGCAGAGAACGCCGACCTGGACGAGGCCGACCAGGAGCCCTGCGGCCAACCCCGTGATGCGGTCGAACATGACCACCAGGAGCTTCTGAATCTGGTCGGCGTAGAGGGCGGCGAGGATCTCGATCATGACGATCACCAGGGCGAAGATGCCCACGAAGGCCCAGGCGTTGGCGTAGAGATCGTCGGGCTTGACCAGGGCGGCCACCGGGTTGCCGACGTAGGTGGCAGATACGCAGCCGGCGAAGATGGCGGCGAAGGCGATGGCACGGCGCACCAGGCCGTAGCGCCAGCCCATATAGGCATTGACGCCGACGATCACCACCAAGACCAAGTCGGCGGCTGCCTCGTTCAACCCGTACCCTGGCACGGCAGCAGTCAACGTAGCACGGGGTCCGAGGGGTCAGACGGCGCAAAACGGCTTTGTGACGCGGCTGTGGCCATCGCCGGGGCCCCGTTCCCGCCTCCCCTGGTCGCAAGGGTGTTGGGACGGCCCGGCCCCTGATACCATCCGGCCACGGGGTGGCAGCGGGAAAGGCCGGTGACAACACGATGCAGAGCTTCATCTCCCGCCTCAGCGCGGTCGACGTCTCCGGGCGCAAGACCTATGACCTCGTTGACGAGCCGATCGGGGAGGACTACCGCGCCCTGCTGCTCTGCGCCCGCTCCCAGTGCGAGACCGCGGTGCTCACCATCGACACCACACGGGGGCTCGACCCCGCCGGCGAGGAGATCCTCACCCGGCTGGCCGGCGATCTTCGCTTCGAAAGCCTGAGCGGAGCGACCCGGCACCTGCGCTACACGCTCAGCCCGGCCTGCCTGGCCGTGCTCGCCGAGGCCCCCGGCCTGTTCGCCTGGAGGCAGCCGGCGCGCCCGGAGAACCTCTCCCTCCTCCGCCCCGACGGCAGCCCCTGGATCGTCACCATCGCCGAGGAGCGCATCGGCTACGTCGAGTTCACCCCCTTCGAGAAGCTCCTGCTGGGCCGCTCCGCCCCGGGGCTGGCGGCGGTGCTGGCCCACCAGGGCGCCCAGGATGCCATCCTCGCCGCCTTCGAACGGCGCCTCGAGAACCAGGGTGACCGGCTCCAGGCCGAGCTGCTCGCCCACGCCCGCTCGGTCGTCGAGGACGGTCGGGAGGGGCTGGTGGGGGCGCTCCGCGACTGGCTTCTCTCCGGCGAGCTGGTCCGCATCACCGCGGCGGTTTCGGTCATCACCCAGCTCGGGCTGGTCGAGCTGGAGGGCGAGCTGACCCACCTCGCCGACGCTCTCCGCCGCGACCTGCTTCCCGGCCCCGGCGCCTACCGTTCCAACCGGGTGCTCCGGGAGCGCTGGCGAATCCGGTTCGACCGCCAGCTGGGCACCGCCATCACGACCCTGCGGGGGCTCCGCTCCGGCTGATCGGTCCCGTGTCGGGCGGGACGGGCTCAGAGGGTGATGTTGAACTGCTGGGCCACCGTCAGCACGGCGGGACCGAGGAGGACGATGAAGAGGGTGGGGAAGATGCAGCAGGCCATCGGGAAGAGCATCTTGAGGGGTGCCTTCTGACCGGCTTCCTCCGCCCGCTGCCGGCGCCGCCGGCGGATCTCCTCGGATTGGATCCGGAGCACGTTGGCGATGCCGACACCGAGCTGCTCCGACTGGATGATCGCCTGGATGAAGCTGTTCAGCTCCTCGACCTTGTTCCGCCTCGCCATGTCGTCCATCGCCTCGAGGCGCGGCCGGCCCAGCCGGATCTCGTTGAGCACCTGGTTGAACTCGGCGGAGAGCGCGTTGTGGTACTTCTCGCAGACCCTGCCCAAGGCAGCGTCGAAGCCGAGCCCGGCCTCCACGCTGATGGTGAGGAGGTCGAGGGCCGACGGCAGCGCGAGCAGGATCTGGTGCTGGCGGCTGCGGATGCGGCGGGAGAGCAGGCTGTCAGGGAGCAGGTAGCCGACCACGCCGCCGACGAAGATGCCGATCACGTACTGGGGGATCTGGAGTGGATTCCCCATGACCTGGTAGAGGAGGGCGATGATCCCGATGCCAACCAGGGCAAAGACGATGACGGAGATGAACTTGAGGACCAGGAAGCCGCCGACGGTGAGCCCCCACGGCCTTCCCGCCAGGTTCAGCTTCTCCTGGAGCGCCTGGGTGCGCTGCTGGCTGTTCCGGGAGGCGAGGACCCGGCCCCACTTGTCCAGGGTGGGCCGGATCGCCCGCTCGAAGAAGGGGAGGGTCATCTCCACCTCGGCCAGGCTCTGGACGACACGGCCCGCCTCGGTGAACTGAGCCAGCCGCGCCTCGAGCAGGTTGGCCTGGGCGGACCGGGCGGGCCGGAACGCCAACACCAAGAGGACGACGGCCACGAAGGTGAGGACGGCGGCGAGGGACGCGATCATCGCCTAGACCTCGATCCGGACGATCTTCTGGATGAGGGCGGTGCCGACCAGGATGCTGAAGGCCCCGAGGGCGAGCATCACCCAGCCCAGCCCCTGGTGGACCATCGGCCCGAAGTAGCCGGGCTGGAGGAAGAACAGGAAGATCGCCAGGCCGACTGGCAGGAGGGTGATGATCCAGCCTGACATCCGTGCCTGGGCGGTGAGGGTCCGGATCTCCCCGTGGATGCGCACCCGCTCCCGGATCGTGTAGGCGATCGTGTCGAGGATCTCGGCGAGGTTGCCGCCCACGGTCCGCTGGATCTGGACCGCGGTGACCATGAGGTCGAAGTCCTCGGACCGGTTGCGCTGGACCATGTGCTGGAGAGCGTCGTCGACCGGGATGCCGAGCGCGACCTCGCGGGTGGCCCGGCCGAACTCGTCGGAGATGGGCGGCGACGCGTTCTTCGCCACCGTGGTCATGGCCTGGGCGAAGGAGAGCCCGGCTTTCAGGGCGTTGCTCAGCAGGATGATGGTGTCGCCCAGCTGGGCGTCGAAGGCCCGGGTGCGCCGCGCCTGGCGGTAGCGAAGGTAGAAGCCGCTCAGGATCCAGATCACGATCGGGCACGGGATGAAGGCGATGAAGGTGCCGAAGCGCAGCCATGAGAGGGCGCCCAGGGCGACCCCGATCCCGGTGACCAGCAGCAGCCACTCCGAGGGCTTGATGCGCAGCCCCGACTTCTGGAGATCCTCGGCGAGCCGGCCGGCGTAGGCGCCTCGAGCGAGGATGGGGTTGAGCGCCTCGGTCAGGCTGTTGAGCAGGTCGCGCAGGGCGTTGCCGCTGCTCACCCGTTCGGGCTGCAGGGGGTGCTGGCCCCCCACGAAGGCGCTGAGCCGGCGGGCGACCTCGTCAGCCTCGCTGCTGCCGCGGCCGACGATCAGCGCGACCCAGCAGAGGAAGGCACACGCAACCAGGGCCGCGGCAATGAGAGGAAGCACGGGACTCATGGCGGGGGTGAAACTCCGGCGGCCGCAGGGGCCGGCGAGGCGGCTCCCCGGCTCATCAGCCGCCCAGCGCCTGGGACAGGGACTGTGGGGTGACCAGGCTGTCGGCCGGCGGGTTCACCACGTACGAGCTGGGCGGGATGATGTCGGGGGCGAAGGTGGTCTTGCCGCCGCTGGTGGTGAAGGTCCCGTACTCGGTGGTCGGGCGCAGCACGTACTTGAGGACGACGGGGGGGTTGCTGGTCGGCGTCGTCGCGCTGCTGCTGCTCGAGCTGCTGGTGCTGGGCGATGGCGCCGCGCTGGGGGGCACCGAGAAGGTGCCGGTCAGGATGGCGGTCATCATCGTCGCCTGGTTGCGCGGCATCTCGACCACGAAGTAGGCGGGCGCCTGCAGGGTCACGGTGGGGGCCGCCGAAGCGGACGGCGACGGATTGGGGTTCGAGGTCTGCGCATAGCCCACGTCGAGAACCGGGACGTCCTGGAACACGTAACCGATCGCGTGGCTGTTGCTGGTCGGGCCGCCGAGGTCGGCGATGATGTCGATCTGGTCGCCCGGCTGGATGAAGTAGCCGACCGTCATCTGGTCCACGGAGGTGTCGGCGGTGCTGCCGTGAGCCGGGACGGCCAGGGCGACGTAGCCCTCAGAGATGGTGAACAGCCCGCCCGGGCCGGTCGACACCGAGCCGCCCGCGCTGCCCGGGCTGAGGGCCATCGCCTGGGTGATGACGCTGCCCTTGACGATGTCCTCGGATGCGGTCTTGCCCAGCACTCCGCTGGTGCTGGTGAAGTAGGTGCTCGGCAGGTCGGCGGTCGGGAAGGCGGTGAGGCTGACCTCGGACGCCGAGATCTGGGTGCCCGCCTGGATCGGCGAGGAGGCGACCACGACCGGGGTCGTCGGGGTCGCGTTCTGGGAGGACGATGGCGACCCCGCGCCCTTGGAGACCGCCAGGTAGACGACCACGCCGGCGAGCAGCGCAAAGATGATGCCGCCGAAGAGGAGGATCCGGTTCTGAGGCTTGTTGGAAGGGATCGCCACTTGCTGCCCTCTTCTGGTCCGCGCCGCGAGTCAATCCCGATCGGCACGGGACGTGATCGGTTCGGGAGGAGCCTTTCGCCCGAGTGTGACCGACATCTCGCACGCAGCTGTCGCCATCCGGTAACAGATAGGTGCTTCTTCGCCGCGCCTGAGCACCCGGCTCATCCGTCGATGCGTCCGCTGGTTTGGGCGCGCATCAGCATCTCCAGGACGTCGTCCCGGTAGGGGGCGATGGTCGCGATCTTTCGGTAGATGCGCAGGGCTCCTCGCTGGTCGCCGCGCAGCCTGGTCAGGCGGGCGATCCTCTCCAGGTAGGAGACCGCCAGGTCGATGTCCTGGTCGTCGATGCAGATGTCAGCCAGGCGCGCGAGCGGCGCCTCGTAGACCGGATCTGCCCGCGACGCGGCGAGGTAGCAGTTGAGTGCGGCATTGCGCTTTCCCAGGGTTCTGCACCGGTCCCCGGCGTCGAGCGCCAGCTCGGCGACGGCCTGGCCGCCCAGCTCCTGGGCGGCCTGCTGGAGCACCGCGGCGGCCTCGTCGCATCGCTTCCGGCGGAGCCGGTCCTCGACGTTGGCGCGCAGCTGGACGAGGTCTCGCTCGGACACCTGGTCGGTCACCATCGGCCAGTTGCTCTCCGCGTCAACCTGAGGCGGAGCGTGCGGCTCGACGGGCTCTGGCTGCCGCGGTGACCAGGTGGGCGGCACTTCACGGGTGGGTCTGGGTGCGGTCCAGGCTTCGGCGGAGCGGTTAGCGGTCAGCGGCCGGCTGGGAGGGCCGAGCAGCTCCTCGTTGCTGAGCGGAGCGGGGCGGATCGCCGGCGGAATCTCGGGAGCCGCTCGGGCCGGCGACGGCGCGGGCTCGGCAGGCACCGACGGTTCGGGGACCACGAGCTCCGCGGGCTCGGAGTCCACCGTGGTCACCTGGGGCCAGGCGAGATCTTCGAAGATCGGCTCACCGGTCACCACCGGGCGCACGTGTGGCACGAGCGACGAGGGAGCGGCCTCGGGGCTGACGGCCGTCCGCGTCGGCGACGAGCCACGCCCTCCACGGAGGGTGGGCGTCACCGGCTTCGGCCAGGTGGAGGGGTCTGCGAAGGACGCTCGATGCGGTGCGGCGCCGGCTGTGGTCGGTGGCTCGAGATCGACGGGCGCGAACAGCTCCGGCAGCCCGCCATCCAGCCCCGCGGTGTCCTGCTGAGTGGGCTCCGGGGTGCTGGTCAGCAGGTCCTCGGGATCACCGATGTGGAAGCTGAAGCGGGGGACCGGCGCGGGCACGAAGGTCTCGGGTGCCGGGGACCAGACCGGCTCGGGGGCGGCGAGATCGGCCGGTGGTGGCAGCTCGGTCATACCCGGCGACTCGCTCACGTCGAGGCTGACCGGCTCCGTTGGCGGAGTCTCCGCGGCCAGCTCCTCGGCCGGTGTCGTCGCCTGCGGCGCGGCGGACACGGGCGTCGGTGCCGCTTCGGGTTCCGGTTCCTCTGCAGGTGGAGCTTCCGCTTCGGGTGGTGGCGCGGCCGGGGCGGGGGCTTGAGCTTCGGCAACCCGGGCGCGGCCGAGCGCCGCAACCTCGTCCACCCCGATGAGGACGCTGGAGTCGGCCCGCGCCGATGGCTTGGGCACTGCCGGTGCCGCCTTCTCGTCGTCACTCAGCGCGTCGAGCGAGAGCAGGTACTCGTAGACGTGGCGGCGCAGCCGCTTGCTCAGCGCGGGAGCCACGTCGACGGCGCCGGAGTCGGCGGCCAGCTGGGTTGCGGCTTCAACGATGATGAGCAGGGACGCCTCATCCAGGGTGCCCAGCCGGATCGCTTCGCCGAGGCGCTTCTCGAGGAGGTCGGCCAGCCCTGGCACCTGCGGCGCCACCGTGGCCGCGCCGTCCTGCCACCCCCTCCGGATCATGCCCAGGGTGTCGACGGTCATGCCGCGCCCTCCGCCGTGCCCCCGGGCTTCTCCCCGTCCTCGCTGAGGATCTTGCGCACCTTGCGCAGCCCGTACCAGCCGATGATGCCGATGACCAGCAGGATCAGCCCGCCGACCCCTGCCTTCTGGAGATCGCTGGCCAGGGTCCCGCCGCCGGGGACGATCCAGTGGACGATGTCGGTGTAGGCGGCCATGGACCGGCTGATGGTCCAGTTGTCGGCCAGCTGGTTGGCGTCGCCCTTGGTGCGCACCAGCAGGTTCCCCTGCTTGTCGTGGCCGGTCCAGACGATCCGGTGGACGATCGTCTCGTTGCCGTTGTTGGGGTTGGGGAAGACCAGGATGTCGCCGACCTGGAGCTGGCTCACCGGGACCCGCTCAGTGATCACCAGGGATTGGATGGGGATGACCGGCTGCATGCTCCCGGTGACCACCTGCTCGATGTGGTGACCGGTCACGACCAGCCCCACCACGAGCGCGCACATGATCACCACCACTTCGAGGGCGGCGGCGATCAAAAGGTTGACGACGTGGCCTCCGGCAGCTCGCCAGCGCGGTGTTGGTGCCTCCTCGCCCTGGCGAGCCGGAGCCGGCTGAGCCGCTGGTGAGGCCGCCACCTCCGGCGCCGCGATGGGAGCCGCCGCCGGGGGGGAGGGCGCGGGCGGAGCCGCGGGAATCGGTGGCAATGGCCGCGGCTGGGGAGCCGGTGGCGGGGCGATGGGAGGCGGTGCGGCCAGCGGCGGCAACACCGGGCGGCCGAGGATCTCGGCCCCGCCACCGGGAACCCGCCGGATCGTCGCGGGGAGTGGGGGAGCCGGAGCCATCGGTCCCGGAGCAGGGCGAGGTGGAGCCGGGGCAGCGGAGGGCGCCAGCGCGGTGACCACCCATGCCGGTGGCCCGCTCGCGGCGGCGGGCGGGCCCAGCACCATGCCGGGCACCGCGACCCGCAGCATCCGGGTGGCGCGCCGGGCGTCGAGCGGCGAGGCCCGCCGGCACGCGACGGCGACCCGCCGGGTGCGGACCGGGTGCCGGACCGTGGGGACCGACGAGGCGACCTCGACCCGGGCCAGGAAGGCCCGCTGGTGCGGCGCCGGGGAGCCGGGTGGCTCCCGGACTGCCGCGGAGCCGGCGGCATCCGTCAGGGGGAGTTCGGGGGGCTCGCCGGGAGGCGGCAGCTGGAGGATGGTCGCCTGGGGGGTCCGCCGGCGCTCCGCGACCGGTGAGCGTGCCGACCTCCGCCTCGGCCGCCGGTCCTGCTCCAGGGCCCCGGCCTCGGACGAGACGTCCGCCACCGCGTCGCGGACCAGGTGCTGCAACTCCTCGGTGAGGAGCGCCCTGGCGTTGGCCATGCGAGTCCCCTGCCGGTACTGGACGCCTTCAGTACGCTCTAGCCGGCTCGTCGCAATTGTCGATCCGTCCCGGCGGTGACCCGTGCAACGCCGAGCAACGAATCTGTTGCGGAGCGCGCTAGGTCCCAGCCACGAGACGACCGCCGGACCGGCTGTCGGTCGCGGCGGTCGCGGGAGGAGCGACGGGTAGGCCGTCGCTCCTCTCAGGGCGTCAGAAGCTCAGGCCCCGTTCTGGCCCCAGGTGAAGGATGCTGTGCAGGTCGAGTCCTCGTCGGTGGTCGGGCTGTTGCTGGGCAGCGACAGGCTGAACTTGTAGGTGTTGGTGTCGCCCGTCAGCCACGTGGCCTGACCCTGATTGGTCACCAGCGCCTTGGTCGGCAATGCGGTGAGCGAGCCGGAATACACCGTGAAGGGAACGCCTTCAGAGTCGGCGATCGTGAGCTGGAGATCACTGCAGAGTGTGGTGTCGGAAGGTACGTAGTACGGGTCCGCTGGAGCCGCGGTGACAATGGGTGGAGCCGACGGAGTCAGCTGCAGGGTGAAGGTCGATGCCTCGGAGCCGATGTTGGTGATGGCGACGGTTCCGACCTGGGTCGGGCCGTACCCGGGCTTGATCCCGGTGACGTTGAAGACGGCTCCACAGGGGCCCTGCTGGTCCGTGCAGTAGATTCCGGTGCCGCCGGTGATGGTCGCGGTGTTGGAATGGTGGACGCCCAGGGTGATTGCGGTGCCGCCGTTCTGGGTCACCGCCTGCCAGGCTGCCAACCCGCCCCATCCGATCAGAGCGGTGGCCGCCAGCACCAGGACGAACACCATGCCCGCCCGCACCTTGCGGTTCCGGGTCGGGGCTTGGCTCACTATGGACATAGGACACCTCCGAGTGGTTGTGGTGGTCATCTCCGCCTCTCGGGGATGGGCTCGGAGGAGGCGGCTGCGGCGCTCTTGTGAAGGGCGGTGCCGCGCTGGCCCTCTTTTCTCTTGTTGGAGAGAGAAAGGGGCCGGATGGAGCATCTCCACCCGGCCCCCCTCAGATCATGGCTTGGGTGGTTACGCGGCCTGAGTGAAGAGGACGTCGAAGCTGCAGCTCTCGCCTGGGGCCGATTCGTCACCGGTGTAGCTGCTATTCGGCGTCACGGCGAAGGTGAAGGTGTTGCTGTCGTTCTGTGCCCAGGAGCTTGACCCGCCGCTGCTCTTCAGCGAGGTCGACGAGATACTGGCGATCGGGTCGGAGGTCACGTACGTCGACGCAGCATCGCTGACCACGAGCTTCAGGTCTGCACACAGCGGGCCGGTCGGCGCTGCGGGCGTGCTGAGCGCGAAGGTGCTCGCCAGCGATCCGGTGTTGGTGATAGCCACGGTGCCGTTCTTGCCCGTCCAGCCGGAGCCCATGTTGCTGTCGCCGACGATGACGTGGCATTGCGTCACCGTGGAGCCCTGGCTGTTGCACACCACTCCGCCATTCGCCTGGTTGCTGTGCGAGACGGAGCCGGCAGTGAAGGCGTTGCCAGTGTTCTGGGTGTAGGCGTTCCAGGCTGCCAACCCGCCCCAGCCCACCAAGGCGGTGCCCGCCAAGGCCGTCCCGGCGACCAGGGCCAGCTTCAGCGATCGCTTGCTCTTCCGCTGTTCCATGATCCTCGTGTCCTC
Organism: Binatia bacterium; assembly: GCA_035624785.1. Classification (GTDB taxonomy): domain Bacteria; phylum Chloroflexota; class Dormibacteria; order Aeolococcales; family Aeolococcaceae; genus JAJZNI01. The sequence continues at coordinate 175 of DASPQV010000020.1, read as the reverse complement.
TGTTCTTAGCCTTCTGACCGTTCTGTGCAGATAGTTCAAATGCACTAGACGCCAGTAGGAAGGCTAGGGGGGTCGATCTCACGAAGCCCCGGTGGAAGCCGCCACAGCCGGGTAACGAGGTCCGTCTGAAGCTGTGAACGCGATCGCGGTGTCTGATGCGTTGAGGGAAGGGTGA
>DASPQV010000019.1:0-94711 GCA_035624785.1 Binatia bacterium | reverse complement strand
GGTCACCGGCACCAACCGCTGCGACCTGGGCTTCAGCCGGGACCCTCGCTCCCTGCGCCTGGTGGTAACCGCGGCCATCGACAACCTGGTCAAGGGCGCCGCCGGCCAGGCGGTGCAGGCGGCCAACCTCCGCCTGGGGCTCCCCGAGACGGCCGGCCTCGAGCTTCCCAGCCTCTACCCGCTGTGAGCGGCTTGACCGGGATGGGTGGCGGCCGGCTCACCGTCCTGAAGCTGGGCGGCAGCCTGGAGCTCGACGGCGCCGATTCGCTGCTCGACGAGCTCGCCGGCTTCGCCGAGCCGCTGGTCGTGGTCCACGGCGCCCACCTCCAGCTCGACCGGCTCGCCGCGGCCCTGGGCCGCCCGCCGCGGATGGTGACGTCGGCGAGGGGCGAGGTCACCCGGTACACCGACCACGAGACCATGGACCACTTCCTGATGGCCTACTGCGGCCTGGTCAACAAGCGCCTGGTGGAGGCCCTGCGCCGCCGCGGCGCCGACGCCGTCGGCCTCTCCGCGATGGATGGCGGCATCGCGGTGGGCCGGCGCAAGCCCGAGCTGCGGATCATCGAGGGCGGCCGGGCCCTGCTCCTCCACGGCAACCTGGCGGGCACCATCGAAGCGGTTGACGTCTCCCTGCTCCGGCTTCTCCTTGACGCCGGCCGCCTTCCCGTGGTCACGCCGCCGGCGATCTCCCGGGAGGGGGAGGCGATCAACGTCGACGGGGACCGGCTCGCTGCCGAGCTGGCCGTCGCCCTGGGAGCCCGGCGGCTCTTGATCCTCATGAACGTGCCCGGGCTGCTCCGCGACCCCGGACAGCCGGAGACCCTGGTGGCTCGGATCGACCCCGGCGCCCTCGACCAGCACCTCCCCCTGGCCCGTGGCCGGGCTCGGGTCAAGCTGCTGGCGGCTCGGCGGGCGGTCGATGGAGGGGTGCCCTGCGTGGTCCTCGCCGACGGCCGGGGCCCCCAGCCGATCGCCAGATGCCTGGGAGGGGCGGGCACCTGGATCGCCCGCGAGCCGGGCCGGGCCCCGGCTGATCGGGAGGGCCGGGGAGCCGCTCAAGGCTGACCACCGGACCCGAAAGCGTGGAGAATGTGGGGTCGCCGATGTCACCGGCGGGTGCCCTGCCCACACCCACCCGCTCGTGATCGTTTGCGACCCTCGATTCAGGAGGGCGGCTCCGAGCCGGTCATGACCGAGGCAGCACTCCGCGGGCTGCAGATAGCGGTGGCCTCCGCCTTCCTGCTGACCGCCGTTCTCGCCTTCCGTCTCTGGTGGCTGCGCCCCCAGCGTGGCCGTGCCTACATGGCCGGGGCGCTGGGCTGCCTCGGGCTGGTGGCCCTGGTGGGCGCCATCGACCCGGCGATCGACCACCGTTCCATCGTGTCCGGCACGGTCATCGTGCTGCTGATGGCCTCGGCGGCGGGCCTGCTCCTCTATCGCCACTACCACGTACCGGTTCCGAGGTGGGGCTGGCTGCTCGCCGCCGGGGTCACCCTGGGGGCTCTCGCGCTCGCCTTCGGAAGCGGCCTGCCCTGGGCCGCCGCCAAGGAGGCGGGGGAGCAGGTGGCGGCGGCCGACATCTTCGTCGGGATCTGGTGCCTGGTCGTCCTCGAGTCCGCCTACGCCATCTTCCGCGTCTCGGGGCGGCTGGCCCGGATGCAGAGGGCCCGGATGCGCTCGCTGGCCCTCGGTTACCTGCTCATCGCGATCGTCCTCCTGGCCAGCGTCGCGACCAGCCGGACCGCCCCCAACACCGCCGTCGGCATCGGCCTGGAGGCTGCCGCCCTCCTCTGCTTCCCGCCATTCCTCACCGCTTTGAACCCGCCCCGCCTGGTCCGGCGGTTCTGGCGCCTTGCCGAGCAGGACCGCCTCAACGCCGCCACCATCGACCTGCTCGTCTTCAGCCCCGATCGCGCCACTCTGGCCGCTCGCAGTCTGGAGTGGGCCATCCGGCTGGTCGGTGGGGGAAGCGGGGTGGTGGCGGATGCCGGCGGGGCCCTGCTGGCTGTCCAGGGGATGAGCGGGCCGGACGCGCTCGCCCTGCTGGGCGATCGGCGGCTCGACCAGACCTCCCCCGTGCACCTGAACGGACCGAGGTTCGCCATCGTCCAGCCCCTGCTTCTCCAGGAGGGCCGTGGACGGCTCGTGGTCATCTCCGAGCCGCTCTCACCTCCCTTCGGCCGCGACGAGGTCGAGTGGCTCGGTGCCTACGCGGCGGCCATCGGCATCGGCCTCGACAGGGTTCGGGTCTCGGAGCTGCAGCAGCAGCTTGCGGCCGAGCTGCGCCGGGCCCGCGACCGGGCCGAGGAGGCCAACCAGGTCAAGAGCGAGTTCCTCTCCCGGATGAGCCACGAGCTGCGCACCCCGCTCACCGCCATGATCGGCTTCGCCGAGCTGCTGCAGCTCGAGCACCTGACCGACAAGCAGGCCCGCCACGTCAAGACGATCCTCAAGGCGGGCGACCACCTGCTCGCCCTGATCAACGACATCCTGGACATCGCCCGGACCGAGGAGGGCCGGCTGGGGCTGTCCCGGGAGCCCGTCAACGTGAGCGACACCGTCAGCGAGGTCGTCGACCTGATGCGGCCCATGGCCGCCGAGCGAAAGCTGACCGTGCGGGTGGCGAGCATCGCACCCAGGCTCAGCGTCCTTGCCGATCATCAGCGGCTCAACCAGGTCCTGCTCAACCTGGTCAGCAACGCCGTCAAGTACAACCACCAGGGCGGGCTGGTGGAGATCGAGGCCGCCGGGCACGAGGCTGAGGTCCGCATCTCGGTCCGGGACAGCGGACCGGGGCTCTCGGACGCGGAGCTGTCCCGCCTCTTCTCCCCATTCGAACGGCTCTCCGCCGCCTCCACCGAGGTGGAGGGCACCGGGCTGGGGCTCTCCCTCTCCAAGTCGCTGCTCGAGGCGATGGGCGGCAGCATCGGAGTGGAGAGCGCGCCCGGCAAGGGAAGCACCTTCTGGTTCCAGCTGCCCGCCGGGAACGGCGAGCGGGTGGCCGAGATCGGGGCCGGCGCGCCGCCGCGCCCACGCCGTGACGAGGCGCCGGAGGGGCCTGCCGGCATCGTCCTCTACGTCGAGGACAACCTCTCCAACATGCGGCTCATCGAGGGCATCCTGCAGAGGTGGCCCGGGCTCCGGCTGATCACTGCGATGCAGGGCCGGATGGCCCTGGACCTGGCCACCCGCCATCACCCGGATCTGGTCCTCCTGGACGTCCACATCCCGGACATGAGCGGCATCGAGGTGCTCCGCAGGCTCGCCGCCGATCCCGAGACGGCGGGAGTCCCGGTGGTGGTCCTCTCCGCCGACGCCACCCGGGCCCAGCGCCAGAGCTTCCTGGCCGCGGGCGCCCGCGAGTACCTGACCAAGCCGGTGCGGGTGACTGCCCTGCTCCACGCCCTGGAGCGCCACCTCGCCTCCCGGCGCGCGAGCACCGCGGAGGACGCGGGGCACGCTGGATCACCCCGTGAGCGGGTGAGCGGGCGCTCTCGAGCCGGCTGATCCCGCCTCAGGCGGCGGGGCGGCGGTGACCCAGGCCGGCGTTCACGTCGCCCCCGGGATGGTTCCCGCCTGGGCCAGCTGGGCCACGGTGAAGACCAGCGGAACGGCGGTGCCCAGGATGAGAGTCCCTGCTGCGGTGGCCAGCAGCACCGAGCCGCCGGCGAGACCGGTGCGCGGCCATTGGTACGCCCTCTCCTCCTCCGCGGGGCGCTGGAACATCAGGATCGCGACCCGCAGGTAGTAGAAGATGGAGACGGCGCTGGTGGCGATCCCCCACATCGCCAGGGCGACGTTGTGGCCCTCGATGGCGGCCGCGAAGACCAGGAACTTGCCGAAGAACCCGGCGGTGAGCGGGAAGCCCCCCAGGGAGAGCAGGAAGAAGCCCATCGCCACGGCGACGTAGGGGCGCCGGAACCAGAGGCCGCGGAGATGGTCGTAGCTGTCCATGTCCTCGCCGCGGCGGGTCATCACCGTCACCACCGCGAAGGCGCCCAGGTTGGTGAGCGCGTAGGCGGCCAGGTAGTAGAGAGCGCCCTGGACGCCGAGCGGGTTGCCCACGCCCACCGCCACCCCGATCAGGATGTAGCCGGCCTGGGCGATCCCGGAGTAGGCGAGCATCCGCTTGACGCTGGTCTGGGTCAGCGCGGCCAGGTTGCCGACCACCATCGAGATGATCGCCACCGCGATCACCACCGGGCTCCAGCGGCTGTAGTCGGCGGCGAACGCGTAGTCGAACACCCGGATGAGGACGGCGAAGGCGGCCACCTTGGTGGCTACGCTCATGAAGGCGGTGACCGAGGTCGGCGCTCCCTGGTAGACGTCAGGCGTCCAGAAGTGGAAGGGCGCGGCGCTCACCTTGAAGGCGAAGCCCACGAAGACGAGGATCACGCCGCCCACCAGGAGCGGGTCCAGCGGCCCGGAGCGGTTCAGGGCGCTGGCGATCTGGACCAGCTGGGTGTGCCCGGTCTCGCCGTAGACCAGGGCCATCCCGAAGAGCAGGAAGGCGGAGGCGAAGGATCCCAGCAGCAGGTACTTGACCGCCGCCTCCTGCGACCTCTCCTCGTTGCGCGAGAAGCCGCTCAGGATGTACAGCGAGATCGAGAGCAGCTCGATGGCCAGGAAGATGACCATCAGGCTGGCCGCTCCGGCGAGCAGCATCATGCCCACCGTGGCCGCCATCAGCAGGGCGTAGTACTCGCCGAAGTGGAGGCCGCGGCGGTTGAGGTAGCCGGGGCTGATAGTCACGCTCAGCAGCGAGGTGACCAGGATCACGCAGTTGGTGAAGGCGGAGAGCCGGTCGTAGGCGTAAGCGCCGAAATACACGGTGCGCCCCGCGGCTCCGGCGTCGAACCATCCCCACAGGCTGACCCCGAGGGCGCCGAGGAGCACCAGGGCGCTGAAGGCGGCCAGCCAGGTGCGCCGCTCCGGCGGCACCACCAGGTCGGCGAGCATGAGCAGGAGGAACCCGCCAGCCGCGATCACCTCGGGGAGGAGCCCGATCAGGTCGCCGCCGCCCGGGGTGGCGGTGGCCAGCGGCAGTCCGGCGAGCAGGCTCATCGGTCCGACCCCACGGGAACGAAGGAGACCGAAGCCTGCGCCTGGCTGACGTCGGCGACGGTGACGTAGGCCGGCACCGCCTGGGAGGAGACGGCACCGATCGGGTGCGGGTACACCCCGAGGAAGATCACCAGCGCGGCGAGCGGCGCCAGCACCAGCCCCTCGCGAAGCCGGATGTCGCGCACCGCCGAGACGCGCGGCGTCTCCGGGTCATGCATCAATCCCTGGTGCAGCCGGAGCATGTACCAGGCGGCCAGCACCACCCCGCCACCGGCCAGGACCGCCAGCAGCCAGAAGTACTGGAAGGCGCCCAGCATGATGGTGACCTCGCCGACGAAGCTGTTGGTGCCGGGCAGCCCCAGGCTGCCCAGGGTGATCACCAGGAACAGGGCGTAGAGCCAGGGCATCCGCTTCTCCAGCCCGGCCATCTCGCGGATGTCGCGGGTGCCGGTCCGGGCCTCGATCATCCCGGCGACCAGGAAGAGGCCGGCGATGATGATGCCGTGGTTGACGATCTGGATGATCGCGCCGTTGATCCCGTTCTGGTCGAGGCTGAAGATGCCGAGGGCGATGAAGCCGAGGTGGGAGATGCTGGCGTAGGCGACGATCCGCTTGATGTCGCGCTCGCTGAGCGCCATCAGGGCCCCGTAGATGATGCTGAGCACCGCCAGCGCGACCAGCAGCGGCTGGAGCTGGTGGACCGGGCCGCTGAAGAGGGTGATGGCGAAGCGGATCAGGCCGTAGGCCCCCATCTTGCTGACCACCCCGGCGAAGAACACCAGCGCCGGGGTGGGCGCCGACTCGTAGAGGTCGGGCAGCCAGGTGTGGAAGGGGACGATCGGCAACTTGATGGCGAAGGCCACCGCGAAGGCCAGGAAGGCCCACATCATCGGGGTCAGCGTGGGGATGCTGGTGAACGGCAGCGGCACCCCGGTCTGAGCGCCGATCGGGTGCTGGAGCAGGGTCTCGAGGTCGAAGCTGCCGCTCGGCCCGGTGCCCGGGGTGGCGAAGTGCAGGTAGATGATGGCCAGCAGCATCAGCAGGCTTCCGGCCGCGGTGTAGATGACGAACTTGAGGGTCGCCCGGACCCGGTTCTCGTTGCCGTAGAAGGCGAGCAGGAAGTACAGCGGGACGAGCATCCCCTCCCAGAAGAGGTAGAAGAGGAGCAGGTCGAGGCTGAGCAGCACCCCGGTGGTGGCGGTCTCGGTGATCAGCAGCAGCCCGCAGAAGAGCTTGAGCCGCTCGGTGGTCTGGCGTGAGATCACCAGGGCGCCGAGCAGGAAGACGCCGGCGTTGAGGGCGAGGATCCAGGCCGAGACGCCGTCGACACCGAGGTGATAGGAGGCGCCGATCGAGGTGATCCAGTTGGCCTGCTCCTGGAGGTGCATCGGCAGGGGCATTAGGCTGATGGCGGCGCATCGGGACGCCGGCCCGCCAGGGCATGCCCCCTGCGCCGGACCGGTGGCCACCTGGTAGACCACCATCGCCACCAGCACCGCCTCGGCGGTCGCGATCAGCACCGTCCACCCCTTGATGGCCGCGGACGCACGGCGCGGCAGCATCTGGAGGAGGATCGCGCCGCCCACGGGCAGCACCAGGACCACGGTGAGCCAGGGGAAGCCGCTCACGCGAGTTTCCCCGAACCCGGCGGGTTAGCGGCGGCGTTCACTGGACCCGGGCTCAGGTTCAATGCCCCACCCCCGCGGCGATGATCACGGCCACCGTGAAGAGAACCGCGAACAGCACCATGTAGGAGGCGTAGTCGCGGATCAGCCCGCTCTGGGCCGTCCGGAAGGCGCCGCTGAAGTCGGTGGCCACCCCGCTCACGCCCCGGATCCAGCCGTCCATCACCCGGGGCTCGACCAGGCGCCGCAGCGTCCGGGCCAGGGCCCGCGTCGGCCTGACCAGCAGGGCGTCGTAGATCTCATCGAAGTAGAACTTGTTGTAGGAGAGGCGGGGCAGCCAGTTGAGCACGGGACGGGCGAACCACCCCGCGGTCTGCAGGTCGTGGCGGATCCAGATCCGGATGCCCAGGCCGATGCCGAGCACGCTCATGAACAGCCCGATGACGAAGGCGATCGCCGCCCTCCCTGCGCCCGGGTCCTGGGCCAGCGAGCCGCTGGTCGCGGTGTGGAACACCGGAGCCAGGAACTGGTCGATGAAGATCGGCTGGAAGCCGGCGATCTTGACCGGCCACTGCAGCACCCATCCGGCCACCGCCGACAACCCGGCGAGGATCACCACCGGCAGGGTCATCACCCGACCGGGCTCGGCGGCGTTCATGGCCCGTCCACTGCGCGGCTCGCCCCGGAAGACGACCCCGAAGAGCCGGAAGGCGTAGAGGCCGGTGAGCACGTTGATCACGATCCCGACGACGTACAGGGCGGGCGCCCCCGGGCCGTTGATGACCCCGAAGCCGAGCAGGTTCTCCTTGGAGAACATGCCGGCGAAAAGGAATCCGGCCAGGGCCAGGGAACCGACCAGGAAGCTCCAGGCGGTCACCCGCATGCGGGCCTGGAGGCCGCCCATCACCCGGATGTCCTGCTCGTCGCGCATGGCGTGGATGACGTTGCCGGCGGCCAGGAAGAGGAGCGCCTTGAAGAAGGCGTGGAGCAGGAAGTGGTACATGCCGGCGGCGTAGGCGCCGATGCCCACCGCGAAGATCATCAGGCCGATCTGGGACATCGTGGAGTAGGCGATGACCCGCTTGATGTCGATCTGGCTGAGGGCGATGATGCCCGACATCAGGGCGGTGCTCATACCCACCGCGGCGACCATGCCGGCGGCGATCGGCGCCCGGTCGAAGAGCGGGTGGAAGCGGGCGATCAGATAGACGCCCGCGGTCACCATGGTGGCGGCGTGGATCAGCGCCGAGACCGGGGTGGGCCCCTCCATGGCGTCGGGCAGCCAGGTGTGGAGGGGGAACTGGGCCGACTTGGCGAAGGCGCCGATGGCCAGGAGGACGCAGATCAGGGTGATCAGCGGGGTTCCCTGGCCCAGCGAGGAGGCGTTGGCGAAGATCTGGGGCAGGCTCAGCGTGTACAGGTGCGGCAGAGCCACCCCCGGCCCAACCCTGGCATAGACGTTGGTGACGTTCAGGAAGAGCAGGAACGCCGCGATCACCAGCGCGACGTCCCCGATGACCTGGGTGATCATCGCCTTGCGGGCGGCCAGCACCGCGCTCCGCCGCTCGTACCAGAAGCCGATCAGCAGGTAGCTGGAGAGCGCCACCGCCGCCCAGCCGATGATCAGGATGATCAGGTCAGCGGCCAGCACCAGCAGCGCCATCGAGAAGATGAAGAAGTTCATGTAGCTGAAGAAGCGGGCGACCCCCTGGTCGTGCTCCATGTAGCCGACCGAGTAGACGTGGATCAGGAAACCCACGCCGGTGATCACCAGCAGCATCAGCACCGAGAGCGCGTCGACGGTGACGTCGACGTTGATCTGGAGGTTGCCGCTGCCCAGGTCGAGCCAGTTCCACAGGGTCACCGTGATCGCCTGATGGCCGGACCCGGCTCCCAGGACCTGGGCGAAGAGCACCAGCGTCACCAGGAAGGCGGCGCCGATCGAGACCGTACCCGCCCAGTTGACGAAGCCCCGCCCCAGCGGTCGGCCCAGGAACCCGCAGAGGGCGCTGCCGGCGAGCGGGAACAGCAGCACCAGGGCGGCGAGGACGGTGATCGTCGTCGCGCTCACCGGCTCATCTCGTCGAGGTCGTCGACGTCCAGCTCACGGCCGATCCGGAAGACCCGGGTCATCAGGGCCAGGCCGACCACCACCTCGGCGGCGGCCACGATGATGACCATGAAGGCGAAGACCTGGCCCTCCTCGCTGCTCAGGAAGCTGCTGTATCCGACCAGGGCGAGGTTGGCCGCGTTGAGCATCAATTCGATGGACATGAAGACGACCAGGGGATTGCGCCGGATCAGCACCCCGAGCGCGCCCAGGGTGAAGAGGAACCCCGCGGTGAGCAGGATCCACGGGAACATGCTCTGAGACAGCATCAGGACGCGGCCTCCGCGGTGGAGGCGGAGCCCCGGGGGGAGATGCCGGGTGCGAGCATCAGCGCGTCCCTCCCGCCACCAGCTCCTCCTCCACCCTCTCCTCGGGGAGCTCCTGGGGAGCGCCCCCCGGCTCCGGACGGGCGCCCCCGGCGGGCGGCGGCGCCGCTCCTCGGGTCTGCCGGGTCAGGTAGACGGCGCCGATCGCCGCCACCAGCAGCACCAGCGAGGTGACCTCGAAGGGCAGCACGTAGGTGTGGAAGAGCTGGTTGGCGACGGTCTGCACATTGCCCGCCTGGTTGACCGCGGCGGCCGGGAAGCCGAAGGTGTTGTAGGGGTCGCTGGCCGCGCCCACCAGGGCGCCGTGCATGCAGGCGGCCGACTGGTCCGTGCACGAGGTGACGTAGGTGACCCCGTTGCGGGAAGCGACGAAGACGGCGGCGCAGATCCCGGCGATGGCCAGGATCCCGAGGACGAAGCGGGGATCGGTCAGCCTCGGCCTCTCCTCCGAGGCGGGATCGAGCAGGGCGATGATGAAGACGAACAGCACCATCACCGCCCCGGCGTAGACGATCAGCTGGACCGCGAACAGGAACTGGGCGTTGAGGATCAGGAAGGTCACCGCCAGGAGCCCGACGGTGAGCACCAGGGAGAGCGCCGAGTAGATGGTCTGCGGGGAGAACACCACCCCCATCCCCGCGATCGCGGTGAGGATCAGGGTGCCGGCGAGCAGGCCGTTCACCTGGCACCTCCCGGTTGGCGACGGCTGGGAGGCTCGGCGACCGTGGGCGGATGGGAAGCGATGCCATGGGAGCCGGCGGTCGCCGGCCCCTCGCCGCGGGCCCGCTCGGCGGCATCCCACGCCACCCGGGGGCCGAGCCCGGGATCGAGCATCTCCCGGCCGCGCTGGTCGGCGCCGGCGCCCCGCTCCGCCACCGGGCCCTGGGCCGGCTCGAAGTGGGGCCAGGCCTCGAGCAGGTCGGCCTTGGTGACCACCGTCTTCTCGCGCCGGTAGTCGGAGAGCTCGTAGCGCGGGCCGAGGGTGATCGCCTCGGTGGGGCAGGCCTCGGCGCAGTAGCCGCAGAAGATGCAGCGCATCAGGTTGATCTCGTAGCGCTCGGCATAGCGCTCCCCCGGCGAGATCGGGTGGTCCTTGGGATTCTCGGCCGCGCCGACATAGATGCAGCCCACCGGGCAGGCGGCGGCGCAGAGCTCGCAGCCGATGCACTTCTCCAGCCCGTTGTCGTAGCGGTGGAGGATGTGGCGGCCGCGGTGGCGGGGCGAGGCCGGCTTCTGCTCCTCAGGCCACTGCAGCGTGATCGGCCTGCGCAGCATGTTGCGCATGGTGATCGCCAGGCCCTGCGCGATCTCCCGGAACATCAGGCGACCCTCAGGGCGACGATGGTGCCGGTCACCATGATGTTGACCAGCCCCAGCGGCAGCAGCGCCTTCCAGCCCAGGCTCATCAGCCGGTCGTAGCGGAGCCGGGGCAGGGTCCAGCGGATCCACATCATGGTGAAGAGGAGCAGCGAGACCTTGGCCAGGAACCAGATGAAGCCGGGGATGTAGCCGAAGAAGATCCAGCCGGTGGGCAGGGGCGATAGCCAGCCGCCCAGGAACATCGAGGTGGCTATCGCCGAGACCGTCACCATGTTGATGTATTCACCCATGAAGAACATGCCGAAGCGCATCGAGCTGTACTCGGTGTGGTAGCCGGCCACCAGCTCCTGCTCGGCCTCGGGGAGGTCGAAGGGCGCCCGGTTGGTCTCGGCCAGCGCGGCGGTGAAATAGAGGATGAATGCGAGCGGCTGCTGGAACACGTACCAGAGGTGCTGCTGGTTGACCACGATCCGCTCCAGGTCCAGGGACCCGGCCAGGATCACCGGGCCGATCAGGGCGAAGGCCACCGCCATCTCGTAGGAGATCAGCTGCGCCGAGGAGCGCAGCCCCCCGAGCAGGGAGTACTTGCTGTTCGCCGACCAGCCGCCCAGGAAGAGCGAGTAGACGCCCAGGGAGGTGACCGCGAGGATGAAGAGCAGACCGACGTTGAGATGGGCGATGTCCCAGTGCAGGGCGTACCCCGAGGGGCAGCTGAGCCCGGCCTGGCCGATCGACGGGCCCCCGATGCAGTTCACCGCCGAGATCGGGATGGCGGAGAAGGCGAAGATCGCCGCGCCGCCGGCGAGGCCGGGCGCGACCACGTAGAGGAGCCGGTCACGGGTACCCGGGGCGGTGTTCTCCTTGAAGAAGAGCTTGACGCCGTCAGCGGCGGGCTGGAGGAAGCCGAAGGGCCCGACCCGGTTGGGCCCGATGCGGAGCTGGATATGCGCCGAGACCTTCCTCTCCGCGAGGGTGAGGTAGGCGAAGGCGGTGGCCAGGAAGCCGATCACGACGATCGCCTTGACCAGGATCACCCACCAGATGTCCGGCCCGATCGAGAAGTTCCACCAGTCGGCGAGCATCGGATTCCTCATCGCCGCGTTCATGCCGGCACCGCCACGAACACGGCGCGGCCCCCGTTGCCGGCCTCGGCGTAGGCGGGAACGGCCCCGGCGATGGCGCGCTGGACCAGGGTGGGCTCGGCCGGCCAGCCCGGGTGCCCCAGGTCGGCGGCCAGCATGCTGAGCACTCGCGTCTCCGCGGGCGTGGCGGTCGCCGGCGGCAGGGCGGCGCGGATGCGCTGAACCCTGCCCTCGGAGCTGGTGACCGTGCCCAGCTTCTCCATGAGGCTGTGGCCGGGGATGAGCACCGTGGCGCTCTCGGAGACCGGCCCGGGCCGGCTCTCCAGCGCCACCACCACCTCGGCTCGGGCGACCGCCCTGCGGAGCAGGTCCTGGTCCCGATCCTCGACCGCCAGGCCAGCGGCGTTGACGGTCAGAAGGGCGGCGATCCGCCCCGCCATCGCCGCCTCCAGGATCTCCCGCCCGCTCATCCCGGCGGGCGACGCCGCCCGGTAGCCGGGCAGGAGGCCGGGCAGCATCCCCATGTCCTTGGCGCCGCGGCCGTTGACCCCGCGGGTGACGGTCAGGCGCTTGACGGTCGCGCCCGCCGCCCGGAGCCTGGCGGTGACATCGGCGGCGAGGGCTCGGTCGGTCTCGTCGGCGATCACCCCGACCAGTCCCTCGCCGCCGCCCACCGCCTCGACGGCCGCTCTCGCTCCTGCCCCGGTATCCAGTCGGCGGACGGCCACCCCCCTCTTGGTTGCCGCCTTGAAGAGGCGCAGGGTCAGGACCGGGGCCTGGCGCTCGGGCTCCGGGCCGAGGACGGCCACCGCCCGGCACTCCTCGATCTCGGCGATGCCCAGCTCGTGCTCCTCGGCGGCGAGGCCGGGAAAGGCCTCCAGCTGGTGGTCGAGGTTGGGGGTGTCCAGGACCTCGCGGGCGAGGCGCTGGAGCAGCCAGAGCTCCTCGTTGGTGCTCTCGGCCGAGGCCAGCACGCCGATGGCGGCGCCACCCCGCTCGTCCCTGACCGCGGCGAGCTGCCGGGCGGCCTGGGCGACCGCCTCCTCCAGGGTCGCGGGCATGGCCACCTCGCCCCGGCCCCCCACCATCGGCCGGCGGATCCGGTCCGTCGAGTTCCAGCGCGGGAACGAGTACCGGCCCCGGTCGCAGAGCCACATGTCGTCGACCAGCGGGTTGTCCCGGGAGGCGAAGCGCTTGACCTCGAAGTCGCGGGCGTCCACGTTGATGTTGCAGCCGTAGGAGCACTCCGGGCAGATCGAGCGGCTGCGCTGCAGGTCCCAGGGCCGCGCCCGGAAGCGGTACTTGATGTGGGTGAGCGCCCCCACCGGGCAGATCTCGGGAAGGTTGCCCTGGAATTCGGATCGCAGCGGCTGGTCGTTGAAGGGGGCGATCAGGGTGTGGACGCCGCGCTCCTGGAGCACCAGCTCCTTCTCGCCGGTGATCTCCTCGTAGTAGCGGGTGCAGCGCCAGCACAGGATGCAGCGCTCCTGGTCCAGCTCGATCCGGTCGGAGAGCCGCACCGCCTTGTTGAAGTGGACCTTCTCGGTGATCGGGAAGCGCGAGGTCGGCGGGCCGTAGCGGACCGTGAAGTCCTGCAGGTCGCACTCGCCGCCGCGGTCACAGACCGGGCAGTCGAGCGGATGGTTGAGGAGGAGGAACTCGAGGACTCCCTCCTGCTCCTTGACCACCTGCGGGCTCCGGGTGGTCACCACCATGCCGTCGCTGACCACGGTGGCGCAGGCCGGCTGGAGCTTGGGCAGCTTCTCGACCTGCACCAGGCACATCCGGCAGACCGCGACCGGCTCCATCTTGGGATGGGCGCAGTAGATGGGGATGTGGATTCCCGCCTGGGTGGCCGCATCGAGGATCAGCGTCCCCCTGGGCACGCGCAGGGCCCGGCCGTCGATGTTGACCGCGACCCGGCCGTCGTCGGGAGGCGGCGCCGCCGCCGCCGGGGTGGGGCTGGCGTCAGCGGCCATTCAGACCAGCACCTCGCCCCGCCGGCCCATCCGGACCGGGCAGCCGCCCGCCCCGCAGTGCGCTTCGAACTCCTCACGGAACGCCTGGTAGGCGGACATCACGAACCAGGTCGCGGTGTCGCCCAGGGGGCAGAAGCACTTGCCGTTCATGTTGTCGCAGATGTCGGCGAGGGTGGCCAGCTCCTGCTTGGTCAGCACGCCCCGCTCCAGCCGGTGGAGCAGGTCCGACTGGAAGTACGTGCCCTCCCGGCAGGGCGAGCACTTGCCGCAGGACTCGTGGTGGTAGAAGTCGACCAGGCGCATCGACACGTTGACCAGGCAGGTGGTCTCGTCCATGAACACCATCGCCCCGGCGCCCAGGGCCGACCCCGCCTTGGTGACCGCGTCCATGTCAAGGGGGAGGTCGAGGTGCTCGGGGAGGAGCACCTGCATGGAGCCGCCGCCGGGCTGGAAGGCCTTGAGGGAGCGACCCTTCCAGACGCCTCCACACTCCTCCTCGAGGAGCTCGCGGATGGGGGTCCCCAGCAGCATCTCGTAGTTGCCAGGACGGTTGATGTGCCCGCTGCAGCAGAAGACTCGGGTGCCGGTGCTCTTCTCCGGGCCCAGCGCTGCGTACCAGGCGCCTCCGCGCATGACGATGTGGGGAAGGTTGGAGAGGGTCTCGACGTTGTTGACCACGGTGGGCTGGCCGTAGAGGCCCTTGACCGCGGGGAAGGGGGGCTTGAGCCGGGGCTGGCCGCGCAGCCCCTCCAGGGAGTCGAGGAGCGCCGTCTCCTCGCCGCAGATGTACGCGCCGGCGCCGCCGTGGACGATGACGTCGCAGCTGAAGTCGCTGCCCAGAACGCCGGCGCCGATGTAGCCGGCGGCCCGCGCCTCCTCGACGCAGCGCTCCAGGATGAGGCGCTGGTCCCGGTACTCACCGCGGATGTAGATGAAGGCGATCGGCGCCTGGATGGCGTAGGCGGCGATCAGGATCCCCTCGATGAGCTGGTGCGGGTTCTGCTCGATGAGGGCGCGGTCCTTGAAGCAGCCGGGCTCGGACTCGTCCGCGTTCACGCAGAGGTAGCGGGGATGGACCCCCTTGGGCAGGAACGACCACTTCATCCCGGTGGGGAACCCCGCTCCGCCCCGTCCCCGGATGGCGCTGGTCTTGACCTCGGCGACCACCTCGTCGGGGGTGAGGTCGCGCAGAGCCTTGCGCAGCCCCTGGTAGCCGCCGAGCCGCTCGTAGACCGCGAGCGTCTCGAGGCCCTCGATGCCGAAGTCCTTGGTGAGCAGCTTGTACTCCGCCATCAGTGGCCGGCCTCCGGGTGGCGGTGGTGCTCCTCGGCGCCACCGGGGGTGGGAGGCTCGGGCCCGGCGCCGTCGGACCGGTGGGCCAACCGCCCGCCGTCCAGGTCGCGAGCCCGCCGCCGCGGCCGGCTCGCGGATTGCTTGCCGCCCGGGGTCCCAGCGGTGGGCTCCACTGGAAGCTTCGCGGCGTCCGCAGATCGCACCCGGCGCTGGCGGCCCTCACCGGCCGTCGACGGCGGCCCCGTGGCGGCGGTCAGCGGGGTCGTCTGCGCAGCCGGGGGGTGGGGCCCGCGCGGCGACGGGTATCGGTCCGCAGGTCCGTGTTCGGGTGGGGTTCCGCGGACCCTCTCCAGGACCGCGTCGACGCGACCCTTGGTCAGGTTCTCGTGGAAGTGGTGGTCGACCTGCATGGCCGGGGCGCCGCCGCAGGCGCCGAGGCACTCGACGGTCTGCTCCCAGGTGAACTCGCCGTCAGCGGTGGTCCCGCCCGACGCGCAGCCCAGCGTCTCCTCGAGGTGGGCGACGATCTCGTCGGAGCCCCGCAGGGCGCAGGAGACGTTGACGCAGACCAGCACATGGTGACGCCCCGCGGCCCGGTCCAAGAACATCGAGTAGAAGCTGGCGACCGCCTCCACCTCGCTGGGCGCGAGGCCGAGGATCCCGGCCACCTCCCCCATGCCCTCCGGGCTGAGGTAGCCGACCTGGTGCTGCAGCGCCCAGAGCGCGGGCAGGATGGCGCTGCGCGCACGCGGGTAGCGGTCGCGTTGCCTCTCGATCTCGGCACGGGTCTCAGCGGCGAGGGTGGTCACCGCAACACTCCACTCGGACGCTCGGCGACGGTCATCTGTCCACGTCCCCGAGGACGATGTCGATGGAGCCGATGACCGCCACCAGGTCAGGGAGCAGCTCCCCCTTGGCCATGAAGGGGAGCGCGCTCAGGTTGCTGAAGGAGGGAGCCCGGACCTTGACCCGGTAGGGGCGGTTGGTCCCGTCGCTGACCACCAGGAAACCCAGCTCACCGCGCGGTGACTCGACCGCCGTGTAGGTCATCCCCTTGGGCACCCGGAACCCCTCGGTCACCAGCTTGAAGTGGCGGATCAGGGACTCCATGCTGGTGTTGATCTCGTTGCGCGGGGGCAGCGCCACCTGGCGGTCGGCGGTGTTCACCGGCCCCGAGGGCAGCCCGGCCATGGCCTGGTCGATGATGCGCAGCGATTCGCGCATCTCCCGCATCCGGACCAGGTAGCGGTCGTAGATGTCGCCGCGCTCACCGATCGGGATGTCGAAGTCGAAGTGGTCGTAGGAGCTGTAGGGCTGCGCCTTGCGGAGGTCGTAGGGGACGCCGCAGCCCCGCAGCGAGGGCCCGGTCACCCCGTAGTTGATGGCATCCGCGGCGCTGATCGCCCCCAGGCCGCGGGTTCTTTCCCGGAAGATGGGGTTGCCGGTGATCAGGGTCTCGTACTCGTCGATGAAGTGGGGGAAGGTGCGCACCACCTCCTCCACCATGCCGTAGAACTCGTCGGGCACATCGGCGAGCAGGCCGCCGACACGGATGAACGAGGTGTGCATCCGCACCCCGCTCACCAGCTCATTGATATCGAGCAGCTTCTCCCGCTCCCGCCAGGCGTAGACGAAGGGGGTGGTCGCCCCCAGGTCGAGGGCGGTCGTCCCGTACCAGATCAGGTGGCTGGCGATCCTGGTGAGCTCGCACATGATCACCCGCAGGTACTGACCGCGGGGCGGGACCTCGACGCCCAGGAGCTTCTCGACCGCCAGCGAGAAACCGAGGTTGTTGGTCAGCGGCGCCAGGTAGTCCATGCGGTCGGTGTAGGGGATGCACTGCCAGTAGTTGTGGCGCTCGAAGTCCTTCTCGAAGCCGGTGTGCAGGAAGCCGATGTCGGGATGGCAGGCCTTGACCACCTCGCCATCCAGGTCGAGCACCAGGCGCAGCACCCCGTGGGTGGAGGGGTGCTGCGGCCCCATGTTCAGCTCCATGGTCTGCTCGTCGAGCTGGACCAGGTCGACGCTGTCCAGACCGGCGTCGACACCGAGCATCTCCCGGCCCCGCTCGTACTGCTCCGAAGCGTCCCGCCCGGACGGCCCGGGGGGCGGCAGGACGGCGCTCACCGTGACTCTCCGGGCAGGTCCCGCGGCCTCTCCTGGGCCGGCAGGGCCCAGTCCAGGTTGTGGGTGAAGGCGATCGGCTCGCCGAAGGAGACGTAGTCCTTGCGCAGGGGATGGCCATCCCAGTCCTCCGGGAGGAGGATCCGGCGCAGGTCGTGGTGGCCGTCGAAGCGGATGCCGAGGAGGTCGAAGGCTTCGCGCTCGTGCCAGTCCATGCCGGCGAAGACCCCCTCCAGGGTGGGCACCACCGGGTCGTCATCGCTGACCTGGACGAGGAGCCGGACCACGTCGTTGTGCTGGAGCGATCGCAGCTGGTAGACGACGTCGAAGCGTGGCGCGTCCGGCTCCCGGTCGGGCCAATCGACGGCGGTGACGCACAGCGGCAGCTCGTAGCGAGCGTCCTCGTGGTCGCGGAGCAGCTCGACCACCTCGACCAGCCGCTCACGGACCACCCGGATGGTCACCTCTCCGAGCGCCTCGTCGCTCCCCAGCACCGCGTCCGCGAGCTCTCTCCGGAGAAGGCCGAGAGCCCGGGCCCCAGTTGCGGGACGTGGGCTGGCGACCTCCCCTGCGCTCGCCATCTCGTCCTCAGCCGCGCCAGGAGGTCAGGTGCTCGCCGGCGATCCGGTGCTGCAGCTTGACGACGGCGTCCAGCAGGCCCTCCGGTCGAGGCGGGCAGCCGGGGAGGTAGACGTCGACCGGCACCACCTTGTCGACGCCCTGCACGATCGCGTAGTTGTTGAACATCCCACCCGAGCTGGCGCAGGCCCCCATGCTGATGACCCACTTCGGCTCCGGCATCTGGTCGTAGATCTGGCGGAGCACGGGCGCCATCTTCTGGGACACCCTGCCGGCCACGATCATCACGTCGGACTGGCGTGGCGAGGCCCGGAAAACCTCGCAGCCGAAGCGGGCCATGTCGTAGCGGGCGGCGCCGGTCCCCATCATCTCGATGGCGCAGCAAGCGAGGCCGAAGAGGGCGGGCCAGAGCGAGCTGTACCGCCCCCAGTTGACCAGCTTCTCCAGGGTGGTGGTGATGATCCCGGTCTGGACCGCGGTCCGCTCCCTCTCCCCCACCCGGGGCAGCGCGATCGTCCCGGCGTCCTGCCCGACGCTGGAGCGGAGCAGCGATCCGCTCACTCCCACTTCAGGGCCCCCTTGGCCCAGATGTAGAGCAGGCCGAGGAGCAGGGTGAGGATGAAGATCCCCATCTCGACGATCCCGAAGATCTTGAGCTGTCGCACGATCGTCGCCCAGGGGAACAGGAAGATCGATTCGACGTCGAACACGATGAAGAGCATCGCGGTGACGTAGAAGCTCACCGAGAAGCGGCGCCGTGCCGACACCACGGGCACGATCCCCGACTCATACGGCAGGTCCTTCTCCGGCCGGGGCCGGCGGGGGCCCAGGACCTGGTTCAGCAGCGGGACGCCCGCGCCGAAGAGGATGCAGATACCCAGGAACACCAGCACCGGCGCGAAGTCCGTGAGCATCGCTTTTGCATCGTACCAAGGCCGGGTTACCCGACGAACCGAGGGGCGAAACGGCTCAAGCGTGCGCATACGACGCCACCAGCAGGATAAAGGCGGCGATCGCTTCAATAGCGTCTCCGCCGTCAGCGCTTGGGCGTGTCTCAGATGCGCACAGATCAGGCGCCGACCCTGCTGCGGGTCATCGCTTGCCCTGCCTGCAGAAGCAGAGGCGGAACCCTGTCTTCTGAGCAGTGGCTTTAGGCCAGGTTTGGCCTAAACGGGCTGCTCACAGCAATGCCCCCGCCGCCCGGCTCCGATCGACGCGATGGGTCATCAGCGGCCCCCCGCCGCCACGAGCGCGCCCTTCGCACGACATGACCCCAGCCGCTCGCCATCGACGCGGTTGGTCGTCCTGGAGATCCTGCCAGCCGCAAGCGCCTTCAGGCAGCGACCTTGACCTCCACGCGGCCGGCGCGGACCCGCGCCTCGTAGAGGGTGGCCGGGGCGCTGGCCGGGCCGCGGACAGCGCGGCCGTCCTCGAGCCGGAAGCGGCTGCCGTGCCACGGGCAGGTGACGCAGAGACCGCCATCCACGGTGCCCTCGTGGAGCGGCCCGCCCGCGTGGGGGCAGACGGCGGAGATCGCATAGATCTCGTCCCCGCGCCGGTAGAGCATGACCCGGGCGCCTCCTGCCTGGACCGCGGTCGGCGTCGACTGCTCGAGGGACGCCGCCTCGAGGACGTCCACCCAGTCCTCGGGCTTCTCGAGGAACGCCTGGTGATCGACCCCCAGGCCCTGGGCGTAGCTCATGTGGCCGCCCAGGTAGGCACCCGCCGAGGCTGAGGCGATGCCGAGGATGCGCAGCGCACGGGCCCGCCGTCGCGCGGCCAGGGAGGCCATGAACAGCCCGAGGGCGGCGCTGTTCATCGCCGCATGGACCAGACCGACCCGCCTCTCCGGCCCGTATGCGTCGGCCCAGTCGCTGATTCCGCTCAGCGCCGTGGGCAGCGCCGCAAGCGACCCCAGGCCAACCAGCCGGTCGACCGCCGGGGCGCTGGCCTCGCCGCCGAAGAGGTCGAGCGCAACCGCACCGCTCCAGAGGCCCAGCGGGACGTCACTGAGGGCGGGATGAAGGGGGTGGCCGAGCCAGGTTCCGCTCAGCAGGCTCTTGACCGGCGCGACCGCCGGTGACACCAGGCGGGCGAGGGCATCCGAGACGCGGTCGAGCGAGGCGAGCTTCTCCAGCTTGGCGGCCAGGTCCCGCAGGTCCACCGGGTAACTATGGCACCCCGTACCCGCGGCCTTCGGCGGACGCAAAGAGGCCGGCTGGTCCGATGACGGACCGCCGGCCCAGCAGGGTGGTGGGGTCGATGAGCGGTGGCCGGCCGGCGTGCCCGACCGGCGGGAAGATCAGCTCTGGGCAGCCGGGGCCTGGACCAGCTCGGTCTCGATCTCGAGCTGGATCTTGCGGCTCACCAGCCAGCTGCCCGACTCCAGGGCGACGTTCCAGGTCAGGCCCCAGTCCTCGCGATCGATCTCCGCCGCAGCCGAGATCGCGGCGGCCCGGGTGCCCCACGGGGTCTTCTCGGTGCCCCCGTACTCGACCTCCAGGGTCACCGGGCGCGTCTGGTCGCGGATGGTGAGGTCGCCGGTGAGCGCATACCGGTTCTCGCCGGCGTGCTCCACCCGGGTCGACCGGAAGGTCATCGTCGGGTAATGCTCGACATCGAAGAAGTCGGCCGAGCGGAGGTGGGTGTCACGCCTCTCGTCCCCGGTCTTGAGGCTGGCGACGTCGATCGTCACCGTTGCCGCGGACGTCGCCATGCTCTCCCCGACGCGGATCTGGGCCTGGACGTTGCCGAAGGTGCCGCGGACCCTGGTCACCATCAGGTGACGGCCCACGAAGCCGACATGGGTGTGGGCAGGGTCGAGGACATATTCTCCCGCGGCGAGCGGCGGGGTGCTGATGGTGGCGGGCTGGGTCATCTCTCTCTCCAGTAGTTGCTCAGGCAACCGTCTAGTCGGCAACTATAATAGCCACATCGTTGCGCTGTCAACCTTATTCAGATACCCTACCCATGGTGACTGAGGACGGATTCGACCAATCGGTTCATCTGCAGCTCTGGCGTGCTCTGCTGCGAGCGGAGTCCAGCCTGGCCTGCCGGCTCGAACGCGAGCTGGTTGCCGCCGAGGGGCTGCCGCTGGCCTGGTACGAGGTGCTCCTGGTGCTTGACCGCGCCCCCCGGGGAGCGGTCCGCCTCCAGCAGCTCATGGGCGCCGTGCTCATGACCAAGAGCGGGGTCACCCGTTTGGTCGACCGGATGGAGCAGGCGGGGCTGGTCAGTCGTGCCGGCTGTCCCTCCGACCGCAGGGGTGCCTACGCGGTCATCACCGACCTGGGCCGGGACAAGCTGCGGCGTGCCTCGCCGGTGCACGCCGACGGCATCCAGCGGCACCTGGCCAGCGTCCTCGACCTCTCCCGGGCAGCGCAGCTCCGCGACGGGCTCACCGCGGTCGCTGACGCCCTGGGCGGCAGCGGCCCAGAACCGCCGTGCCTTCCCGCCGAACCGGGGGGCGTTGTGCCCACAATGACCGCTCGTGGCAACTCTGATCGCGACCGACTCGCTGACCCGGTCGGAGGCGGCTGACCGCGCCGCCGCCGTCACCGAGGTCAGCTACGGCGTCCACCTGGAGCTGGACGCCGACCCCAAGAGCCCCACCTTCCTCAGCTCGTCGCGGCTGCGATTCCGCTGCCTGCGCGACGGGACCAGCACCTTCCTCAACCTGGCGGTCGGCGAACCAGGCCGGCTTCGCGAGGTCCGCATCGACGGGCTGCCGTCGGTGGCCGCCCACGAGAGCTACGACGGGGCGCGGATCCGCCTCGACTCGCTCTCCGCCGGCGACCACCACGTCGAGGTCATCGCCGACTGCTCCTACTCGCACGTCGGCGTGGGCCTCCACCGGGCCGTCGACCCGGTCGACGAGCAGGTCTACCTCTACACCCACTTCGAGCCCTTCGACGCCCACAAGGTGTTCACCTGTTTCGACCAGCCGGATATCAAGGGCCGCTTCGAGATCACCGTCCAAGCCCCGGCCGCCTGGGGGGTCTGCTGCAACGGGCGGGTGGTCAGCACCGACGACCAAGCCGGCGGCAACCGCACCTGGCACTTCTCGGCGACCCCTCCCCTGCCCACCTACCTGATGGCGGTGGCAGCCGGCGATTTCGAGGTCATCGAGACCCATCACCGCGGCATCCGCCTGGGTCTGTACGCGCGCCGCTCCATGGCCGCCCACCTCCGGGAGCAGGCGGCCGAGATCTTTGAGATCACGCGCCAATGCCTCGACTTCTACGCCCAGGAGTTCGGCTTCAGCTACCCCTTCGACGAGTACAACCAGCTCTTCGTGCCCGAATTCAACATGGGTGCGATGGAGAACCCGGGCTGCGTCACCTTCAACGAGATGTACGTCTTCCGCAGCCGGGCCACCGAGCTGCAGCGAGCCCGCCGTGCCGAGGTGATCGCCCACGAGATGGCCCACGTCTGCGGCTTCGGAGACGTCGCCACCATGCGATGGTGGGGCGATCTCTGGCTCAACGAGACGTTCGCCACCTACATGGCGGCGACCGCGCTGGTCAGCGCCACCGAGTTCACCAAGGCCTGGGTCGACTTCGCCAACACCATGAAGGCGCAGGCCGCGCGGCAGGACCAGCTGCCCTCGACCCACCCGGTTTCCACGCCGGTCCACGACACCGACGAGGTCCGCCAGAACTTCGATGGGATCACCTACCAGAAGGGGGCCTCGGTGCTCAAGCAGCTGGTCGCTTGGGTCGGCGAGGACCCGTTCCGCGAGGGGGTGCGCGACTACTTCCGCCGCTATCGCTGGGGGAACGCCGACCTCACCGAGTTCCTCGGCTGCCTGGAAAGAGCCTCCGGCCGCGATCTCTCGGCCTGGTCGTCGGAATGGCTCCAGACCACCGGCATGAACACCCTGCGACCCGAGGTGACGGTTCGCGACTCCCGGATCGAGAGCCTCGCCGTGCTCCAGACGGCCGTGCCCGAGCACCCCACGCTGCGCTCCCACCACATCCGGATCGGCCTCTACCGGCTCGATGAGGGGGCGCTGGTCCGCTTCCGCCGGGTGGACACCGAGCTGCGCAGTCCGCGCACCGAGGTGCTCGCCCTGCGCGGGGAGGTCGCCCCCGACCTGATCCTGGTCAACGACGACGACCTCACCTTCGCCAAGCTCCGCTTCGACCCGGTGTCGACGCGAGCGCTGATCGCCCACGTCGGTGATCTCCGCGACCCGCTGGCCCGCGCGCTGAGCTGGGCGGCGCTTTGGGACATGACCCGGGATGCCGAGCTCGCCACCCGAGAGTTCGTCTCGGCGGTGCTCCGCCACGCCCCCGCCGAGAGCGAGGTGACGGTGCTGGAGCGCCTGCTGAGCCAGGCCCTGGCTGCCATCGACCAGTTCGGCGATCCCGCCAACCGGCTGCCTGGCCGCGCCGAGGTGGCCCGAGCCGCCTGGGAGCAGCTGGCCGGATCCGAGCCGGGGGGCGACGTCCAGCTGACCTGGGCCCGGGTTCACATCGCGGCCGCCGACGGAGCCGCCGACCTCGACCGCCTGGAGCACCTCCTGGACGGCACCGGGAAGGTCCCCGGCCTGGCCGTGGACACTGATCTCCGCTGGATGATCGTGGCCCGGCTCGCCGCCCAGGGTCGGGACGGACGGAGGGTCGATGCCGAGCTGGCCGCCGACGGCACCGACTTCGGCCGGCGCCGTGCCGCCGCCTGCCGGGCCGCCTTTCCCGATCCCGCCGCCAAGGAGGCGGCCTGGGCACGCACCCTGGACGAGCCGGGAATGCCCTTCCAGATGCTCCAGGCGCTGATGGTGGGGTTCGGCGTGGGTGCGTTCGGGGTGGGAGGATTGATCCAGTGGGGCGATCAGCAGGCCGCGCTTCTCCGCCCCTACGTGAGCCGCTGGATCGAAGCCCTGCCCGGCTTCTGGGCCGAGCGCAGCCCCGAGGAGGCGCAGGCCTTCACTGAGCTGCTCTACCCCCGGCAGCTGGTTGACGAGGTCAGCCTGCATGCCACCGAGGGGGCGCTGACCGCCATCGAGACCTCGAGCCTCCCCGATTCGGCCAAGCGAGGCGCCCTGCGGCTGATCGTGGAGAGCCGCGACGGCACGCGCCGAGCGCTGCGCGCCCGCGCCTGCGACGTTGCCGCGGGCGGCCCACCGGCCTGAGCTCCAGCCGGGACCTGTCTGCGTCGCCTTACGCGGCGCTGGAGTCAGCCGCTGCCCAGGGAGACCTCATACCCGCAGGGCAGCTCGGCGGGGATCTCGGGAGAGCTGACCCGTCCGTAGATGGAGAGGAGGCGGTCGACCATGCGATCCCAGGAGAACCCGGCGGCGCGGCGCCGCGCGGCCTCCCCCATCCGGCGTCGGCCCTCCTCGTCGTGGAGCAGGGCCGAGATGGCGGCGCAGTAGTCGCGGGGGTCGCGGCCCTCCACCAGGCTTCCGGTCTCGGCGTCGGCGACCACCTCGGGCAGCCCGCCCACCCTGGCGGCCACCACCGGGGTCCCCTGAGCCTGAGCCTCGAGGGCGACCAGCCCGAAGGTCTCCACCCGCGAGGGCACTACGCACACCTCGGCGAGTGCGTAGTAGGTGGACAGCCTCTGGTGGGGGACGGCACCGAGGAAACGGATCCGGTCGGCGATCCCCGCCGCCTCGGCCAGCCGCTCCAGCCGGCGTCGCTCCCCGCCGTGACTTGCCCGGGAGCCGTCGCCGCTGTCGTCGCCGATGAAGAGGCAGGTGACGTCGCCGAGATGGGGGTCCCGATCCATCTCCGCGATCGCCTCGACCAGGGTGTCGGCTCCCTTCAGCGGTTCGAGACGGGCGGCGAAGAGGACCACGCGCCCCTGGATCCCCAGGGCGCGGCGGAGATCCGCAACCTCACCGGGATCGGCAGGATGCAGGTCCACGCCCGGCTCGGCCACGCAGATGCGCTCCTGGCGCGCCCCGTACAGCCGGACCAGGGCTCGGCCCTCGGCCCGGCTCATGGCGACCAGCCGGTCGCAGTCGGCGGCCAGCTCCTCCTCGGTCGCCCCGCGCACGAAGTCGGGCGGCAGCCCGGCCGCCTCCTTCATGCGGGTCAGGGAGTGGAAGGACTGCACCCAGGGGATCCCGAGCTCTCGACGCAGCCTGCGGGACACCGTGCCGCTCAGCCAGTAGTGGGCGTGGATGAGCCGGTAGCGGCGCCGCTCCGAGGCGGCGTGGGCGAGCACCGCCCCGGCGAAACGGTCGAGCAGCGGCAGCAGCTCCTCCTTGGGGAGCCGCCGCGGCGGCCCGACGTCGAGCAGGACCAGCCGGCTTCCGGGCGCGATCAGCCGCTCGGCGGGGAGGTGGGGATCGTCTCGGCGGACGAAGACATCGGTGGGCACGCCTCGATCCGCCAGGCCCTCGCAGAGCCGGCGGATGCCGAGATTCATCCCCCCGTTCTCGCCCCGGCCCAGGTCGCTGAGCGGCGAGGCGTGGACGGAGACCACCGCGATGGCCCGACCCGTCGGTTCGGTCATGAGCCGAGAGTCTAGCGACCGCCATCGGTCATTCGACGGCGGTCGAACAGAGGCCTGATCCAGGCGCGTCGCGTCAGCCGGGCGAGGGCTGCCAGCCTCGCGCCGCCACCGGGTCCCACCAGGCCCGGGTGGCTTCGACCATGAGAACGGCCGGGTGGAGGTTGACGGTGGTGCAGCAGTGAACGGGAACGATCGCCAGGCGGTCGCCGATCCTGAGCCGGGTGGCCCCGCCCGGGGCGACCAGGACGCCGTGCTCCTCGCTCATCCGGTCCAGGACGAGGTCGGGCCGTCCCACCACGCTCCCGTACCCGGGGAGCCAGGCCACGCTCTTGTCGGCGCTCAGCGCCTTGGACCCGGCGTCGACCACGGCCCGGTCGGCGGCGGGCGTCGAGACCACCGTGGCCACCACCGCCAGGGCACAGCTTTCCAGTGTTGCCGAGCCCAGGGCGACCTGCTGGGCATCCGCGTAGACATAGGCCCCGGGCCGGATCTCGGTGAGACGCGGGACATCCGGACCGCCGCTCGCCGCGATCCAGGACGCCGTCGGCGTGGACCCGGCGCTCAGCTCCCGGCAGGCGATCCCGGCTTTGGAGAGCTGTCCGGCGGTCTCAAGCATCGCGGTCCGCTCGGCGTCGGCGACCACCCCCAGGCTCTGCCGGTCCGCGACCCCGTAGGCGTGGCCGGGGAAGGTCATCAGGCCGAGGAATCTCGGCACGCCCAGCGCCCGGACCAGGGCTCGAACGCTCTCGACGGTCGATTCTCCGGGGGCAGTACCCAAGCGGTGATGGCCGCAATCCACCTCCCACAGCACCTCGACACTCTGGGGCAGGGAGGCCGCAACCTCGACGCTGTCGAGGCCGACCACCAGACGCTGCACACGCTCCGTCAGAGCGGCGACCCGGCGCAGCTTGGCCTCGCCCACCGGCGGGTGGGCAAGCAGCACGTCGGCGGCCCCTGCGCGAGCGAAAAGCTCCGCCTCGGTGAGGGTGGCGGCGGTCAGCCCGTCGGCTCCCTGGGCAAGCTGCCGTCCCGCGACGTAGGCGCTCTTGTGGGTCTTGGCGTGGGGCCGGAGCCGGACTCCGAGCTCGTCGGCGCGGGCTCGCATGGCGACCAGGTTCGCCTCCATGCGCTCCACATCCACCGCCGCGAGAGGCGTCTGGTACGCGGCGGCGGCGGCGAGCACCCGGGAGCCGTCCATCACCCTGCCCCCCGAGCAGCCCGCGGGAATCCTCGCCTCCGGACAGGTAGCCTTGGCGGCATCACTCCGGCCAGTACTGCTCCTCGTGGACGGTGGCTTCCTCGAAGCCGCGCCGGCGCAGGGCGCCTTTCACGTTGTCGATCATCTGGGGGTTCCCGCAGATGAAGGCGGAGGCTGATCCGGGCCGGAGGTCGAGCCGGTCGGCGTGCTTGCGGATGACATCCTCGACCCGTCCCACCTCGCCCGGCCAGTCGGGGTCCAGCCAGGGACGGCTGATGGTGGGGATGTAGGTGAACCAGTCGACCGCCGACTCCAGGGCTCTCATCTCCCCCAGGTAGCCGTGCTCGCCAGAGACGCTCGCCCCGTGGAGGAGCACGATCCGCGCCTCCGGCTTCCACTCGCCGCGATCGGCGCGGCGGCGCAGGGTGCGCAGGAAAGAGAGGAATGGAGCGATGCCGGTGACGGTGGCGATGAAGAGATGGTCGTGTCCGGCGACCGGCGCCTCCCGGAGGAAGAGCCCCTTGCAGCGGCGGCGCACCGGCATCTCGGCGCCCACCCCGAGCTCGTAGAGCGGCACGGTCAGCTCGCCGTTGGGGACTCGTTCGATGAACAGCTCGATCTCGGCCTCCTCCGGTGAGGAGCAGATGGAATAGGGCCGTTCGACCAGGCGGCCGCCCACCGGCAGGGCGAGGGTGCAGTACTGCCCGGGTCGGAAACCCAGGGGGAAGTCGGTGGTGATCCGCATGACCCAGAGGTCGCCGTGGAAGTCCCGCCGGGAGACGATCCGGGCGGCGCCGAACTTGGTGGCATCGATCACAGGGGCGGACTCGATCATCGGCGACAGTCTAGGTTGAGACGGGCCCGAGTGCCTGCGGACCGCCCGGGGGTGTGCGGGGGCAGCGCCCCCGCTCCCCCTAGCTGCTCAGGAAGCCGTTCTGCACCAGCCAGGTGTGGGCGACATCCGACGGCTTCTGGCCCTGGGCGTCGACCATGGCGTCCAGCGACAGCATGGTCGCGGTGTCCAGCTTGGCGGCCACCGGGGCCATCAGGGCGGCGATCGCCGGGTGCTGCTGGAGCACGCTCTCGCGGACGAGGAGGCCGACGTTGTCGGGCGGGAAGAGCTTCTTGTCGTCCTGGAGGACGTAGAGGCCGTCGACCTTGATCTTGGCATCGGTGGTGAAGACCTCGCCGGCGTCGCACTGGCCGTTGGCGATCTCGTCCTCGGCGGTGTTGCCGATGGTCACCAGGTTCGCCGAGCCGTAGGACTGGTTGTAGGTCTTCTCCAGCCCGGGCAGGCCATCGGGACGGGTCCGGAACTCGGCCATGATGCAGATGCTGGTCTGCGGATGCGAGGCCAGGTATGTCCCGAAGGCGCTCAGGGTGCTGCCGTAGGTGCCCACCTGGGAGGCCTTGATGGCGATGCCGTTGGTGTCGTCGAAGGGTGCCTCGGCGGTCCAGCAGATCCCCCGCGGAGCATCCTTCTGCTTCGCGAAGGCGAAGGCCTGGTTGAGGTCGGTGGGGAACTGGCCGGTCGTGTACCCGAGGTAGTCGGTGATCTCGGTGCCGGTGTACTGCCAGTACATGTCGATGTTGCCGCTGGTGAGGGCGGTGCCGATCGCCTTGTCAGCGGCCTGGAAGGTGTAGTCGACGGTGAAGCCGTGGGCCTGGAGGACCTGCTGGGTCATGCTGGCCAGGATCTGCTCCTCGCTGAAATCCTTGCTGCCGATGCTGACGTGGGCACCGTTGCCGCTGGTGCCGGAGGGCGCCGGGCAGCCGCTTCCGGCTGCCGCCACACCACCCGTCGGGTTGTTGCCTCCGCCGCAGGCGGCCAGAGCCAGCGGGACGGCCGCCATGGCCAGGAGGGCCGGAATGCGAAGCCTCATTGTCGTCTCCTCTCGGTCAGCCTCATCGGGCCTGATCAGATTGTCGTTGGCCGGGCCCGATCTCTGCAGTCCTGAATTGGGCCTGAATGGCCGTCGGCCTCATCCACCCGGGGCCCGGAGGCTGCTGGGGACGACCACCCGCTCCACCAGGGCGAGGCCCCAGTCCGCGAGCAGGGCCATTGCAGCCACCATGACCGCGCCCACGAAGACTATGCGGTCCGAGATGTTGATGCCGGCGTTGATGACGTCCCCGAGGCCGCCGCCGCCGATGAAGGTGCCCAGGGTGGCGGTCCCGATCACCAGCACCAGGGAGGTGCGCAGCCCCGCAAAGATGAGAGGTGAGGCCAGCGGTATCTGGACCCTGAGCAGAGCCTGCCAGGGGGTCATGCCCATGCCCCGGGCAGCCTCCACCGCCGCGGGGTCCACACCCTGGACTCCGGCCACCGTGTTGCGCAGCACGGGCAGGGCGCTGAAGGCGACCAGGGCGACGATGGTGGGCACCACCCCGATGCCCAGGAAGACGTAGAGCAGCACGAGGATGCCCAGGCCTGGCACCGCCTGCCCCAGGTTGGCAAGCAGGAAGACGAGGACGCGAAGGGGCCGCCCGGCGCCGGCGATGACGACCCCCAGCGGCACGCAGCTCACCGCGACGATGCCGAAAGACACGCCCGACAGCAAAAGGTGACCGAGCAGGCTGCTGGTCAGGAACCGAGCGTT
Organism: Binatia bacterium; assembly: GCA_035624785.1. GTDB lineage: Bacteria > Chloroflexota > Dormibacteria > Aeolococcales > Aeolococcaceae > JAJZNI01. Next base: position 65,944 of record DASPQV010000019.1, on the reverse strand, counting down.
CAGCACGGTGCCGTCGTCGCGGGACGGGCTCAGAGTCTGGAGGACCCCGTAGGCGATGCCCAGGCCGGCCACGATCGCGGCCGGCCGCAGCCAGAGCCGGCGTGGCTCGCCCGAGGACACAGCGCGTGGCCGGGATGCGGGGGCCTCGGCGGTCACTGCGAGGCCCGCCGGATCACATCGCTGTCGATCACCCCGAGCAGGCTGCCGCCGTTCCGGACCGCAACCCGTCCGTCGGGGGTGCGCAGGATGGCGTCGAGGGCGTCGCGCAGGCTGGCGCCGGCCTCCACGCTGGCCGAGGGGGTTCCCTGCCCGTCCGCCTCGATCAGCTCGACGTCCGACACGCTGAGCAGGGCGAGACGCCGCACCAGCCGGCCCTCACCGAGGAAGGCGATGGCGAACGGGGTGGCCGGATGGGCGAGCAGCTCGACCGGAGGCGCGTACTGCTCGAGCACGCCTCCCTGCGAGAGCAGGGCGACCCGGTCGCCGATCCTCACCGCCTCGTCGATGTCGTGGGTGACGAAGACGATGGTCTTGCGCAGCACCGTCTGCAGGCGCAGCAATTCGTTCTGGAGGCGGACCCGGACCACCGGGTCGATGGCCGCGAAGGGCTCGTCCATGAGCATGATGTCGGGGTCCGCGCCCAGGGCACGGGCGACCCCAACCCGCTGCTGCTCGCCGCCGCTCAGCTCCGAGGGCAGGCGCTCGGCATACTGCGCGGCTGGCAGGCCGACCAGGTCGAGCAGCTCCTCGACGCGCTCGGCCACCCGGCCCCGGCTCCAGCCCAGGAGTCGCGGCACCGTGGCCACGTTCTCGGCGACAGTGTGGTGAGGGAAGAGGCCCACCTGCTGGATGACGTAGCCGATGCTCCGCCGGAGCACGTTGACATCCATGGAGCGGGTGTCCCGGCCGTCGATGGAGATGCTCCCCGAGGTGGGCTCGATCAGACGGTTGATCATCTTGAGAGAGGTCGTCTTGCCGCAGCCCGAGGGGCCGACCAGGACGACGATCTCCCCGGAGGCGATCGTGAGCGAGAGGTCGCCCACCGCCACCACATCGGCGTAGCGCCGGCCCACGTGGTCGAAGGTGATCACGTCGCGGCCACCGCCACGCCGCCTCGGCCGCGCGCCAGCCCCCGCTGCAGGCCACCCAGGACCAGGTCGGCGGCGATGCCGATGAGGGCGACCGGTATGACACCGGCGAGGACGCGGTCCAGCCCCCCGGTGCTGCGTCCCACCGCGGCGATGATCGGCTGGCCGAGGTCGTTGGCGCCGACGGTGGCGCCGACGGTGGCGATGGCGACGATCATCACGGTCGCCTGGCGAAGCCCGGCCAGGATGACCGGCGACGCCAGCGGCAGCTCGACGCGGAGGAGCACCTGGAGCGGGCTCATCCCCATGCCGCGAGCGGCCTCGGTGACCGCCGGGCTGACCGAGGCGATACCGGCCCGGGTGTTCCGCGTGACCGGCAGCAGCGCATACAGGATCAAGCCGACCACCACCGGGGGGCTGCCCAGCCCGACCCAGATCGAGAGCAGGCCAAAGAGGGCGAAGCTGGGGACGGTGAGGATGGTGCTGGTGACGGCGAGGACCACGGCGGCGAAGCGCGCCCACCTGGAGGCGGCGATGCCCAGGGCGAGGCCCGAGACGCCGGCGACGGCCATCGCCAGGACCACGATGACCACATGGGTCTCCACCTGGGGGCCCAGGGTGTCCCAATTGCCCAGGATGTAGCGAAGGGTGCTCACCCGGACAAAATCCTTCCTGCGGCGGCCGGCGCTTCGGCTGGGAACCCGCCAGCTCCCGCGACCATCCTAGACAACCGAGGCCGGCAGCCGGCCGAGAGTGCGGTCAGACCTCGCTCGGGCTGACCACCAGCAGGCGGACGGTGCTGGTGGCCAGCTCGCGCGGGTCGCTGGTACCGCGCATGGTGACCGCCCACTGCTGGACGCGCCGCCCCGCGTGGCGGGGCACGGCCTCGGCCACGATCCGTTCACCGGCGCGGGCGGCACGCAGGAAGCTGGTGTGGTTCTCGAGCCCGACCACGGTCTGGTCGCCATGCCGCTCCCGGACCGCCATCGCGGCACCCAGGGAGGCGAGCGTCTCCGCGATCGCCGCGTAGACACCGCCGTGCACCAGTCCAAAGGGCTGGAGGTGCTTCTCCTCCACCACCAGCGAGCCGGCAGCCCGCTGCGAGCTCAGCTCATCCAGCTGGAGTCCGATCAGCGACACGAAGCCGCCTGCAGCGGGGCCGTCCTGCGTGCGATTCTCGGCCTCGTCGAGGCCATGGCGAGGGTCAGCCAACCGCGGCTCCGCTCCTCCGGGCCGGTCCCGGCTGCATCTCCTCGCCGTAGCACTGCGCGAACGAGCGCAGCGATGGCTGGATGGGCTCGTCGAGGAGGCGCCGGCCCTCGAGGGATTCAGCGGTCTTGAGGCCGTGACCGGTGATATAGGCGACCACCACCTCATCACCCCGCCAGCGCCCGGCGGCGGCGAGGCGGCGGAGCACCCCGACGGTGACGCCGCCGGCGGTCTCCGCAAAGATTCCCTCGCTGCGGGCCAGCAGCTCCACCGAGTCGAGGATCTCCTCGTCGGTCACGCTGGCGACCACCCCCCCGGAGCGCCGGGCGGTGAGGATGACATCCTCCCCGTCCGACGGGCTGCCGATCGCCAGCGAGCGGGCCACGGTGTCGGGGCGGCGCACCGGGGTCACCGCGCTGCCGGCGGCGAAGGCGTCGGCGACCGGGGCGCAGCCCGCCGCCTGGGCGCCGGTGAGCCGGGTGCGGGCCGGCCCCTCGACCAACCCCAGGTCAACCAGCTCTCGGATCGCCTTGGCGGCCTTGACGAACTGCGAACCCGAGGCGATCGGGATGACCAGCTCATCCGGGAGGCGCCAGCCGAGCTGCTCCACGGTCTCGTAGGTCAGCGTCTTGCTGCCCTCGCTGTAGAAGGGACGCACGTTGATGTTGCAGAAAGCCCAGGGCACCTCGTCGACCAGCTCGCTGCCCAGGCGGTTGCAGTCATCGTAGGTGCCCTCCACCCGGACCAGGGTGGGCCGGAAGACGGCGCTGGCGGCGATCTTTGCCGTCTCGAGATCGGCGGGGATGACGATGACCGCCCGCATCCCGGCGTGAGCCGCGTAGGCGGCGACCGCGTTGGCCAGGTTGCCGGTGCTGGCGCAGGCGATGGTGGCAAAGCCGTGACCGCGCGCCCAGCTCGCTGCCACGCTGACCACCCGGTCCTTGAACGAGCTGGTCGGGTTCTGGGTGTCGTTCTTGAGGTAGAGGTTGCGCAGGCCGAGCTCGGCGCCCAGGTTGCGCGCATGGATCAGGGGGGTGAAGCCCTCCCCGAGGCTGATCGGCTGGAGCTCGTCATCGAGGGGGAGCAGGTCGCGGTAGCGCCAGATGCTGGCGGGACCGGCGGCGATGGCGGGCCGGGAGATCCGCCTGCCGATCTCGGCATAGTCGTAGGCGACCTCCAGGGGGCCGAAGCAGCGCTCACAGGCATGGAGCGCCTCGACGGGGGTCTCGGCGCCGCAGGCACGGCAGCGCAGGCATAGGATGCGTTGGCTCACGGGAGATACCTCAGGAATTGGGGGGGATGTCAGATCACGCTCTCGGGGCGGTCTCGCCGCCCCGGCGCATTCGCATCCCGGCGAGCCCGACCGCGTCCCAGCGCGGCCCGGGCACTCGACTGAGGAGGGGTCTCCACATGGTGGCTGGGAAGTTTACCTTCCCGGGTGGGCTCGGGGCGGTCACGATCCGCGGCGACGCCGCCCTCCAGCGCGGCTCGGACCAGACCGGGCGCCAGGGCCCTGATGGCGGTGGCCAAGCCGTAATAGCGCGGCGTGTAGCGCTCCGACCGGCCGCGCAGGGCACAGTCGACGATGGCCTCGGCCACACCCCGATCGGTGCCGAGCAGCCAGCGCCAGAGCGGGTGGCCCACCCTGCCCAGCTGCGGGAAACCCTCGGTCACCACGTACCCGGGCATGACCAGACCGACATGCACTCGGTGCGGCCGTTCCTCGAGGTGGAGCGCCTCGGTCCACAGGCAGAGCGCGGCCTTGCTCGCCGAGTAAGCTCCGGATCCCGCTCTCGACACCCGCCCGGCCGCGCTGGCGACGTTGACGATCGAGCTGGGGGCGGAGCGCCGCAGCAGGGGTAGCAGGGCTTCGGTCAACCGCGCCGGGGCCCCGAGGTTCAGGGCCATGGTCCGCTCGACGTTGGCCCAGCCTCCCTCTGCGAAGTTGGCGGTCCAGCCGGCCCCGGCGTTGTTGACCAGCACATCGAGCCGGCCGTGCTCACGCTCCACGGCCTCGCACACCAGCCTGGGAGCCTCGGGCGCGGTGAGATCGACGGCCACCACCGTGGCTCCACCGATCTCCGCTGCGAGGGCGCGCAGGCGCTGCTCGCGGCGAGCCACCAGCACCAGATCGGTGCGGTCCTCCTCGGCGAAGCGGCGAGCCGCGGCCGCACCGATGCCGCTGCTCGCCCCGGTCACCACCACGACCCGGGCCATGCCGGAGAGCAGTCTAGCGGCCGGATGGATGGCCCCCGCCCGCCCCTGGCGCTGCCTCGCCGCCGGGGCCGCGCCGCTTGGCGGGGACGTGGACCTCGCCAACATGCTCTCAACAAATGTGAGCATGGACCTGGAGAAAACCTACTGAAGTCCGCCAGGGTAACCTGCCTGGGGTTCTTCACAGCAAGCGGGATCGAGGAGCCCGGGGAGGTCGGCGATCGAGTCGAGCACCAGGGGGACGTCCGGCCAGCCCGCCGCCGGAGGCTGGCTGGCCAGCTTGCCGGTCCGAACCAGCACCGGGAGCGCGCCCACGGCCCGGGCACCGGCGGCGTCCGAATCGGGGTCGTCGCCCACCACCACGGTCTCCTCGGCGGCGCATCCCAGGTCGGTCAGAGCCATCCGGAAGAAGTCGGCAGACGGCTTGCCGAAGTTGCGCGCGGTCTGACCGGAGGCGTACTCGAGGAGGGCCACGAATGCCCCGGTGTCGAGACTCGGGCCGTCCGAGGCCTGCCACCACCGGCCCCGCTGCAGAGCCAGCAGCCGCGCCCCGCTCAGGAGGTGCCGGAACGCGTCGTTGAGCTCGACGAAACCGCCGACCTCACGGCAGTCACCGACCAGGACCCAGTCGGCACGGCCCGAACCGGCGTCGTGGGCGGCGAAGCGGCTGGCCAGCTCCGCCGACAGCAGGAGGTGGCAGCGCTCCTCCGGCCTCTGCTCCAGGAAGCGGAGCGCCGCCACCACCGGGGTGAACACCGCCGAGGCCGGCACCTCGATGCCGAGCCGGGCCAGCTCTCCGGCCACCGTCTCGGGCGCCCGGGAGTCGATGTTGGTGAGCAGCCGCATCGGGATCCGGCGGTCCGAAAGCCACCTGACGGTGTCCGCGGCCCCCGGGATCGGCTCGCCGCTCCAGGTCAGGGTCCCGTCGACGTCGAGCAGCACGGCCCGGACCCGACGTCTCCCCAGCCGAGATCCGCTGACGCTCACGGGCGGGATCATAGGCCGTCGGCCACAGGCCTCCCGGGTCCGTCGGCCAGGCGGGTCACCTCCATGCAGCCCCCCTGGCTGGAGGCGAACGGGTGATCCGTAGCGATTCCGTCCGGCGGGTGGCACCATGGTGCCCGGCACGCCGCGGAGTCAACGCCGCGGACCCGACCCAGCAGCCAGGCCGAGCCCAGGCGACGCCCGCGGGACAGATCACCGGAGGTGAACACCGTGGCACAAGCAACGATCGCGATGACAAAGGCGACGGCACCGGATCCCTGGCACAGCGCACAACGGCAATTCGACGCCGCCGCCGACCTCCTCCACCTCGATCCCGGAGTCAGGGCATTCCTCCGCGAGGCGGAGCGTCAGCTGATCGTGAACTTCCCCGTCAAGATGGACGACGGCACCATCAGGATGTTCGAGGGCTACCGGGTCCAGCACAACATCGCCCGTGGCCCGGCCAAGGGAGGCATCCGCTACCACCCGCAGGTGACCCTCAACGAGGTCAAGGCGCTGGCGATGTGGATGACCTGGAAGTGCGCCGCCATGGGGATCCCCTTCGGCGGCGGCAAGGGCGGCATCATCTGCGATCCCAAGAAGATGAGCAAGGGTGAGCTGGAGAGGCTGAGCCGGCGCTACGCCGCCGAGATCTCCATCATCATCGGGCCGGAGAAGGACATCCCCGCCCCCGACGTCAACACCACCCCCCAGGTGATGGCGTGGATCATGGACACGTTCTCGATGGCCGCGGGTTACTCGGTGTCCGCGGTGGTCACCGGCAAGCCGCTGGCGGTGGGCGGCAGCCAGGGGCGCAACGAGGCGACCGGGCGCGGCGTCGCGGTGGCGGCGCTGCGGGCCTGCGAAAAGCTCGGCATGGATCCGAAGCATTCCAAGATGGCCGTCCAGGGCTTCGGCAACGCGGGCAGCATCGCCGCCCGGCTGATGGCTGATGACGGCTTCACCGTCCACGGAGCCTCGGACACCGGCGGAGCCATCTGGAGCGATGCACCGTTCGACGTCGCGGCGCTGGTCGAGCACAAGGCGCGCACCGGCAGCGTGGTCGGGTTCCCCGGCTCGCGGGGAATCAGCAACGAGCAGCTGCTGGCCGCGCCCGTGGATGTGCTGGTCCCGGCGGCCCTGGAGAACCAGATCACCGAAGGCAACGCGGGCGACATCCAGGCCAAGCTGATCCTGGAGGCAGCCAACGGGCCGACCACCCCGGACGCCGATGAGATCCTGTCCCGGCGGGGCATCACCGTGGTGCCGGACATCGTCGCCAACGCCGGCGGCGTGACCGTCTCGTACTTCGAGTGGGTCCAGGACCTGCAGTCCTTCTTCTGGGAGGAGGACGAGATCAACAAGCGGCTCAGCCACATCATGAACGGCGCCTTCGAAGCCGCCTGGGAGGCCTCCCAGCGCTTCAACGTCAACCTCCGGAAGGGCGCCTACACGGTGGCGGTGTCGCGGGTCGCCGAGGCGACCACGCTGCGCGGCATCTATCCCTGAGACGGCTTAGGGTTTCGCACCAGGGACTGATCAAGTCGACGCGGAGCGGTCGGGGAAGGTTCTTCTCCACCGCTCCGCGGTGGCCCTCCGTGCCTCCGGGTCCAGCACGCTACGAGCGGACCGTGACTGTGCTTCCCTGGCTGACCAGCTCGATCAGGACCTGACCCGGAAGCAGGGGCGCCGGCTGGCCGTCGGCGAGCGTGAGCTGCGGCGGCCCCGACGCTCCCTGCGTCCAATCGATGGGGTACAGCTGGCCGCCCACCGCCAGCTGCCCGCTTCCATTGCCGGAGATGTCGAAGTCGAGGCCATCTTCCCAGGGGGTGTTGGTGGAGTCCTCGTTGTCCTGGGTGACCGTGATGACCGGCACCTGGAGGACCACGATGTTGGGAACCTCCCACGGGCCGCCGGTGTCGGCGTCGTCGAGGATGCCGGTGGCCGGGTAGCCGCCGCCTCCCGGCTCGCTGCGCTGGTAGGCGCTGGTGGCAGCGTCGTAGGTGAAGATCGGCGTCTCGGAGGTCGAGATCGGCACCAAGAAGCTGCTGGCGGGAGCGCCGCCGGCAGGAAGGCTGCTGGGCAGGGTCCGCTCCCAGAGCTCGTAGCCGGCCTGCCCCAGGTCAACCCGCTGCTCGAATGCGGCCAGCTGGGAGCCGTCCGAGTACAGGTTGTGGGGAGCCGAGCGCGAGGAGATCCGGTAGAGGGTGGACCCCACCGCCCGGCTGTCGGGGTTGTAGAAGCGGAGGCCACTCTGGTCCAAGGTGGCCTGGGTGTAGTTGCTGGCCCCGGAGTAAAGCAGCACCCCACCGTAGATCCGGAGCAGCCGGACGCTGACCAGCCGGGCGCTGCGCACCGGACCCACCCGGTCGGCGGCGGGCGGAGGCGTGAACCAGATGCCCGTGAAGCGGCTGATCCCACCCTCGGTGTCGTACTCGTAGACGATGTCAGCGGTGCTCAGCCCCGACTGAGGCCGGGCGGGGTAGAGGTTCTCGACCTGGATCATCAGGGGCGCGCTGAGCGGCACCGGGGTGGGAACGGGCGTCGGGGTCGGCGTCGGAGCCGGCGACTGGCTGGCGGCGGTGGGTGAGGGGCTGTCGGGGGTGGGGACCGCCGTCCGGGTGCTGGGCGCCGCACTGGGGCCGCCGCAGGCCGTGACCACCAGGGCGAGCGCGGATACCAGCAGGAGGCGAGGCGAACGGTGTCGGGTCATCAGCGAACTGTTCGAGGTGATCGAAGCGGCGTTCGGAGGCCGGGCGCCCATTCTGCCTCACTCCGGGAGGGCGCGGGGTCCTCGGCCTGCTCCGACCGACCGCTTTCGTCGCCGGCCATGGAACTCGTGGCCCGCGGCCCTGCCGCCCTCGGCCCCGAGACCCGCCCCCCAGGGGCCGTCCGGACCAGGAGCGCTCGAGACCGCGGCCGCCCGTGGTTTCAATAGGATGGGTGCCCATGTGCAGAAGCATCAGGACCCTGCGGGGCGCGGAGCCTCCCCCGACTAGCGACGACATCCGCGCCGCGTCGCTTCAGTTCGTGCGCAAGGTCAGCGGATACCGTCAACCCTCGCAGCGGAACCGAGCCGCCTTCGAGGGCGCGGTCGACGAGATCCAGGATGCGGTGAGCCGCCTCCTCGCCACCATCTCCTCCCCCGCCGTTCCCGGACCGGAAACCCTGCTGGCGCTCCGGCACTCACTCTGAGGGTGGAGCCGCCACCGTCAGCGGTTCCACCCCGAGGTTGACCGGTTCGGTCCCGGGGCTGACCACGGCGGGCGAGAAAGTTCAATCCGCACGCCGATGACCAGAGCGGTGAGCGTCCCTAGCCTCAGGGGCATGCAAACAACTTCCTGGGAGCGTCGCCCCGGCGCCGATCTCGGGCTTGGTCCCGGAGGAGACTGACATGCCCGCCAGCATCTGGATCGTTAACCTCTTTGTGCTCGCCGTCGTGATGGAGGCTGACCTGGGACAGCGCAAGGTGACCTGGCTCAGGGTGCTCCGCCCCCTCGCAGCCGGCCTGGTGATCCTGCCCTTCTTCGTGCAGAGCCCGCAGACGTCGGGCAGCGGCCTCCTCTTCGAGCTGGTCGCGACCGGGGCTGGCCTGCTGCTCGGCCTCGTCGCAGCCTTCGGCTTCATGCGTGTCGGTGTCAGTGCCCAGGGGCGACTGACCAGCAGGACCGGGATCGCCTACGCCGCCTTCTGGATCTTCGTGATCGGGGCTCGGATCCTCTTCAGCTTCGGGGCCTACAACTGGTACGGCGCGCCGCTCGGCCACTGGATGGTCACCAACCAGATCACGGTCGACGGCCTGACCGACGGCCTCATCTTCCTGGCCCTGGCCATGGCACTCAGCCGCAGCGCCCGTCTCCTGCCGGCGCTGCTCCGGCGGAGCGGATCGCGCCCCGAGGTTTCCTCGCAGGCGGCGCGGGCCTGAACCCTCGCTGACTCATTCTCGAGGCCGGGGGACCGGATCGGTCCTCCGGCTTCCGCGTGACTTAGTACCCGATCGCAGCGATGCGATTGGGCCCTTGCCTCCCCAGCCCGGCGTTCCTATACAGCGGAGTCACACCGCCCGTAGGGGCGTAGGCCCGATGGAGGTGCCGCGATGACCGAGGCCCTGGTGCACCGGTTCATACCCAACAGCTCGCCCGGCATGAGGGAGGCGATGCTCGCCGAGATCGGGGTGGACTCCGTCGACCGGATCTACGAGGAGATCCCCGCCGGCCTTCGTTTCGAGGGGAAGCTCGATCTGCCGCACGCGCCGATGTCGGAGGCCGATGTGGGCCGGTTGGTCAGTGCCGCGCTGGAGAGGGACCGGACCGCCGCCGAGTATCTGAGCTTCCTCGGCGCGGGCTGCTACGACCACTACTCCCCGGCGCTGCTCGGCGAGGTCATGGGTCGGTCCGAGTTCCTCACCGCCTACACCGGCACCGAGGTCACCGATCACGGCCGCTTCATGGCCATGTTCGAGTACCAGAGCATGATGGGAGACCTGCTGGAGATGGACGTAGTCGGCTCCGCCGTCTACGACGGCGCCACCGCCAGCGGCGACGCCCTGCAGATGGCCTCGAGGGTCACCGGCCGGCGCCAGCTTGTCCTCCCGGAGCTAATCGACCCCGACCGGTTCCGGGTCATGCTCAACTACCTCGATCCCTGGTTCGACGTCGTTCGCGTGAAGCACGAACCGGCAACGGGGATCATCGACCTGGCCGATCTCCGGGCCAAGGTGTCGGAGCGCACCGCCGCGGTCTACCTGGAGAACCCCGGCTACCTGGGCGTAGTTGAGACTCAGGCTGCCGAGATCAGCCGCATCGCACATGCCAAGGGCGCGCTGCTGATCGCGGGCGTCAACCCCACTTCTCTGGGAGTGCTCGCCCCACCCGGACAGTACGACTGCGACATCGCATGCGGCGATGGTCAGTCCCTGGGCCTGCCCATGGCCTGCGGGGGCACCCGCCTGGGCATCCTGGCCTGCAAGAACGAGGACCGGTTCACCCGGGCGCTGCCCATGCTCATGGTAGGCATACTGCGGACATCAGTTCCGGGAGAGCGGGCCTATACCTCGCACGCCCTCTTCCACAGGATCTTCTACGGGACCCGTGAGGCGGCCCGCTCCATCAGCGGCACCTCCGCCTTCCTCATGGCCATCGGCGCCGGCGTCTACATGGCGCTGCTCGGTCCGCGGGGCATGCGCGACCTCGGCGCCACAAACATGCAGAGGGCCGGGTACGCGATGGCCCACCTCAACAAGCTGCCCGGCGTCCGGGCGCCGGTGTTCGCCGCCCCGCACTTCAACGAGTTCCTAGTGGACTTCAGCGCCACGGGACGCTCCGTCGCAGACATCAACCAGGCGCTCCTGCAAAAGGGAATCCTGGGTGGCAAGGACGTCTCCGTCGAGTTCCCCGAGTTCGGCCAGGTGGCCCTGTACTGCGTCACCGAGACGCGCACCCAGGCCGAGATCGACTGGCTCGTGCACGTCCTGGCGGAAGTACTGTGATGGTCAAGACCTTCGAGCCCGGGGTGGAAGCCGAGAGGATGACGCGGTACGGGGAGATCGACACCGGCTACAGGGCCCCACGCTGGCACGAGACCACCCTCTACGAGCAGTCGCGGCCCGGGACGGTGAACCAGATCCTCCCCAGCATCGAACCGGAGCTTGCCGCCGAGACCACTGGCATCGTCGACACCCTGCCGGCGGCGGCCAGGCGGGCGGTGCCACCGGCGCTTCCGGAGGTGAGCGAGCCGGAGATCCTCCGCCACTACATCCGCTGCTCGCAGATGACCTTCGGCTACGACTCGGGCAGCAACGTCGGAGTCGGGACCTGCACCATGAAGTACTCGCCGCGGCTCAACGAGGAGATCGCCCGGCTGCCCAAGCTCCGCGACCTCCATCCACTGGAGCCCGAGGCCGCGCTGCAGGGCGTCCTCGAGCTCATGTACGGGTTGCGCAACTGGCTCCGCGAGCTTGCCGGCATGGACGAGGTGACCTTCCAGCCCCGGGGCGGAGGCCATGGCGCCTACACCGACGCTCTTATGATCCGCGCCCACCACCGCGCCCGGAACCAGAACCACCGCGACGAGATGATCACCTGCGCCGTCTCCCACCCGTGCAACCCCGCCGCGGCGGCGGCCGCCGGATTCCGAGTGATCAGCCTCTATCCCGATCCGGTCACCGGCGAGATCGGCATCGAGGCGCTCCGGGCGGCCATCTCACCGCGGACCGCCGGCATCATGGTCACGGCACCCTACGACACCGGCGTCTTCGACTCCAAGATCGCTGAATACGCTCGGCTGGTTCACGATGCGGGAGGCGTCGTCTCCCTGGACCAGGCGAACTTCAACGGGGTCATGACCCGGATGCGCGCCGGCGACCTGGGTGCAGACATGGTCCACTTCAACCTCCACAAGACCTTCTCGACGCCTCATGGCTCCTACGGTCCAGGGGCCTGTGCCGTGGCGGTCAAGGAGGGATTCGTCCCCTTCCTGCCCGTCCCCCTGCTCAGGTTCGACGGAGAGAGTTACCACCTCGATCACGACCTGCCTCTGAGCATCGGCAAGGTGGGCACGTTCCTGGGCATGGTGCCCAACGTCGTCAAGGCCTACGCCTACGTTCTGGCGATGGGCCAGGACGGGCTGCGCGCCGCCTCGGAGTGGGCGGTGATCAACAACAACTACCTGATCCGCAAGCTGCTCGAGGTCCGGGGACTGGCCATCTCCTATCCCAACCGGCGCAAGCTCCAGGAGGCGCGCTTCACCCTTCGGAAGCTCTTCGAGGACACCGGCGTCACCACCACCGACTTCAACTACCGGCTGGCCGACTTCGGGGTGGCCACCTACTTCGAGAGCCACGTGCCCCGGATCATCGACGAGCCGGTGACCCCGGAGCCCACCGAGGGTCAGTCGAAACGGGATCTCGATCGCTTCATCGCCGCCTTCCACCAGATCTCGGCAGAAGCCTACCGGGAGCCGGAGATCGTCAAGACTGCGCCGCATCGCTGCATCGTTCGGCGAGAGGTCCACGACTACCGGAGCCTCACCGAGGTCCCGTTCACCTGGAGGGTGTGGAGAAGGATGCACGGTGATGGCCAACCCGGCTGAGCACCGCCGCCGCCTGGGCCTGATCGTCAACCCGCTAGCCGGCATCGGCGGGCGGGTTGGCCTCAAGGGTTCGGATGGGACCACCATCGTCGCCCGAGCCCTGGCCCTCGGAGCTGTGCCCTCGGCGGAGCAGCGTGCCGCCCAGACGCTGGCGGCGCTGTGCGACCTGGCCGATGCCGTGGTGCTCGGCACGTACCCCGCGGAGATGGGCGCGCGGACGGCGCGGGCCTGCGGCTTCGAGCCCGCCCTGCTGGGCAGCATCGTGAGCGGCCGGACCACCGCCGACGACACCCGACGAGCGGCTTCGGACCTGCATCGGTGGGGCGCGGAGCTACTCCTCTTCGCCGGTGGCGACGGCACCGCCCGCGATGTGGCTGCGGCGACCGGGATGGCGCTTCCGGTGATCGGCATTCCAGCGGGGGTGAAGATCCATTCGAGCGTATTCGCGGTGACCCCCCGCCGCGCCGCCGAGGTGGTGAGGGGCTTCGTCGCCGGCCGCTCGCGGTTGGAGGAGCGGGAGGTCCTGGACGTCGACGAGGACCTTTTCCGTTCGGGGGTGGTCGCGCCCCGGCTGTTCGGCTGCCTCCCCGTCCCCTGCGTCCACGACCTGGTGCAGCGGGCCAAGGCAGGCAGCCGGTCCGATCCCTCGACCACGCGCGGAGTGGCCCTCGGCGTGTTGGAGGAGATGGAGCGCGACCCCGAAGCCCTTTACATCCTCGGGCCGGGCTCGACGGTCAAGGCGGTGGGGGATCAGCTCGGCTTAGAGACGACGCTCCTCGGGGTCGACCTGGTGCAGGGGGGACGGTTGCTGGGCCGCGACCTCAGCGAGGCCCAGCTGCTCGAGGCCATCGACCGACACCGGGCACGCATCGTGGTCACCGCGATCGGCGGCCAGGGCCACGTCTTCGGACGGGGCAACCAGCAGCTGAGCCCGCGCCTGATCCGACAGGTCGGGCGCGACAACATCCTGGTCATCGCCACCCTCGACAAGCTGCACGCGCTCGAAGGCCCGCTCCGCGTCGACACCGGTGACCCCGACTGCGACCAGCTGCTCGAGGGATACGTGCGGGTCATCACCGGCCCGCGCGACCAGGTCGTCTGGCGGGTCGTGGCATGAGCACGTCGCATGCCTGGGTCAACGGGTGGCTGATCCCGACCGAGCAGCCGGAGTTGGCCGTGACCGATCGGGGCTTCCTGCTCGGGGACGGGGTGTTCGAGACCATCCGGATCTGCAGCGGCCGGGCTCTCGAGCTGCCCCTCCACCTGGGGCGGCTGCGGTCCTCAGCGGAGAAGATGGAGATCCCGCTCCCCGGTGATCTCGAGGTCAGGCTCGGCGATGCGATCACCGAGGTGATCGGCGCCAACGGCCTGGACGGGGCCGCGATGACCGCCGCGGTCCGCCTGACGGTCAGCCGGGGACCCGTAGCCGGGCGCGCCCTGCTCCCCCCTACCGGGGTCGCCCCGACCCTGGTGGTCCAGGCCTGGCGGGTGGATCCCCCGCCGCCGGAGCTGCTCCGCCGCGGCCTGCACCTGGTGATCTCGACGGTCCGCCGGGATCCCATGAGCCCCCTGGCCGCGGTCAAGACGACGAGCCGCGCCGACTTCGTCTACGCGCGGCTCGAGGCGCACCGGCGAGCCGCCGACGATGCCCTTTTCCTAACCACCGACGGGCATGTCGCCGAGGCGACCTCGGCGAGCATCTTCATGCTCGACTCGGCGGGGATCGCCACGCCCTCCCTGGAGTGCGGCATCCTCCGCGGGACCACCCGGGAGTGGGTGATCCGCTCGGGCGCGCTCGCCCTCGGCGTGTCGGTCCGCGAGATCCAGCTGGCCCCGGAGGAGCTCCGCTCGGCATCCGAGGTGCTTCTGGCCAGCTCGGTGGCCGGCATCCTGCCGGTCACCCGCATCGACGGATGGCCGGTCAGCGACGGGCAGCCGGGCCCGCTGAGCCGCCGCCTCCGCGAGGCACGTGAGGCGGCGATCACGGCTGCTGCCGCAACCCTGGCAGAGCTTCCTCCGGGTCCCTGACCCGGGAACCACCGGGACGCAACCCCTGCGAAGGCGGTGTCAAGCAACGCCCGGGCGGCTGCGCCGAGGGTGCCCTTCAGCTCCAGCGCTTCACGAACAGGGCAGCCTCCAGCATGTCCCACCAGGTTTCGGACACGGGTGTCCATAACGGGGCGATGACCTGAAGGGGCCACCCGGCTCTCTCGCAAGGGTCCCGGGCGCTAGCCTCGACCCTTGTGCAGGTCGGAAAGGCTAGCGGCCGAGGGCCGCGTCCAGCTCCACCCGCATCCTCGCCAGCCGCTCCGGCCGCTCCTCCACGAACCTCTGGATCGCGGCGAGCACGTGGGCGGGGTCGAGGTGGGCCTCGTCGATGACTTCGTCGACGGTCCCGCCGGTGCGCCAGCGGTCGTCCCAGTCCGCCGACAGGGAGTACTCGCGCACCAGCGGTCCGTGGGCCCAGTGCTGCATCAGGTTGTAGGCGCCGTTGGTCACCACCATGGCGTCGATCCGGTCGGCGGGGCCGACCACGCTCTCCCGGTACTCGTCGTCCTGGAGGGCGAAGAGCTGTGGGCTGATCGCCGCCACCACCTTGACGTTGAGACCGAGGCGATCGAGGTCGGGCAGGACCCTGACCAGGTTGTGGGTCGACATGGTGCCTCGCACATAGACCGTGCCCAGCCTGGGGATGCCCTCCCGGAAGGCACGCAGGACATAGGCCCCCCTGGCCGCGGCGAAGTGGGAGGGAATGCCCAGCTGGGCCCGGTCCGGGATCTCGATCGGCGGCCTGGTGAGATGGAGGACGACGATGGGCACGTCGGTGGCCATGGCCGCGCCGAGAACGACCGGTACCTCGTTGTATTCCCAGGGATGCAGGTCGAGGGCGCGCCCCTCGGGGAACAGCTGGGTCACCCCGGTCGAGAAGACCCCGAAATGGGTGCGCGAGTCCTCGGCCGTCTCGGGCCCCGAGTGGCCGGCGATCCACAGCACCTTGCCGACCCTGAGCTCGCAGTCCTGGGCCAGCTGGCTGAAGAGGCGCATCGGCCCGTACTTGAGGTATGAGAACGAGCCGTAGGTGGAGCAGGCTCCCCAGAAGCCGTCGAAGCGGGTGAAGGGATCCTCGGCGAGGTTGACCGAGGCCATCCCGGTCAGCAGACCGGCGTTGCTGAACTCGGTGATCTCGGTCGGAAGCAGGGTGCCCTGGGGATTGCCGTCCCGCTCGTACCAGCCGTATCCATCCAGGTCTCCGAAGTCCTGGGCGAAGCCGGCGATGTTGGTGGACTCGGCGAGGTCCGCCGAGGCGGCGATGAAGAGGGGCCGGCCGTGGTGACGGCGGGCGGAGCCGTTGACGTAGGCGCCCCAGGCACCCAGGGCAGCCCGGTTGGGGGCCTTCTCTCCGGGTTTCTTCCACAGCTCGGCCGGGTAGCCGGCGAAGTCGAACAGCCTCCGGTCCTGGAACACCCCGGCTCCCCGCTGGCCCAACCGGAAACCCTCGATCTCCTCCGGCACCGTCTCGGCGATCGCCACCAGCCGGTCCGAGAGCCAGTCGACCAGCCCTCGGTCCCGCCGGAGCACGCCGATCGCGACCTCGAGGTTGGCCTCCGCCTGGGCGCGCAACTCCGCCGGGTCCTTGGGGGCGGGCGCGTCGACCCCCCGGTACTCGACCTCGTGCCGAGCCATGAACTCCCTGCGAACGGCCCAGAACTCGGGCGCGTTCAGCGGCCAGGGGGTGCCGTGGCTCTTGTAGTCGTACTTGCCATAGCCGCGCCCCTTGCGGGTCTTGAACCAGGCGACGCTGGGAACGCGGCCGGGGTTGTCGCCGCAGGCGGCGTCGAGCACGCCGCGGGTCACCGGGCCCCACTCCGAGCCCTTCTCCACTCCGGTGACCCTCCAGCCATAGGGCGCGAACCAGTCGACGGGTGTCCCGTGGACCACGCTGGAGGCGGGGCGGGGATCGATCCCGTAGTCGTTCCAGTCGAGCAGGAACACCAGGTTGCTGAGGCCCAGGCCCCAGGCAGTGTTCTTGGTCTCGTGGGCAGCGCCCGGGGTGATGCCTCCCTCACCCTCCACCGCGAAGACCTTGACCTCCTCGGCGCCGGCCAGCCGCAGGGCCAGGGCCTCGCCGGCAGCGGGGGCCATGCCGTGGCCGGAGGGGCCGGTGTTGAACTTGAGGAACAGGGTCCGCCCGGCCATCTCGGCATGCCCGGGCAGCCCCCCCCGGCGCCGCAGCCGGAGCAGCCACTCCCAGGTCAGCGCGAAGTCGCCGTCCTGGGGAAAGGCGAAACGGGCGTCGCCGGTCCGCTGGTGGCGAGCCCGCATCCCCTCGTTGAGCACCGCCAGGGACGCGTACACCAGGGGCACGGTGTGGCCGGCCGAGAGCACAAACCGGTCCGCGAAGCGGAGCCAGGGGCGGCGGATGTCCCAGCGCATCGCCCCGGAGAGGAGCAGCGCCAGGAGGAGGTGCACCTTGGAGCGTGAGCCCCCCGGGTGCCCGCTCTGCCGGTAGTTCAGGGACAGGTCGATGCACTCGTCGATGACGTCCTTCACCGCCTCGTAGCGGGCGAAGTCGGGTTCCGCGGCCGCGTAGAGACGCTCCACGTCTCCGGGGACGCCGCGGCCGGTGCGTGCGCTGGTGCCGAGCTCAGGCAGTGTGCTCATGACGACCATCCTAGATGCTGTCCAGCCGCTCCAGAGCAAATGAGGGCGTCTGGAGCGGCTGACGCAGCCGGGATGGTCAGAGCTTCACCGACGACCAGCCCGGGTAGTTCCCGTTGGTCTGGCCCGGTGCCGTGTCGCCGGAGAAGAAGTACAGGGGCTTGCCGTTGAAGGTGACCTGCATGGTCCCGTCGGCGCGGCGGATGGTGCCGAGCTGCCCGGTCACCCCCGCCCCGGCGGCGGGAACGACCCCGGCGGCGATGTGGAGCGGTGGCCACTCGCTGGCACAGCTGCCGTTGCAGTTGCTGCTGCCGCTGCCGGCCACATCCTGGTCGAAGGCGTACAGGGTCAATCCATTGCTGGACGCGACCAGCGTGGGGGTCCCCATGATATCGACAGCATTGACGACAACCTGGCGGGCCGAAGCCGGGGTCGGGGTGCTGCTGGGTGGCGGAGCCGGGGTCGGCGAGCTCGGGCGTGGTGACGGCGGAGCCATCGGCGTCGGGGTCACCCGCTGCGAGTGTGCCGGCGCGACCGTGGCAGCTGGGCTCGGCGTCGCCGGCGCCGAGGCGCCGGCGGGTGCGGCGGTCGCGCTGGGGGTCGCCGGCACGACCGCGGGAGGTGTGGCCGGAGGGGAGACCGCGCCTGACCGGGATGGCGGGGTGGCGGCGACGGCACCGCACCCCGCGGCCAGGAACGTGGCTGCCGAGATCGTCAGCGGTATGAGTCGCAGAGTTCGCGTCATCGGCGGAATCCTCCGAGCTTGGCCCCCGCTGTGGCCCGATACGGACCACGGCGCGTGCCGGTTCGACCTCCTGCGGCAGCCAGCTAGGAGTTGTGGCAAGATCCGGGCGATGGCGACGCAGCTCCGGCCGGGGTCGGCGTCGGCGACCACCCACTTTCGCCAGGCCAGGGACTTCCTGCTGGAGCACCGGGGCTCTCCGGATGCCGCCTACCGCGACTTCCGGTGGCCGGACCTCTCCGAGTTCAACTGGGCGCTCGATTGGTTCGACGTGATCGCCCGGGGCAATGAGCGGCCCGCGCTCTGGATCGTCGAGGAGGACGGCTCGGAGAGCAAGCTCTCGTTCGCCGAGATGTCGGCGAGCTCCAGCCGGGTTGCCGCCTGGCTCCAGGGCCTCGGTGTCCGCCGCGGCGACCGCACCCTGCTCATGCTCGGCAACCGGGTCGCCCTCTGGGAGTGTGTGCTCGCCCTCACCAAGCTGGGGGCCGTCATGATCCCGGCGACCACGCTGCTGACCCCGGACGACGTCGCCGACCGGATCGAGCGGGGCCAGGTCGCCCACGTCATAGCCGAATCCGCCATCGCCAGCCGGCTGGGCGGGCTCGGCGAGCGGCTGACCCGGATCGCGGTCGGCGAGCCGGTGAGCGGCTGGATCCCCTACGCCGACTGGCTCTCCAACACCGGCGAGCTCAGCATCGACCAGCCCACGCGGCCCGATGACCTCCTCCTCCTCTACTTCACCTCGGGCACCACCGACAAGCCCAAGCTGGTCGGCCACACCCACGCCAGCTACCCGGTGGGCCACCTCTCGACCATGTACTGGATAGGCCTGCAGCCCGGCGACATCCACGTCAACATCTCGTCCCCCGGGTGGGCCAAGCACGCCTGGAGCAACCTGTTCGCGCCCTGGAACGCCGGGGCGACGGTGCTCGTCTACAACAGCGGCCGCTTCTCGGCGACGCACCTGCTCGACACCCTGGTCCGCTGCGAGGCGACCACCTTCTGCGCTCCGCCGACGGTGTGGCGGATGCTGATCCAGGAGGACCTGAGCTCGTGGCGGCTGGCTCTGCGGGAGCTGGTCAGCGCTGGTGAGCCGCTCAACCCCGAGGTCATCGAGAGGGTCCAGGAGGCGTGGGGCCTGACCATCCGGGATGGCTTCGGCCAGACGGAGACCACGGCACAGGTGGGCAACCCACCCGGTCAGCGCCTCAAGCCCGGCTCGATGGGGCGGCCGCTCCCCGGCTATGCGATCGAGCTGCTCGACCCGGTCACCGACCAGGCCGGGGTCGAAGGCGAGATCTGCATCGACCTCTCGAAGCGGCCGGCAGGGCTGATGACCGGCTACCTCGACGACCCCGAGAAGACGGCTTCGGTCATGCACGACGGCTTCTACCACACCGGTGACGTGGCCAGCCGAGATGCCGATGGATACCTCACCTACGTCGGCCGCGCCGACGATGTCTTCAAGTCATCCGACTACCGGATCTCGCCGTTCGAGCTGGAGTCCATCCTGATCGAGCACGAGGCGGTGGCCGAGGCGGGCGTGGTGCCGTCACCGGAGCCCGTCCGCGGCAGCGTCCCCAAGGCGTACGTGATGCTGGCCCCCGGCTTCGAACCCACCGCCGAGACCGCGCTCTCCATCCTCCGCCACGCTCGGGAGAGCCTCGCACCCTACAAGCGGGTGCGTCGCCTCCAGTTCGGGGAGCTGCCCAAGACGATCTCGGGCAAGATCCGCAGGGTGGAGCTGCGTGCCGGCGAGGCGGAGCAGCGCCGGTCCGGACACCGCGCCGACAGCGAGTTCTGGGAGGAGGACTTCCCCGGCCTCAAGAGCGGCCCCGGCGGCCGCTCACCGGGCGCGACCGGCTGAGGGCCGTCCGGGCGATCATTCCGCGAGGCGCTCGAGGAGGCGGACGGTCACCCGATCTCCGGCCTGCTTGCCGATGGCCTGCCGCAGGTCGCTGCGAATGGGCAGCTTGTGGGTCCCATCGCCCATCGCCATGCATGAGCTCCGGAAGGGCTGGCCGTCCACCGTCCCCCGAACCCTGACCAGGCCCCTCGTCCCGAAGAACACCGCGGAGCCCGGCATGACCACGTAGGTCCAGCCGCCCCTGGCGTCGCTGCGCTGGAGCGTGGCGGTGAACCGCCGGCTGAGGTTCAGGCGGCGTCCTCGACGATGACCAGCTGGTTGCCGTCGGGGTCCCGCAGGAAGAACATCGCGGGCACGCCCGGACCGAACCTCATGACCTCGGCGCCCACGTCGACGCCCCGGGCCGCCAGGTCCCGGTGCGACGCATCTGCGTCCCGGGTCCCCAGCCGGATTCCTGTGTCAACCCCGATCGATGTCCCCTCACGGTGGGGGGCCAGGGCGACGGTGGTCTCGGCACCGGGCGCGCCCACCTCGACCCAGCGCAGGCCCGGCCCGAACGGCGCGTCCCGACGGACCTCGAGACCGAGCACGTCGCGGTAGAAGCCGAGCGCCCGGTCGTGATCGCTCACCGGGACGGCCACGTTGAGAACCCTGGTGATCGCCGAAGGCGTCTGCCTGCTCATCTCGCTCTCCCTGCTGAACGGATCTGATCGCACACCCTGACGGTCGGCTTCCCGGAATCTCATCGGGCCCCGCCACTGGCCCCATTGAACCAGGCCTCCGGCCCACCCGGACCAGCGATCTGATCCGGAACCCGGGGTCAGGCGGTCCGAGCGATCGGTGCCGCTGCCCGGGAGCGAGCCACGGTCAGCGGCCAGCCCCCGTCCGGCGCCGGGCGTCGACCCCCGCCAGCGCCTCCGTGCCCTCGGAATCCGCGACCTGCTGCGATCGCAAGCGCGGCCGGCGCTGCCGCTCGCCGGTGACGGCGGCCCTGGCAGCGCTGGGGCGGGCGAAGAGCTGGAGCACCCCGCCGAGACGGAGGCGCCGGTGGATCGCCGCATAGGCTCCCAACCCCAGGGCGAGCGAGAGCCCGGTGACCAGCAACCGCTGCATCACCGCCACCGCCCCGGCCGCCCCACGCCCGAACCCAAGGAAGATCAAGAGAGCGGCGGTGCTCGCCTCGTTGGCGCCGGCCCCGCCCGGGATCAGGCTGATGGCTCCACCGATGCTCGACAGTGCCAGCACGAAGGCGGCCTGCCACCATCCCGCGTGGCCTGGCGCCACCCCCTGGAGAAGGAGCCAGAAGCTGGTCACCGCCAGGCAGACGCGGAGGGCGTCGAGAAGCGAGAGCAGCAGCGCGTCGGGCCGGTGCAGCAGCGCGGCGGTCTCCGCCTGCAGCTCGTCGATGGCGGGGAGAAGACGGTTGAGGCCGGGGATGTGGGCGATCAGGTCATGGATCCGGCAGAACACCGGCGAGACGGTGAGGATGACCACGATCGCGGCGATGCCCAGCGCCACCGGGATCACCGGGGCGAAGCCGAAGCCCAGGGCAAGGATGGCGGGGAGCGCAGAGAGGGTCAGGATCAGCGTGTAGGAGAGCTCCTGCACGGTGACCGTGGCGGCGATGTCGCCGAAGTCGCGCCCGGTGGCGCTGCTGGCGAAGGCGGCGCGAGTCAGGTCGCCCAAGGGCAGGATGGCGGTGATCGTCTGGCCGGCCAGGTTGACCAGGACGGTGTCGCGAAGCGGCATCCGGGCTCCGATGTCAGCCAGCAGGAAGTGCCAGCGCACACCCTGGACGACGTACGTCGAGACCGAGAGGAGCAGGACCGCCGGGAGCAGGGCCAGCTGGAAGTGGGCCAGGCCATTGCCCACCTGGGCCGGGTCGAGCCAGAGCAGGACCGCGCACAGGCCCGCCAGCCCGGCGAGCGTGGTCAGGCCGTGCCGAACCGCCTGCGGGACGCCCCGGCGCGGATGATCGCGGCGCGGCTGGGCGAGGCTCTCGATACCTAGGAATCTACGTCAAGGAACCGCGGTCATGGCCTGGGGCGGGTTCCAGGCGGCGCATTCCGCGGCAAGCTGGTCGAGGGTGAGGGGGCCCAGGCTCAGGGCGTGGGCGTGGAACGCCTTGAGCCCAAACCGCGCACCCAACCGGCTCCGCGCCTCGCTGCGGGCGCGGAGCCAGGCCCGCTCGCCAACCTTGTATGAGATCGCCTGGCCCGGCCAGCCCAGGTACCTGTCCAGCTCACTGGCCATGAAATCCCGGGGGTGGCAGCTCCGTTCGTCGAGGAACTCCGCGGCCAGCGCCGGGTTCCAGAGCTCGCCCGGGTGGAACCGCTCGCCGGCGGGGATGGCCAGGGTGAGGTGCACCCCGATGTCGACCACCACACGGACGGCCCTGAGCAGCTGCCCGTTCAGGAATCCCAGACGGTACTCGGGCCTCTCGAAGTGGCCGAGCTCGTCCATGAGGCGCTCCGCGTAGAGGGCCCACCCCTCCCCATGCCCGGTCATCCAGATGGCGCGCTGGAAGCGGCTCAGCTGGTCCTTGAGGAAGCGCACCTGGCCGATCTGAAGATGGTGACCGGGGACGCCCTCGTGGTAGCAGGTCGAGACCTCCCCCCAGAGCGGAAACACGCTCCTTCCCAGGGTGGGGTACCAGGTGCGACCAGGCTGGCTGAAGTCCTCGGGCGGGCCGGTGTAGTAGATGGCCGCGGCACCACCGGGGGGCGCGATCATCGCCTCCACGGCGCGGAGCGGTCCGGGGATGTCGAAGTCCCGGCCATCGAGCTGGTCGACGGTGCGATTCATCAGCTCCTGGAGGAAGGCGCGCAGCGATTCCTCGCCGTGCGCGGCCCGGGCCGGGTCCGACTCCAGCACCGAGATCACCTCTCCGATCGGGGCGCCCGGCACGATCCGGCGTCCCACGTCGGCCATCTCGGCTTCGAGCCGGTGCACCTCGTCCCATCCCCACCCGTAGGTCTCCGCGATGTCGATGCTCGACCCCAGGTGCTGCCGTGCGGCCAGCGCGTACAACTCGGGACCGGCCGCGTCGCGGTCGGGGGCACGCGGTGCCAGGACATCGCGCAGCCAGGCGCTCGCCGTGCGGTAGGCGCCGGCCGCGGCCTGTCCAGCGGCCTCGAGCCGGTCTCGGAGTGAGCTGCTGTCACCCGGGTATCCGGAGGTGAGCTCGGCGAAGAAGGACCGCCGGCCGCGCTCCCCGGCCCAGGTCGAGCCCTGTTCCGCGCAGGCGAGCACCTGGCGCCGAGCCGGGGGCCTCGCGCGGTCAGCCGCCTCCTCCAGCGAGGCGCGGTACCCGGAGAGGCGGTCGGGCACCAGCTCCAGGCGGGTGGCGATGGTCTCCCAGTCCTGGTCGCTGCCCCGCGGCATGAGGTCGAACACGTTGCGGATGGACTGCCAGGGGCTGCCGATGATCCGCAGCGTCCTCAGCGTCTCACCGGCGTCATCCAGGGCCAGCCGTGATCGGAGCCACTCGCTGAGAAGACCCGCCGCCACCCGGTCGCGATCGCCCTCCACGGGCAGGGTGGCGACCTCGAGAAGCGTGGCTCGATCCAGCTCGGTGCGGGCGGCGATGCCGGCCGGTGAGTAGTCGGTCAGCTCGGCATCGTGGCCGAGCAGTCCGCGCGCCGTGGCCATCGCGGGATCCAGGGCGGCCAGGTGCTCGATGTACGCGTCGCAGAGGTCGTAGACCGGACTCGACACACTACCAAGGGTACCCCCGCTGTCCGGGCCGACCGGTCGGTGGTCAACCAGAGGTCTGGCGGGCCGCGGCCCGCCCTGCTCCGCTCCGGAGAGGGCGAACTCCTTGGCCAGGACCACACCCGAGCTTGGGCGCCGGCGCGCGCCGGGGCCGGCTTCGAGCACCGATCCCGCCACGCCGTCGACGGCCCCGCTTCTGCTGAGGCCTGCCGGTGGCCGCCGCGCATTGCCGCGGCCACCGGTGCGCCGACCCGTCCGGGTCCGCGAGCCTATGACGCCGGCGGAGGAGCCATCGGCTTGGCGCTCCAGACGTAGGTGCCCCAGTTCGTCAGGTAGTCACGGCTCGTCGGCGGGACCACCTCGGTTGCCAGGTACACGCGACCGTTCATGGCCACCCCCATCGAGTAGTCGCCCCAGCGGCATCCCCCGTACGACGGCCCGACAAAGGCCGCGTAGCAGGTGAAGGAGTCCTCAGGAGCGGTTCCGGCCATGGCAACGTGGATGGAGCCGAAGGCCCCCACAGCCGAGTCGAAGGCCACGTACGCCGCGCTCGGGAAGTAGCCAGCTCCGCTGAGGGTGAACCCGATGTAGCCACCCCCGGCCGAGTCGACCGCGATGTCCGGATAGATCAGGTTTTCCCCGGCCACCGTGACATATCCCTGCCTGACCAGGGATGCGCTCAGCTTCTTGGTGGTGTGGCTGGCGCTGAGGACGAACCAGGCGGTGCCATCGCGCCCGGCCGCGGTGTTGGTGTCCAGCTCGGCGAGCAGCTGCCCGCCCGTGTAGGTCACCTCCTGGATGGCATTGAAGTCCGCCTGCAGCTCTCCCTCGGGGTCCTGGCCTGCCGCGCCCAGGGGGTGCGGGCCCTTCATCTGGGTCGCATCCGGGGGGAAGGCATACGCCTCGGAGACGATCTCAGTGCTGAGCAGCGGAGGTGGTGCCGGAGTCGCCAGCAGCGATGTGTCGATCATGGCATAGACAGCCAGGTGATCATCGCTGGCGGCATTGCTGTTGGACTCGACGAAGTACTCGGTGTTGGGGGCGAACTTGGCCCCCGGCGGCGTCTGGGCCGGCGCGATGTGATAGGGGGCTCCGAAGAAGTCGCTCGGCAACCGGTACTCGAAGAGAGTCGGCGAGATGCCGGTCTGCTTCTCCGTCTCCAGGAGCTGCTTGGAGAGCGCGTAGATGATGACCCCGTTGTAGCCCGACGCGTCCCCGAACTCGTTGGTGGAGATGTAGATCCCGTTGTCGTCGACGCCCAGCTGGTCGAAGTCACCGAAGCAAGGGCAGTTGGGGGTCGATGCATCGGTGGTGTCGAAGGAGTAGATGTTGTACGTGCCCAGCGGATCGAAGGTGTTGCTCACCGCGATGAACTGGGTCGCCGGCGGGATCACCTGGAGGACGCTGTTCACAGTGATTACGAACTCGATGAGAATCCAGCGCTGGGTCGGCGCGTCGTAGTAGCAGCGCGGGTCCGAGAAGAAGGAGTCGGCCGGCTGATTGAAGATCGCAAACGAGGGGACCGGCGCCTCCTCGGCGACCCCGCTCGGGGTATACACATCGAACGCGTTGTTGATGAACTCACCCACCAGACCCTGACCAGCGCAGAGCCCCTGGTCCGGGGGCTCGAGGTCGAGATCCCCGTTGACCGCCGCCTGCTGCGGCCCGGTGAGACCGATGAAGCCGGATTCGCCGGGAACCTGCAAGGAGCTGACCGGGAAGTTCGCGGTCGCGCTCAGAGCAGCGGATCTCCGGCCTGGCTGGTAGGTCACCGCCTGGTTGTCGACAGCCCGGTATCGCCCGGCCGTTGTTGGCGACGGGACCATCGCACCTCCCTGCTGAGCCGCCAGCGAGCGCAGGTTGACGGCGCCGGCAGCGGTGAGCTGACCTCGGGTCACGCCGTACGGGACCCCGGAACCGGGGCTGGCCGCGGTCGCTGGAGCAGCCCCCGTGGTCGCGCCGACCAGGATGAACGCGGTCCCGGCCAGCAGCGCCCAGGCGCGACCCCGCCCTACTCGCAGAGAAACAGACAGCTGCATGTGTCCTCTCCTCATGAGCCCTTGAGCGGCGTGTGGGCGCGCCGCCGCCATGCCAGGCTATCCATCGGGTCCGCCGCCGTCAACGGGAGTTCGACCCGCCTGAAAAGATCAACCCTCTGCCGCCCGGGCGGGTAGGGAGCCAGCCGTGGTGAGAGCGGTAACGCGGGCAAGGCACCGTTGGCTCTCAGCCCGCTTTCAGGAAAACCGTGACGGGGTGGAGCACGATCGCCGCATGGGGAGCACGAGCCCAGCCCCCGAGGCGACGCCTCGACTCGACGCGCTTCTGGCATTGGCCTGCGCAACTTGCGGCGCCATCCACCTCCTGGTTGCCGCCGGTGAGGGGTCGGACTGGCTCGTGGCCGGCGTCGTCCTCGGTGTCATCGGCACCGTCCAGCTGGTGTTTGCCGCGGCCCTGCTTCTCGGAATCCAGAGGACGCGGCCATTCGTGGCCTCCTTCTCGGTCGCGGCGGCGGCGCTCTGGACGCTCGCGACCTCGTCGGGGCTCCCCATCGGGCCGCATCCCTGGGCCCCCGAGACGGTGACGGCTCCGGGGATCGGGGTCACCGTCCTCGAGCTCGCCCTGGCCGCCGTCCTCTTCGTCCTGCCCCCGAGACGCGGGGCACACTCTGACTGGAAGCAGCGGCACGCATCTGGACCAGGGGACCTGCTCGGCGCGCCCACCTGGGCGTCGCCGTACTTCCACTTCGCCGCACCGGCGCCGCCGCTCCCGCCCGCCAGCTTCGCCGGCATGGCCTCGCCTGGCGCGGCCGCCGTGCCTGATGCGGACTGGCCACCGCCCCCGACCGCTGGCCCGCAGGCACCTCCCGCCCCTCCTCCGGCCAGCTTCGACGTCACCCCCGGAGGGTCAGCATGAACCGGCCCGGAGCGATCATCACCGCGGTCGTCGCGGTGGCGGCGGCAGTCGCGGTACCGCTCAGCCAGGGACGGGCCGCCCAGGAGACGGCCTCCAGGCCGGCGGCGTCGGGGATCGCCTCGCCGTCGCCGCCGCCGCCTGCGGCTGCCGCGCCACCCCTCACCTCCCCGGCCGTCTCGGTCGGGATCATGGTGGAGGCCTGCGGCTACTCCCATTCGTCCAACGCCGATCCCATCCTGATGCCGGGGATGGCGGGCATGTCGATGCTCCACGACTTCTTCGGCAACACCACGACCTCCGCCTCGTCGACCGCGGCGGGCCTGCGGGGTGGCCCCACCACCTGCGCGAACAGAGGCGACGGCTCCGCGTATTGGACCCCGGCGCTGTACGACGACGGCGCCATCGTCACCCCGGTGCGCGCCTCCCTCTACTGGATCGCACCGCGGACCTCCAACGTCGTCACCACACCGGAGGGCCTCCAGCTCATCGCCGGCAGCGAGCATGCGACGGCTCCCCAGGGGGAGGCGGTGGTCAGCTGGAGCTGCGTCGTCTCCGGAGACCCGGTGACTGTCTCCCACGGGGCGATGCCGGTTCCCTGCGCTCAGGGCCTGGAGAAGGTGGCGATCACCTTCCCCAACTGTTGGGACGGCCACACCCTGTCCGGAGCCTCCCAGACCAACGCCGTCTACGCGGTCGCCGGGCGCTGTCCGGCCGGTTTCCCGGTGATGATCCCGCAGCTCGTGGTCCACGTCCTCTATCACGTCAGCGACACCAACATCACCCTCTCCACCGCACCGGGTCAGACCGCCAGCGCGGCCACCGCCCACGCCGACTTCATCAACGGTTGGAACCAGGCAACCCTGGCCCAGATCGTGGCCGGCTGCATCAGCGCACACCAGCACTGCAACGCCCAGGGCCGCCTGACACCCAGGACCGGCTGACGCCGCCGATCGGCGCGCCGGTCTCCGGCCTATGATCTCTCCGGTCAAGGGGCCTTAGCCGGCCCGAGCTCGACGCCGCGCAACGGCTCAATGGGTTGGTGACGAGACCATGGTCGCACTTCGACCCCCAGGCGATGGGGAGCGCGCGTGAGTCTGGGCTCCCTGGGTCTGCAGCTCGCGAGCGAGCGCCCGGACCTGCTGGCGGAGCCAGTCCGTCGAGCGCTCGACCGCTGGGGGTCGGTCTGGATCGACCAACGGATCCAGGTCACCGAGATCGATCCCGAGGCGGCGGACACCGCCGCGTTCTGCGAGCGATACGCCATCCCACTCGAGCTGTCCGCCAACTGCGTGGTGACGGCAGCTTCCCTGGTGGTGGTGGGCAGTGGGCTGCGGCGCTCCAAGCTGGTTCTGCCGCGGGCGAGGCTCTCGCAGATACCCGGTGCAGCCGTGGGCAAGTTCGCCCTCTGAGGTTCGGGGATGGAGCCGGTTCACAAGTCACGACCATGATTCGTCGGATCGCCCCTACCTCGGCCGCCGGGACGGGCGGAACTCGGCCGGAAGGAAGGTGAAGAGGCGCACTCCGGGGCGGTAGGGGCGGGGTTGCCCCGACAGCCGCTCGACCCCCACGGACGCCGTCCCCCCAGGGATCGGGACGAAGGCGAGCTCGATGAAGGCCGCGGCAGCGAACCACGACCGGATTGCCGGGGTCAGGTCGGGCACGAAGCGGCCTCGGGTCCAGACCACCGTGGCCCCCGGAGCGCAGAGCTCGGGGAGAAGTTCGATGGTGCGGCGCACGTCCTGGTCGGTCACGTTCCCGAAGATGCCGCAGGCGAGCACGATGTCAGCCGGGACGGCGCCCCGGAAGGCATCGGTGGTCGAGGCGTCGGCGCAGACCACCTCGACCCGCTCCAGGTGGAGCTGCTCGGCGCGCTCGCGGGCACGCCTGGCGAGCAGCGGTTCCAGCTCCACCAGGCGCGCCGACACGTCGTCACGTCGAGGGTGGGTGCCCAGCACACCGAGGAGGTCTCTGCCGTCCCCCGCGCAGATGCTGATCACCCGGATGAGCCCCGCCGGGGAGCTGTCGAGGGCCTCCCCCAGCCGGGCCTTCACCTCCTCGAGCCGCCGGCTCAGGGATCCCTCGCTGTCGTAGCCGCGGTGCCACTCGACCCACTCGCTCATGGCACCCAGCCTAATCGAGTGCCACCCTCGCTGGTGAGGCGGGCCTGCCGGCTGGCCCTCGGACGGCTCCCCCTCCTCCCCGCCGCGTTGTGGACGTAGATGTCCGAAAGCCGGGTGAGGACCTGGCCACCCTCGCCGCGGCCGGCGCCGCCGGTTCCTTCACCGTGTCGTGCGGCCGAGCGGAAAGACACCTTCGGAACGGCTCCATAGGCCGGCCGGGGTGGTCATGTAGACTCGCTCGGAGGTGACCGGCGTCGAGGCGCGGCACCTCGGCCTCCCTGGAGGTCAGCGCCCAGCCCGCGAACCGACATCACTGAGCCCTCAGCGTCCAGCTCCCGACCTGACGGCGCCGTCCTCCCCAGCCTTTGATGAGCTCGACCCGTCCATCTGTCTCAGCCGCTGAATGGCCTCGTTGACATGGGTGAGATATCGCGCGACGGCCATTTGCACGGAGGGCTCTCCGGCGTGCTCGGGAAGGGCGCGCAGAAGGTTGAGCCGGCTCTTGGCCACCCACGCTGACACGTCGGGCTCGGTCAACCATCGCCCCTCCGCTCTCCAGGCCCGGCTCATCATGCCCGGCCAGTCCTCGATCCTGCTCGGATAAGCATTGGGTGGACAGAGCCGGTTCTTCTCCTCGTCGTCGTCCCGGTGGGCCTCGATGAAGCCGAGCAGGGCTGCATTGAAGCACGGCGACAGGGCTCGCACCTGCTGCAGCACTATCCGACCGGGCTGGAAGATCAGCGTGGCGGGCGCATTGTTCAAGCCGAGCGCCGTGCAGTCCACGTGCAGGACGTCGGGGCTGGTGGCGGTCTCCCCGCGCTCGAGCACGATCCGATCGGCCTCGATCCGGCGTACTCGGCCGAGTCTGACCACGTCGCCAATCTGCCGCAGGGCGGCCAGCTCAGCGGCGCTGAGCATCGTCCCCCGGAACATGGTTGCCGGCCACGCCGAGTCGATGCGCGCGAGTCGCCCCGATGCCTCGAGCTGGGTGAAGAGGTCGCCGACGTCGGCCGCCTGAGCACCGGCCTCGGCATCCAGCGAGAGGCCCTCCATGATCGCGCCGACCTGCTCCAGCGGTTGGAAGTGGCGGCGGTCGTAGAACCAGGCGTCGCGGGGCCTGACCCATCGAATCCGGTCCGGCTGTACGTCGTTTTCCAGAAGCCAGCTGCACGCGTCCGCGGCCGTCTTGCCGGACCCCAGGACAGCGTAGGAGGAACTGGATTGCGCCGCCGCCGGCAAGTCGTTGACGCGGACGAGCCGGGCGCCCGCCGCCACCTCGAACGGGATGACGTGGGTTGCAGGGATCGACGCCTCCAGGTATCGAGCATCGACCACCTTGCGACGTACCGCGACATCCTGAAGCTCTCCGGTGCTCAAGTCTCTGACCTGCTCACCGTCGCTCCCGCTGCCGAGATGCTCATGGTGAGTGAGCACGCGGGCCCGGCCTGTCCCGGTGAGTCGCCCGACCGCCGCGGCGAAGTAGTCCAGGACGGCCGCGCCGGTCGCCCGCTCGTAGTACCCGGCGTTCTCGCCGGTCTCGTCGATGCGGTCCTCGCCGAGCGGCAGCGAGTTCACGCCATAGAACGCGGAGGGGGTGTGCAGCCTGACAAACGGATAGGCATCGACCCAATGACCTCCCGGGGCCGGCCGACAGTCGATCACGGTCACGTCGACGTCAGCCTCAGCGACCAGCGTGTCGGCGAAGGCGAGGCCGGTCGCACCAGCGCCCACAACCAGGTAGTCGGTACTGGTCAGCACCTTCCTCTCTCGTTCCCCGCCGGCAAGCGCGGTTGCTTTCTCTCAGGCGCGGTATGGCCGTCCGCGCCGTACTGTACGATCGCGGGTGTTCAGTGTCAAGGAACGGATGGCCCGACCCGCCGGGCTCAGCCGGGGATGTCCAGAACGCCGGCCGACTCGCCGGCCACTGAGGTGCCCGCCTCGCTCGTGGGAGATCCTGAGGTGTCTGCCGCGCTGGCTTCTGAGTTTCGGTCGCCTCAGTCCACAAGTCCTGCAGCGACAGCAGTACGGCTCCGCCCGCCCGCTGCCGCGCCGCGGGCCGTGGGGCGGGGGCGGCCAGACCTCCCGGTCGGCAAGCAGGAAAAGAAGGTGGTCAGGGAGCTCCACGCGGCCGGCCGGCCGGAGATCCGGCGGCTCTCCCCGAACGGCCGGGGCTGAGCCGAGATACCATGAGCAGCCGGACGGATCGGCTCGACGGGGGCAGCACCATGACACAGCAGTCCACGGTGTGGGGACTTTTCCACAACGCCAAGGAGACCAGGAGCGTCGCGGAGGGCACCGTGATCTTCCAGGAGGGTGACGAGGGTGCCACGATGTTCGGGATCGTGTCCGGCGCGGTCGAGCTGCGGACCGGGAGCCAGGTCATGCGCCGGCTCGGGCCCAGCGAGGTGTTCGGCGAGATGGCGCTCATCGACGACTCGCCGCGCAGCGCGACCGCGGTGGCAACCGAGGAGACCACCCTGGCCGTCATCGACCGGCACCGCTTCCTCTTCCTGGTGCAGGAGACGCCGATGTTTGCCCTCGAGGTGATGTCGGTGATGGCCGACCGGATCCGTCACCCGGTGGCCGAGCCGTCCAGCAGCTGACTGCCCCGGCTCATTCCACTCCGTCGAGGTGGACGGGCACCCTGCGACGAGCCGTCGAGCCAGACGCCCTACCGCGGGCGCTCAGCTCGCCGGCTCTCCTCCAGCCACGGCCCGGCCAGTGACTCATCGGGATTCCCGAACCCAGCGTAGGTCGGTGTCCCCCGGCCCATCAGGGTTGCCCCAAGCTTCGCGCTGCGGGCCCAGATCACGCTGTTCTGTGCCGCGAAGGTGACCGCCAGGGCGACGAGAAGCTCCCCTATCACCACGCCCTGGCCGTATGTGGTGGCATGGATGACGAGGGCGAAGGCAACGCGAATCAGGATGAGCAGCCCCCAGGACGCCAAGGTCAGGCGCGTCCCCTGCATCATGATCGCCCCGCCCCGCGACCAGACCCGGAAGGTCGTGCCCCGCCACACCCCCAAGGTAACGCCCGCAACGGCATTGATGGCCAGATACACGACCGTCCCCGCCGAGACCGCGTGCTCACTCACCAGCTGCTGCACCCCGAACACCGCCAGGACCGCCGGCAGCAGGACCAGGCGTTGCGGCCGGAGCGGCTGAGCGCTCATCTGCCGGTAGACGACGAAGACGATGAGGGCGACGTAGATCAGCACGTTGATGACGATTCCCACCAGTTGAGTCGTGGGCATGGAGGCTCTCCCAGGATCCGACAGGCGGCCGGTGGGCTTTCCGGTAAGGGGGACTATAGAGGCGGAGACGCCCCTGTCAAGCGTGCGGAGGGTCAGCCGAGGCCGGCGAGATACAGGGGCAGCATCTGCCGCCAGGTGGGCCAGTCGTGGTCCCACTCGCCCCCCCAGGCGTCGACCCGATTGGGTATCCCCTTCGAGCCGAGCACCCCGGCCAGCCTCCAGGACTGCTCGACCTGCTCCCACCTTCCCTGCCCGGAGGCGAGCAGGACGGACCGGCGGCGGAGCGCCTCGAGCTGCTCTCCGCCCAAGCCGGGCAGGAAGTAGAGGGGGGTGCTGAAGTACAGGTCCATGCCGGCGTCGTCACCGACCAGCGGCGCGATGTCGTAGGTGCCACTCATCCCGATCGCCCGGATGAAGACGTCCGGGTAGCGGCAGAGCACCGCCACGGCATTGAAGGCACCGATCGACGCGCCGGCGCTGACGATCCCGATTCCCGGGTCACGGCAGTCGGTGCGGATCGCCGGCACCAGCTCCTGGCGGACGAAATCGTGGAAGGCGTTCAGCGTGGCCGCTCGGTCGCGGGGACCACCGACCTGGCGCAGGATCGCGGCGCCGGCCACGCTGTCGCAGGAGAACAGCTTGATCCGGCCAGCCTCGATAAGCGGCCAGACGGCGCTGACGAGCCCGGCTCTCTCGATCTCCTCGGCGTCACCGCCGGCGGTCGGGAAGACCAGGACCGGACGGCCGTAGTGCCCCCATCGAGCCACCCCGACCTCACAGCCCAGCCGCGCCGAGAACCAGCGATCGTAGAGCTTCATCCGCGCCTCGCTATCCTGGCTCCGTGCCCACCTCTGCGGGGATGACCGCCGGTCCCCGGGTCACGGACTCTCAGGTCATCTTCCGGCTCGAGGACGCCGATCGGCAGCTGGCATCGGCGGCCGTCTACCAGGAGGTGCGGCAGCCGCGCCTCGGCCCGGAGATGCTGCCTGTGAAAGGCGGGTGGACGGCGCGCATCCGCCGTCCGCCGGTCGACCGGCTCGAGTACCTCATGGTGCTGCGGCACCGCGAGGGGGGCGTCGAATGGGTGCTGGACCCTGCCAACCCGTGCCGGGCCGATGGGCCCTTCGGGGTCAAGTCGGTGGTGGAGATGCCCGGGTACCGCCCTCCGCGGTGGCTCGTCGACGGGAGCTCGGATGATCCGCCGGTGCGGGTCCTGCGCATACCCAGCCGCCGGCTGCGTCGCCGGATGCTGGTGCAGGTCTGGACGAGCCCTGGGGGGGCGTCCGATCATCCGCTGCCCCTGCTCCTGGTCAACGACGGGCCCGAGTATGCCCGCTTCTCCGAGCTTCTCCGATTCCTCTCCAGCGCCGAGCGAGAAGGCCGGCTGCCTCCACATCACGTCGCCCTGCTTCAGCCCAACCACCGCGACGAGGAGTACTCGGCCAATCCGGCCTATGCGGCCGCCCTGCTCGACGAGCTGATGCCGGAGATCGAGGGGGCGGTCCGGGTCCGGGGTGGCGAGCGCAGCCGGGCGGCGATGGGGGCCAGCCTCGGCGGTCTTGCCATGCTCCACGCCCAGCGTCTCCGCCCCGAGCTGGCCAGCGGGCTCTTCCTGCAGTCGTCGAGCTTCTTCCGCGACCAGGACGCCGCCAGGGAGGGGCGGCTTCGCGCCTTCTCCCGGGTCGCCCGGTTCGTGGAAGGTCTGGTCGACGGCCCCACGCCGGGCAGGCCGGTGCCCGCCGTGCTCACCTGCGGCGCGGTGGAGGAGAACCTGGCCGGGAACCGCCTGGTCCGCGATGCTCTGGCGGCCTTGGGGTATCCGGTTCTTTTGGTCGAGAGCCGCGACGCCCACAATTGGACATCGTGGCGGGACTCCTTCGAACCTCACCTCATCCATCTCCTCCAGGCGGCCTGGGGCTGACCGTCCAGCCCGAGCCGCGGGAGGCCGGCATCCGATGCCCACCCGGCATCTGATCGGGCTGCTGCTCGGCGTCGAGGAGGACTGGCCAGGGGCCTTCGAGGGCCTGGTGCGACGTGCCGGCCTGCGCATCCGCCACCGTGGCGAGACCCACGAGCTGGCCACCGAGCGAATCACCATCGAGCCATTCAACCTTCGAGCCAGGCCCCGCTACTCGCTGGTCATCGACCGGCTCGGATGGTGGTACGACCTGCCCCGAGAGTGGCTCAAAAAGGTCGCCCTGATGGATGGCGTCTACCTGCTCAACAATCCCTTCACCTTCCAGGCGATGGAGAAGCACACCGCCTACTGCGCCATGATCCGGCTCGGCCTCGAGGTGCCGGAGACCTGGATCGTTCCCCACAAGCAGCCGCCCGCGGAGAACCCTCGCTTCAGCGGGATGGCGGCCCGCTACATGCAGCTCTTCGACCTCGACGAGGTGGCCGCCCGGGTTGGCTATCCGCTCTACATGAAGCCCTTCGACGGCGGCGCCTGGGTCGGCGTGACCCGGGTCGCCGGGCCCGCCGAGCTCCACCGCGCCTACGACGACTCGGGGCGGCGCCTCATGCATCTCCAGGCCAGCATCGAGAACTACGAGGTCTTCGTGCGCAGCCTGTCGGTGGGCGCCGAGACCATGGTGATGCGCTACGACCCCAGCCGGCCGCTCCACGACCGCTACAGCGTGAGCCACGGGTTCCTGGATGCGGATGCCGGGTCTCAGGCGGTCACCGTCTCCCGGCTGGTCAACGCATTCTTCCGCTGGGAGCTCAACTCCTGCGAGATGCTGGTCAGGGACGGCCACGTCCATCCCATCGACTACGCCAACGCGTCGCCCGACCTGGCCATCACCAGCCTCCACTACTACTTCCCCTGGGCCATCCGAGCGCTGCTTCGCTGGTGCGCCTTCTGCCTGGTCACCGGGCGGCGGATGCGCGTCGACCAGGACACCACCCGCTACTTCGCGGTCGCCGATCGGTCTGAGCTGGACCAATACCAGAAGCTGGCGGCGTACCGCCGGATGGCGGACGCGTACTTCGAGATGGAGCGGTACCAGAGCTTCTGCGCGCGTCACCTCGCCCACCTCGACGAGGTCGTGGTCGGCTTCTTCCGCGGCCCCGAGCTCGACCGCGTCCTGGTCGACACCGTCCGAGACACCTTCCCCGCTCACGAGCACGAGGGATTCATCGCGCACTACCGCGGGCTGATCGCCCAGTGGTGCGCCGAGCAGGACGCCTCACCGTCTGCCACCCGATCTCCGGCCCCGGTCTGAAGGAGGACGCCCCATGCCCATCACCTTCACGGCATCTGAGCGCTCCAGCCTGGGCGTCGAGGTCGAGCTGGTCCTCGTCGACCCGGAGAGCCGGGAGTTGGTGAATCGCGCCCACGAGATCCTCACCGAGATGAGCAGCGGACACCCGGGCGGGATCCACCCCAAAGCCAAGGGTGAGTTCTTCCAGTCCACCATCGAGGTCATCACCGGCATCTGCCTGAGCGTCGGCGAGGCGCGCCGCGACCTGGCCGCCAGCATCGGAGAGGTGCGGCGGAGGGCGGGAGAACGCGGGCTGCGCCTGATGTGCGCCGGGACCCACCCCTTCACCGACTGGAGCACCCAGCTGATCTCGCCGGATCCCCGCTACCATCGGCTGGCCGATCGCATGCAGTGGCCCGCCCGGCAGCTCGCGATCTTCGGGATCCACTTCCACGTCGGTGTCCGCAGCGGTGAGAAGGCCATCGCCATCCTCAACGCGCTCTGCAACTACATCCCGCACCTGCTCGGCCTCAGCGCCAGCAGCCCCTACTGGATGGGCCAGGACACCGGGCTCGCCTCCAGCCGGAGCAAGATCTTCGAGGTCCTGCCGACCGCCGGGCTGCCCCACATGCTGCCCGACTGGCGCGGCTTCGAGGGGTTCATGGAGACCCTGATCGCGGCCGAGACCATCACCTCGGTCCGGGAGGTGTGGTGGGACATCCGCCCCCACCCCGGCTTCGGCACCGTGGAGACCCGGGTGTGCGACGGCATGCCGACCCTCGAGGAGATCTGCGCCGGCGCGGCGGTGGTGCAGTGCCTGGTCGAGCGCTTCAACACCCTCCTCGACCGCGGCTACACCCTGCCCCGCCCGGCCGCCTGGATCGTCCGCGAGAACAAGTGGCGAGCCGCCCGCTACGGCCTCGACGCGGCGATCATCGTCGATGAGCGGGGCACTCTCCACCCCTTGCGAGCCGCCATCGAGGAGATGGTCGACGAGTTGATGCCGGTGGCTCGACGCCTCGATTGCGCCAGCGAGCTGGAGGGGGTGTTCAGCATCCTGGAGGGCGGCGCCAGCTGCGAGCGCCAGCGGGCGATCGTGGCTGGCGGTGGGAACCTGCTGGATGTCGTGGACTCCCTGTGCGATGAGCTGGACCGGTCATTGGAGGCGGCCGGGGTCTCGATCCAGCGATCGGGCGATGGCGACATCGAGGCTCAGGGCCAGCTCCCCGGACGCGCCATGCCGCTTGGCTCCCAGCGAGCTGCGCGCCCGGCTCAGCCTCGAGCCGCGCCCGGGCGGCAGCTCAGCTGAGCAGGTCGCGGGCGACGCCGTCCCAGGCGGCCACCGAGAGCCGCAGCGAGTCCTGGTCGACCCGCTCGTCGTCGGCGTGGAACATGCGGGTCCACTCGGCCAGCGACATCCGATCGCTGAAGAGCCCGAATCCGAAGGCGGGGATGCCGAGGCGGCGGAAGAAACGGGCGTCGGTCCCCCCTGGGGCCAGCGACGGCAGCAGGGTGGCTCCGGGGCGCAGCCGGGTGGTGACCCGGGCCAGCGCCTCCCAGAGCGGGGAGCGCAGGTCGCTGACGGACGCGTCGTCGCGCTGGATCGGGGTCACCTCGATCTCATCGAGGAGAGGGCCGAGGGCTGCGCGCAGCAGCTCCTCCACGTCGCCCGCGGTCTGACCCGGAACCGTGCGCATGTCGACTTCGAGGACGACACGGTCCGGGATGACGTTGGTCTTGGCGCCGCCATGGACCACCGTCGGGGCCACCGTGAGGTGGGTGGAGGCATGGGCCGTCCTGGCCATCTCGTCCGGCAGCTCATCGATGGCGGCCGCGATCCTCCCGGGATCGACCAGAGCCGCGGCCAGGTCCTCGTCGAAGCCCATGAGCGGCACCGCCTGACGCCAGGCGTCGGAGATGAGAGGGCGCGGCTGGAAGCTGGCCAGCCGCCGCACCACCTCGGCCGCCTTCACCAGGGCGTTGTCGGTCCGCAGCGGTCGAGAGCCGTGTCCCGCCCGTCCCCGGACGGTGATCCGCCGCCACTGAGCGCCCTTCTCGCCGACAAAGGTCAGCAGCCGGGTTCCCTGCGGGGTCGAGAGCGGCACCCCACCCGACTCGGTCAGGACGTAGTCGGCGCGCACGGCGCCGGCGGCGTGCTCCACCAGCCATCCCGCACCGTGGGTGCCACCCGCCTCCTCGTCGGCGACGGCCAGGAAGGCGAGGGTCCCCCGGGGCCGCCAGCCCGAGGCGGCCAGCCGGCGGGTGGCCACCGCCATGGACGCGGTCAGGTTCAGCATGTCGATGGCGCCGCGTCCCCATACCCAGCCGTCCACCAGCTCCCCGCCGAAGGGGTCGCGCGACCACCCCGCGGGGCTCACCGGGACGACGTCGCTGTGACCGATGAGGAGGAGCGTCGGGCCGTGCGGATCGCGCCCCTCCAGCCGAGCCAGCAGCGATTGGCGGCCCGGCAGCGGCTCGAAGGTGACGGTCGGAAGCCCGGCCGACTCGAGCAGGTCGCGGAGCACTGCGGCATTGCGGCTCTCCTGTCCCGACTCCGGCGCACCGTCGTTGACGCAGGCGTTGCGGATCAGCTCCTGCAGAACCCCGGTGGTCTCGTCGACGACATCGAGCTCGGCCGGCTGCATCCGGCCATGGTAGCCGAGCGCCTTCGGCGCCTCGCCGGCTCAGCCAGCCTGGGGGATCAGCGCGAACCCGGGACCACCGCCGTGCCCCGGCTTGCGCCGACCCGGGGAAGCCCCAGCGACAGCAGCGCGGTCAGGGCCCAGAAGCCGATGTTGAAGAAGAGGACGAGCTGTTCAGCGCTGACGAAGCTGTCCGCCAGGGCGTGGCCGCCGGCTTGGGACACCGCGGTGCCAACCGCGGTCTGGGCATGGGTGGACGGCGCTTCCGGGGATGGGCAGCCCGGCACCGGCTGGGTCGGGTCGCTCGACGTCGACAGCTCCTCGAAGCAGTGAGCGAATCGAGCCAGCGACTGGTCCACCGCGGCTGGTGGCAGGTGGGCGGCGGTGAGCTGGCTGCGCAGCTGCGGCGTCACCTTGGCCACGGAGGTCGCGGCGCCGCCGGACAGAAGCGCGAAGAACACCACGCCCACCACCGCGACGCCGATGGCGCCGCCGAGCTGCTGGAAGGTGGTCATCACTCCCGATGCCGAGCCGGCGTGCTTGGGGGGGATGCCGGCCAGGATGACGGTCAGCAGGGGCGCGATCACGGTGCCGAGCCCCAGGCCGGCGAGCACGAACGAGGGAGTGAGCTCGTAGCTGTTCACCCCTGTCCCGCTCAGGTGCAGGGTCAGAAAGATGCCGGCGATGCCGAGCATCCCCAGAGCCGCGCCGATGGCGATGGTGTAGCGGCCCAGCCGGGGGGCCACCCGTGTCGACACCGCCGAGGCCACGGCGGTGGCAACGCTCCACGGGATGGTGGTGAGCCCGGCATGCAGGGCGCTGAAGCCGAGGCCCACCTGGAGCATCAGGCTGAAGGTGAAGAAGAACGCGGGAATCCCGGCGATGAACACCGCGGAGATGAGCACGCCGATGGTGAACGAGCGGATCCGGAACATCGAGAGCTGCACCAGGGGGAAGCTCGTCGACGGCAGGCGGCGCTCGTAGGCGACGAAGACGAGCAGCGCCAGCGGGCTCATCCCCATGCAGACGTAGGTCCACAGCGGCCAGCCCGCCACCTGGCCCTCGACCAGCGGATACACCAGCAGGAGCAGCCCCACGGTGGCGATGGCCATCCCCAGGAGGTCCAGCCGGGTGGCGTTGGGGGCGCGCGACTCGCGGACGACGCGCCAGGCCGCCACCAGCGCGATGATGCCGATCGGCAGGTTGACCAGGAAGATCCAGCGCCAGGAGCTGCCGGTGATGTCGTCGCGGATGATCAGGCCCCCCACCAGTGGACCGGTGATGGTGGCGATCCCGATGGTGGCCCCGACCAAGCCGAAGACGCGGGCCCGCTCGCGAGCGGGAAAGGTGACCTGGATGACCGAGAGCACCTGCGGGTACATCAACGCCGCCATCAGTCCCTGGAGCACCCGGGAGAGGTCGAGCATCACCGCGCTCTGAGCCAGGCCGCACAGCGCCGAGGCGGTGATGAAGCCAGCCATGCCGATCATGAACAGCCGCTTGCGTCCGTGGATGTCGCCGAGCCTGCCGCCAGTGATCAGCGTCACCGCATAGGCCAGCGCGTAGCCGGCCACCACGAACTGGATGTCGGCGTCATTGGCCCCCAGGTTCTGGCGGATCGCGGGGATGGCGACGTTGACGATGGAGACGTCGAGCAGAACCATGAAGAGCGCGGTCATGACGCTGGCCAGCGCCGCCCAACGCTGCGGATCCGGCTGCTCGACCCAGCGTCCGTCCGCGACCGGCGCGGGGGCGCTTACCGGCTCGGTGTCAACGTCGATACGAGCGGGCACGTCAGTCACCGGTCAGATCCTCCCTGGTCCCGGGCGCCAGGCGGGCGCAGCCGCCACACCGTGGGCGAGTGGGGCGTTCGCCCAGCCTACATGGTGGTCCGCGCTCACTGTCAAGACCCAGCTGAGGGGTTACGCCAGGGGACAGCCCCCGCGCCGTGCCCCGGCCCTCAGCCGGCGGGGGTCCGGGGCAGGCGGGCCGCGCTCATGTCGACGCGGTCGCCCCGCAGCGGCACCCCCTCGCGGCGCAGCCGCTCCAGTTGCCGGGCTCCCATCGGAGCGACCCCGTCGGCCCGAACCACCCGGTGCCAGGGAAGCCGCTCGTGGGTGGTGGCCAGCACCCTGCCCACCATCCGTGGCGCGCCGGGATAGATGTCCCCGTACGTGCAGACGGACCCGCGAGGGATCCCGCGCACCCGAGCCACGATCCAGCCCACGAGCTCGGGCTCGGGCTGGCCGGGGGTACCCGCGACGCGTGGCATGGGAATATTCAGCACCCGACGACAGGCTGGCCGCAGCTGCCGAGGCCGGTGCTGGGTGGCCCCATGCATTTGGTGCGCTGAGACCGTTGTGCTCGGCTCGTGATACGGTCATCGCCCATGGCTCCCGAGAGCCCGATCGACGCGCCGCCGCGCCAGCTCGTGCGGGGAACGTCGGAGGGGCCTCCGGATGGCGTCGCCAGCCAGGAGCGACTGGCGATCCGCCGCCTCGGCCTGCTCTGGCTCTGCGGCCTCGACCTCAGGATCACCATCCTCGCCATTCCTCCCCTCCTCCCCCAGATCCGGCAGAGCCTCGGGCTCAGCGAGACCGAACTGGCTGCACTGACCACCCTGCCGGTGCTGCTCATGGCGGTGGTAGCTCCCCTCGGCTCGGCCGCGACCTCACGAGTCGGGCCGCGACGAACCGCCATGGCGGCCCTGGCGGTGGTCGCGGTGGCGTCGGCGCTGCGCGGGGCCGGCGGTGGAGCGGCGGGGCTGTTTCTGCTCACGGCGGTGATGGGCGCCGCCATCGCCACCACCCAGCCGGCGCTCCCCGCCCTGGTCCGCCACTGGTTGCCGGGACGGGCCGGGCTGGCCACCGCCACCTACGTCAACGGCATGCTGGTCGGCGAGTCGGTGGCGGCCTCGCTGACCCTCGCGCTCGCCGGGCTGACCGGGGCGTGGCAGGCGGCGTTGGCAGCCTGGTCGGTCCCGGTCGCGCTGGCCGCGATCCTGCTCGCTGGGCGCGGCCGCTCGACCGCGGAGGGGGCCGAGGACACCCGGTGGCTTCCCGACTGGCGCAGCAGGCGGACCTGGGAGCTGGGCCTGCTCCAGGGGGCGGCCGCGGTCGCGTATTTCGCCGCCAACACCTTCCTGCCCATCTACCTGCACGCCAGGGGCTCCCAGCTGGTGGTCGCCAGCCTGATAGCTCTCAACGTGTGCCAGCTGCCGGCTTCGCTGGCGGCGGCGGCGCTGCCCACCCGTCACGCCACCGGCGCCACGGCGGTGGCGGGGCTCGGCCTTCTCATCGCGGCGGCGGTGGGCCTCATCCTGGCCGGCTCAGCCCCCACGGTGATCCTGGGAGCGGGGCTCACCGGCTTCGCCACCTCCTGGACCTATCTGATCGCGGTGACGCTGCCGGCGCTGGGTGCCAGCCCGACCGAGGCAGCCCGCGTCTCCGCCGGCATGTTCAGCATCGGTTACACGATGGCCTTTGCGCTGCCGGTGCTGGGAGGTGCCGCCTCGGACCTCGCCGGCACTGCCGCCGCCGGATTCCTGCCGGGGCTGCTGAGCAGCTGCATCATGCTCGCCCTGGTGCCCGCCTTTCGCGGCCGTCAGCGAGCGCAGCGAAGCGTGGGCAACTGACCTTCCCCACCCGACCAGGCCATCTCCGCCGGGCGGAGGAGACCAGCTGAAGGGTTGCCTCCATCATCCCCGGGTGCCGGCCGGTGTCAGCGTCCCGTGCCGTCGGACGCTGCGCGACAGCACCAGGATCGACAGCTCGAAAAGGCCGAGCAGCGGGACTGCCAGGAACAGCGGAGTCACCGGGTCAGCACCGGGGGTGACCAGCTCGGCGCCGACCACGATCACCGCCCAGACCACCCGGCGGTGGCGACGCAACCACTGCGGGGAGACCAGGCCCAGCAGCCCGAGCAGGACGACCGCCACCGGCAGCTCGAAGGTGCAGCCGAAGGCCACCATGAGCAGGGCCAGGAACGAGAGGTACTGGTTGAGATCGGGGAAGTAGATGACGTTGCCGCCGAGCAGCCCGGTCAGCAGGTTGAGCCACAGCGGCATCAGGAAGTAGGCGAGAACCCCTCCGGCGGCGAAGAGGAGGAGTGCTGACGAGACCAGCGGGATGGCGAATCTCCGCTCCGCAGGACGCAGTCCGGGGGCCACGAACGTCCATGCCTGCCAGAGGATCACCGGCATCGCGAGAAGCAGCCCGCCGGCCAGCGCCACCTTGAGGGGGACCGTGAACAGCTCGGTGGGGCTGGTGATGATCGCCTTGGAGATGAGCCGGTTGTGCTCGGCGAGGATGGTGGTCAACGGGTACTCGAGCAGACGGATCAGGGTCTGGCTGAACACCGCGGCCACCGCCGTGGCGACCCCCCAGGCCACCAGCGACACGATCAGCACCCGCCGGAGCTCGCCCAGGTGGCCGGCGGCTGACATGCGGCGCTCGTCGGTCCTCGCGGCCGCACCGAGACCTCGGCGGCTTCGGAGCGGCCGCAGGACGCCGCGCAGGCCCCATGCCGGACGCCTCGGTGCTCCACTCTGGCGTGCCCCCGGCAGGGGACGACGAAGTCGCGGCCGTCGCGGCCGCGCCGGGGCTCCCATACCGTCTACCGATCAGCCGCGGCTGCCGTCGTCGAGTGCCGCCGGCGCGGCGGCCTGGAGCGGAACCGCGGCGACCGGAGCGGCTGCCGCCGGCTGCACCGGGCTGGGCGGGATCGACCCGGACGCCGGCGTCTGGACGTTCGCGGTCCCGGACACTGCCTCCCTGGCCCCGGTCGCGGCACTGCGGAACTCGCGGATCGCCCGGCCCAATCCCGAGCCCACCTCGGGCAACCGGCCCGGGCCCCAGACGATCAGGACGATCACGAAGACGAGCGGGATGATCCACCAGGCTCGATCAAATCCGAACATGTCACCTCCTCCGGGTGTTAGTCGGGTCGGATGGCGGCGGTGCCAGGGCGACACTGGCCACCTCTCCAGCGGTCACGGTCACGGCGACAGGTGAGCCGGTCGCCGGCGGCCAGATCAGGTAATCGCCGGGCGGCAACGAGGCGAAGCAGGCGGCGACCAGGGTGCGCCGGGCCAACCGGCGGGCTCGCAGCGCGGCGTGGGCCCGCCACCCCGGATCCCCGCGCGCGGAGATCTCCACCTCCCGCCCCTCGAATCGCTCCTCCGCCGACACCACCAGGGCGCCGGCGTCCACCCCGACGTCGATGACGACGCAATCGGGATCGCCCCAGGTTGCGGTCTCGGCAGCGGGCGGCGCCGGGTAACCTTGATTCATCACACCTCAGGCCTCCGCCAAAGGCGGGGCGGTCACCACCGGCCCGCCCCGCCGGGATGCTGATCTGCGATCAGCCGGGCACATCGAAACCGTCGAGGGGCACCCCCAGGTAGGGGAACTGCGCGATGTAGCGACCGGCTCCCGGCGTCAAGCCGTCGGTAACCAGCGAAGCCGCCGCGTCAGGCACATAGGAGGGGCTGACCAGCGGGTAGGTCACGCCGGCGATCGCCCGAAGCTCGATGGTGAAAACGTCGTCGGCCACCCGCCGGCCGTTGGGGAAGCCGGCGGCGTCGCCGCCGATGAGACCTAGCGGATTGGGGCTGGCGGCAGGCGGGACCGCCATGTTGAGGCGCAGCATGTCGGCGATCCGGCTCCCGGTGAAGTTCTGGAAGCCGGGGACGATCCCGGCAGGGATCCCGGTCATCAGGATGGCCACCAGGTCCGCCCTGGGCGCCGTGAGCCCGGCCAGGTGAGGGAAGACGCCCGGATACAGGACGGGAAGGAGACCGGCGAGCTCGGGATGCTGGACGTAGCTCAGGAACTGGGCGTCAGCGCTGGGCGGCAGGGAATTCCAGAGGTCCTTCCTGCCCATCGGAATCACGGCCTCGTTGATCAGCGGGTTGCCGAGCCGGGACACCTGAACCCAGGGCCCGGTCTGCTCGGCCGGTGAGTCGCTCGACAGAACGCTGGCCATGCGCCGGCTGGCGCTCGCCCAGACGCCGATCGTGGAGGCGGGGCTGGTCGGGTCGCCGGGCATCGAGCCATCCCGGCAGAGCAGCTGCTTGGGAACCTGGATGGCGATGCTGTGCACGTTGACACTGCTGGTGGCGTCGACACCCGGAGCCGCCGGGGTCGGGATCACGTGCAGGTTCTGAAAGGGCCGGAGAT
This sequence comes from Binatia bacterium, assembly GCA_035624785.1. GTDB lineage: Bacteria > Chloroflexota > Dormibacteria > Aeolococcales > Aeolococcaceae > JAJZNI01. The sequence goes on along the minus strand of DASPQV010000019.1, from coordinate 22,065 downwards.
CCGCGAGGTCGAAGACCGCTCCCAGGTCGACGTAGAAGCCCTCGCGCCGCTGCCCGGCGAAGACCTGGATGCCGTCGCCCAGGGAGTGCACCGCAGCCTGGGCGAGAGCGGCGTAGTCGGGCGTCGAGCGTGGTCCGATGTTGCACGGTGGGCAGCTGAGTCCGGTGCCCAGCACGGTGTTGCCGGCATCGGTCACCCGGGTCACCGAGTACAGCTGCCGCCGGTTCCAAGTCGAGCTATCGAGGCTGGTGATCGGACCGGTGTTGTAGAGAAAGGTGTTGGGATCCACAACCATGGTGGTGAACCGGAATTGGAAGGTGACGTCCGGTTCCGCGTCGGCGTCGTTGTCGACCTGGATCTCGTAGAGCACGTCGTCGCCGAACTCGAAGAAGTTGGGACCGCCGTCGGGGCCCTCGAGGGGGATCCAGTTCGCAATCAGGGTGACGGTGCCCGGCTGATCCGGGCTGACGAACGCGTACAGGTCGGTGTTGTCGGCCACCGGGTCCTTGGAGATCCCGGGCGCCTCGCGATGCGAAGACATGCGTGTACCTCTCGATGAAATCCCGTCTGGTTTCGGCAGGGTCAGGGGGTCAGCCGGCGGCTTTCACCAGCCGGCGCACCAGCTCCGGATCCTGAACGGTGACCGACCGCTCGCCCACCATGAGCCGCACCTCCCCGGTCGACGACGCCCGCACATAGGCCATCACCGACGCTGGGGCGGCAACCTCCGGCTGGCCGGCGAGTCCCAGCCCGGACGGAAGCCGCCCCGACCGCAGCGCGCCGAGCGTGGTCAGCCCGGCTGCCGCGCCCGCGATCCCCGCGGAGGTCTGGAGAAACCGGCGTCGAGTCAACTCGGCCATCGCGCCACCTCGCACCCGTCCTTGACGCTTCGCCTCCCTTCAGGGGCGGCCATATCACCCTCTACGACATGACCGGCTGGATCGGATCACAGCGGTACCGCCAAGGCCGCAGCTGGCGCCGAATCAGCCGGGGAGCCGCAGGGTTACCACGATCGGACCGCGGGGGCTGGGGTCGCCGCGGGCCGGCTCCAGGCTGATGGCGAGCGTCGCGTAGCCGCTGACGTCCCCGCTAACCGATGTCGCGTAGCCTCCATCCGGCTGTTCAGCCAGGTAGGCGGCGGGCTGCGGAGCTCCTCCGGTCGGGATGAGCCACACCTCGTAGACGCCGCCTGCCGGGGTCGCCGGCAGCCCGCGGACCTCCAGGGAGGCGGTGCGCTCCCCCGGATCCGCGTAGAGATCGACCACGGTGGAGCCGGCAGCGCCGTGGACATGCACCACGGTCGGTGTCGCGACCCGCCAGGCGAGCACACCGGCCAGCACCAGCGCGAGCGCCGCCGCGCCGACCGTTGCCAACCGGCTACCGGGTAGGCGCAGCCAGAGCCGCTGCAGGCGGTCCGGAGACGCCCTCTTCATGTCCGCGGCCTCCCGGTAGACGCGGGCCATCAGCCGGTCTCTGAGCCCCTCCGGGGGTGCCGCCGGCGTCACCCCAAGCGGAAGCAGCGCGGCCACCCGGGCGTCGGCGGCAGCAGCCGCTGAGCAGCTGGCGCAGCCGGAGAGATGGGCGCGCAGCGCCGGCTCGTCGCCGCCCTCCCCTCCGGCGAGGGCCCCGAAGGCCAGCAGCGCCTCCGCCTCGTCGCAGCTGATCTCGCTCATGAGAGCCACTCCTGGGCGGCCTGCCCGGAGAGGAGGCGGTGGAGGCGGCGCATCCCCAGCCGGGCGCGCCCCTTCACCGTGCCCACCGGCAGTTTCATGCGGTCACTGATCTCGGTGTGCGACAGGCCCGCAAAGAAGGCCAGCTCGATGGTCTCTCGCTGCTCCGGGGGTAGCTGGGCGAGAGCGCTCCGCACCGCGTCGCGGACCAGCACGTCGCTGACTTCCTGGAAGGGGTCGGCCGGCAGGCCCTCGGGCGGCGCGGCGTCCAGCGGGACGTCCCGCCGCCATCGGATGCGGCTGCCCCGCAGCCTGTCGATCGCCCGATGATGGACCACCGCACAAACCCACTGACGCAGCTGGCCGCGGGCAGGATCGAAGGACTCGGCCCGCCTCCAGATCGCCAGGAAGCTCTCCTGCACGACGTCCTCGGCGGCCGTGCGATCCCCGAGCACGCGCAGCGCCAGGGCGTAGGCGAGCCCGCCGAAGCGCTGGTAGAGCAGATCGGTACCCTGTGGATCGCGGGCCACGAGCAGCTCGGCGATCCGCCGGTCCTCCTCCCCGGCCCGGGGTGCGACCTCCACCAGCGGCTCGGGACCTGGGTCACGGTCCTCCGCTAGCCCACCCACCAAGCACCTCCCGGCTGGATCGTCACGCGCCGCACCTGACGCCGGCCGGCGCCGAGATCGTACCGATGCCCAACCATCGACGCCGGCACCGAATTGGACCGCGCCAATCGGGAACCCGACCCCCGGGGGCCTGGGGATCCCTCCAGCGCCGAGCCTGGCGGCGACCTGCAGGCCCCACCGGCGGCGCCCGGGAGGCGAAGATCCGTGAGCGTGGGAGACAAGCCAGCAATGCCGTCGACCCGAGGCTCCGTTCCCCTGGCTGTGATGCGCGCCCGCCTGGAAGGCACGCTCATCCAGGCCGCCAAGACGGCCTTGGCCTCCGGGATCTCCTGGTACCTGGCGGCGGATCCGCTCGCCCACGGCGTGCTCGCTGTGTTCGCTCCGCTCGCCGCCTTGCTCACCGTCCAGGTGACCATCTGGCAGTCGGTCGCTCGAGGTCTCCAGCGAGTGCTGGGGGTCGTCGTCGGCGTCCTTGTCGCCGGCGGCTTCGGCCACCTGGTGGGGGTCAACGCCTGGTCGGTGGCGCTCACCATCTTCATCGCGCTGCTGCTCGGACGAGCGCTGAGACTTGGCGTCCAGGGCTCGATCCAGGTGCCGGTCAGCGCCCTGCTGGTATTGGTGCTGGGTGCGGCGACCCGCAGCTACGGGATCGATCGGGTGATCGACACGGCGTTGGGTGCCGGGACCGGCATCGTGGTCAACTTGGTGGTGTTCCCGCCCACTCATATCGACGACGCGGCGTCAGCGGTGGCCTCGCTGGCCAGGACGCTCGGTTCGCTGCTTCGTGACGCCGCCGCCAGCCTCGACCAGCGCCGGCGCGGCATGCCCTCGGCTCAGGATCTCCAGGCCATGCTCGACACGGCCCGGCAACTCGGAAACCAGGTCGGCTCGGCCTCAGACGCCGTCCGCCGGGCCGCCGAGGCCTGTCGTTGGAATCCCGCCGGGCGTCGCAGGGGCGCCCTTCTGGAGAGGCTGCGTCTCGCCATCCCGATCCTCGAGATGGTCGAAAGGCAGGTGCGCGGCATCACCCGAGCGGTTGCCGAAGCCGGACCCGAATGGGCGCTGCCCGCCCGAACATCGGAAGCTCTCGGCCGGCTGCTCGAGGCCGTGGCCCGGGAGCTCGACAGCTGGCCGCCGGTCGACCTCGTCGCTGGCTCCTCTCCGGCCCAGACAGCTCCCAGACCGGCTGTGGACACGCTCTACGTGTCGGCCCTTCGGTCGCTGCGCGGCTCCGGGCTGCCTCCCCAGTCAGCAGCTCTCGCGACGTCGATCGCGGTCGACGCTCACCGGATCCGCGAGGAGCTGGCCTGGGCTCCAGCCCCATCGGAGCCGGCGCTGGGCTGGACGGCGCTCTTCGATCGCGCCGACGCCTGACACGACGCCCGCGACAGCCGATTGGGCCGACACGCCTCCGCCACCAACGCCGTCACCGCCTCGAGACGACCACCGGGCTTTGTTGGTGCAGCTATCCCACGCCACGCTGATGCCACTGGGCGATGTGGGGGGCCGTGACGGTCGGTAGTCTGGGACCAGCGACAGGTTCAGAGGTCCGAGGACATGCTTGGTATCGCTCGCCGGTGTCGGGACAGGGATGGAAACGCCAGCGCCCAGGCGTCGCTGCCCGGCGTCGCCGGCGGGACACTGCCCTGCTCCTCTCCGGGGTGCCCGCGGCGCGACGCTGTCCCCTGTGGGTACGTGGATCAGCGCGGCCGGCCGTGTCCCACCGCCTGGTGTCCCGGTCACGTGACCCTGTCCACAGGGCGACCGCTCTGCCGCCGTCACACCCGACAGGTGCACCTCTGCGGCGACGAGTTCAGCACCGGGCGGTGCCAACCGGATCTGGACAACCGGGCACCGTCTCTGGCCGATTACGTGGGCGATCGGGTCGAAGTGGAGCTGCTGAACGCCCTGGAGCGCCTGTCCGCCCCGAGCCGGGGCGAGGCGGTGGTGGCCGAGCCCCTGCGGATGGCCCGGCTCGCGGATGGGGGGCGGCGCTGGGAGAGGAACTGGAAGATCTACGACCACACCGGGGTGATCCTCCGGGTGGCGGTCGGTGTCGACGAGCGCGCCGATCCCGTTGTCGAAGTTCGGGTGGACAACAACCTCGTCGGCCACGGCATCCCGCCGTGGATCTCTCGCCGCGCCCAGACCGCTCCTGAGCTCACCGATCAGGAGGACGAGGCGCGGCGGCGTGACTTCTACGAACTGCTGATCGCCTCGGCCTGGCCGGCCATGCTGACCGACCTCGAACGCTCCCGTTCCACCTGGTACCGGCCTGCGGTCGCCTGATCCTGGCTGACGCGAGTCGGGGGCGGAGCCCCTGGCGCCGCCGGTCCTGCCGTGCCGCCTCCGGGCGGCGGCGCCCTCAGCCACCTCGGGCGGCGGACGGGCTGCCCGGCTGGCGAGATCGGCCGCCCAGGGTTCCAGCGACGTCCTCGGCCAGGAACGTCTCCCAGGTTCGGCGCCCCGTCGCGTGGTCGGGCGCCAGGTTGGCGCCGGCGCGGATGGCGGCTGATGCCTTCCCCGGGACCCGCACCGGCACCAGCAGCCGGTGACGGCGGGTGGCCTGCAGGTAGGAGCGGATCAGCGCGGCGGCGGTGTAGACACGGGGCCCCGCCATGTCGGGGACCAGGCCCGCGGGCGCCCCCAGCGCCAGCTCAGCGAGGCGAGCACCGACCTCACCGGCATCGATCGGCTGGAATCTCCACCCGGATGGGACGGGGATGACCGGCAACCTGGCCATCGCCCGGACCATGACCAGGATGAAGCCGTCGTGGAACTGGCTGGCGCGGAGCGTGGTCCAGGGAAGCCCGGAGCGGCTGATGATCTGCTCGCACTCCCGCACCGTCGCGAAGTACCCGGCGACGGAGCGATCGACCCGGCTGATCACGGGGACGCGGTCGGCGCCCACCACCGAGATGTAGACGAGGTGGGCGCCCCCAGGGGATGCCGCCCGGACCAGGGTGCGGACCTGAGCAGTGAGCTCGGGAAACCTGGTGGAGGCCGCGCAGTGCACGATCACGTCGGCGCCCTTGACTGCAGCATCGACACCCTCGCCAGTGGTGAGATCACCCGTGATGTGCTCGACCCCGCCGGCGACGCCACCTCCGTGCCGGCTCAGCACCCGAACTCGAGCGCCGGCCTCGCGCAGGTGCCCGACCGTCCTCCGGCCCACCCTCCCGGTGCCTCCGGTCACGAGGATCGTGGTCATCGGCTCTCCTCCTGGCTACAGTTCGGCGGCCCCGCACGTCACACGGTGCGGCTCTCGCGTGTCATCAACCTCAGACACCTGAGCATGGAGGTCTGTGACAGTGACCCAGGCGCCCGGGGTGACCGAGTGGTTCGACACCCACCAGGGCCAGCTTCGCGGCCTCGCCTACCGGATGCTGGGCTCGCTATCCGACGCCGAGGATGCGCTCCAGGACACCTGGCTGCGAGCCAGCGCCGCGGACACCAAGAGCATTGAGAAGCCCGGCGCCTGGCTGAAGACGGTGCTCGCCAGGGTGTGTCTGAACATGGTGCGTTCGCGGGGATCCCATCGCGAGGAGCCGCTCGGCACGCACCTCCCCGATCCGATCGTGACCGCCATCGGGACCGGCGATCCCGAGGAGGAGGCACTCCTCGCCGAGTCGGTGGGGCTTGCTCTCCTGGTCGTGATCCAGACCCTCTCTCCCGCCGAGCGCCTCGCCTTCCTGCTCCACGATGTCTTCGACCTCACTTTCGATGAGATCGCGCCGATCATCGACCGCAGTCCCGCAGCGGCGCGCCAGCTCGCGAGCCGTGCCCGCCGCCGGGTCCAGGCGGCTCCCGCCGTGCCCGACGCGGATCTCGTCGAGCAGCGCCGGGTGGTCGACGCCTTCTTCGCCGCCGCGCGCGGCGGCGACCTGGAGACCCTGGTCGCGGTGTTGGACCCCGACGTCGTGCTCCGCGGCGACCTCGGCCCATCAACGGCGTCGCGGGTCGTCCGCGGGCTTTCCGAGACGTTGCGCTACGCCCGCCCGCCCTCGGGTGCGGTGGTGGTCGTCCCCGCCGTCGTCAACGGCACCGCTGGAGCAGTGATCCTGCGCAACCAGCGGCTCTTCTCGGTGATGGCCTTCACGGTCAGGAGCGGACGGATCGTGGAGATCGATGCCCTGGGAGACCCGGAGCGGCTCCGCCGGCTCGACCTCGGTGCGGTGCTGGGGCCCAGCCACCCAGAGCTCGAGTTCGAGGACGGTTGACCTGCTGGATCACGCGTAAGCCCGGGCCTGGAGCTGGAAGAGCTCGGCGTAGAGGCCGTTCGCGGCCATCAGCTCACGGTGGGAACCGAGCTCGCGAAGCCGGCCGTGTTCCAGCACCGCGATCAGGTCGGCCATCAGCACCGTCGAGAAGCGATGCGAGACCAGCACGGTGACCCCGCCCACCTCTCGGCTGGCCCTTCCCGCCGAGGTCGCGTAGCGTTCGAAGAGGGTGTGCTCGGCGGCGGCGTCCAGGGCCGCCGCCGGCTCGTCGAGGATGAGGAGGAGCGGGGTCCGGCGCATCAGGGTGCGAGCCAGGCCCACTGTCTGCCACTGGCCCCCGGAGAGCTCGGCGCCATGCTCGTAGGCGCGACCGACGTAGCCGCTGAGCCCCCCCTGAACCACCCGGAGCACCTTTTCCGCCCGGGCGTCGGCGACCGCGCCGGACACCGAGCCGGCGTCCTCCACATGCGTCACCTCTCCCAGGCCCACGGACTCCTGGAGGGTCAGCTGGATTTAGGGGGTCCGCGGTCAGGGGTGCTCGGCGCCCCGGTCCAGGCAATCGAGCCACCGACCACTCAGATGCCGCTCCGGGAGATGGCGCTCATGGCGCCGGCGAGAGGGCGACGGAGATCAACCCCTCGAGCGGCAGGCTGGCTGCCGCTCCTCGAACTCACCCCCGAGGTGCCGGGGCGGGGGACGCCGTCCCGACCTTGCGGGCGCGGCTGGGAGCAACTCGCGTGGGCTCGCCCGGCATCCTCGGGTAGACGGGCGGCCAGGGGGCATCGGGTAGACCCGCATCGGCGTCACGCCGGTGCAGGGCGAGCAGCGGCTCCAGGCTCTGAGGGGAGGCGTCCATCTCCGCCCAGGGGTCGCCGCGCCCGGCCACGCGGGCCGGAACGGTGGCGATGGTGAACTGGTCCGGCACCACATTCGGCAGCTCGTCCCAGGCGAAGGGCGTCGACACCTGGGCCCCCGGGCGAGCCCGCACCGACCAGGCGCCGAACACGGTCTTGTGCGGCGCGTTCTGGTTGAAGTCGACGAAGACTCGCCGGCCGCGCTCCTCCTTCCACCAGGCGGCGGTGATCAGGTCCGGGCGGCGGCGCTCCAGCTCGCGAGCCGCCGCCACCGCCGCGGCGCGAACGTCGTATGACGTCCAGCGCGGCTGGAGGCGTGCGTAGACGTGAATGCCGCGGTTGCCGGTGGTCTTGGGGTGACCCGAGATCCCCACCTCTGTCAGCAGCCTCCGGACTTCCTCAGCGGCCTCGCGCACCATCGCGAATGTCACCCCGGGGCTGGGATCGAGGTCGATTCTCAGCTCGTCGGCGTGCTCCGGGTCGGATGCCCTGGCCGGCCAGACGTGAAAGCCGATGCAACCCAGGTTGACCGCCCAGAGCACGTGGGCAAGATCGGCCGCGACCAGCGCTCGAGACTCCGTGCCATTCGGGGTGCTCACGATCACCGTCTCCAACCAGGCGGGACGGCTCTCCGGCACCCGCTTCTGGAAGAAGGAGGGTCCGTCAGCGCCGTGGGGGAAGCGCTGCAGCAGCACCGGCCGGCCACCCATGGCGCGCATCAGCGGCCGCTCGACCGCCTGGTAGTAGCGGACCAGATCCAGCTTGGTCTCGCCGCGCTCGGCAAAGTAAACCTTGCCGGGATGGCTGATCGGCAGTTCCCGGTTGCTGGCGTGGACCAGCGCGGCGGGCTCGTCCATCACCGACGCTCCCCAGGGCTCACCTGGCAGAGGATACGGGTTCGAGGTCGTCGAGCCGAACGGGCGCCGTCGCACCGATTCCAGCCCACGCGGCGGAAGAGGTGGGCCACATCGGCCAATCCGCGGTCTCCGGGCCAGCGACGGCCCCTCGGGACATGGTGGCTAGAGTCTGAGGTCGTGACCGGAGACTTTCCCAGCGGGGGGATGGAGCTGAGCCACATCCTCGTGGTCAGCGACGTGGCCCGATCACTGCGCTTCTACGCGGGGGTGCTGGGCGCCGAACCCTATCGCGAGTATGGAGGCACCTCGGCGGTCCTGCGCCTTCTCGGAAACTGGATCCTGCTCGTCACCGGCGGCCCGCCGACCGAAGACAAACCCTCAGTGACCTTCGCGCCGCCGGACCAGCCGGACATCGTCGACCATGCGTGGACCATCCGGGTCCCCAGTTGCGAGGCCGCATACCGAACGCTTCAGGGACGTGGCGCCCGGTTCTTGACTCCGCCGGTGGTGCACGGCCGGGAGACCCGATGCTTCCTGCGCGACCCCGACGGCCACCTGATCGAGATCAGCGAGTATTGGGCAGCCGCTACGTAGCCTCCGGGCCGCGGAGAACCCCGGGGGCAAAGGAGGGAAGACCGTGACGACACTCGAGAACCGGCCGAACACCGCGCTCCTCGTCGTGGACATGCAGAACGGCGTGGTCAACGACGCCTACCGGCGCGACGCGGTGGTCGCGAACGTCGGCTGCCTGGTCGAGCAGGCGCGGCGGGACCAGGTCCCCGTCATCTGGGTCCAGCACTCCAGCGAGGAGCTGCCCAGGGGCAGCGAAGAGTGGCGGATCGTCTCCGAGCTGACTCGCAGCGATGCGGAGCCGCTGGTTGAGAAACGGTACGGCGACTCCTTCGAGGACACGACCCTCGCCGCCGTCCTCTCGGGGCTGCGCGTCGGGCGGCTCGTGGTGGTCGGCGCCCAGACCGATGCGTGCGTTCGGTCAACGCTCCACGGGGCCCTGGTCAGGGGGTACGACGCGGTCCTGGTCAGCGACGCCCACACCACGGAGGACCAGACGGCCTGGGGGGCGCCCCCGCCGGACCAGGTCATCGCGCACACCAACCTCTACTGGACCCACCAGCGGGCCCCGGGCCGGACGGCCGGGACGGTCGCGACCGAGGATGTCGACTTCGGCCCCACGTCCGACGGAGGGCGGTCGTAACATCCCTCAGGCGGCTCTGACCATCGGTCTTGCCCAACGGTGCCGCAGCCAGCGAGGGAATCCGGGTGCTTGAATTCGTCGCGCGCTTCCTGCTTGGGGGGCTCATCGTCGCGTCCGTGCCCCTGGTCGCGTCGCGGTTTGGCCCTGCCGCGGCAGGCGTGGTCATCCTCCTGCCGGTCATCTCCCTGGTGAGCTTCGCGACCTTGGGGGCCGCCGGTGGGCCGGCCCCGCTGGCCAAGGCTTCGCTGGGGACGCTGATCGCGCTTCCCTCGACGATCGCCTTCATGCTGATCGTCTACGGGGCAGCGCGTCTGGGAGCGGCGGTTCCGGTCGCGCTGCTGTCGGGGTCAGCCGGATGGCTGCTGGTCGCCGCGCCGCTGACCGTGCTGATCGCCAGGCTGGGCAGCTGAGGGTGACATGTCGCCGACCCCTCCAAGCGGCGACACCGTCCCGGTGATCGCCGGCATCGCCGGTGTCACCTTCGACTGCTCCGACCCCCCTGCCCTAGCCGGTTGGTGGCAGCGCCTTCTCGGCGGCAGGACCGAGGTCGACGAATCCGGCAATGCCCACCTGGTGCTTCCCGGGCTTGCCATCTGGTACGAGAGGGTCCCGGAACGGAAGGTTGTCAAGAACCGCGTCCATCTCGACCTGAGGAGCCGGGACTTCGACGCCGCCGTGAGGCGGGCGCTCGCCCTGGGGGCCACGCGAGCTCCGGACATCTTCGCCGGCGACGAATGGCAGGTCATGCGCGATCCCGAGGGCAACGAGTTCTGCATCCTGCGTCCCACCGCCTGACGCCAGCACCTGTGCGCAGAGCCACCTGGGCTCGTTCGCTGGCGCCTGGGTAGAACGTCACCCTGGGCGCCACGGCCGGGCTCCTGACCATGGCCACGCGGCTCATCAGTGCCAGCCAACCGAATCGGTGATCGCTCGAGGTTCCGACGGGGTGAAGCAGCCCCCCGGGTGGCCCCGCCCCTCCGGGCCCGATTGACTTCTACCGCTCAGTTATATAACCTTTAGGTTATGTCAGCTGCTGACCCCTTGAGCCGCGCTTTCGCCGCGCTGGCCGACCCCACCCGCCGGGCGATCCTCGAGCGCCTCGCTGCCGGCGAGGCCGGCGTCGTCGAGCTCGCGGAAGCGTCCACGCTCACCCAGCCGGCGATCACCAAACACCTCAAGGTGCTGGAGAGGGCTGGCCTGATCGGCCGTGCCCGCGACCGCCAGCGCCGCCCGGCGAGGCTTCAGCTCAAGGGCCTGATCCCGGTGGACGACTGGCTCCGCCACGCCCGTGCCGAATGGTCCGACCGCCTCGACCGTCTCGAAGCCCATCTTGCCGCCCAATCCGAAGCGTCCAACACCCGGGAGAGCCCCAATGCCTGAGACACCTGCCGCCCTCGATCTCCGATCCGCGACCCCCGCCAGGCAGCTCGTGCTGGAGCGCACCATCAAGGCATCGCCGGAGCGAGTCTTCGACGCCTTCACAGAGCCGGACCAGCTCAAGAGATGGTGGTGGCCCAACGGGTTCACCTGCCCCGGGGCGGAGGTGGACCTTCGCGTCGGCGGGACGTACCGGCTCGCGATGGAGTGGCCGGGCTCGATCCCGGCGGAGCGGCAGTTCTCCCACCACATGGGTGGCGAGTACTACGAGGTCGAGCGTCCGCATCGCCTCGTCATGAGCGGCCGAGCCGTCAACGAGGAGCGGGGTGAGCTCTTCGCCACGCTTATCGAGGTGACCTTCGAAGCCTGCGACGGAGGCACCGCGCTCACCATCCGCCAGTCGTACTTCGAACCGATGCCTCCCGCCGAGGCGATGAGCGGGGCCGAGCAGGGCTGGTCCGAGCAGCTCGACAAGCTGCAGCGGCTTCTCGCCGGCTGACCGAGGAGGGACTGACATGAAGACGTACACGCTCGAGACCGCCGAGGCCGACATCGTCTACGACGTCCAGGGCCCGCTGCCCACCGCCGACGGACGCCCGGGCGAGTCGTGGCGGAAGCCCGGTCAGCGGACGTCGCTCGGCTCTGGAAGCTCCAGCCAGGTCACTCCCGGAAGTCCGATCCTCAACCGTCCGGGGCCCCGAACCACGACCATCAGGATGCATTCGCAGGCGCGACAACGGAGCACCGCTCCGGGTGACCCCGGGTACATGTAGAGGGGTTGGGCGCCGACCTGGGCCACCGAGCCGCACCCGTGGCAGCGGATGCGCATGCTGGTCGCATCCTGGGCCAGGATCTCCTGCAGGAACCCGCCTGCCGCATTCCCGTCCAGCCGCAGCTGCGTCTCGTCCATGGCGGCTCATCCTCCCGTTGGCCCAAAGCGCTCCGTCCTCACCAGCGCGGGATCATGGCCGAGCTCCACCAGGCTGCCGGCGACGGTCTCCACCAGAGCGGTCGGGCCGCAGACGAACACCAGCGGCCGCTCGCGCGGCGGCCAGGCCACCTCGGCGAGCATCTCCCGGTCAATGCGGCGCCGCCGGCCCGCCCATCCCGGAGGCTGGCGGCGGGTGAGAGTGTGGATGACCTGCAGCTCGGGGTCGCCGGCGGCGAGCCCCTCCAGCTCGCTGCGGTAGATGACATCCTCCAGGGAGCGCGAGGACTGGAGGAGCCGTGCCGGCACTCCCGGGGAACGCGCCGCCCGGAGGCGCAGCATCGACATCAGCGGGCAGATCCCCGAACCCCCGCCGACGAGGAGGAGCGGGCCGCCCATCGCCGCGTCCCAGACGAAGTACCCGCCGATGGGACCTCGCATCTCCAGCTGGTCGCCGACCCGGAGCTCGTCCACCAGATAGGGGGAGACCTCGCCATCATCGAGCCGCTCGACGGTCAGCTCCAGGCCTTCAGCGCCGTCGGGCGCGCTCGCGATGGAATAGCTGCGCACCGCCTGGTAGCCGTCCTCGGCCGTCAGCCGGACGTCGACGTGCTGGCCGGCGAGGTGGCCGGGCCATCCCGGGACGGAGAGCCGAAGCGTCCGCACCCGCAGCGTCTCGGCGACCACGCCGACCACGTCGGCGAGGCGCCAGGTCAGTCGCCGCTGTACCGCTGTTCCTGCCATGGATCGCCACGCATGTGGTACCCATACGCCTCCCAGAAGCCGGGCTCGTCCTGGGTCATCAGGCGCAGACCGCGCACCCACTTGGCGCTCTTCCAGAAGTACAGATGAGGGACCAGGAGGCGCGCCGGGCCACCGTGCTCCGGCGCCAGCGCCTCGCCGTCGTACGCGTACACGACCCACGCTCGCCCCCCGGTGACGTCCTCCAGGGGAAGGTTGGTGGTGTATCCGCCGTCTGAGAAGGCGATGATGAAGTCGGCCGCCGTGGTCACTCCGGCGAGGAGGGTGTCGACGGAAACGCCCTCCCAGATGGTGTCCAGCTTGGACCACGTGGTCACGCAGTGGATGTCGCGGGTGATCATCTCGTGCGGCAGAGCACTGAACTCGTCCCATGTCCACTGCTCCGGGGCGTCGACCTCGCCGACGATCGAGAAGGTCCACTCCGAGAGCGGGGTGCGAGGGGTTGGCCCCGCCGACAGCACCGGGAAGTCGCGGACCACATGCTGGCCAGGTGGAACCCGTCCCTGGTCGCCGTCGCTCGGTGGGCGCCTCCGGAAACCACGGCTGACGAACCGCATGTCGCTCACCTGCCGGGGGTGCCGAGCTGGGTCGCCCCCGACGTGGCCGCCGGCTCGACGGCCTGGCGCGCTTCCGCCTGCCCCGGCAGCCCGGCGACCTCGAGGATCCGCTTCTCATCGAGGGTGTCCTCGCGGAGGAGCGCCTCGACCAGCGCGTCGAGCCGACCCCGGTCCCTCTCCAGCAGCGAGCAGGCCTGCGCCTCGCACTCCTCGATGATCCGGCGGACCTCGCCGTCGATGAGGTCGGCGGTCGCCTCGCTGTAGGGACGCTCCGACACGAGCTGGGGACGCCCGTCGCTGGAGAGCGAGAGCGGCCCAACCCTGGGGCTCATCCCCCAGCGGGTCACCATCTGATACGCGATCCCCGTCACCTGGCGAAGGTCGCTCTCCGCGCCCGTGGTGACCTGACCGAAGACGATCGACTCGGCAGCGCGGCCGCCCAGGGCGGAGGTGATGCGTGCCCGCAGGTCCTCCTCGGGGTAGTTGAGCCGGTCGTCGATCGGCGACTGGACGGTGACGCCGAGGGCCTGGCCTCGCGGCACGATGCTGACCCGGCGCACCGGATCGCTGCCCGGGATGAGCAGCCCGAGCAGGGCGTGTCCCGACTCGTGGTAGGCGATCCGGCGGCGGTCCTCGGCGCTGAGGCGGACGCGGCGTTCGCTGCCCAGCTGGATCTTCTCGAGGGCATCGTCGAAGTCCACCATGGTGACCGCCGGCCGGTCGCGCCGCGCCGCCATGAGGGCGGCCTCGTTGACCAGGTTGCGAAGGTCGGCGCCGACCAGGCCGGTGGTCTCCTGGGCGAGCCGCATCAGATCGACGTCCGGAGCAAGCGACACGTTGCGCGTGTGGACGCGGAGGATGGCGGCCCTGCCGTCGCGGTCGGGCGGTGACACGGTGACGCGGCGATCGAAGCGGCCCGGACGCAGCAGTGCGTCATCCAGCACGTCGGGCCGGTTGGTCGCAGCGATCACGATGATGCCCTCACGGGAGTCGAAGCCGTCCATCTCGGTGAGGATCTGGTTCAGAGTCTGCTCCTGCTCGTCGTGACCGCCGATCCGGACCTGGGAGGCACGGCTGCGGCCCACAGCGTCGAGCTCGTCGATGAAGACGATCGCCGGAGCCAGCTCTCGAGCCTGCTTGAAGAGATCGCGGACCCGCGCCGCTCCAACGCCGACGATCGCCTCCACGAACTCGCTCGCAGAGATGGTGAGGAAGGGGACGCGAGCCTCGCCAGCGACCGCTCGAGCCATCAGGGTCTTGCCGGTCCCGGGCGCGCCGATCAGCAGCACGCCCTTGGGAGCGGTCCCCCCCAGGCGCTGGTACTTGCCGGGATCGCGCAGGAAATCCACGACCTCCACCAGCTGGTCCTTGGCATCATCGATGCCGGCCACGTCGGCGAAGGTGGTGCTGGGCCGCTGGTCGGTGACTACCCGCGCCGTGCTCCTGCCGAAGCCCATGACCCCGGCTCCGCCGGTGGCCCGCGCGGCATACCGGCTGAGGTAGAAGAACCCGCCGATCAGGAGCAGCGCCGGGCCGAAGGAAAGCAGGACGGTGAGCCACGGGTTGGAGCTCGGCTGCTGGGCCGTGACCTGCACCTTGTGACCCTCGAGCAGGGCCTCCAGGTCCCCACCCGCGAAGCTGGGTACGACCGTCTCGAATGCCGTCGAGCTGGTGCCGGTCCCCGGAGGCGTCACCGCCTTGGAGGTGGTGCCGTCGATGACATCCCCGGTCGCGGTGATGCTCTGCACCTCACCGCCGTTGATCAGTTGGATGAACTGCGTGTAGGGGATGGTCACCCGTGACGGTCCCCCCGAGAGCAGATTGGTGATGAGGATGTTCACCACCAGGAACACCAGGAAGGTGATCAGCCACCCCCAACCCAGACCGACGCGCGACAACCCGGATGGAGCCGGCGACCCGTCCCGGCCGGCCGGCGCCCTGCGGTCACGAGGATCCGCGGAAGGGGCGGCGGGCACTTACCCAACCGAGTATATGCCCCCCGGGCTGGGCGGTGAGCCGGGGACCGTCCGAGCCTCGGCCAGGTGTTTCGGGAATTGGCGTGGAGGGTGGGTCCGAGGCTTCTGAGTCTCGAACGAGCGCCTGTGCACCACGAGCGGCTCGCCGCGAGATGGCGCCCCTTGAATTGCACCGATTGACGTGTCCATCCAAGGCCCGGGCCGCCGGGAGCGGTGAGGGGCAGACGCCGACCGTGAGACTCACGCTCTACCCTCTCGGTTCGGATGAACAGGCGCGACAATCAGGCGTCGCGCCCCACCCAGAGGAGCTCACGCCGGGCCCGGGGCTCCCGCCCCACGGCCTGGGCCCGCTGCGGACCGGATAGAGCGGGAGGCACTGAGATGACCACTCCACAGAGCGGGATATTCGCCCTGGGGACCAGCTCCCACGCGTACCTCGAGTTCGACCTGCTTGCCGGGGGGACCGCCATCGATCTGGTCTGCAGGATCGCTGCGCTCCGCGAGCCCCGCACCACCATGGGGGGAATCAACCTGGTCTCGGGCTTCCGCCCCGAGCTCTGGCGAAGCCTGGATGCAACGCAGATCCCCGAGGACGTGGTCGGCTTCGATGAACCCATCCTGGGCAGTGACGGCTTCATCATGCCTGCGACCCAGCACGATGCGGTGCTGTGGCTGTCGGGCAGCGGCTACGACGTGGTCTTCGATGAGGCACGCGCCGCCATGGAGGCGCTGCGCGGCATCGCGGCGGTACGCGACGAGACGTCCGGATGGGCGTACCGGCATGACCGCGACCTCACCGGGTTCATTGACGGCACCGAGAACCCCAGCCTCCTTGACGCTCCCCGCTACGCCGTCATCCCGGAGGGAGGCCCGGGAGCCGGGGGCACCGTGCTCCTGCTCCAGAAATGGGCTCACGAGGTGGCACGATGGGAAGCTCTGGCCGACTCCGCCCAGGAGCGCGTCATCGGGCGCACCAAACCCGACAGTGTGGAGCTCGATCCCCAGGTCGCGGATTCCCATGTTGCCCTGACCGACCAAGCTCGTTTTGGGCACATCTTTCGCCGCAACACGCCCTACGGGACGGTGACCGAACACGGCACGATGTTCGTGGGCTTCAGCGCCGAGCAGAGCCGGCTGATCGCGATGCTGGCAAGCATGGCGGGAGCGAACGGCGGAACTCGCGACGCACTCACCCGCTATACCCGCCCTCTCAGCGGCGCGTACTACTTCATCCCGTCGGCCGAGGCGATCCGTGGCTACGCGCCACCCGACGCCGATGGGTGAGCGGTGGTCGGCGGCGCCGGCACGGGGCTTGCCGCGCCTGACCTTCGGGCGCGGCGACGGCGCCGCCGATACCGGCGATCCACGACCGCTCGAGGTGCGTGGGCGTCGCGGTGCAGCGAGGAGACCGGCGCAGCCTAGCCTCAGCCAGAGGCGCTAGCATCCCGCGTGTGACAGCGGGCGGAGCCGCCGCCGAGCTCAGCGGGACCCAGGACGCCTTCTTCGACCGCGTGACCGCCCGCTCGCTGCCGACCATCGTCGCCGGTGAAGGGATCCATCTCGTCGATGACCGGGGCCGGCGCCTCCTCGATGTCTGCTCCGGGCCCTTCCTGGCCAACCTCGGCCAGGGCAACGAGCGCGTCCTCCGGGCCATGCTGGAGCAGGGCCGCCAGCTCACCTACACCTACTCCCGGACCACCCGGCACCCGGCCAACGCCGCGCTCAGCCAGAGGCTCGCGCACCTCGCCGGTCCCGGGCTTGAGCGGGCTCACCTGACCTCGGGGGGCTCGGAAGCAATCGAGATGGCGCTCAAGTTTCTGCGCGCCCACGCGGTCGCCACCGGTCAGCCGGAGCGGCGCTCGGTGATCTCGCTGATGCCCGGCTACCACGGTGCCACCCTCCAAACGCTCGCCCTGAACGGCGATCTCCAGGCGCCCGCGCTCTGGGGCGCCATGGCGGTCTGCTCGGAGAAGATCCCCGCTCCGCTCACCTTCCGAGCCCCCAGCCCCGAAGCGGCCTCCGCAGCCAGCCTCGCCGCCCTCGAGGAGACCCTGCAGCGGGTCGGTTCGGAGCGGGTGCTCGCTCTGATCGTCGAACCCATCGGCGGCCAGGCCTCGGGGGTCAACGTCCCCCATGCCTCATTCCTCACCGGGGCGCGCGCGATCTGCGACCGCCATGGCATTCGGTTGGTTTTCGACGAGATCGTCACCGCCTTCCGAACCGGCCGTTTCCTGGCCGCCCAGCACCTTCCCGAGGCCCTCCCCGACATCGCCGTGATGGCCAAGGGTCTGGGTGCGGGGTATTGCCCGCTGGGCGCAGCTCTGATGCCGGCCAGCCTGGCCGACGAGCTCGCCGCGACCACCGGATTCCTGGTCTCCCACTCCTACGACGCCAACCCCATCGCCTGCGCCGCCGGCGCCGCGGTCCTCGACGAGGTCGTCGACCACGACCTCATTGCCAATGCGGAGAGGATGGGCGCCTATCTCCGTGCCGGGTTGGAAGCGCTGGCCTCAGGTTCGCCGCTCATCGGTGACGTCCGCGGTCGAGGCTTGCTTCTCGCCATCGAGCTGGTCGCGGAGAAGGAGAGCCTGGGGCGGTTCCCAGCCGAGATCGACCCCGCCGCGGTGGTGCTGCGCCATGGGCTGGACCACGGCCTGCTCCTCTACTCGCGCCGCCAGAACCAGGGGCGCTTTGGTGACTGGCTGCTGGTGGCCCCCCCGCTGGTGATCGACCAGAGGGGATGCGACGAGCTCCTGGCGGGGCTCGAGGCGTCGCTGGAGGCCGCGACTGCGGAGCTGGCGGGGAGCATGCCCCGTCCATCGTACTGACCGCCGCTGCCCCCCTTGACGTGACCCCCGGCAGCACCGCACCCACGCCACGCGCCGCCGCCTCGCAGGCGCTCCGGCGAATCGCGTACCTCCTCGAGCGCGCCCATGAGGCGCGCTATCGCGTGCGCGCGTTTCGCAACGCAGCTGCTGCCGTCGACGGCCTCAGCGACGCCGAGCTCGTTGAGCGCGTCACCCGGGCAACGCTCCAGGCGCTGAGCGGCATCGGCGAGGTCACGGCGACCGCGATCACCGAGGCGGTTCGCGGCGACCAGCCCACCTACCTGCGGCGGCTGGAGGCAACACTCGGGCAGAACCTCGACGCCGCGGCGCTGGCACTGCGCGCCGCCATCCGCGGCGACTGCCACGTGCACTCCGACTGGTCCGATGGCGGCAACCCCGTCCTCGAGATGGCACAGGCCGCCCGCGACCTCGGCCACCACTACATGGCGCTCACCGACCATTCCCGCAACCTCGCGGTCGCACGGGGCCTGAGCGCGGACCGGCTGCGCGAGCAGCTCGGCGTGACCCGGGCGATCAACCAGGAGGTGGCGCCGTTCCGCATTCTCACCGGGATCGAGGTCGACATCACTGAGGATGGCGAGCTCGACCAGGAGGATGAGCTGCTTGCCCAGCTCGACGTCGTGGTCGCGAGTATCCACAGCAAGCTGCGCAGCCCGCGTGAGGTGATGACCGAGCGGATGGTCAAGGCGATCGCCAACCCAAACATGGACATCCTCGGGCATTGCACCGGCCGCATCGTGGTCGGGCGCGGCCGGCCTGAGTCGGACTTCGACGCGGAACGTGTCTTCGCTGCGTGCCAGCGCTTTGGCGTCGCCGTCGAGATCAACTCCAGGCCGGAGAGGCTCGACCCGCCGAAGCGGTTGTTGCGCCTTGCCCGGGAGATGGGCTGCCGATTCAGCATCGACACCGACGCTCATGCCCCCGGACAGCTGGAGTGGCAGATCAACGGGTGCGAGCGCGCCGCGGCGTGCGGGATCCCAGCGGAGTCGATCGTCAACACCCTGGACGCGGAGCGGCTGCTGGCCTGGATCCGAAGCCGCAGCCCGGCTCAGGGTGCTTGGCCGAGTGACGGATCACAGGCGCCGAGCTGTCCGAGCTGATCATCCCCGCTGGATGGGGGTCGCCCAGCCCGCAGGGCAGACAACCCCTGGGCGAGCGCGCGACGCCGGAAGCCTGCGGCCGAGCACCCGCAGCAGCCGTGACATCATTGGGTGAATGAGCTGCCTCAGCGTGGCCCGGTTCGCTTGACCAGTCCACCGGCCGGCCCGGCCGTCCGCCACCTCGGCGGCAACGAAGGGCTCGACCTCTTCTGCGCACTCGACTACACGCTCAACCACGAGCTGGCCGACGACCTGGCCGCCGGCCGTCGACGCCCGGAGTGGATGTGGCTGGCGCTGCGGCAAGGACGGCCCGTCGCGCGAGCGGGATGGTGGGGCCATCCGGACGACGCCGAGCCCGCCGTCCTCGACATTCTCGACATCGGCGACGACGGCGATGCGATCGAGGTCGGCGCCACGATGTTGCGCACAGCTCTTGCCCGCGTGGTGCCCGCGAATGCCACACCGCCCGAATACATGCGCTTCGTCCCACCCGGCTGGAGGGACCAGGCGAGCTCACGGCGCGTGGTGGAGAGCCGGATGGAGGTTGCCCGCAGGAACGGTGCCCGGCTGTTCGTCGAGCGCCTACGTTTCGAGTGGCGCCCCGGCACACCGATCGCCGGTCCTGCCGACCGTCTGCGGTTTCGAGCCGTTGGCGAAGGGGCCGAGCTGATCGACCTGATGACCCGCGTCCTGGACGGCACGCTCGACGTGCACAGCAGAAGCGCGCTCGCCGGGACAGCGTCACCCCACCAGGTGGCCCTGCAGCACTTCTCCGATGAGCTGGCTCGCTACCGCAGTCCGCGAAGCTGGTGGCGGGTGGGAACGCTGGCCGACGGTGAGCCGGTTGGGTTCGTGATCCCGGCATCCAATGACTACGGCGCCATCATCGCCTACATCGGCGTTGTCCCCATTTATCGGGGCAACGGGTACGTCGATGCCCTCCTCTCCGAGGGCACGCGCATTCTCGCCGCGGAGGGGGTGCCGCGGGTCCGCGCGAGCACGGACTTGGGGAACGTCCCCATGGCACGGTCCTTTGCCCGGGCTGGGTGGCGCAACTTCGAGCGCGTCATCACCATGACGTGGCCGCGGGACTCGGAGGTACAACGTGACCCCGGATGACCGTGAGCTCATGGCGGCGGGTGCTCAGGTCGCTGACGGAGGCTGAGCGGCGCGGCGGTCTCGTGCACCTCCGCCAAGAGATGCTGGAGCCGGGCGAAACCGTCCCGTCGTCGCCGACCGCGCTCGCGGCCGCCGGTGCCTCTCACCTCGCCTTCGTCGACTCCTCACCGTGGGCCAACTGGGGTCACGACTGCCGCTACCTGACCGTCGACCCGAGCACGCTGGAAGTCTCCTCGCACCCGGCCCGCCTGTCTCCGTTCGGGATCGAGCCTCAGCTCCCGCCAGGTGGTCGGAGCACTCCAACTCCGGTCGAGCCAGCGCCGTGCCGAGACCGAGGCCCGGTTGCGAGAGATCATCGCCGCCTGAGGCAGCGGAGATCAGCCTGCTACCGGGCGGCCAAGTGTCGCTCCGCATCGGTGCCGAATGCCCCTAGGGCTGGTGACCGCCGAACGCTAGTCTCGCAGCCGCGGCCCGAGTCACCGCCGACCGGCCATCAGGCCGGATCCGCCACGGTCGTGCCGCCGAGACGAGGTGACGAGGTGAGTGAGGAACACCGACGAAGCGAGGGCTTCCTCGCGCCCGTCGAGTACAGCCGCCGTGCCCCCTACCGGCGACCGCCATCGGCCTACCTTCGGATGCAGTGGATCGGGCCCCTGCTGGCACGCTGGGCGGTGGTCCCCGGGTACGTCGCCATCCTCGAGGTCCGGGGCCGGAGGTCCGGTGCCGTGCGCCGGGTCACGGTGGTCCGGGTCAGCTCGGGCGGAGCCGGCTACGTGGTGGCGCTGGCCGGCGAGTCCGAGTGGGTCCGCAACGTCCGCGCCGCCGGGGGCCGGGTCCGGATCGGGAGGCGGCACCGCCGCCCCGCCAGCCTGGTCGAGGTCCCGGTGGCGGAGCGAGCCCCGGTGATTCGTGCCTACGTCTGGAGGGCCGGGCGGCGTCCCGGCTCTCGGGCTGCCACCCGCGAGGCCCGAACCTACTTCGGGATCGCCGCCGACGCCAATCTCGAGGACATCGAGAAGATCGCCGGCTACTACCCCGTCTTCAGGATCGTGGAGGACGGCGGGCCCGCGGCGGCAGGAGCGGGCGCGGCCGGCCACGGGCCGGAGATCCCCTGATGCGACGCTCGGTCGGCCTCGGCGCGCTGGCGCTCAGCGCCTGCGGGTACCCGCTCACCGAGGCGGTGATCCACCGCTTCGGGCGGCGCGGCCTCGCGCTCTCCGCAGCCGTCTGCGCGGCCCTGACCGCACGCGACGCGTCGATGATGCGCGCGGGCGCGCCAGGTAGGCTGCGCCGGATCCCGGCGACGCTGCTCGCGATCGAGCTGGTGGCCGCGGGCACCGCGACCGGGATGAGCCTCGGCCTGCTCGCGGCGTCCTCGCCGGGGGGCCGGCGAGCCGGGCCCCCGGCGGCGGTGGGCAAGCTGCGACGGGCGGCTGTCGCCGCCCTCTTCACCCTCCACACGGTCCGGTTCGCGATCTACCTGACTCCGGGACAGGGCCGGCGGCGCATGCCCGAGGCACGGCGCCCCCGGTCCGCCGCTCTGGGAGCGCTACCGGAATAGCAGCCCTCACTGGGCTCGCGATCACGCTCGCGAGCCTTGGGTATCTGGATCATGCGCCCACCGGCCTCTAGCCGGTCCGGGATCCCGTCAGCCAGTACGGAATCGCTGGTTTCCGCACCGCCTACCGCACAGCGGCGATCGCGTTCGGGACCGCGGCAATCCTGCTCGCGATCGGGGTGGTGCTGAGGGTCAACGGCACGGGTGTGGTGGTCGGGTTGCTGGTCGCCTTGGCTGTGGCGAGGGCTCGCCACCGGCTGGTTCCCGATTGATCCGCCAGGCTCAGGCTGGACCTCGACCGGGAAACTCCACTTCGTGCTCGCGTTTGTCCCGTTCATCGCCCTTCCGGTCGCGGCGCCGCTCCTCGGCATACTGCTCAAGGCCGAACCTACCAGC
>DASPQV010000018.1:0-55847 GCA_035624785.1 Binatia bacterium | reverse complement strand
GTGATCCCCCCCGCCAACAGCACGTTGAAGTGCTCCGCCATCGCCCCCATCGTGGTCAGCGCAAAGATCCCCATCACGATCCCACTGATGGTCAGCACCGCCCGCAGCTTCCGCCGCCACAGGTTGCGAAATGTCTCCACGTACTTGTCTCCCGATGTCGCGACCCGCCCGATGTCTGTGCGGTGACGCCTGTCTGCCTGCACCGAGATGGTGACCGGGGCACTGGCGCGTCCACATCGGGAGGCACCCTGGGATGTCCCTGACGGCGTGCCGAGCGGCTCAGGGTCCGACCCGGAACGACCTCAGGGTCGGCGATCTGCAGTTAACCGACAGTTGATCCAACGGAGAGCGCCCGCGGCCCGCGCTCAGAGGAAACCCGCCCGCGATCAAGCGGCCAGCACGATCTCCGCAGCCTGGCGGAGTGCTCTGGCGTCGAGCGGGACATGGATCAGCAGGGTGCTGACCGGTGATCTCCTCCACTCTGCGAGCTCCTCCCGGATCTTGGCCGGTGGCCCGATCAACGAGACCTCCTCGATGAGAGAGCGGGGGACGGCGGCCTCCGCGTCCCGATGCCGCCCCTCCAGCCAGAGGTCGCGGACCGTGGTGACCGCCCCTTCGAACCCCAGCCGTGCCAGGGCATTGAAGTGGAAGTTGCGTCCCGGCGCTCCCATCCCACCGATGAAGCGGGCGAAAAGCGGGCGAAGCCGGCCGGCGGCCGCCTCCACGTCGTCATCCACCACCAGGGAAGGGGTGGCCACGATCTCGAAGTCGGCGGCCGCGCGCCGCGCGCCGGGTCGAGCCTCGCCCTCGGCCAGCGCCGCTCGCAGGTGCCGGTCGCGGTGGGGGGAGTAGTAGGCGGCGATCCAGCCATCCGCGATCTCCCGGGCGAGGGCGACGTTCCTCGGCCCCTCGGCGGCGAGCAGGATGGGGAGGTCGGGTCGGAGCGGCCGCACCGAGGCGAGGAAGGGCCGGCCCAGTCCTGACCCACCCGCCAGCGGCAGCCGGAAGTGCTCCCCCTGGAACTCGACCGGCGCCCGCCTGGCCAGCACCCGGCGGACGATCTCGAGGTACTCCCGGGTCCGCCCCAATGGCGGGTCGAAAGGCTGCCCGTACCAGCCCTCGACCAGCTGGGGCCCGGACAGGCCGAGGCCGAGGACGAAGCGACCCTTGGAAAGGTGGTCCAGGCTGAGGGCCGCCATCGCCGCGGCGGACGGCGGCCGTGCCGCCATCTGCATGATGCAGGTGCCCAACCGCATCGCCCGGCTGTGGGCCCCGAGCCAGGCCAGAGGGGTCAGAGCGTCGGAGCCGGATGCCTCAGAGGTCCACACCGACTCGTAGCCGAGAGCCTCGGCCTCGCGGACCGCCTCGACCAGATTGGACGGTGGTCCCATCTCGTCCCAGAAGCCGAGGAGCAGGCCCAGCCTCATGGGGCGAGACGGTACGCGCTCACGGTCGCGGCTCGCGGGAGAGCTGGGTCATCGCCACGATTCCGGAGGGGTCGGCGGCGCAGCCTCCGCGCAACTCGCAATGCAGCTCGCCATCGTTCTCCACCTGCCCGAGGTGGTCGCCTAGCGCCGCGGTCAACCCCTCGCTCAGCACGTCGGGATGAAGCTCCGAGATCAGTCCCCGCATCCGCGCAATTGAGGTCTGGACCGCCTTCCCCGAGCCGGTGAGCAGTCGGTGACAGCATCGTGCCAGGTGGCGCACCGGAAGAGCGCGCCCCCGGTCGCAGCCCTGCGATGGGGCGAATGTGGTAGGCATGCCACCACCGAGCCGGATGCACCGGCCTCAGCACTGCTCAGTGCAGCTGGACCGCCGGAGCGAGAATGGACGCGCTCTCGCACGCCCTTAGTGCAGCTTGCTCATGTGACGGTCGCACATCGGAATCTGGAAAGTGCCGGAGGTGCGGCTCATGATCTGGGGCAGGTCGCAGACAACAGGAGCCCCGCGGTGATGGACTACTACCCCGGCTATGCCAGCTCACTGGCCGGGGACTGCCCCGAGCGTCTTGCCGTCCTCCTGGTGGATGACCACCCGGCTGTGCTGGAAGCGGTGATGGAGATCATCGAGACCGATGACACCCTGACCGTCGTGGCCACCGCCACCAGTGTCTCCGAGGCGATCCGGAAGGCCCGGACCTGGCGGCCCGACGTCGCCGTGGTCGACGTCAACATGCCGGACGGCGGTGGGTGGGCGGCGGCGCGCGGCCTGCTCGACGTCTGCCCGCGGGTGCGATTGGTCGCGTATTCCGCCTTCGACGCCGCCCTGGTGACCCGGACCCTGGCCGCCCCCGGCATCTCGGCCTTCGTGCCCAAGGGCAGCGATATCAACCTCCTGCTGGACGCCATCCGCGGCGGGGACGTGATGCCGGTCGCCTCCCGCCCCATGCCGCCGCTGCACGGGACTGCCGCGGTCGCTTAGCCCGGCCTGGAACTCGAGGCTGGAGGCCACCGGCTCAGTCAGCCACGGTCCGGACTCGCTGATCGCCCTGCCCGTCCGCCAGGGCGCGGAGCAAGGCGGCCTGTCGCTCGCGGTCCGCGGCCTGCTCGCGGAGCTGGGGGCTGACCAGGGTGTCGGCGCCGTAGGCCTCGGCCGGCCGATGAGACGACGTCGCGCCGCTGAGGCGCGACCGGGATCACTCCGGACCCGCTGGAGCCTTCGAGATGGGAGGGCCGAGGGAGGCCCCCGCCGAGGGCTCCGCGGCGGCCTTGCCTGCGAGCGCGGCTCCTTCGCCAGGCTGTGCCCCGGAGTGGTCGGATCGCCGGCGGGCACCGTCCTCAAGAGGCACGGAGAGGGTGAAGGTGCTGCCAACGCCCTCCACCGATCGGACCCGCAGATCGCCGCCCTGCGCCCGGGCGAGCTCGCGGGAGAGGTACAACCCCAGCCCGGTCCCATGGATGTGGGCGGTCTCGGGGGTGACCACCCTGCCGAACTTCGTGAAGAGGACTCCGAGCTGATCCGCTGGCACTCCGGGACCCTGATCACGGATGGCCACGGTGGCGGTGCCTGCCTCGCGACCCACCTCACACACCACCTCGGAACCCGCGACGGAATACTTGAACGCGTTGCCGATCAAGTTGCTGAGGATGGTTCCCAATTTGGCGGCATCGACCAGCACCGGGATGGCGATGGCGGCGGGGACCAGGCGCAGGCGGCGGTCTGACACCTCCCCGACCGGCCTCATCTGGGACACCACCTCTTCGACGATCGCCCCCAGCTCGGCCGGGCGGCGATCCAGGCCTAGACGGGGCTCCTCGAGGCGGGCGATCTCCAGCATCTGGTCGATGAGCCGGGCCATCTCGTCGCAGCGCCTGAGGATGATCGGCAGAACCGCGGCGGCCCGCTGACCGACATCGCCGAGGGAGCCGTCCGCCATCATCGAGACGTAGCCGCGAACCACCGTCACCGGCGTCCCCAGCTCATGGGAGAGCAGCCGGAGCAGGTCCGCCTTGACGGTCTCCAGAGCCTCCAGACGCTGGGCGTGGGCTCGGAGCAGCACGTGCTCCCGGCGCTCGTAGTCGGCAGCCTTGACTCGGTTCGAGATGTCCCGGATGAGCACGCGGATGCGGGATCCGTCGCCGTCGGAGACGGGATCCGCCAGGGCGCGAACCCAGGCGCGGCACGGCGAACCCGAGCGGGGACGGATCACCGTCTCCCAGTCGCCGACGCGCTGGCGGGACTGCCGGGCCACGGAGTGGACCCGCGGGCGCGAGTACCTGACCGCGGTGTCGAGCAACCGGCGCAGCCCCGTGTCCTCGCTCGGTCCCAGGAAGGCGGCCAGGGGCTTGCCCACCAGCTCGCCCTTTGCGACCCGCAGCATGGCCTGGGCGGCGCGGTTAGCCTCGAGGATCACCCCACGCTCGTCCACCTCGAGGTAGGCGTCGGGGGCGAGCTCGAAGAGATCCCGGTAGCGCTGCTGCGCCTGGGGGATCTGACGGTCCGCCTCGATGAGAGCGTCGGCGGTCGTGTCCAGCTCCTCGACCGCGGCCCCGAGCTCGTCAAGCAGGTCGTTCGCCGCAGGATCGGCCAGGCTCTCCGCCACGTGGAGTGCCGAGCTCACCCGGCCCCTGACCTTGGTGAGACGGCTGAGGAGGGGATCCGAGACCATGCTCGCCTTTCCGCCTGCTGGGAGTGAACGCCTCGGATTTCATGATAGCCGCCATCACCACCTGCAGCACAGCACCGCTGTACGGGTAGGTGCCCTTTGCAATGTCAAAGGCGTAATCCCTGACGCATCGATCACCATGCGGAACCTGGGGAGTCCCCTACAGGACGTCGAGATCTCCTACCGCCCGTCGCGCTGGGCTCGCTCATCGACCAGGCGGTGGAGGAGCGCCGTACCCTGCAGGTCGGGGTCGAGAGGAGCCAGCCGGGCGACCTGATCCGGCACGTCGACCTGGTGGTGGCCCCGCTCGTCGACGTGGACGGAGACCCCCCGGGGGGTCACGGTGAAGCGCTCATGGAGATGGTGGCGGCCGCGGAGCTCGCCGAGCCGTACTGAGCCGATCGAGCCCCCCAGGGAACGGGCACACCCTCGACGTCGCGGCGAGCGAGAGCGGGCAGGAGCAGGCGGCCGTCCTCGGCCAGGTCGGTGGCACCCACGCCGACCAGGGGGCGGCGCGGCGCGAGGGGGCATGGTGGGAGGCAAGCATGGGAGGAAGGGCTTCGTCGCCGTCCCTCGATTGCCCGACCACGGGTTCGTCACGGGTCCCCGGCAGAATCGGGCCCAACGGCCCCCGGATTGGGGACCGAGGTCCGTAGCCCAGGGCCGATCCCCGCCGGTACCGTTATGGAGTGAACGTTCGCGGCCATACGATCGCCGCCGGCCGTGGCGGCGGCGCCGCGGACCCCCCCTCGCTGGAGGAGGTGGTGCGCCTCCTCCAAGCGGTGCGCCGGCAGCTGCACCTGAGCTACGTGCACCACGAACGCCCCGGCTCGGTGCCCGACTTCCTCCCCTACGTCCCCCTGTTTGCGTTGGTGGCGCAGAACCCCGGGATCACCATCAGCGAGCTGGGCCGCATGACCGGGATGACCAAGAGCCAGGTGTCGGTGGTGATGGCGCGGGCGGTGCGGCAGGGCTGGGCCAGCAAGGAGGCTGACCGGAGCGACCTGCGCCTGGTGCGCCTCCGCATGACGGCGGCGGGCCGGGTCCAGCTCTCCCGCTGGCGCGCGGCGCGGCACCGCATCCTGCTCCGGGCTCTGCGATCGCTGCCCCCGGAGCAGCTGGTCGCGGTCACCGCGAGCCTGCGAGCTCTGCTCGACGCGCTGAAGGGCGGTGGCTCGGCGGCTGACCCAGAGGCCACGGTCCCGACGACAGCCGGCGCAATCCCTCACCTGGAGGCAGCCGGATCATGCTGATCCGGCTGCTGCGCCGCCACCTGCGACCGTACGCGCTCCAGGTCGGCCTGATCACGGTCCTGCTGGCCATGCAGGCGATCGCCGCCCTCTACCTGCCCAACCTCACCGCCGACATCATCAACAACGGGGTGGTCAAGGGGGACGTCGGCTACATCTGGCGGACCGGCGGCCTCATGCTGGCCATCTCACTCGGCGCGGGCGTGGTCCAGATCCTGGCCGTGTACTGGTCATCGCGCACCTCGATGAGCGTCGGCCGCGACATCCGCGGCGCCGTGTTCCAGAAGGTCCAGTCGTTCTCCACCCGGGAGATGAACCACTTTGGGACCGCCTCGCTGATCACCCGCAACACCAACGACGTTCAGCAGATCCAGATCTTCCTGCTCATGGCGCTGATGATCCTGATGCTGGCTCCGATCATGGGCATCGGCGGGGTGATCATGGCTCTCAAGGAGGACGTGGGGCTCTCCACGATCCTGGTGGTGGTGGTTCCGGTGATGGCGATCCTGGTCGCCGTCATGCTCAAGTTCACGGTCCCGCTGTTCCGCTCGATGCAGACCAGGATAGACCGGGTTCAGCGAGTCCTCCGCGAGCAGATCACCGGGGTGAGGGTGGTCCGCGCCTTCGTACGGACCGAGGAGGAGTCGGTCCGCTTCGACGGCGCCAACCGCGACCTCACCCAGACCGCGCTGCGGGTCAACCGGATCTTCGTCATCGCCATGCCCGCGATCATGTCGCTGATGAACCTCTCCTCGGTCGCGGTGATCTGGTTCGGCGGCCACTTCGTGGGGACCACCCCGGGAACCATGCCGATCGGCAACATGACCGCCTTCCTCAGCTACCTCATGCAGATCCTGTTCGCGGTGATGATGGGGGTGATCGTCTTCATCCTGGTGCCCCGGGCCATGGCCAGCGCAACCCGTCTCCAGGAGGTTCTCGACACCGTGCCGTCGATCAGGGATCCGGCGCACCCGGTGATCCCGATCAGCCGCACCGGCGCCGTCGAGTTCCGAAACGTGAGCTTCGGCTACCCGGGCAGCGAGCGGCCGGTGCTGCAGTCGCTGTCGTTCACCATGAGGCCGGGGGAGACGGTGGCCGTGATCGGTGGCACCGGGGCGGGCAAGACCACGCTGCTCAATCTCATCCCCCGCTTCTTCGATGCCTCGGCAGGGGCCGTGCTGGTCGACGGCGTCGACATCCGGGAGTGGGAGCGCGAGCAGCTCTGGAGCTCGATCGGGCTGATCCCTCAACGCGCCTACCTCTTCAGCGGGACCGTGGCCGACAACCTGCGCTTCAGCAACCCGGAGGCGACCGACGAGGAGCTGTGGCATGCGCTCGAGGTCGCCCAGGCACGCGACTTCGTCGCCGCGATGCCGGACCAGCTCGGCGCCCCCATCGACCAGGGCGGCAGCAACGTCTCGGGCGGGCAGCGCCAGCGCATCGCCATCGCCCGGGCGATCGTCAGGCGCCCGCGGATCTACCTCTTCGACGACTGCTTCTCAGCCCTCGACGCCGCCACCGACGCCCGGCTGCGCCTGGCGCTGCGCTCGGAGACCGAGGACGCCAGCGTGATGATCGTGGCCCAGCGGGTGAGCACGATCATGCACGCAGACAGCATCCTGGTCCTCGACGAGGGCCGGATCGTGGGCTCGGGGCGGCATCAGCAGCTGATCGCCGGATGTCCCGAGTACCGCGAGATCGTGGTCTCCCAGCTCGGCGAGGAGGCGGCCGCATGATGCACGGCGGCCCCGGACGGGGCATGCGGCGGGGCGGCCCGATGGGAAGGGGCCCCATGGGCATGATGCCGGCGGCCAAGTCCAAGGACGCCTGGGGCACCCTGAAGCGGCTGGTGGCCAGGCTGCGCCCGGAGTGGCCGCGAATCCTGCTGGCGGCGCTGCTGACCGGGGTGAGCGTGGCCTTCCTGGTCATCGGGCCGCGGATCCTGGGCGACGCCACCAACGTCATCTTCAACGGCCTGATCGGCAAGATGCTGCCGGCGGGCACCACCAAGGCTCAGGCGATCGCCTACCTCAACGCCCAGGGCCACTCCCAGGAGGCGTCGATGCTCTCGGGGATGAACGTGGTCCCTGGGGTGGGAATCATCTTCAACGATCTCGGCCGGGAGCTCGGCCTGGCGGCTGGCGTCTATCTCCTCGGCGCCGTCTTCACCTGGGCCCAGGGCTTCGTGATGGCGGGGGTCACCCAGCGGACCATGTACGGGCTGCGCCGGGAGGTGGAGACCAAGCTCGCCCGCCTCCCCCTGCGCTACTTCGACAGCCACCCCCACGGTGACATCCTCAGCCGGGTCACCAACGATATCGACAACCTCACCACGGTGCTCCAGCAGGGACTGGGCCAGCTGCTCAACTCGGTGCTGACCATCCTCGGCGTGCTGGTCATGATGTTCCTGATCAGCCCGATCCTGGCCGCTGTCTCGGTGGTGATCGTGCCCCTCTCCATGCTCTGCTCCTGGGCGGTCATCAAGCGGTCCCAGAAGCAGTTCACCGCCCAGTGGGAGGGGACCGGCGACCTCAACGGCCACGTCGAGGAGATGCACACCGGGCACGAGCTGGTGGCCGTGTTCGGCCGCCGGGAGGCGGTGGTCGACGAGTTCCACGGGCTCAACGAGAAGGTGTACCGGGCCAGCTTCCGGGCCCAGTTCCTCTCCGGGATCATCCAGCCGGTGATGCAGCTCCTGGCCAACGTCAACTACGTGGTCATCGCCGCCTTCGGCGGCTACCGGATCGTCTCCGGGCAGATGAGCCTGGGCGACGTCCAGGCCTTCATCCAGTACTCGCGCCAGTTCACCATGCCGATCACCCAGGTTGCCAGCCAGATGAACATGCTCCAGTCGGGGCTGGCCTCGGCGGAGCGGGTCTTCGAGTTCCTGCTGGCCGAGGAGGAGGAGCCCGACGTCGCCTCCCCACTCAGCCTGGCGCAGCCGACCGGGCGGGTCAGCCTGGAGAACGTCCACTTCCGCTACGAGCCGGCCAAGCCCCTGATCGCCGACTTCAACCTGGAGGTGGAGCCCGGCGATACGATCGCCATCGTCGGTCCCACCGGTGCCGGCAAGACCACCATCGTCAACCTGCTGATGCGCTTCTACGAGATCGAGGCGGGCTGGATCAAGCTCGACGGCATCAGCACCCGGCAGCTCACCCGGGACACGGTCCGCTCCGCATTCGGGATGGTGCTCCAGGACACCTGGCTCTTCGCGGGCACGATCCGGGAGAACATCGCCTACGGCAAGGAGGGCGCCAGCGACGAGGAGGTCGTGGCGGCGGCGGCGGCCGCCCACGCCGACGGGTTCATCCGCACCCTTCCGGAGGGCTACGCCACCGCCCTCGACGAGGACGCCTCCAACATCTCCTCGGGTCAGCGCCAGCTGCTCACCATCGCCCGCGCCTTCATCTCCGATCCATCCATCCTCATCCTCGACGAGGCGACCAGCAACGTCGACACCCGCACCGAGGTGCTGATCCAGGAGGCGATGGCGCGGCTCCGTCACGGGCGCACCAGCTTCGTGATCGCCCACCGCCTCTCCACCATCCGCAACGCGACCACCATCATCGTGATGGACCAGGGCCGCATCGTCGAGCACGGCAGTCACGCTGAGCTGATGCGCCGGCACGGCTTCTACTACGACCTCTACCAGAGCCAGTTCGAGGCCCCCCTGGTCGAGGCGGGCTGACGCCCCCAGCGGCGGGGCGGGATCCGGCGGTCCGTTCGACGGCCGCAGCTCCGCGGTGGAGGCGGGGGCGGCATCCTTCCCCGCCGCCAGCCTCAGGACCGCGCCAGCCCGGCGAAGGCGCTCCCCAGCGAGGACAGCTGACCCTCTTTCAGCGCCTGGCTCACCAGAAGGTTGAAGGACTGGCGCGCCTGGGTGGGGGTCTCCGCCTCCAGCGCCGGCGTCCAGGCCTGGTAGGCGAAGAAGTTCTCGGTGCTGAAGGGCGAGGCCACCGCGAAGCCGTGACCGCGGGCGTAGTCGACCATGGCGGTCAGGAAGGCGCTGTCCAGCGGCTCCCAGAAGCTGAAGGTGCCGTCCTTCTGCTCATCGGGAGCGCTGGTCACCGAGTCCACCGGCCGGCCGTCGGTGCTCTGCTTGTACAGCCAGCACTCGCTCATGACCACCGGCCGGTGGGCAACCTCTGCGGCAGTCACCTCGGCTTGCAGGTTGCTGACATCCTGAGCGGCCACCGGGTACATGTGAAGGTCGAGGCAGTCGATCGAGGTCTGGTCGAGCAGCGCCTGGTCGTAGCTCGCATCCTGCCAGGTGCCGCTGCCCGCGCACAGCGAGGTGCCCTGGCGGTCGAGGCCACCCAGCACCAGGTTGACGAACTCCACTCCGGTGACGGGATCGGTGAGCCGGATCGAGGGGTTGTGGAGGTTGGCGGTGTAGGTGTCGGGCTCGTTGAGGAAGGAGAGGTAGCGCGGCTGCATCGCGGTGATGATGGTCTCCGCCTGCTGCTGGTAGTCGGCGGCGAAGCTCTGGAGATCGAGCCCGGCGTAAAAGCCGGACACGGGGAGGCCGGACATGTTGGGGAAGAGCGGATTCTCCTCGACGGTCAGGGTCATTCCCTGCTGATGGACCGCGGCAGCGACCTGGCGGTAGAAGCTCAGGTACTCGGAGCTGTCCGGGAAGCTGGAGAGGAGCAGTGGAAAGCTGACCTGGACGGTGACGCCAGTCTCCCCCATCGCCCTCATCCCGCTGATCATGGTGATGCTGGTCTGCAGCGCGCTGCCCTGGAGGATCCCCGGGTGCATGGCGTTGCCGTCCGCCGGCTCCAGGGCCGAGGAGATCACGGTGGCGCTGGTCGCAGGACCCGGCTCGGCCACCGCCGCGAAGGCGCTGACCTGGCCCTGAAGGGTGCTGTAGGCCTGCTGGTACTGCGCCGGAACCGGGGCCGCAACCTGGGCTGCCGGCGAGGCACTGCCGCCCGCGACGGAGGTCTGAGAGCCCGCGGCAGTCGCGGAGGGATCGGCGGTCGTGCCGCCGGGTGCCGAGGTCGCTGAGCCGCAGGCGGCGCACAGGAGGGTGGCGGTGACCGCCACGGTGAGAAGCGAGCGTCGAGTTTTCACGTCCAGAGTCCCCGCGATCGGGGGCCCTTCCGGCGCCCCCGCGAGTGGCCGGTATCAGATGGACCGATCGTGGCGCCTCGTCGGCCCAGGGCGTTGAGCCGGCGCTGAGAGGACGATGAGAGCAGCCTGAGAGCCGGGGGCGGAGGCATCTCGTCGGATCCGGGCGGATCGCCCCACCGCCGGCAGCGGCGTTCGCGGCGGAAGGGGCTCGGGCCCGATGCGTCACCGACTAGTTGTGGACTTTCTTGTCCCTAACCGGTCGGCGAAGAGGAGGGACCGGTCGGGGACGGCAGCTGACCCGAGCGCACGTGCTCGGCGAAGAAGGCCAGGGTACGACGCCAGGCGTCCGCCGACGCCGCCGGGTCGTGAGCCCGGCCCTGGTCGTTGAAGAAGGAGTGGCGCGCCCCCGGGTAGATCTTGATGTCGTGGGGCACGCCGAGCCTGTCCAGGTGCGCATCCAGCCGGAGGCCGTGCCGGGCGGTGAGATCGCGGCCTGGATAGCTGCCGACCACCGGGCAGATTCGGCGCACCGCCTCCTCGAGCGGCCGGGGATTGCTCGCGTAGAAGGGCGCGATGGCCCGCAGTCCGGGCTCGCGGCGGGCCCAGGCGATGGCCAGCCCGCCACCCATGCAGAAGCCGATCGCGCCCAGCCGCTCCGGGTCCACCTCCGGGCGCGAGCCCAGGTAGCGGAGCGAGGCTCGGAGGTCGCCGACCTCGGACGGGTCACGGCCGGCGAGCGCCGACGCCATGATCCGCGCCATGCACAGGGCCCGGCTGCGATCGCCGAACAGGTCCGCGGCCAGCGCCGCGTAACCCTCGCCGGCCAAGCGCCGGGCGATGTCCCTGATGTTGCCGTTGAGCCCGAAGACCTCGTGGATCACGACGACACCGGGATGGGGCATCTGGCCGTCGGGCAAGGCCAGGTAGCCGTCGACCGCGACCCTGGCCCCCGGGTAGCTGACCCTCTCGATCCTCATCGGGCCGGATGATACGGAGCGGTCCGGCGGGTCAGCGCCCCGCCGCCACCCGGACCTCGGTCCCGCCGGCCGCGGTGGCGGAGCTGCCCAGGGTCTCCTGGACACCCTCCATCGCGGCGCCCACCCGGGTCCGCAGGGGGACCTCGCGGATCAGCCAGACCAGGACGAAGGCGAGGATCGCGACCGGCACCCCGGCCAGGAAGACGCCTCCCAACGATTGCGAGAAGGCGTGGACCACGGCGGTGTGGATGGGTGGAGGGAGCGTGGACAGGACCTGCGGGCTGGCGTTGCCGGTGCCGCCGGACAACCCGGCCAGATGGAATCCGGCGGGCAGGGAGCGGGCGAGATTCCCGGCCAGCAGGTTGCTGAAGACGCTCCCGAAGATGGGCAGCCCGATGGAGCCGCCCATGGAGCGGAAGAAGGTCGCGGTCGAGGTGGCGGTGCCCAGATCTCGCGGGGCCACCGCGTTCTGAGCCAGCAGCACCAGCACCTGCATGACCCCGCCGATGCCCAGTCCCACCACCACCATGTAGCCGGCGGTCACGCCCACCGGGGTGCCGGGGCCCATGGTGGAGAGCAGGTAGAGGCCGGCGGCCATGATCGCGGTGCCCAGGATGGGCCAGTAGCGGTAGCGCCCGGTGCGGCTGATCAGCTGCCCGCTGACGATCGACGTGACCAGCACCCCGGCCATCATCGGTACCAGCAGCAGGCCCGAGTTGGTGGCGCCGTCACCCTTGACGATCTGGAGGTACTGGGGCAGGAAGACGATGGAGCCGAAGAGGGCGAGGCCGACGATGAAGCCGACGATGTTGACCAGCGTGAAGTTGGCGCTGCGGAAGAGACGGAGCGGCAGGATCGGCTCGGCGGCGGCGCGCTCGACGAAGCCGAACGCGACCAGGAGCACCGCGCCCGCGACCCCGAGCCCGACGATCTGCCCCGAGCCCCAGGGATACTGGGTGCCGCCCCAGGTGGTGAACAGGACGATGCAGGCGACGCCGGCGGCGAGCAGGGCCGCGCCCAGGTAGTCCATCCGGTGCTCGTGGCGGCGCCGGGGAAGGTGGAGGGCGATCTGGGTCATAACCAGGGCCAGCGCGCCCAGCGGGACGTTGACGTAGAACACCCAGCGCCAGCTGGCGTGGTCGACGAAGAAGCCGCCGAGAAGCGGACCGGCCACGGTGGCCAGACCGAAGACGGCGCCGAAGTAGCCCATGTAGCGGCCGCGCTCGCGAGGCGAGACGACGTCCCCGATGATCGCCTGAGCCCCGACCATGAGGCCGCCGGCCCCGATGCCCTGGAGGGCGCGGAAGCCGATCAGCTCGGTCATGTTCTGGGAGATCCCGCAGAGCATGGAACCGGCCAGGAAGACCACGATCGCCCCCTGGAAGATCCGC
The DNA here is from genome assembly GCA_035624785.1 of Binatia bacterium. Lineage (GTDB taxonomy): Bacteria > Chloroflexota > Dormibacteria > Aeolococcales > Aeolococcaceae > JAJZNI01. Next base: position 43,045 of record DASPQV010000018.1, on the reverse strand, counting down.
TTGCGGCCGTAGATGTCGCCGAACTTGCCGTAGAGCGGGGTGCTCACCGTCGAGGTGAGGATGTAGGCGGTCACCACCCAGGAGAGCTCGGTGAGGCCGCCCAGGTCGCCCACGATGGTGGGCAGCGCGGTGGAGACGATGGTCTGATCCAGCGCCGCCAGCAGCATGGCGAGCATCAGGGCGCTGAAGATCACCGCCAGGCTGCGCCTCTCGACGGGGACGGCGCGGCTCGCGGCTCGGGCCGGGAACTGCAGGCTCATGCCGGCACCTCGAGGTGGAGGGACACCGGTTCAGCCGGGCTCGCTTCCTGTCCCGCCAGCTTGGCCATCAGCCCGACCAGGAGCTCCAGCTCCTGGTCGGACAGCGCCGCGGTGACCTCACGCAGGTGGTCCATGCCATGCCTGGCCAGCTGCTCGCAGCGCTGCTGGGCGGAGGCCGAGAGCCGGACCCGGACCACCCGCCGGTCCCCGGGGTCCCGGAGCCGCTCCACCATGCCGATCCGGACCAGGCGCTCCACCAGCTGGGTGGCCGAACCGGCGGTGGACGAGTGGGCCAGGGCCAGCTCGCTCATGCTCAGGCCGCCGGCGTGCTCCCGGAGGAGCATGAGCACCTCGAACTGAGCGGCGGGCAGCTCCTCGAGGGCGGCCTGCAGGCTGGCTCGGGCCTCCGGCGACATCGCCGAGCGGAAGCGTGAGCGCAGCGGTGGCTGGAGGCTGATGAAGCGCTGGAGAAGGCTCTCTCGTTCGGTCACGGGCTGCTGGCCTTTTGTTCAGACAAAGCAAATAATTTAGTATCCAAAGGATAGCACGTGGCCGGCCCGGGCGCAACGGGCGGATCGATCAGGCCAGGTCGCCGGCGATCAGCCCGAGGCCGATGCCCAGCATCCAGACGTCCTTGCTGACCGCGGTCCCGGCCGCGGTGGGCCAGACACTGCCGGGGCGGTGCATCGCCGGGGTGCGCAGGTACATGGTCAGCAGCGATCCCGAGAAGACGCTGAGCGCGGCGCCGGCCACCCGGTCCCGGATCACGGGCGTGAGCAGGGTCGCCCCGAGCCCGATCTCGCCGGCGGAGAGCAGCTTCACGAACAAGGCAGCCGGGATCGGGCGCAGGAAGGGGTAGGCGCCGGACGCGGCGCCGTGGAGGGCAGCGGCGCGCTCGGCCGGCGCCCTCCACTTCTCGAGGCCCGAATGCAGGATGTAGGCGCCGGCGGCGAGGCGGGTGGGGAGGGAGCGGAGGGGGAGCTGCACGACGAAGAGCCTGCCATGCCAGGGCTCGAGGTGGGGAGCGTCATCGCTCGCCGGGTCCGTTCGCCGGCCCAGCCCGCCGGCGGCACCCCGATATCGTGGTCCGGTGAGCAATGTCGGCCACGCCCAGCCCGTCCCCCGGTCACGAACCGAGCCGCTCGACGCGTCCGAAAGGCGCCAGCTCTGCGACCTCCTGGCTGAGCTGGGGCCGGATGCCCCCACCCTCTGCGAGGGCTGGACGACCGCGGACCTCGCCGCCCACCTGGTGCTCCGCGAACATTTCCACCGCTGGGGAGCGCGACGGCTGGCCGCGGCGAAGGCGAGGGGCTTCCCAGCGCTGGTCCGTCGGCTGCGGCGGGGAGCGCCGCTCTTCCCGTGGCGTCTGCCCGGGGCGAGGACGCTGCTCAACGGCTTCGAGTTCTTCATCCATCACGAGGACGTCAGGCGGGCAAACGGCCGGCCGCCCCGCAGCGTTCCCGAGCTGGAGGCGCTGTCCTGGCGGATGACCGGGTACCTGGGGAGGCGGCTCGCCCGGCGGATCCGCCCTCACGGCCTCGTGCTGGTCGCCGCCGACGGCCGGCGGCGCAGCTTCGGCCGAGGGCGGGCGGCCACCCTGAGCGGATCCCCCACGGAGCTCGCCGTCTACCTGAGCGGCCGCCGGTCGGCGGCTCAGGTGACGCTCTCGGGCAGCGACGAGGCGATCGCCGCGGTCCGGGGCACCGCCGTCAGGCTGTGACGTCCCCGCGGCGCCGCAGCCGCAGCCACTCCATGCGCAGCCGGCGGCCCGTCTCCATGCCCCGTTCCTCCACGGTGAACCAGGGCGCGAACCGCGCCGGCACGTCGGCGGTGCCGGATCCCGGGGCCCCGATCAGCCGCCAGCTCAACGGCACCTCATGGAAACCGAGGAGGAGGAGCTCGGCGCCGGGGGCGGCCACCCGGGCCACGCCGCTGGCGTAGCGCTCGCGTCCCGGCTCCGAGAGGCCGTGGTAGCAGCCGGCGTCGAAGACGAGGTCGTACCGGCAGCCGTCCACCAGCTGGTCGAGGTGGGTCACGTCGCCGACCCGGAAGTCGGCGGCGACCCCGCTCTCGGCGGCCCGCCGCCGGGCCGCCACCACCGCCGCCGGGACGTAGTCGATGCCGGTCACCTGCCAGCCCGATTCGGCCAGGCGCACCGCCGCAGCTCCCGTGCCGCAGCCGAGGTCCAGCAGCCGCCCGGCGCGCCGGCCCTCGACCAGCGCCGCCAGCGCCTCCGGCAGGGTGCCGGTATCCCAGCGTGGCCGGCCCCGATAGGCCAGCCGGTAGTACAGCCTGCCGATCCGCTCCCGCAGCATCCCGGTACCTCCTGACCGCGGCGGGCGGGGCCCCACGCCCCGCCCGGTCGGCCATTATGACTGACGGTCAGTCATATGATCCACTCCATTGGTCTAGATGTCAAATCAGGCCAAGTGAGGGGAGCCGGCCGTAAGCTAGACTGACCACCAGTCAGATGGCCAACCCAGGCTCTCCCGGGCGGCGCGGAGCGCTCCGGCGCTCCCGGCTCAGCCCTGCCGCACGGCGACGGGCGATCCTCGCCGGAGCCCGGCAGGCGCTGCTGCGCCACGGCATCCAGGGCACCACCATGGACGACGTCGCGGCCGCCGCCGGCGTTGCCAAGGGCACGCCCTACCTCTACTTCCCCTCCAAGGCCGAGCTGCTCGCCGCGCTGAGGCTGGAGTACGACACCGAGATGGCGGAGCGGGCGAGGCGGCTGCTCCAGGCCTCACCCGACGTGGGGCCGGGGTCGCAGCGCCTCGACGCCTCAGCCGATGCGGGGCTGGCGGTGCCGCGCCTCGAGGCCCTGGCGGCCTCCATGTTCGAGTTCGCGGTCGAGCACCGAGACCTCCACCACGTCCTCTTCCATGACGCCGGCGGCGCCGCCCAGGAGCAGCTGGGCCCGGTCACCGACGCGCTGGCATCGTTCCTCGCGGCGGGAATGGCGAGCGGGTGGCTCCGCCCCGGCGACCCGGCGTTCCTGGCCGGCGTCCTGGTGGCAGGGGTGCATGCCGCCATGCTGCCCTCGCTGCACCAGGAGCAGCCGGATCGGGAGGCGTTCCTGGCGCTGGCCCGGGACCTGATCGGCCGCCTCTTTGGAACGGGTCCCGAGTGAGCCAGCTGGGCCATTGGCTGGCGGCCGCCGGCGGCGTCCTCCTCGTGCTGCTCATGCTCAGCGACGCCATCGGCACCCTGATCGTGACCCGCGCCCGGAGCGGCGGCTGAAGGCCGACCCGGCTCTGGGGAGGAGGCCTGGGACCGGCTCCGAGCCTCTCGGGCCGGCTACGGCGACGGGCTCCAGGAGCTGATCGACCACCTGCTCACGCCGCATGGACTCTGGGGGGACTCGGCGGAGGCGAGCGTCGACGAGGAGGTGCGGCGGGCGGCGGCCGAGGCTCGGCTGAGCCAGCGCCGGCTGACCTCGGCGGGCCGTCTCAGGCCGCGAGCTCGGCGGGGACGGCGTCAGCGGCCCGGCGTGGGGAGACGCGGGGTTGGACGCGCCGGAGGGAGTGCCGGCGGCGCAGCACGGCGTAGGCGCCGGCGCCACACGCCGCGGGGACGAGGGTGAGCATCAGCCGGAAGACGAGGGCGGCGGCCGCCGCGGCCGCCGGGTTGATGCCGAGGAGCACCAGCACCCCGACGACGCTGGCCTCGTTGGCGCCGATGCCGCCCGGAAGCATGCTCAGCGCCCCACCGACGAATGACACCGCGAGCACCAGCGCCGCCTGCCACCAGCCCACCGAGTCGATCTGGAAGCCGCGGAGCACGAGGATCAGCGCAGCGTTGGTCAGCAGCACGCGAGCGGCATCGAGGCCGGCGCCGGCCAGCGCTCTCGGATCGACGAGCAGCCGGCCGACCTGGTCGCGCAGCGAGTCGAGCTCGTCCACGAGGCGCCGGGCGCCGGGGATGGCGCGGAGCGGATGGCGCACCAGGGCGAAGAGGGCGGGCACGGTCAGCAGCGCGACGATCCCGGCGATGGCCAGGACCAGCCCGGCCATGAGCACGGGACCCCCGGGAAGGCGGGCGATGGCAGGCGCCGCGCCCAGGACCACCAGGAGGCTGAAGGTGAGCTCCTGGAGCGTCACCGTCGCGGCCACACGCCCCAACGAGATCCCGGTCGCCCGGCTGGCCATGACCGCGCGGGTGAGGTCGCCGAAGGGGACGACCGCGCTGACGGCCTGGGCGGAGAGGTTGGTCAGCTCGCTGTCGACCAGACCGGCCCGGGCCCCGACCCGGCGGAGCAGGAGGTGCCAGCGGAGACCCTGGAGCAAGGAGGCGCCCACGATCAGGCCCGCGATCGGCGCCAGGATCCAGGGATCGAGGCGGCCCAGGCTGGCCACCACGGCCTGGGGGTCGATGACCTTCACCAGGGCGGCCAGCCCGGCGACGGCCGCGACCAGGGGAAGGCCGCGCGACGCGAGCCGTCGGAGCGCGGGGCGACGCCTGGGTCCAGACCATGCACGGCTGGACACCGCCACCACGGAGCCGCTGACCATGCGACCACGGTAGGCGAGCAGGCGGTGCCCCGCCATCCGGGGATCCCCCCAAGTTCTCCGGGGGTTTCCCTTACCCGTGCCCGGGGTATCCGGCCTCGCCCGTGCGGCTGTCCCGATCACCTGAGCTCTCCCGATGGGGTTGGTCGCCTGCGGGTTATGACGGGGGACCGGCAGTGAAATCAGCGGTCACCGCCGGCTGGAGAGCGATGGACGGCAGATCAGCCGTCGCCGCGCCGGCCCGGGTGCTGGTTCTTCGAGTTGGCGGCCCGATGAGTCCCGGGGCGCTCGACCGTCTCACACCCTGGAGGACTCCATGCAAGAGCAGCCCGGCGCCGCATTGACGATCCGGGGACCGCTGGCGCGCGCCGACCTCCCCGGTCTGTGCCAGCGGGTCGGCCAGCTTCTGGGCGCAGGCCAGAGCCGGTTGGTGGACTGCTACGTGAGTGACGTGGCAGCCGATGCCGTGACCGTCGACGCCCTGGCCCGCTTGCAGCTTGCGGTGAAGCGCCATGGGTGCCGGGTCAGGCTGCGGTGCCCCTCGAAGGCGCTGGCTGAGATCGTCGCCCTCATGGGCCTGGACGACGTGCTGATTGAGTGAGCCGCGCCTTTACGCCATCCATGTCCACAACTGGACAGTGACGGAAGGCGATGGTGCCATGTCCCGGCCCGACCGCCGCGGGCTGGGCGACCGGAGCGCCGGCAGGATCAGCCGTCGAGCCGGAGCGGCAGGCCGAAGAGCGGGAAGAGGCGCTCCGTGTCCAGGAAGAAGTTGAGCTGGGCGATGCCGCGCTCGTCGAGCTCCAGCACCTGGAGCGCCCACGGGGTGCGGCCGGCGCCACCACTGGGATCCGGCTTGTACTGACCGAAGGCCGCCAAGCCGTTGGCCCGCACCGTGGGCAGCAGGCGGGAGTCGCGGCAGCCGATGCCAGGTCCGACCCACCAGGCGAAGATGCTGTCGCGCCCTGACAGCCACATCTCGTAGGGCGGCATCGACTGGATGGCGTCCTCTCTGATCAGCGAGGTGAGGGTCGGGAAGTCGTAGCTCTCGAAGGCCTTCAGGTAGCGTGCCAGCAGCGTCCGCTGGGTCTCATCGAGCCTCGGGACGGGGTCGTCACTGCTGACCCCCCGCGAGCCCAGGGTCGCCCGGGCGCGCTGCAGCGCGCTGTTCACCGCCGCCGCGGTGGTGTCGAGCAGCTCGGCGACCTCGCTCGCCCGCCAGCGCAGCACCTCGCAGAGGATGAGCACGGCGCGCTGGCGCGCGGGCAGGTGCTGAAGGGCGGTGACGAAGGCGAGCGTGATGGCCTCGTGCTTGACGGTCAGCTCGGCGGGATCGGCGGCCGCCGCCACGGTGCTGTCGGGCATCGGCTGGATCCAGGTTGCCTCCGGCAGCGTGCTCATGGTGACGTTGTCCAGGGTGCGGGCCGGTCCGAGGTCCATGGGCATGGCCCGATGAGCCCGTCCCCTGACCATGTCGAGACAGACGTTGGTGGCGATCCGGTACAGCCATGAGCGCAGCGCCGCGCGCCCCTCGAACTGGTCGAGACCGCGCCAGGCACGCAGCATGGTCTCCTGCACTGCATCCTCGGCCTCGAAGGGAGAGCCCAGCATCCGGTAGCAGTACGCGGTCAGGTCGCGACGGTGCTGCTCGAGCTGCTTCTCGACCGCGCTGGATCCGACTAAGACCGCCTCACCCACGCGACCATGCTATCAGGGGGTCCTTCGCCGTCCGGGCGGCTCCCCCAACCCTTGCCGGGCCTAGAAACCGGGGCTGGCCACCTTGCAGCTGAAGAGGGAGGCCAGCTGGCGGGTGTCGCGCTTGCCACACTCGGGGCAGGCGGGCGGCTCCTTCTTCAGCTTGTCGTGCTCACTGATTCGAGTGACGATTTCAAAGCGCTTTCCGCAATCTCGGCATTCGAACTCGTAGGTCGGCATCGCAGTCCTCCTCGGTCTTTCTCGGAGCCAACCCAGCTTCTCCAGGCTCACGGTGTACTCCTTCTCGGCCGGGTTGTCATGGCCCAGGCCGGGTTGACATGGCCAAGGCCCCTAGCGCTCGGAGCCGATCCGGTGCATCGTCTGCAGCGCAGGTAGCGGTGGGCGCGGACCGGGTCGCGGAGGGTCGAGAGCGATGAGCGCGGAGGCTGTCGCAGGCAGGTGGAGCATGGAGCTCCGCCTCGAGGAGGACGATGAGCGGACGGTGGCGGTGGCGAAGCTCGTCACCGGCGATCGGACGCTCCACGGCCGCGGCACGGCGCGGCGCAACCCCCTGGACCCCTCGCTGCCCAGGGTCGGGGAGGACCTCGCGGTGTCGCGGGCACTGTCGGAGCTGGCCCACGAGCTGCTCAGCGACGCGGTCGCCCAGCTGGAGGGCGCCACCCACCGGCCCTCGGGGATCAGGGAGGGCTAGTTCCGCCCTCGGCACCGGCCCCGGCGGTGACCGCCGGCCAGCTCTGCTCGGGCGGCGCCGATCGTCCCCGGGAGCCCGCTCGGCTAGCCTGCGGAGGTGAGGGCCACCGAGATCGTCCGCCGGCGTCTGGTCGCGCACCGGCTCACCGGTGAACCGTTCGCCTCCGCCGTCGACGCCGTCCGCTGGCTCGGCGCCGTGCAGTCCCAGGACTATGCGGCCGCCAAGTGGGGGCTGAGCCTGCGCAGCCGCACCGCCACCGAGGCCGAGGTGGAGCGGCTGTTCAACCAGGGCGCCATCCTGCGCACCCACGTGCCGCGGCCGACCTGGCACTTCATGCTCCCCGAGGATGCCGGCTGGCTCATCTCGCTGCTGGGTCCCCGGGTCCGGCGGGGGCTGACCGGCCGCTTCCGCCAGCTCGGGATCGACGAGACGGTGATCCGCGGCGCCGAGAAGGCGTTCGAATCGGCCCTCCAGCCCGGCAACCCCCTCACCCGCCAGGAGCTGGCCACGTTCCTGGCCGCCCGCGGGATCTCCCCGGAGGGACAGCGCCTCCCCCATCTGCTGGCGGCCGCGGAGCTGGACCGGCTGCTGATCAGCGGGCCACGGCGGGGCAGACAGTTCACCTACGGGCTGTTCGACGAGCGAGTGGTCCAGCCGCGCCGGCTGGACCGGGCCGAGGCACTCGTCGAGCTGGCGCGCCGGTACCTGCGCAGCCGCGGACCGGCCTCGGTGCAGGACTTCGCCTGGTGGTCCGGGCTGGCCGCCAGCGACGCCCGGCGGGGGATCCTCGACACCGGGATGGAGCGCGAGGAGATCGACGGTCAGGAGCTCTGGTTCGATGCGACGAGCGCACGCGGCGATGCGATCCCGGGCGGCGCTCACCTCCTGCCCAACTTCGACGAGTACACGGTCGCCTATCGCGACCGCTCGGCCCTGGACCCCGACGGTGCGGTTGATGCCAGCCTCTTCTCCTTCGGCAGCGTGCTCTCCAACGTGGTCACGCTGGACGGGATCGTCCGGGGCAGCTGGCGACGGACCCTGGAGCGCCTCAGGGTGACCGTCGACATCCGGCCCGTCGACCGGTTCCGCAGAGGGGAGCGCGCGGCGGTCGGAGGCGCGGCGGAGCGTCTCGGCAGATTCCTCGGCCTGCCGGTCCGGCTCGCCTGGCCGGAGCGACCGGGACGCTGATCCCTAGCGTCGGGCGACCGCCGCCGCCAGGCTCCTCCCCGCCAGCCGATCGGGGATGGTGCGCAGTCGCTCCAGGCTCTCCGCGCTGAAGACGAGGCGCACGTAGCGGCCGCCGACCGAGTCACCCCATCCGGTCATCCCGGTGGCGGCGATCCCGGATTCGCCGAGGAGGAGCTGGGAGGCCCGCTCCGGCGTGAAGCCGAGGGCGGCGACATCGAGCAGCATCGACCACCCGCCGGCCGGCCGGACCAGGGGCCAGCCGGGCAGGCCCTCGAGGATGCAGTCGCGGCGCCGCTGCAGCTCGTCGACGCACTCCTGGACGTGACCCTGGTCGCCGCGCAGCACCGCAGTGGCCGCGGCCCGGGAGATGGCCGTCGGCATCGTCGTGTTGTAGATGTGCACCCAGCCGATGTCGGCGAGGGTGGCCGCCGGACCGCAGACCCAGCCGACCCGCCAGCCGATCATGCGGTGCTCCTTGGAGAGGGAGCCGACCACCAGGGTCCGCTCCGCCATGCCCTCGAAACCGAGTGGATGGATCAATGGCCGCCCGTCGAACAGCAATCGCTCCATCGCCGCGTCGTAGATCAGCGCGAGGTCGCGTTCCCGGCAGAGGTCGCAGACCTGGCCCCAGTCCGACTGGTCCAGCCAGCCGCCGGACGGCATCGACGGGCTCATCAGCAGGAAGGCGACGGTCCGGTCGCCCACCGCGGAGGCGAGCGCGTCGCGGTCGAGGCGCCAGCCGCCGTCGGTCGCCACGAAGGGGACGAAGCGAGGCACCCCTCCGGCGAGCCTGATCCGGTTGACGATCCCAGCGTAGGTGGGATCGGTGACCACCACCTGGTCGCCGGGATCGACGACAGCGAGGAGGGTGTCGAGAAGTCCCTCCATCCCGCCGCTCACCACCACGATCTCGCGCTCCGGGTCGTAGCCGTGACCGGTGCGGGCTGCCGTGAACTCCGAGACCGCGGCACGCAGACCGTGGTCGCCGGTGAAGGGCAGCCAGCTGTTGGCGGGCGGGGTGGAGAGCGCGGCCGCCGTCACCTCGACGGCCTCGGGAGGCAGGGGCAGGTTGGTGTCCAGGTTCTCCATGCGCAGCACCGTCTCGACGGGAGCAGACCCGCTCTCCGCGGCCGCCGCCACCCGATCGATGCCGAAGCCGCGAACCGCCTGGACCCGCTGGGCTCGCTTGATCATCAGAGGTTCCTCCCACGCTGGCCCGCCCATCGTACGCACCCGGAACGACCGATGCGGCGCCAGCAGCAGCGAACAGCGCCCGGCGCCGCCGCTACCCCCCTCCCCCGCCGCCCCATGGGCAAATCCAGCCCGAGCCGGCCCAGATGTCGCATGGACGCCAGCCAGCGCTTGTTGTACGGTCTCAACTGCCCACACCGGGGCCCGCGGCGCGAGCCCGGCCCCTTCCCCGCTCGCAGGAGGCAATTGATGCGTCGATCCAGGTCATTGAGATTGCTGCTGGCACTGCTCGTCGCCGCGGGCGTGAGCGTGCCCGGCGTGATGGCATCGGCCAGCGGGTGCAGCGGAAACTGCGCACTCGGCAGCCTCCAGCCGACCAGCGCCAGTGGCAGCTCGACGAGCATGAGGTTCGTGCTCAGCGATGGGGCCTCGTCGGCAACCCTGCGGGCAGCCAACCTGACCGCCCCGACCGGGATTGCGATCCAATCGCCGGTGCTCACCGACCCGTACTCCCCCACGGCATCGGCGGTGGTGGCGGTGAACCCCGGACCCAGCTACGTTCTCGAGCTGCGCCAGCTGGACATCCCGGCAGGTGGATCGGTGACCGTCGACCTCACCGTGCCCGCCCTGTGCTCCGCGGCGTCGGGCGCTTGGGCGCTGGTCGCCAACCAGGTCGACAACTTCTCGAGCGGCAACTTCGCCATCGATCCCAACAGCGAGCTGACGACCGGGAGCTGCGTCCTCAGCTTCGTCGACCCGCCCGCCAACGCGGTCGCGGGGCAGAACGTCACCAGCGTGGGCTTCGCGCCCAGCGGGGCCCCGATCGAGGTCAGCGCCAGCGACGGCCACGGCCATCCCATCGCCGGCGCCGCTCTCCACCTGAGCCTGGTGTCACTGGGTGGCACGGCGGGCGCGATGAGCGGCACCACCACGGGAAGCACCGGGGCAAGCGGCGAGGCGACCTTCGGATCCATCAGCGTCTCACCGGCCGGCTACTACGAGCTGCAGGCCGGCGCAACCGGGTTCTCATCGGCGGTGTCCGGGGTCTTCCAGATCACCGCCAGCGCCACCTCCTGTACGGGTGCCAGCTGCGGTGGGACGGTGAGCAGCCATACCAGCACCGTGGCGGTGAGTCTCTCCGGGGCCGGGAGTGACATCCTCAGCCTCGGATTCAACGGCTTCACCTACAGCTGTTCCGGCTACACGGCGGTGTCCGGCACGATCGGGATCGACGTGTGGCTGGCCAACGGCAGCTCGCTGGATCTGAACCCGGCGGTCCGCCAGGAGGTGAAGATCACCATCCCCAAGCAGATCGTCGGGCTCTCGCCGAACAACGGCGCGGCCTTCTACGAGGTCTGCTACGCGAGCACTCAGCCGTTTGCGGGCGGGTCCCTGGCGAGCAGCGCCGACTCCATCCCCGGCTATGTCGGGAGCACCTACATCGGCCTGCTGCCGCAATGCCCGAACCACGTCACCACCAGCGACGCCCCCTGCCTGTACTCGCGACACAAGGACAACGCGGGTGACGTCATCATCGTGTTCCTGGCCGGACCGGGTGACGCCTGGGGTACCGCCTAGGACGGACGCTTGATGCGGATCTGCCCGAGCTGCGGAGAGGAGAACCCGGAGCGCTTTCGGCTCTGCGGCTTCTGCGGTGCCCCGCTGGCACCTCAGGCACCTGCCCAGGAGGTGCGCAAGACCGTCACGGTCGTCTTCTCCGACCTCAAGGGCTCGACGGCCATGGCCGAGAAGCTGGACAGCGAGGCGGTCCGTGAGGTCCTCGACGTCTACTTCTCGGCGATGCGGCGAGTCCTGGAGCGTCACGGAGGGCTGGTGGAGAAGTACATCGGCGACGCGATCATGGCGGTCTTCGGGCTGCCCCGCCTCCACGAGGACGATGCTCTGCGCGCGATCCGGGCGGCTCACGAGATGCAGGCCGAGCTCGCCCGGGTCAACGAGCGGCTCCAGGCACGCTGGGGAGTCCGGTTGGAGAACCGCACCGGCGTCAACACCGGCGAGGTGGTGGCCGGAGATCCCACCACCGGACAGAGGCTGGTGACGGGGGACACCGTGAACGTCGCCGCCCGCCTCGAGCAGGCGGCCCCCGCCCTGCAGGTCCTGCTCGGGGGGCCCACCTACCGACTGGTGCGCGACGCGGTGGAGGTCGAGGAGGTGGAGCCGCTCGAGCTCAAGGGGAAGTCGGAGCGTGTCCCCGCCTACCGTCTTCTCGGAGTGCAGCGGGGCGAGGGGGTCGCTCGCCGCGCCGATACGCCGCTGGTCGGCCGCGCCGGGGAGCTGGCCGCGATGACCAACGCTCTGCAGCGTGCCTCCAAGCGCCGGACCCCGGAGCTGGTCACCCTGCTCGCCGCCGCCGGCGTCGGCAAGTCGCGACTGCTCCACGAGTTCCTGAGCGGTGCGGCGGGGCAGGCTCGGGTGCTCCGCGGGCGCTGCCTGTCCTACGGCGAGGGCATCACGTTCTGGCCGCTGGCCGAGATGGCGCGCGATGCCGCCCGGATCACCGACCACGAATCGGCGGAATCCGCGCTGGCCAGGCTCCGCGAGCTTCTCGGGGGCGGGGCCGCCGACGTCGTCGACAGGCTGGCGGCGATGATGGGGCTGTCGGACGCCACCTACCCGGTGCAGGAGACCTTCTGGGCCGCCCGCCGTCTCCTCGAGATCGTCGCCGAGACCACGCCCACCATCGCCGTGATCGAAGACATCCACTGGGCGGAGGCCACGTTCCTCGACCTCATCGAGTACGTCGCCCAGTCGAGCGAGGGCGCCCCCCTGCTGCTGCTCTGCTCCTCACGCCCGGAGCTTCTCGAGCTCCGCCCCGCCTGGGGCGAGCCCCGTTCGCGGAGCTTGATGCTCACCCTCCGCCCCCTCACCGCGGCGGAGAGCGCCACGGTGGTCAGCAACCTGCTGGGAGAGGGAGCGCTGGCCGACGAGCCGCGGCACCGGATCGTCGAGGCAGCTCAGGGAAACCCGCTCTTCGTCGAGCAGATGCTCTCGATGATGATCGACGACGGGATGATCCGCCGCAGCGCGGAGGGATGGGTGGCCAGCTCGGACATCCGCTCCCTGACCGTGCCACCAAGCATCAGCGCCCTGCTGGCGGCCCGCCTCGACCGTCTTGCCCCCACCGAGCGCGTGGTGCTCGAGCGGGCGGCGGTGATCGGTCACACCTTTGATCTCGAAGCTGTCGAAAACCTCTGTCCCGAGGGCTTGCGCGTCGAGGTGCGTACCGCCCTGGAGGGCCTGGCGGGTCGTGATCTGGTCACCCCCGACGAGCCGGACCCAGCGAGGCCAGCGGGGTACCGATTTCAGCACATCCTGATCCGTGACGCCGCCTACCAGGGACTGCTGAAGCGCACTCGCGCCGAGCTCCACCGGAAGTTCGCGGACTGGCTGGAAGCCCACGACCTCAGCCCGCTGGGCGAGCAGGACGAGATACGCGGCTACCACCTGGAGCAGAGCTGCCTGATCCTCTCCCAACTTGGGCCCCTGGACCAGAGCGGCATCGAGGCAGCGGGGCGCGCCGCCCGCCATCTGTCGGCCGCCGGCGAACGGGCGCGCTCCCGCGGTGACGTTCCGGCCGCGGCCAACCTGCTCCAGCGAGCCGCCGCCCTGGTTCCCGAGGAGCCGGCGAGTCCCCGCTGGCTCCTGCACGCCGGCGAGGCACTCGGCGAGATGGGACAGTTCCAGAGTGCCGACGAGGTGCTCACCGCGGCGCAGGCCCGCTCGCGCGAGCTGGGAGACCCGGCCCTGGCCGTCACCGCCTCGGTGGTGCGCCGTACCTGGCGCTACCTGACCGACCCGCTGAGCAGCGAGGCGAGCGGGGTCGTGGCGGCGACGCGTGAGGCCATCACCGCCCTGGAGCAGCTGGACGCCGCCGAGGGGCTGGCGCGGGCCTGGAAGCTGATGATGTACGCGCACTTCTACGAGGGTCGCTTCAGCCCGGCGGAGGATTGCGTGACCCGCGCGGTGCTCCAGGCGGACCGCGCCGGCGACCGCGTGTACCAGGTCCGGCTGCTCTCCGCGCTCGCCTCCTGCGTCGTCTACAGCCGCACCCCGGTGGACCGGGCGCTGGAGCGCTGCCGCGACATCATCGAGCTGGCCGGCGGAGATCGCCGCACCGAGGCGATGACACTGTCGGCGATGAGCCACCTCGAAGCCATGAGCGGGGAGCCTGCCCGCGCCCGTGAGCTGTACCAGCGCAGCCGAGCGATGCTCAACGAGCTGGGTTTCACCCTCAGCGCGGCCTGCACCTCGCTCCACTCCGGCCCTGCGGAGCTGCTCGGGGGCGACGCCGTCCGTGCCGAGGCTGAGCTGCGCGGCGACTACGAGAGACTGGTGGCGATGGGTGAGGGGATGTACGCGCCGAGCGTGGCCGGGCTGCTGGCGGAGGCGCTCCACGCCCAGGGACGCAACCAGGACGCCGCCGAGTTCGCCGGTATCTGCCGCCGCACGGCGGCGCCCCATGATGTCGGCGGCCAGTACCAGTGGCGCTGCATCGAGGCGAAGCTGCTGGTCGCTGACGCCGCCCGTCGCGACGAGGCCGAGGAGCTCGCCCGTGAGGCGGTGCGGCTGATCAAGACCACCGACCAGCCGGACGTCCAGGGTGAGGCCCTGGCCGGCCTCGCCGAGGTCCTGGCCGCGGCCGGCAAGCCGGCGGAGGCGGCCGCGTCGCTGCGGGAGGCGATCTCCCTGTTCGACGCCAAGGGAAACGCGGTGTCGGCGGGGCGCGCCCGGCTGGCGCTGAGGGGTCTCTCCGGCTCGGCTGCCCTGAAAGGACGCGGCCGCCGGGCGGGCAGATCCTCGGCGTCGTCGCCCACCGCGACCGCCGTGGGGGCGGAGGACGGCTGATTTTCAGCCGCGATCGAGCGCCCCTCACCGGTCAGGCACGGCTCTTCCGGTGCCACTCTCCCGGACGCGCTCTCAGCGCGGCTGGGCCTGCTCAGCCCCCGGCTCGAAGAGGCGGGCAAAGCCCGGGTAGGGCACCAGCGTGTGAAGCTCGAAGTCGATGGCGCCGGCCTGTACCAGGGGCAGTTCCGCCAGCGCCGCCCTCGCCTCGTCGGGGCCGGCGGATTCCAGCACCAGCACGGCCCGATGGCGGCTCGCCGAGAAGTACATCTCCCGGATCACCCCCGACTGGTACAGCTCCCAGACCTTGCGCGCCTCCCTCCGCAGGATCTCCTCGGTGAAGGTCCCCCCGGGCACCTGGGTCTCGAGAGCGAGGACCTTCACGAAGCTACGTGACGTCGGCGGAATCGCCCCGCGTCTCGGCGTCGTCGCGCAGCCGCTGGGCCATGGTGGCGAGGACCGCCATGCTCAGGTCGAGGTCCGCCTTGATGGCATCGCGGAACTGGGCGTGGCTGAGCACCAGCAGGCGGAGCGGGCTCAGGCTGGTCACCGTAGCGGTCGCCGGGCGCCGATCCATCATGCTGATCTCACCGAAGAAGGCGCCGGGACCGAGGACGCGGCGCGGCGTGCCGGCGACGGTGACCTGGGCCTCACCCTCCACGATGATGTGCATGGCGTGGTTGCCGTCTCCCTCGCGGATCAGGGTCTCGCCCTTGGCCACGTCCACCTCGTCGACGCGGGTGACGACGAAATCCAGCTGTTTCGCGGAGAGCTGGGCGAACAGCGGAACCTGGCGGAGGAGCTCGATCCGGGGGTCCTTCACGCTCCGTCGAGTATAGGCAGGCAGCATCCTTCGAGCCATCCTCGACCTCGCCGCTCTCGATCGCCGACGGCGTCCAGCCGGTCAGCCGCGGGTAGGTGGACCCCGCCCGCTACCTGGCTTCTGACCAGCTCCCCGCCGCCGGGGCGGTCAGGAGGCGGAGCACCTCCGCGGTGACGGCATCCACGTCCTCCACCGCGCGCACCTCCGCCGCTGCGGCGAAGACGAACTCGACGCGTGCCACCGAGCGCCCGGTGAGCTGCGCCACCAGCAGGGCATAGACGCCGCCCTGGAGGCGGTAGCGGTCCATTCGCCGGTCCACCTCCGCTCCCCGCACCGCGTCGGTCTTGTAGTCGACCACCGCCAGGCGGCGATCCGGCAGCTCGTAGAGCAGGTCGACGAAGCCCTCGAGGAGGACACCGTCGACCGGCGCCCCCAGCGGCACCTCGCGCCAGTGGCGGAGTCCGGCGGCGCGGCGGACCGGCTCGCTCGACCAGGCGGCGCCGGCCAGGCTGGCGACCTCGGCGGCGCGCTCCGGGATCCCCTCGGCGGCGGCGTGGGCTCGAGCGAGAGCGTCCAGGCTGCCGGCGGTGTTCAGGTCGACCACCTGCAGGACCGCGTGGACGGCCCGGCCCAGGGAGGTGGCGGCGCGGCCGCGACGGGACCGGGCGATGTCCTCGGCCAGCTCGGGCAGCAGGCCCTCCTCGGCCTCGGCATGGGCCAGGCCCGTGGCGGTCTGGGTGCGCAGGCTCCCGAGCGCAGTCACCAGGGCCTCGCGCCGGTCGATCCACGCCTGCTCCGCGGCCCGATGCTCCTCGGCCGTCATCAGCTCGGGTTCAGGCCCGGATCGCCCTTCATGGACGGGCTCCCAGGCCTCGTCCAGGGCCCGGACGCCCTCCTGACCGCGGATCAGGCCATCGAGCCGCCCGGCGTCGGTTTCCTCACCCCTCCTCTCACCTCGGAAGAGGCTGACCACGAGATGGTCACGGGGCCGGGTCATCGCCACGTAGAGGAGGCGCACCCGCTCCGCCGCCTCCATGTCCTGCTCGTGCTCATCCAGCGCGCTCCAGCCCGGGGTCGCGAATTCGCCATCGACCCGCAGCTCCACATGCCCGCTCAGGTGGTCGGCGACGATGGCCGGTCGCCGGGTGTCCGGCTTGCGGCCCAGCCCGGTGACGATGACGATGGGAAACTCCAGACCCTTGGCGGCGTGCACGGTCATGACCCGGACGGAGCCGTCGCCGGTCACCGGCTCCTGAGCGACGGAGTCGTAGGTGGGGTCGTGAGCCAGCCGCTCCAGGTGATCCACGGTGTCGTGGAGGGTGCCTCGCCCGCTGCGCGCCAGGGCCCGCGCCTCGTCCCCAACGAACCGATAGCGCCGCAGCGCCTCCTGCGGCCGCCAGCCGTCCTGGGCCAGGGCGCGCAGGAGCCGGCGGGAGACCACCGCGTCGACCAGCCCGGGCACCGACCATCCGTCCTGCGACGCGTTGAGCTCGCGGAGATCGGCCAGGGCCGCCATCACCCGCGGCTCGGTGGCGTGACCGGGGAATTGGTACGACCATCGACCTCCGGCCGCCCTCCAGCGCGCCAGCTCGACATCACTGCAGCCGTAGGCGGGACTGCGCAGCGCGGCGACCAGGGCCACCTGGTCCGATGGATCGTCGATGCAGCGCAGGATGCTGAGCAGGTCGCGGACCTCCTGGGTGGCGATGATCAGCGAGCCGCTCTCCAACCGGTAGCGGACCCCCGCCCCCTCCAGCTCGCGCTCCAGGTTGCGCAGGTTGGTCCGGCTCGGCATGAGGATGCAGATGTCGTCGAGGCCAGCCGGGTGCGGCCCCTGCGCCTTGCCTTCCCCCACCGGCCATCCCTCGTCCCGGATGCGGCGCACGATCGCCGCGGTCGCCCGTGCCTCGCGGCGCCACATCTCGCTGGCCGCACCGGCGACCGCGGTGCCCGCGATCGCGACGCCGCCCTCGAAGGCAGGATCGTGGGCCACCAGCTCGGCGTGGGCGGCCTGGACCCCTGGCGGCGCGGTCTCGGCCCGCATCAGGCCCCCCTGCCCACCGAAGACGGCATTGACCACGTCGATGATCCGGTGCCCGGACCGGAAATTGACCCGGAGGCGCACGCGCGCCCCCGGATCGGCGCCGGCCAGGCTGGCCTCGACGGCGCTGTACAAGGCAATGTCGGCGCGCCGGAACCGGTAGATCGACTGCTTGGGATCGCCGACCAGGCACAGCCGTCCCGGCAGCGGGGTGAGCTTCCGCCACGCGACATCGGAGCCGGCCGCAGCCGCGGCCAGGCGGATGGCCAGCTCCGCCTGGAGCGGATCGGTGTCCTGGAACTCGTCGACCGCGATGAAGTCCCAGGTGTCGCGGAGCCTTGCAGCGACATCAGGGTGATCACGGACGAGGTTGCGAGCTCGCACCAGCAGGTCGTGGTAGGTGACGGCGCCGCGAAGGCGGCGTTCGTCCGCGTAGGTGACCACGAGGCTGCGCAGCTCTCCGGCGATGGCCACCAGGGCGGCGCTGCGCGCGGCGCGCAGCGAGGTCCTGGCCTCGTCAACAGCGGACTGCATCCGCTCCCTGATGGTGGTGCAGGCGTTGGCGCCGCCGGCGGAGCGCCAGTTGTCCAGCCTGCCGGCGTGACCCATCTTCGGCGCGCGCTCCAGCTCCATCAGCGCAGCCAGCGCCCGATCCTCGCTGCCTGCCCCCCGGAGCCGCGCGGCCACCTCCCGCAGCGAGTCGACGCGCCGGTACAGCTCGTCGTCCTCGGCGCAGAGGCAGCGGGAGAGCAGATCGATGCAGCCCTGGACGTCCTCACCAAGGCGGTGAGCGCAACCCAGCGCCTCAACCCGCTCCGCAGACCAACCGGCCTTCTCCACCACGTCCCAGTTGGCGTCGAGGCTGGCGAAGAGCCGGAGCAGCTTGTCGGGGCGGAGACCCAGGAGCAGCCCGCGCCGCACCGCCTCGGCGCCGGGGTCGCCGGGGACCAGGGAGTCGAACCAGATCCGAAAGCGCTCGCGCAGGTCCAGGTCGGCGGCGAGCTCAGCCAGGGTGTCGAAATCCGGGGGCAGTCCCGCCTCGATCGGGTGCATCCGGAGCAAGGCGGAGCAGAAGGCGTGGATGGTCTCGATGCGACCCCGATCGACCTCGGAGGCGGCCTGGCCGAGACGGCGGCGCTCGGCGTCGCCGGCGGGCCCTCGCGCCGCCTCCTCGAGGGCCTCGCGGATGCGGACCCGCAGCTCGCCGGCGGCGGCGACCGTGAAGGTGATCGCCACCAGCCGCTCCATGCGCAGCCTGCCGGCCCTGACCCGGGAGACGATGCCCGAGACCACCGCGGCGGTCTTGCCGGTCCCGGCGCCGGCCTCGACGAAGAGGCTCCGGTCCAGCTCGGAGACGATCCGCTCGCGCTCCGCCTGGTCGGCGACGGGAGGGCGGGCCAGCGGGGAGACGGTCATCCCCCCACCTCGGCCGGCTCCGGTTGGAGGCTTCGATGCGGCTCCGTCGCGGGGTCGCCCGCCTTGGCCGCCGCCAGGCTGTCGCGGCCCGCCGGGCAGAGGCTGTCGTAGTCGCAGTAGGCGCAGTTCGCGAAGGAGTGGAAGTGATCGTGAAACTCCCCGGGCACCTGGGGGAAGCAGCCGGCGCGGACCCCGGCGTCGATGTCGGCGAGCACGCCGTCCAGGGCGGCCTCGACCGCGCCGTCCACGGTGATCTCGCGCTGCTTGAAGTCACCCCGCTCCGTGCAGAACCAGTACTGGGCGGCCGTCGGCGGCGCGGGTTCGCCCCGCTCGCGGACTCGGTCGCGCACCGACCGTCCGTAGATGGGCAGCTGGAGGGCGCGCCCCCCGTTCAGCCGGTTCTCTGCGCTCACCGCCGCGCCGGTGTCACGCCCGGTCTTGTAGTCGATGACCCGGAACCGTCCGGGGGCCTGGTCGACCCGGTCGATGTAGCCGCGCAGGCTGAGCGAGCGCCCGGCTTGCAGGGCCACGGTGACGGCCGGCCATGAGCCCGGTTCGGCGTCGATGCCGAAGGGCTGCTCGAGATGGCTCGGCATCCAGCCCGCGGCGGCCCGCTGCTCCGCGTCGATGCGGAGAAGGGTGCGGAGGTCGGTGAGGATGGCGGACAGCTCGTTGTCCCACACCAGCGGATGACCGGCCGCGCCGCGTCCCGCCAGCCGCTCGAACTCCCCGGCGGCGATCGCCTCCATCCGTGCGACATCGGCGGCTGAATAGGCGACGCCGGGCCCCGGATGGCCGCTGGCCACCACCTCGGCGAAGAAGCGCTCCAGGATGCGATGGATCAGGCTGCCCTTCTCGGCGGCGTCGACCTGCCACCAGCGCTCGTCCTCCACGTCCTCGGTCGGCGCCACCACCAGCAGCCGGCCGAGCAGAAAGTGGAAGGGGCAGGTCGCCCAGGTCTGGATGCCGGTGGCCGACTGGGCCGCGCCGCCCAGCCCGCGGGCGACGAAAGGGAGCTCCCGCACGGCGGCGAGGTTGCCGTCGAACTCGCTGAGCCGGCTGGAACGGCGGGCTCGCGCCATGTTCAGGGCCCGGCCCAGGGGCAGGTCGGCACGGCGTGCCAGCGCCGTGTCGCCCAGGTCGGACCCGCTCCGGTGAGCTCGGGCCGCCTCCCGCTCTCGGCGCTCGGAGAGGTGAAGCGGCGGCCGATCGGGAAGCTGGGGGTCACCCGGGCCGTCCCGGCGCAGCCGGGGATGGGCGAAGTTGCCCTCCCGCACCGCGGTGGCGGGCGGGGGAGGTCCGCCGTCAGCGAGCAGCTCGAGAAGCCAGGGGGAGGGGTACGCAGCCCGACCCTCGGAGTCGACGAGCGGGGCCGAGACGACCGCCTCGCGGCCGGCCGCGGCCAGCGCCACCAGCCATTCCCGGCGTTCCCGCGCCTCGTGCTCCCGGCGCCGGTCCAGGGGGTCGCCGGGGAGGAGGGGGTCGACCGGGAAGGCCGCGGGGAAGGCGGGCTCGACGGTGCCGAGGATGTGGACCCGGTCGAAGTCCATGCCGAGGAGCAGGGAGTGAGGGCCGATGACCACACCCGAGCCCAGCCTGCCCTCGGGCCGGCGCCGCCCTCGCAGGGCGTCCTCCAGGGTGCGGAGGAAGAGCGGAAGCGACACCGACGGCTCCAGGAGGGCGGCGGCGGCGAGGCCGCGGACCACCTCCTCGACCATCTGGCGCGCCTCGCGCTCCTCCGCGCTCCAGCCCCGGTGAGGTTCCAGGAACCCGCCGAGTAGCCCAAGCGCCCAGTCAACGTGGGCGGGCCAGGTGCCCTGCCGGGGAGGCGCGGTGGCGGCCTCGATCGACGAGATCTCCTGGGCGATGCGGTGCGCGTCCTCGATGTCCCGGCGCAGGGCCGCGGAGCGGGCCTCGGCGGCGGGGTCGTCCAGATCGGCGTCGAGCTGCGCCAGGACGCCGGAGCGCTCCTCGGCGAGCCCGTCGAGGCGAACCCGCCACGCCTCCGCGCCGCGGACCACGCCGGCGTCGCGGGAGAGCTGGTCCCAGCGGGCCTGGCTGGGCAGGTCGCCACCCTGATGCGGCATCCCGGAGAGCCAGGCGAGGCAGGCGGAGCGGGAGAACCGCTGGTCGCGGAGCCGGATGAGGCCGAGCAGGCCGCGGGCCGCCACCGATTCCAGGAGCGGCCGGCCTCCGAGGGCAACCGGCGGGATCCCCGCTGCCCTCAGGGTGTCACGGAGGGCCTGCCCGTAGGTCTCCTCGTCGCGGTAGACGATCGCCTGGCGGTGGAGGGGGACGGGATCGTCGCCCTCCATTGCGGCCAGGGCCCCCCGCACGGCGGACCGCACCTCCTCGATCGGGTCGGGGTTGATAACGACCGTAACGGTCGCGGCAGCGGCTGGAGCGGGAGGATGCGCGGCGGTGGCATCCAGCCCCAGGGCAGCCAGTTCCAGGGCACCGCCGGGTCCGGGGTCGATCGTGGAGAGCGCGACGGTCAGGCGGGTGCGGGTGGCCAGCGCGCCCAGCAACCGGGCCTCGGAGGCGTCCATCGAGACGGGGAGGAAGACGATCACCGCTCCAAGTTCCCCGAGAACGCCATCGGCGAGGCCGCTCTCCACTTCCTGGACGGCCCCGGCGAGGAGGTCGTCGCCGTCATAGAGGCGGTGCGCGGTGCGACGCCGCTGGTACGCCTCGACCACTTGAAACACCGCCCTCGATGTCGCGGTGCTGGGCGCGGAGGCCGACGGGGATCCGGGGGGCGCCGTGCCAGACGACCAGGACTCCGGAGTGGCGGGGGCGTGGCCGGCCCGGCGCCGGAGGTCAGCCGCCAGCCGGGCGACCAGCGCCACCAGCCCCGCCTGGTCGGCGGCACCGGCCAGTGGCCCACCCGCCGATCTCAGGGCGGCGCGGAGCAGCGCGTCCCGGGTCACGGCGGTGAGCGGGGTGCGCCCAGCGGCGGCCAGCGCCTCGGCCGCGAGGGCCTCGGTCAGCTGGCCGAGGACCGTGAACCGGACGCCGGCATACCCCGCGGCGGCGAGACGGCGGCGGAGATGGAGGCCGGCGTGGTGGCTGGGCACCAGCACCGCGACCGGGCGCAGCGGGTCGCCAGCCTGGAGCTCCTGGATGCGCCGCAGCAGCCAGGAGTTGGCGGCGGGCCCCGGCCGGAGCCAGACCGCCTCGACCGAGGCTCGTTGAGTGGCCACCCGGGGATTCTCCGACTCGGCGGCGTCAGACGCCTGTCGCGGGGCGACGTCCCGGGCGAAGCTCCGCGATCACAATGACGGCCGTGCCCTTGACCCGGCGGGGGCGCCGCCGCCAGGCGCTCGCCCGACCGTTCCCGAATGCCTGGCGCGCGCTGCTGGAGGAGAGCTTCGCCCACTGGGCCCTGCTCGATGCGACCGAGCGGCGCCGGGTCGAGGACCTGACCCGGATGCTCCTGGCCGACAAGTACTGGGAGGCGACCCACGGCTTCGCGCTCACCGAGGAGATGCGGGTCCTGATCGCCGCCATGGCCTCACTGCTCGTGCTCGGCCTCGATTACGACTACTACCACCGGGTGACCACGGTCATCGTGGCGCCCTCGTCGATGGTCCTGGAGGGGGCGCGCCCCGTCGGCCAGGGTCTCTACACCGACGAGCCGGAGGTGATCATCGGTCAGGCCCGCCACGACGGTCCGGTGCTGATCGCCTGGGAGGCGGCTCGCCGGGATGCCCGCCATCCCGAGTGGGGGCGCAACGTCGTCTACCACGAGTTCGCTCACAAGCTCGACATGCTCGACGGCGGCGTCGACGGCACGCCGCCGCTGGAGACCAGGGCCGAGCACCGCCGCTGGGTCGAGGTCTGCCAGGCCGAGTACGAGCGGCTCCGCGGTGGCGAGGGCGGCGAGCTCCTCGACCCCTACGGAGGGGTGACCCCGGGTGAGTTCTTCGCGGTGGTCACCGAGGTGTTCTTCACCCGCCCTCAGGCCCTCCAGCTGGAGAAGCCGGAGCTCTACGCGGTGCTCCGCGACTTCTACCGCCAGGACCCCGCGGACCGCGAGCGCCGAAAGGGTCTGCCCTCGTGGTTGAGCCTGGGCCCATGAGGGCGGGCTCGGCGCCGCACGACCGGACCCCGGGCACTGCTCCCGCTCGGCAGCGGTGGACGACCGGGCTGGCGGCCAGCCTCCCCCGCTTCCGGGGCCTCCGCACCCGCGGCTGGCGGGGATGGCTGCCCGTCCGCGTGGCCCGCCGGTACATGACCTCCGACGCCGGGCACTGGGGCACCAACATGGCCTGGAATGCCCTCTTCTCATTCATTCCCATCCTGCTGCTGGTCGCCACCCTTGCCGGGCTCTCCTTCCATTCGACGCGCCTGGAGACATACCTGGCAAGAGTGACAGCGCCGATCTTCCACACCACCCCGGCGCGGCTGCTGGCCGTCTTCGGAGACGTCCGCGACAAGTTCTGGCTCTTCGCCGTGCTGGGCGTGGCCGGCCTGGTGTGGAGCGGATCCGCCCTGTTCAGCTGCGTCGACTCCGGGCTCAGCCGGCTCTCCGGGTTCGCACCACGCCCGTTCGTCCGGCGGCGGCGGATGGCGATCAGGATGACCGCCGTCTTCTGCCTGCTGCTGATCCCGCTGCTGGTCTCGTCATCGGCGCTTTCCGTCCCCCGCGGCCGCATGGGCTGGCTGGATGTCCTGGCACGCTTCGGCCGGCCCTTCCTGATCGGGGAGCAGTTCGTCCTCGGTGCGCTGATCGCGACGGTCCTGTTCCTCCACGTGTACCGGGTGGCTCCCAACCGCGGCTTTCCCCAGCGCCGCAGATCGGTGCTCCCAGGCGCGCTCGCTGCCGGCGTCCTTCTCGAGCTGCTGGCCCTGATGTTCCCCCTCTACATAGACGCCAGCGGAACCAACGGTGGCGCCGCTCTCCTGCTCGCCCTCCCCGCGCTGCTCACCTTCTTCTACTGCGTCGGCAACATCATCGTGATCGGCCACCTGGTCAACCTCGAGACCGGCGACATCGTCGCCGCGCCGCTGCCACCCCCGCATCCGCCCCCGGGTGCCTGAGCCCACCAGGCCGCACCACTGGTGGCCTCTCGACAGGTTGCGGGCGTTAGTGTCTGAAACCAGAGGGGGGGTCGAAACTGGCTCGTCCAGGAAGCGGGTGCAATGACCACCCCGCTCTGCGCCATCCGGGTGCCCGTCGTCCGCAGCGCGGCGGCCCTGGTGCCAGTCGGAAACCCCGCGTCTCAGCTCAGACGGCCGCGGCCGGGTGGGCGCCCGACGACTCGCGGACCTGGAGATGGCACTCGAGGACGATCCGCTGCGGCGGCATCGCCGGGGCGGCGACGCGATGGAAGAGCTGCTCCACGGTGGCCGGGCTGTATGCCGAACGGTTGGCCTGGCGCCTCATGGTGGAGAGCGGGGACCCCGTCGTCTACCGGGTGGACGCGGCGCCGGTGCCCGACACGGCTGACCAGCTGCCCTTCGCGGTGACGACCATACAGCCCGGCTCCGTCGGCGACGAGCTCTTCATGACCCGAGGCCACCGGCACCGCGAGCCCTCCGGCGAGGTGTATGTCGGCCTCGGCGGGCACGGGCTCATGGTGCTCTACGACGGAGACGAGACGCGGGTGGTCGAGATCAGCCCGGGGACCGTCGCCTACACGCCCCCGGGATGGGCGCACCGCAGCGTCAACACCGGAACCGAGCCCTTCCGCTTCCTGGCGGTTCATCCCGGCGGGGTGGGGCAGGACCACGCCAGCATCGCCGCCGGGGGGTGCGGAGCCCGGGTGCTGCGCGCCGGGGACGGCTGCCGGGTGGTGCCCGCGAGGACGGGGCGATCCTCAGGCAAGAGGGCGAGCACCGCTGAAGCTGGAGCGCCGGGCGAGGTTCACCGAAGTCCCGCAGAGGCCCGGCGCGAAGCCGGAGAGTCGAGGCGCCGTCGCCGGCCGGCCGGATCGAGCTAGGCTGAGTGCAGACATGGCCAGAGCGAGGCTTCACGACGCGGATGCCTGGGGCTCCCTGCGCGATCTCCCGCTCGGCCCCGAAGGTTTGGAGCGGGCCGCCCGGAGCATCCGGGAGGCGTCACCGCGCCACAGCTCCGTGTACCTCTACGGGCTGGACGGCGATGCCCTCGAGCTGCGCGCCTTCAGCGGCAGGCCGACCGACCACGCGCGGATCGGGATCGGTGACGGTGTGTGCGGGCGCGCGGTGGCCACCGGGGGCGACCAGGTGGTCACCGACGTCAGCGGTGACCCCGATTACATCGCCTGCAGCCCGAGGACCCGGTCGGAGTGCGTCGTGCTGGTCCGGCGCGACGGCAGGTTGGTGGGCCAGATCGACATCGACAGCGACGTCCCCGCGGCCTTCACGGCCGAGGCGGTGCGCAGCCTGCAGGCCGCGGCGGAGCTGATCGCCCCGCTTTTCTGACCACCCGACGATGGCGGCGGCTCGCCTGGCCCGGCTCGCTGTCCTCAGGCGTCGGGGGTGCCGGGCAACTGAGCCGGAGCCCGACCAGCTTCAGCCTCAGCGATGGCGCCGGCGGGGGAGAAGACCTTCAGCGACTCGGCCGCGGGATGGTGGAGCCTGGCCAGCCTGACCGGCACGAAGAAGTAGTAGGCGGCCATGACCGCGAAGATGACCACGGCGATCACCACGACCAGCAGGTTCTGGGCGCCCCGGACAAACCATGCCATCCCCGCCGCCGAGGCCAGGAAGGCCGTGTAGACGAAGGGCACGGTGTAGAAGCTCCCGGTCACCCGGGCGGCCTTGCTGACCGTCCGGCTGAGCGCCATCTCGGGCACGGTCCGGCTCTCGAGGTCGGCCGCCCGCGCCACCGCAGCCCGCTGCAGCACCTGGTAGTACATGTCGACAGCGAAGAGGCCGAGCACCAGGACCATGATCACGAGGCTGGCGGCGGGAACCAGCTGGGCAGCGGTGCCGCTGCTGGTCGCGCTGCCGACCAGGCCCGAGGCGGTGAGGAGGCCGGTCACCAGGGTGAATCCGTACTTGCGGAGGTCTTCGAGAGCGGTGTCCATCCTCCCGATCGTGGCCCGGCACTCGGCCCACTCCACCACGATCAGGTCATCCTTCGAGGTCGCCACCCAGCCTCACCCGTCGTCACCGCCGCCGTCGTCACCGCCGCCGTCGTCGCCCCCGCTGTCGCCGTTGTCGTCACCGCCGCCGTTGTCGTCGATCCCCAGGCTGTCGTCCTCCTGGGTCGAGGTGCTGGTGTCGCTGGTGAGATCGTCGGACTGGTCGACGCTGCTCTGGGTGACGCTGCTGTCCTCGGGTACCCCCGAACTGTCATCGGGGACCGCGTAGCCGATCTCGCTCAGGTTCTGGTTCTCCAGGTCCAGGGGAGTGGTGCTGGGCTGCCAGTACATCCCCGGACTGATGCTGAGAGGCTGGTCCTGGTCCGTGTACACGTAAGGCTGGCTGGAGCTCATCCAGAGCGTGTACCAGACGAAGGCGCCGGTACCTGGATTGAACGATCGTATGCAGACCTGATTGCCCGGGCACAAATAGGCGGTGGAGTACTGGGTCGTGGCGGACCCGCCACAGGCGACGGCGGCCGAGAGGCTCAGGCCCAGCATGACCGGGATGCGGGACACCCGCAGAAGAGACGCGAGGACCCGGGTCACCCTCGAGCGGGTGCCGCGCTGCCGGTTGGTCACTGTCATCGTCCCCGTCAGTCCATCTTGGGTGCGGGCCGCTTGGGCCGGCTGGAACGTCTCCGGCCTGCGACATGTGCGGGCGCGCTCAGGAGGGTATCCCTTCGCATGAGGCGGCGCAACGTCGCCCGGTGGAAGGCGGGCAGGTCCCGCGCCGGGATCAGCTGCCTGGCTAGGTCGGCTCGGCGGGGAGGAGCAGGTCCTGGGTCCGCCAGCTCTCGAAGAGGACGGCCGCCAACTCCCTCAGGGCGATCTGCCAGCGCTTGGGAGCCGCCTGCCAGTTGAAGTCTCCAGTCGCGATCCGGCTGGCCGGGCCGGCATCGTAGGGGATCACCACGACCCCGACCGCGGTCTCGACCTTCGAGGCCAGGGCGTCCAGGCTGAGACGGCTTCCTCGAGCCGGCATCTTGTTCACGACCAATGTCACGGGCCCGCCGGTGCTGCTGAGCTGCCTGAAGGCGTCGACGACGATGCTGGCCGTCGCCGGGTCGGCGTCGGTGATCAGCATCACGTGGTCGGCACACTTCAGCGCCGCTCGGGTGGCCGGCTCCTGCAGCCCCGTCCCGCAGTCCAGGATCACCACGCCGACCAGGTCCTGGAGGGACCGGATCAACTGGGTGTAGGCATCCTCGTCGAGACGCGCCATCCGGGCCGGATCGCTCGGTGCCGGCAGAACCATCAGACCATGAGGGCCGCGACCCAGGAGCGCATCGAGCGCGGTGGCGGTGAGCGCCGAATGCTGAAGCCGGGCGAGAAGGTCGTCGGCGAACAGCGCGTGCCCCGGGACCAGGCTCCGACCGAGTGAGCCGTAGTCCGGGTTGGTGTCGACCGCGACCACTCGGTCCCGCCGCAGCTGGGAGAGAAGAGTTCCGAGCAGGACGCTCACCATGGTCTTGCCGACCCCACCCTTGGGGGACATCACCGCCACGGTGGAGCAGCGCTGCAGGCGAGGTCCGGTGATGGCCGTGTCGAGGCGAGTGATGTACGAGCTGGAGCGCCAGGCACGTCGGCCGCGGTTGAGCCATGAAATCTGCTGGTGGACGGCCAGATCCCGAGCCCGGGAATCACGGTTGCCGACCGCAGCGTCATCCGGATGGTCGCGACCGGGCAGCATGGCCCGGATGACGCTGGCGTACCGCGAACGGAGGGGCAGATGCTGAGGCAGCGGCCACGCTGACGGGGTGCGGGAGCGGGGCGCCCCCCCCGCCGCCGGTCCAGGATCGTGATGCAGGTAGATCACCGCCCCATCCCAGACCCCGCAGTCCCTCAGCGACTTCTCGCTGGGGAGGGTCTCCGAGTCGGAGGTCGTCAGCGTCCAGAAGTGGGGAGCAGCGTGTGGGGAGAGACCGTCCAGCTCTCCGCAGCGCTCTGCCAGGGCGCCCAGCAGGTCGCGAATCGGGCGCTCCATCGGCAGGGCGAGGTTGATCCGCTTCCGCGAGCCCACGACGGTGACCATGACGCTCTCCATCACGGCCCTCCAGCGCGGGAAGCGGTCGCCTCAGGCTGCCACTGGTGCTGCCGAACGCCGCGAGCTCGCGGTCTTCCCGGGGAGCAGAGCGTCATCCGCCGTCGCCCGGCATCGAACGCCCGTACGGCGGCCTTGGGTTCCTCCGTCTCAGCGGGACGGCGACCCCTCGGCTCGGAGCGGGCTCTCCCATCGCGGCAACTCCCCAAGCTGGGTCAAGCCATGTAAGAGGATCTATTGGGCTGAGAGAGCGAAGCATGCTGCCCGGTTCTCACATTGTCAACCTGGGTGGCGGACATCTCAAAGGCGGTTGTCAGAGCTTCGTTACGCGGCCGTGACACAAACGCCCACGCCGCCGAACGCCGCCCCCCGGGCTCATTTCTTCGCGAGAGCGTGACCGGCCTGCGACCGCCCCCGGCTCGAAGCCGAGCCCACACTGCGGAGGTGGCCGCCTCGGCGAGCCTACACTCGCGCCTCGAGCTGCTGTCCCGCCTGGGGCATCGGCTTCCCAGCATCTCCAGCACCGAGATGGCCGCCGCCGAGGTCGTCGCTGTACTCGCCTCAATTGGCCTGGGCAGCATCGTCGCCTCGGTGGAGGGCGACACCGCGGTGCTCCAGGCCGCCCGGACGCGCACCGTCCCCGGCAGCACCTTCCCCGAGGAGTTCGCCAGCCGGTTGGTCGGTCTGCGCGTTCCCATCGACGGCATCCGGTCGATCAGCCAGGCGATCCGTCTGCACCGGCCCTATCGAGGCCCCGCCGGCGCTGTCGAGACCCTTCGCGGGCTGATGGGCGACACCGCGATGGCGCGAGCTCTCGCGGACGAGGACAACGTCATCGCCGTACCGGTGATCAGCCGGGAGCGAGCCGTCGCGGTGATGGCGGTCTGGGGCCCGAGCTGCGTTGCGGCAATGACCCCCACCCTCGAGGTGGTGGCGGCGATGCTGGGCGCGATCTGGGACTCAGCGCGATCCCAGGAGGAGCGGTTCCCGCCGATCCCGGCCGGGTCCAGGCCGGCCCGGCGCACCGCCATCCGCTCCCTGCTTGCCAGCGGACGCATCGTCGCCGCGGTCCAGCCCCTGGTCCGGCTCAGCGACGAATCGGTGATCGGTTACGAGGCGCTGGCACGCTTTCCCCCCAATCTCTCCCTGGTCGCGCCCGACGACCTGTTCGCCTCAGCGGCGGCGCTGAGCATGCAGGCGGCGGTCGACATCGCCTGCATCCGCGCCGCCGTGCGAGCCTTCCCCAGCCTGGGCGGCGTCGACCTCTTCGTCAACGTTCTGATCGGCACGCTGCTCGACCCGTCGGGCATGGCGACCCTCGACCGCGTCGTGCACGAGGCTCACGTGGATCCTCGGGCCATGGTGTTCGAGTTCAGCGAGCGCGAGCCCATCCCCGACCTCACCCGCCTCCAGCGGATTGCCGCGGAGCTGCGGGGTCGGGGATTCCGGATCGCCGTCGACGACGCCGGCGCCGGCCACGCCAGCATGCGGCTGATCGCCGAGGTCCGCCCCGAGTTCATCAAGGTCGACCGTTCCCTGATCCACTCCATCGACACCGACGGAGCCCGGCGGGCCCTGGTGGTGGCGCTGCTCTCCTTCAGTGGACACATCGGCTCGCGACTGGTGGCCGAGGGGGTCGAAACGGTCGCCGAGAAGAGGGCTCTCCTGTCCCTGGGCGTCCAATTCGGCCAGGGATGGGGGCTGGGTGTCCCGGTGCTCACCGAACCGCTCGAGGGTCACCCGGAGATCGAGGTGGTGGACGAGAGCTGGTTCGCCCACAGGACGGTGGCCACCACCGGGCCTCGAACCGGAACCGTGCTCCCCTCGGCGACCGCGCCCGCCACGATTCCGTCCAGACCGTCCCGCCCGGGCGGGGGGCTGGCCAGGGCGCTGAGCGATGCCGCCCAGGCGCTGCAGAACGAACACGACCCGATGCGGATCCTCAACGTCATCGCGGATCAGCTGTGCGGCGTGGTCCCGGTGAAGGAGATGGCGATCTACGTCGCCGACTACGAAACCCACCAGATGATCCCCGTCCTGGCCACTGGGCCTGAGCGTGAGGAGATCCTGGCTGACACCTTCTCACTCGACGCGGGCCTGGCCGGCTGGGCCCTGGCGCAGGGGACGGCCCAGAACATCTCGGACGCGTCGACACATCCCCTGGCGCGGCAGGTGCCGGGCACACCAGTGGAGAAGGAGTCGCTGCTCCTCGTCCCCCTGGTAGCCGGCGACCACAAGCTGGGGCTCATCTCGTGCTGGCGGGAAGGCGTGGACCGCTTCAGCGGCCGTGACCTCGAGGCGGCTGGACTCTTCGGACACATCGCCTCCTCGGCGTGGCACAACGCACAACTCTATGAAGAGCTGCTCAACGCGGCGATGACCGACCCGCTCACCCGCCTCTACAACAGCCGCTGGCTCCGCGACGCCGCTCACCGGGACCTGGAAAGGGCCGCGCGCGACGGTCTGCCGGTCACCCTGCTGCTCCTCGACCTGGATCATTTCAAGATGGTCAATGACAGCGCCGGCCACGCCGCGGGCGACCTCCTGCTGCAGCGGGTTGCGTTGCAGCTGCGCACCGCGGTCCGAGCCACTGACGCGGTGGTGCGGCTGGGTGGAGAGGAATTCGTGGTCCTGCTCCACGCTGCGAGCCTCGAACAGGCAGCGCGGATCGGCGAGGCCCTGCGGGTCGCGGTGCGGCAGATACCGGTCCCAGCGGGTTCCCCGATGGAGCGGCTCACCGTGTCGGTCGGGATCGCCGCGCATCCTCAACATGGCGAGGACCTCGACCAGCTCCTCGCCGCGGCGGATCGTGCCATGTACTCGGCCAAGCACAACGGGCGCGATCGGGTGTGCATCGCCGCTCCGGCCCACGCAGGCGCGCCGCGCGACGAGCTCAGGTCCCCGAGCTTCACGCGGGCGCGAGACGGATCCCGGCGGCCTCGACTGCCGGCGCATCCTGCCCACCCGAGGTCACCAGGATCGGCGAGGCCCGGCTCACGCCTGCCCACGCCCGGGATTCTCAGCAACGCAACCCGACAGGCGATCTCGCACGAGGGCGAGGGCAGCCCGCCCGTCGCGTTGGATCCCGAGGCCTTGCCGGCGCCTCGCTGAGGGGAGGCGATACGCTGCGGCCCGGCCGCCCCCGGCGTGGCCAGGATGGGGACAAGCGCCGACGGAGAGACGGAGACTCGGGGGCGCGCTGAAGCCGAGGCGGCGCCCCCTGCATCGTTGGCAATGAGGGGTTCAACTTGCGCAGATGGCGAAGGTCAGTGAGTTGTAGCTCGGGGTCCGATCGACCAGCCCGGTGGTGAGGCCCGGCCTGGTCGCCAGGGTCACCGTGTAGGAGCACGGCTCCCAGCCCGCCGTCACCTCGTTGATGGTGCCCCAGCCGCCTCGCGACGACAGGGTCATGCCAGCGGGTACCGGTAGAGGTGCCGGCGGGATGTCCAGACCGATGAATCCCGGCGTCGGTGCGCAGCTCGAGATCCCCAGTGACCAGGCGCCCGCGGCCATCTGCTCGTGATCGACGGTGATCTGAACGCCCAGGCTGCTGGTGATCGGCGTGCAGCAACCGGTGCTGAACTCGCTGAAGTCCAGCTCATTGACCTCGTTCCAGTTGTTGATGTGGATCTTGCTGAGGCTGTTGCTGTAGGGAGCCGTGAACGGGGTCGGCGGGGGGCTGGTCGGAGGCATCGTCACCGGCATCGCCTGGAAGATGATGGCGAGGTCGCTGCCGCTCATCTGGTCGCTCACCGGCACGGCGCTCCCCGGGGTCACGCTCGGGGGACGGTACGGGGGCCCGGGGGGGCTGGGCGGGGTCGGCTGCGGCACCACCGGGAACGTGTCGAACCCCAGCAGCACCTGGAAGCCACCGCCGACGGCGCTGGGATCCACCTGCACCCAGCCGTTGGCATCGGGGACGATGTAGTGGGCCGAGGGGCCCACCCATGGCGCGCCCGGCGCCGGGGGAATGGGATCCGGCTGAGGGGCCCCGGCGATGACCACGCTCTGGAAGGTCGACACCATGGTTGCCCCGGCGACGCCGCCGAGATTCTGCGGCCAGCTGATCAGCCGCGTCCCGGCTTCAGCAGGGCACACGAAGCTTCCGGTGATCGCCACCGGGCCGCCGCCGCTCTCGTAGAGGAACCGGTACTGCATCGGGGTGGTGGGAGAAAGCGGGGAGAAGCTGGGGCACCAGCCACCGAGCTGGAGGCAGCCGAAGAACGCGAAGTTGGGACCTCCTCCGTAGCCGAGGCTGAGGTACGGCAGGCTCTTGTTGGTGAGCCCCGTCGTGCTGTCGATGTCCGAGTAGATATCGAAGTAGCCGACCGTGGTGAACCACGGGTTGAGCGCCGGGTTGGGGCACACGCAGCGGCAGAAGCGCTCGCAGCGCAGCTCGCACAGCCAGTGGCAGATCTGGATGCAGAAGGGGCCGAGGCCAAGCTCGTCGAGGAGCTGACGCCAGGGAACTGGCGTGGGCGGATCAGCCCCGATGACGGCGACGAGCCGCTCCACGTTGGCCGGCGTGTCGGCGAGCCGGGCGGTTGCCTGAGCGAACTGGAAGGCCTCGCTGACGCTGAGCGGAACCGCTGGGGCGGGCAGGTCCTGGCAGAGCTGAACGCAGACCCACAGGCATCGCCATGAGCACAGCCACCGGCAGATCAGCTCACACTCGCCGACGGCGAGGCCCACCGCCGAGACGGCCGCCCTGAGACGCTCGCAGTCCTGGATCTCCGCCGCGGCTGCCGCCTCAGAGAAGGCCCGCTCGTTGGCGAGCAGCTTGGAGACCGCCTGACCGGCAGCGCTGAGAGCGGCGGTCAGGTCCCCGAGGTGCACCGGCTGAGGCGCGCAGAGGACGTCACAGATGAGATCCGCCCGAACCTCGCACGCCCAGTGGCAGAGCAGATGACAGAAGGGGCGGATGGCCAGCTCGTCCACCAGCGTCCCCATGACGTCTGGGTCGCGGTCACCGATCGCAGCCGCCAGTCGCTCCACCCACTCCTCGTTGCCGGTGACCCGGACCAGGACCTCAGCGAACTCGCGGAGGCTCGGCACCTTCTCCGGAGGCGGCCCGCACAGCTCGAGGCAGAGAAGCACGCACGCCTTGCTTCTCAGCCAGCCACAGACGAGCTCGCAACGGTCGAGACCACCCGACTCGTCGAGCAGCCTCCGGAACGACCCGCGATCGAAAGCCTGGAAAGCGTCAAACAGAGCGCGGAACCGATCCTCGTTCGCGGTGAACGGCGCGATGGCGCGTGCGCCTTGGAGTACCCCGTCGCCGAGCTCGCTGTCCATGACCGCCTCCTCACAACGACAAAGCGAAACGGTGTGCCAGCTTGGTTTTAGGCGTCCGAGAAACCACGGCAGCTCTGAGGCGCGAGCCCGTCCGATCGCCTCCCCGTGGGAGGCTGCGCCTCAGGACGCCACCGCCGACCATGATGCCAGCTCCGTGGACCGTGTCAAGCGTCGAAGACCGGCATCCAACCCGTCGGAACTGGCAGCCGCTCTGACGGCGTCACCCGGGCTGGAGGAAACCGGCCGACGCCCAGCGGATCATCTGGAGCCGCGAAGCGGCCGGGTCCTTTTGCCTCGCCGCACCCAGTCGCCAGGGCTAAGGCCCAGCTACAGTCTCGAGGATGCGATCAGCTGCTCAGCTCAGCGTCACGCTCGCTCGCGAACCGAGCGCATCTGGTCCGACATGCTCGTTCAGCTGCACCACCGTCAGGTACGGGCCCGGCTGCAACGCTGGGACCGTCGTGCTGATATCCACCTGGCTGCAGAACTCGATATCGTTCCGCAACCCCAGGGCTGCGAGCTGGCGGCCGCTACCTGACTCGAGGAGCGCCGTCAGCACATCCGGGTAAGCAGCCTCGAACCGCAGGGCCGCCTGGGCGGCATCGCTCATCGCGCACCCACGTCCTTCCTTAGCGGCAACGGCGACAAGGCGATGGATGATGGCCCCCGCGGCGATGGCGTCGTCGAGAACGAAGCGGCCACGCTGACCGGCACAGACGATCCCGACGCTCGCCTGGTATCGCTGAGCCAGGCGGAACGCCGCGGCCGCGACCGCCCCGGCATTGAGGAGGCAGCCCACCAGCACGGCCGGCAGCTGGCGAAGGCGGCTGAGGACCAGGGTCCCGTTGGTGGTGCACAGGACCACCTGCCGACCGGCGATCGGCAGGCGGTTGAGCTCGGTCGGAGAATTGTTCACATCGAAGCCGGGCGGGGTGCGGCCCTCGCGCTCCCCGGCCAGAAGCGCTCCCCGCTGTCTAGCCAGACGGCGTGCCTCGGTGAGGCTGGCGGTGACCGCGACCTGCGGGCAGCCGCGATCGATCAGGACAGTCAGGGTCGAGCTGGCGCGCAGCTCGTCGATGACGATCGCGACCTGCCGCCGCCAGCCGGATGCCTGGCTGGGGACAAGGGCGACATCGATGTCGAGCAGGGCGCTTGTCCCCGAGCCCAGGTCAACCATCTCAGGCGGACATCAGGTCATAGGCGCCCTTGACACCGGCCTCCGAGATGCCCCAGGCGGCCAGCGCCGCGGCCAGCTCGTGCTGGTGAGGACCGCCACTCTTGACCACGCCGTCGTTCATGACCGAGTCGATGGTCTGGGCCTGCCAAGCGTGGGTTACAAAGAGCCTTTGGTCCCAAGTCGAATCAGGCCATTCGGCCCTCTGCCCGCTGGAGGAGGCCAGGAAGAGGTTCACCCGCCGGCAAGGTTGAGCCTCCCGCGAGCAGCTCCCGCGGTGAACCGGCTTGCACTCAGCCCGACGGTGAGCGTCGGGGCCAGGGGCGTCGGGATGCCGCCACCCACTCGCCGCTCCTGGCGATGGCTCGCGACACGGTCGCGAGGCTGTGCTCCAGGGTCTGGCCGGTATCGACCAGGGTGGCTTCGGGCCAGCTCACCCATGGTGTGGTGATCTGACGGGTGGCGGACCCCGCCGCGCTGGTGATCCCCGACCTGTCCTCGGCGCGCTGAGCCAGGCGCCGTGTCCGAAGCTGTGCCGATGCGGTACAGGAGAGTTGGACGCAGTCGGAGTGCGTCACCTCAGCCATCCGTGCCGCGCGCCGGCGCCACCCCGGGTCGCACCCTGCCAGATCGACGACGACCCCCTGCCCAGTCCGGAGCGCGTGACCGGCCAAATCGAGGACCTGCTCATCGGGGGCCTCAGCCAGGCCGGTGCAGAGCAGCATCGACCCCCAGCGCTGGGCCACGGCGCGAGCCACCGTCGAGGTGCCGGCGCCGGGCTCCCCACCAACCAGGACGAGGATGATCCTGCCCATCTCGAGATGGCGGACGGCGACGAGCACCAGGTCGCGGACCTGGGCAGGCTGCGCTGGTCGCCGGCCGCGCGCGGAGCCGGCAGCGGCGGCCAGGGTCACGGCCTGGAGGGCGATGTAGTGGTGAACGAGGGACCGCGGGGGCACCGTCCCGGACAGGTCGCGGTGGGCGTTCAGCATCGCCTCCAGATCGCGAGTCTGGCCCTGCAGCTCGAGGTCGGCGGTCAGGTCGCCCAGAGCCGCCCAGGCTCCGGCCGTGGCCTGACCTCCGATCGGGTGAGGCGCCAGCAGCAGACCCCGGCCGGTCACGTACCTGCTCGCCAGCCAGCGGATCCGTTCCAGGCACAGAGGATTGATGGGCGGCACCTCGACCGTCTCCAGGGTCCTGATCACGGACCGCCACCAGCGCAGAAGCGCTCTCTGCTGACTGGCTGAGGCGCTTACCCTCGCGCCGTGCCCAGCCTTGGCCCCCGGTCGTGCCACGGTGCCAGCCGCACCCGTCGCGCCGCCGGCGGCCCGAAAGGCCAGGGTGGCGGCGATCCCACCCGCAGGCGCGACCACACACCCCTGTCCCTGGAGCCCAGGCCAGGGCCCGATGGGGAGACCGAGACCAGCACTGCAGACCACCGCCAGCGGCCTCTCGGCGCGCACGAAGACATCGAGACCAGCGGTTCGCCCCACCCATCGAGGATGCCGCGGCTGCTGCCAGCGGCAAGGGGATGCGGTAACCCGGCCAGCAGGGTCGGAGTACCCGCAGCCCGGAGCTGGCGCGCCTCAGGCAGTCGATCGAAGCACGAGACGACGAGAAAGGACGCCGCGAGCGAAGGGCAGTGCCACGTGAGGAGATGCAGGCAAAGCTCAGCAGGTGACGTGAAGGATGGCATTGGTGTGCTTGGGGTTGGTGGACAGAAGGTCGATCGCCTGAGCGGTGGGCAGCAGCACCAGCTCCACACCGCGACCTGCCGCCTCAGCCCTGACCTCCTCCATCACGGGCAGGGCGCCGGCAGCGCCGGTGCCGATCACCAACCGCTCGCAGCGCCACGGAATCTCCTCGTCCACCGACAGCGGGGTGTGACCGAAGGTCTCGCGATAGCGCTTCGAGGCGCCCTTTCGGCGCTTGCGGACCTCGCCTCGGTCGATCACCACGTCGTCCTCGTAGGTGCGGCCGTCGATCTCGACGGAACCGAAGCGGAAGTTGTGGTATCGCACCTGCAGTCCTCCGGGCTCCACGGTACCCCGTCGAGCCGGCGTCAGCCAGCCGTCGGCACAGAGCACCAACCCAACCTCGCGGCTGGCCCAACGGCTTAGCTCAGGCGAGCTCCGAGCCTCTCATGCCGGCGGCCGGGGAGCGCAGGCGGTCGACGCCCTCCGCCCGCCCGGTGGCTCCCCGGACGCCAGGACTTGTGGTCGCCATGTGGAGGCATCAAGATGCCCGTGGCGGTCTGTCGATCTCCGCGGTGCGCCCGGGACGGTGGCGCCCCGGACGTAGGGGACGCGCGGCGGTCGAGCCGCGAAGGGAGGACCGACATGTCTCCAGGTCAGGCAAAGGGTTCGATCCCAAACAGGCCGGTGTGTGGCAAGGCGCACAGCACCGCGCGGCTGGAGGAGGAGCGGAGCGACTGCGGGGGCACCTGCATCCTCGACCCGGGCGAGCACAACTGGCACGTCTGCAGCGCCTGCATGGAGGACACGGCTCTCGCTCATCCCTGCTGGAGGAACCACTGACCTCGGGCCGACGGCGCATCGACCGCTGATCACGGACAAGCGGGCCGGACCTGGGCAGCCAGCGAACCGACCGCGAGCCGGCCCTGAGCCGGCTGGCGGCTGAAGCCCCGGCTCGACCGCGGAGTGTCCACCCTATAGACCGGGTCGGAGACGCCGGCCGGGTGGACGGCCGTGGGGAGTTCGGCTACTCTCGCGGCACAGAGTCCTGAAAGCAGAGGTCGTGCCGCCGTGGTCGCCGAGCGGACACTCTGCCCGATCCTGGTCGGGCGTCAGCATGAGCTGGGCGCGCTGGACGACGCTCTCCTTGACGCGGCTCGCGGCGACGGCCGCCTCGTCGTCCTCGCCGGCGACGCAGGCATCGGGAAGTCCCGGCTCGCCACCGAGACCCAGCGCCGCGCCACCAGGCTCGGCTTCAGAGTGCTTCGGGGTGGCTGCGCGGTGACCGATCTCGCCATTCCCTATCTGCCCTTTCTCGAAGCCGTCAACAACGAGCTGGCACGCGCGGACGTCGGTCGGGTCCAGGAGAGGCTCGAGCCTGGTCTGGTGGAAGATCTGGCCAGCCTGTTCCCCAAGCTCTCGCCGGGAACCGGCCGGCGCCTCGACCAGGGTCGGGACGGGGGCACGCTGAGCCTCTTCGAGGCGATCGTCAGCCTGCTCGGCTCGCTCCGCGAGGGGCGTCCGCTGCTCCTGGTCGTCGAAGACCTCCACTGGGCCGACCCGTCCACCCGCGAGCTCGCCGACTACCTCGCCCATCGGGTCTCCAGCCTGCCCATGGTGCTGGTTGTCACCTTCCGCAGCGACGAGCTGCCCCGTCGCGACCCGCTCCTTCTCATGCTCCACGGCTGGCGCCGAGGCGGGCTCGCTGAGATCCTCGAGCTGGCTCCGCTGACGGCGGTTCATGTGGCCCAGATGTCGCAGGCCATCCTCGGCGACGATGTCTCCAACGAGTTCCGCGATTACCTCTTCGACCGCACCGAGGGGAGCCCGCTGGCCATCGAGGAGATGCTCCGCGAGGGGGTCGATCGCGGCGACATCTTCCGATCCGAGCACGGCTGGGATCGCAAGCCGATAGCCCGACTCCGGCTGCCCCAGGCGGTCTCCGAGGTCGTCCTGCTTCGGGCGGATCGCCTCGCCGCCACCGAGTCCAACGTCCTGGACGCCGCCGCGGTGATCGGCAGATCGTTCACCTACGGCGTCCTGGCCACCATCACCAACCTCGCCGAGGACGACGTCAGCAGCGCGGTGGAGGAGCTGGTCCTGCGCCAGTTCCTCGAGCCGGACGAGGAGGTGAGGGGCCGTTTCCGGTTCCGCCATGCCCTGATCCAGGAGGCGGTCTACGACCAGATCATCTCGCCACGCCGGGAGAGGCTCCACCTCCGCGTCGCCGAGGCGCTCGGCCAGGCAGCGGCTCCAGCGGTCGAGATCGGCAACCACCTGCTCCTGGCTGGCCAGACCGGCGGAGCGGTGCCCCTGCTGCTGAGCGCCGCCGACGAGGCGATGAGCAGCTTCGCCGCGGCTTCGGCGGCGGAGCTCTACGAGCGGGTGATGGCTCACGTGAGCGCCCCCGAGGAGCGGGGACAGCTGCTGCTGCGGCTCGGCGAGGCCCTGTGCAGGAGCGGTCAGCCTCTCGCCGCGGAGCGCCACCTTCGCGAGGCGATCGAGATCCTGACCGCGGTCGATGAGCCCGCCGGCGTGGCTCGATGCCGCCATCTGCTCGGCACCTGCCTCCACGAGCAGGGACGCAGCCGCGAGGAGGAGCTCGAGTACGAGCGCGCCCTCAGCATCCTCGAAGCTCTCCCCCCGAACGAGGAGCAGGCGATGGTCCACCTGCGACTCGCCCGCCTGCGCTGGAGCCGCTGCGACAACCGGGGTACCAAGGCGATGGCGGAGCGCACCATCAGGGTCGCGGACGCGGTGGGCGCCCACCTCGCCAACGTCTGGGCCAGGGCGTACCTGGGCGCAGCGACGGCGCATCTGGGCGAGGTCAACGAGGGTCTCCGGCTCCTCGAGAGCAGCTTTCGGGAGGCCGCCGAGAAGCACCTGTACTGGGTCGCGGCGGCCGTCCTCCGCCTCGACATGAGCGTCCGCAACCATGCTCTGCGCAACCCCGAGATCGCCGCTCTGATCCAGAGTTTCCGAGCGCTGCCGGGCATCTCGCCGGCGGACGAGATCGTGGCCCAGTGCCTGGAGGCGACCGTCGCCTTCGATGACTGCCAGCTCGCCGAGTGCAGAAGGCATCTCGAGGCAGCCTCGGCTCTGGTCCGCCGCAGCGGGCATCAGCTGCTCCTCGAAGAGGTGACGGTGCTGTCGGGAGCAGCACACCTCGCGGCCGACGAGCTTGCCGAGGCGAGATCGGAGCTCCCACCGCCCACGGAGGCGAGCCCGGCCGCGATCGAGTGGCTGCTGCCGCTCGGTGTGACCCTCGAGCTCGCCGGCCACAGCCCGCGGGCGGCTGCTGAGGTCGCCGATGCCGGGCTGCGTGCCGCCGGTGATGAGATCGAGGCGGTGGTCTCGGAGGCCGCCGTCGAGGCCTTCCTCTCGTGCGGCCGCCTGGGTGACGCGCTGGGCCTGGTGGAGGATGGCCGCCATTTCCGGGGCCCGGCCCGCGACGCCTACCTGCGGCGCGCCCAGGCACGCCTCGCCGTCACCGAGGGACGACCGGCGGACGCCATCCCCCTGCTCGAGGAGCTCTGTGCGGCCTTCGCAGACGCCAGGGAACGGTGGGAGGAGCTCCGGACCCGGCTGCTGCTGGCCCGAGCGGACGCGGCCAGCGGCCACCTCGCCGCGGCGTCAACCCAGATCGACCGGGTGGAGATGGAGGCGGAGGGGCGGGGCGTCACTCTGCTCTCGCGCCAGGCGCGAGAGCTACGCCAGGAGCTGGGCATCTCGGTCGCGCTCGTGCCCACCGGCACCAACGTGGCACCGGTGGAGACGCTCATCGAAGCCGCCCCGCCGGGCCCGGTGGTCGTAGCCGCCGGGCCGGCTCAGGCTCGGCAGCTATGGGAATGGGCGGCCACGGAAGCCAGACGAGACCATGGGGTGGGTGAGAACCTCGGCGTGCCCTTCACGGCCAGATTCGATCAATCCATCGGCGAGGAGGGCTGGATCGATGCCCTCCGCTTCGCTGTCGGCCTGCGTGACAAGGCACGGCTGCTCGACGTCCCGGTCACCGTCTCGCTGGCTCCCGCGACCACAGCGCCAAGGACCACCGGCGACGCTCCGGCCACTCTCGAGGCGGGTGACGCGGCGGATGCGATCGTGATTCGCGGTGGCGCGCCGGGGAGCGCCTGTGACTGGCTGAGGGAGCGCGGGTTTCATGCTCATCTGGGCGACGGCGAGATCCTGGTGGTGCCCCAGCGCTGGGTGGCCGGCCCGACTGCGGCTCACCAGGAGGCAGCGGACCTGAGAGCGTCGCCGCCGCCTCCCGCCAACGTCTTCGTGCGGGAGGGAGACTTCTGGTCGGTGAGCTTCGCCGGATCGACGGTCCGGCTCAAGGATGTCAAGGGTCTGCATGACATCGCCCGGCTTCTCGGCTCCCGGGGGACCGAGGTGGCCGCGGTCGACCTCGTCGCTATCGGTCCGGGACGGGGTGCTCAACAGCCGGCCGGCCTGGCACCGAGCGGGTTTGCCCTGGAGGGCGACGCCGGCGAGGTGATCGACGAGGAGGCGCGCCGGCAGTACCGGGCACGCCTGGCCGACCTCGAGGAGGACCTCGAAGAGGCGACTGCGGCCAACGACGTCGAGCGCGCTGCCCGGATTCGCGACGAGCGAAGCTTCATCATCGGTGAGCTGGCCGGGGCCGTGGGCCTCCACGGCAGGGCGCGTCGAGCCCTCGACCCGGCTGAACGGGCTCGCAAGGCGGTCACCTGGCGGATCCGCGACGCCATCGACCGGGCCGAGACGGCCCACCCCCAGTTGGGGCGCCATCTGCGCCGCTCAGTGCGGACCGGGACGTTCTGCGCCTACGACCCGCCCGAGCCGACCCAGTGGGTGCTGACCCGCTGAGGTCACCCCAAACGGGGTCAGCGTCGCACCGAACTCGACTCTTCACGGGTAGCGGCAGCTCGAGCAGCTCTAATGGTCCCTCCAGCAGGGATGGACGGGCTCCATCGCGGTTTTGACGCAGACGCTGCAGATGTGCCAGGGGTAGTTGTGAGCATCCAAGAGGCAGGTTCCCCCGCAGTCCACCTCCTGCTTCGGCCACTCGGCGTCGAAGTGCCTCTTCCCGCAAGGCCTCTTCGAAGCTGGTGTCCCAGCTGCTGGGTCGACAGGCATCGCCGCTCCTCCGTGCGCTCGGCGCTCCGGCCATCCTGGCCAAACCAGCCAAGCCGTTGACGGGCAGTGAGATGGCCGGCCCGAACAGCCAGGGGCATCTTGCTCGCTCAGAGTTGCCTGCACAAGCCCGGTTCAAGAAGCCCGGAGGGGCAGTCTCGGTCTCATCTGGTTCACCGACCGACTCCGGCCGAAAATCCAGTCAATCGCAGCGATTTGACGAGTTGCCCTATACGATTAGGGCGCACGCGCCGGGCGTGGACGTCCACGGCTGCCTCCAGCCTGAGTCCGCAGTCCTGGACCTTCCGAGGGCAGGTGGCGTCGAGGCCGCTCCTAGCATCGCGAGGCGGTTCCTGGCGCCGAGGTAAGTGAGGGTCGACCACCAAGCGAGTGGCGGGGCCTCACCAAGGAGCGAGCCGTGATCCAGCCAGACATCCAGTACCAGCTGTGCCGCATGGAGCACCAGGAACGCGTCACCAGGGGCATCCGTCATCAGGAGATCAGCCGGGCGCTCGCTGAGGCGCGTAGCGACGGAGGCCGCAGCCGGGCGGTGGCTCGTCTGGGGCGGGCCGTGGTCGGTGCCTTCACCGTCCAGCGCCAGGAGCCGGGTCGAATCACTCGCACCGAGACGGCGTGACGTCAGACACTTCCCCCCGGGCCTGGGCGGATGGCCACCTCCACCGCCCACGCGCTGGGAGCGGCGCCCCGAGAGCCCGCCGCCGAGCCGCGCTCACCGCTCGGCGGCGGAGGCTCTGGGGACCCGGTCGCCTGGGGCAGCGAGCACCGAGGGCGGCGGAGCGCAAGCTTCATTCCCGTCGGTTGCCAACGGTGGCGCTTGCTCCTTTTCGGTAGCTACATCTGAGACATTGACAGAAGAGATCTGCGCCCTATTGCCCTTCCCGCGGGCATGCGGCTGGACGGCCAAGGAGATGCTACTGTTGCTGCACGGCACGCTATCGGGGCGTCGGCGCCTCGCTCGCGGAGGGAGTCGGGATGTCCAACGGCACGAATCCTTTCGACTGGCGCGACCTCTGGGGCTTCTGTTCGGTCGCCGTCGGAGCCGTGGCCATCGTGCTCACGGTCGTCATCCTCCTCGCCTTTGGCCTGAGCCAGACCAACCTGACTGCAGTGCTCGGGGTCATCGTCAGCCCGATCGTCGCGATCGTCTCGGCATACTTCGGAGTGTCGGCCTCCTCCAAGGGCGCCACCCAAGCCATGAACGCCCAGAAGAGCACCTCGGACACCGCCCTGGCAAGCGTGACCGAGGCCTCCAACAAGCTGTACCGTGCCGCCCTTGCGGTGGATCCCAATAGCGTGGCCGGAAAGGCACTGGTCGATCAGGAAGCCGGGGCAACCCACGGCTGATCAGAGCTGAAGGATCGAATCCGGCGGTTCCATCGGACGGCTGGTAGGACGAGCACACCTCAGCCGTTGCGCAGCCCATCGTTTCGCCGGCCTTGCTTCCGGCCGCCGCCCTCAGCGTCCACAATGCCTTGAGAGAGGTATCTGATGTGGTGGTCTGCCGCCGTTTGGGAGGTGGGCGAAGACCTTGTTGCCGAAGTCAGCATAAGCTCCTGATTGCGAGGCGACGATGCACCGCACTGGTCGATCGAGGTCTTGGGTTTCCCCTGGAGTTCCATGGCCCTCGCCAAGGCGCCAGTCGCAAAACAGGAGCGCGAAATCCGCGCGATCCGTCGGATGGCAGTCGGCACGAAGTGGCGAACCCAGGGCCCAGTCCTCGTGATCACGCGGTCCGAGCCGTCACGGCTCGGCAGGGGGCCCTTCGCGACTCGCCGACCGGCTCGAAGAGGGCGTTCGTGCCTATGGACCTCGGAGGTGGGCTCTGCTACGGTGCGTTTGGTGCAGGTACGGATGCCCTGCGCGGGATGAGCGGAGGTAAGAAGAGGTACATGCAGATCACACACGGCTGTCGGATTCTCCGGGTCGCGATCG
>DASPQV010000017.1:0-14018 GCA_035624785.1 Binatia bacterium | reverse complement strand
TGGCCGTGCTCAGCTACGCAGGATCCGGGCGCCTGGTGGCGGCTTGTGGTGGTAGCGGTGCGGCTGGCTCCTCCGACAAGGCGGTCGTGGCGTCGCCGGACGGCGGCCGCAACTGGTCCCAGTTGACGGTGGCCACCTTCGCCGAGCCGGGCGCCCGCAGCTACTTGCTGCTGGGAGGCGATCTCGGCAGCCTGGCGGCGCGCGGCCAGGCGCTGGTCCTCGCCGCGTCCTCCGGTGGCAGTGAGTTGGAGACCAGCGAGGACGACGGGGCGACCTGGGTGGGGTCGCTCAGCGTTCCTGGGTCAGGCGGCACGCCCTGGACCACGCTTACGTTTCTGACGGGCAGCGAGGTCCTCGCCGTCAGCGCCGCGCCCACCGGGATGCTCGACGAATGCACCGTCGCCGAGGTGTGCACCATGGTGCCCTCAGGGGTCGCCTACCTCAGCCACGACGCCGCTGCCACCTGGACGGAGCTGCTCCCGCCGGGATGACCCAGCGGGGGCGCCGCTCTCGCGCTCGTCCACCTCGGGAGTCCGATCGCGCCGAGGCGCTCGATCACCACCTGCGGCGCACCCTCCATCATGACAACCCAGGTTTGGGCCACGCGTGGCCTAAACAGGGGTCTGACGACAC
Organism: Binatia bacterium; assembly: GCA_035624785.1. GTDB lineage: Bacteria > Chloroflexota > Dormibacteria > Aeolococcales > Aeolococcaceae > JAJZNI01. The sequence goes on along the minus strand of DASPQV010000017.1, from coordinate 13,385 downwards.
AAGGGTGTCCGGCGCTCCCCTCGTCAGCCGAGCGACCGCCGCCCGGCGCGGCAAGATTCCCGGAGACCCCAGCTATGCCAGGCCCAGAACCGCCTCAGCCTCCGCGGCCACGACCGCCGCCTCCACGCCCAGCCGGCGGCGGACCTCAACGCCCCCGGCCGCCAGCGATCGGGAGCTCACCGTCACCCGGAGCGGCGCGCCGATCAGGTCGCAGTCGGCGAACTTGACCCCGGCGCTGACCTCGCGGTCGTCGACGATCACCAGGGCGCCGTGAGCCTCCAGCCCGGCGGCGAGAGCATCGACCGTCGCCTCAGCCTGGGTGGCCAGCACGACGATGTGCACGTCGGCGGGAGCGACCGCGGCGGGCAGGGCCAGCCCGCGGGGGTCGTGGTGCTTCTCGGCGAGGCAGGCGAGCAGGCGGCCGACCCCGATCCCGTACGAGCCCATCACGATGGGATGCCGGGCGCCCTGCTCGTCTGCGTAGAGCGCCCCCAGGGCCTCGCTGTATCGCGTCCCCAGCTGGAAGATGTTGCCCACCTCGATGCCTCGGAACAGCTCCAGGGAGCTCCCGCATTCCAGGCATTCCGCGCCCTCCTGGGCGGCGGCGATGTCGGTGGTGATGTCGGCCGTGAAGTCCCGGCCGGCGTTGACGTTGCGGAGGTGGACATCGGGCCGGTTGGCGCCCGACACCAGGTTGGTGGAGGCGGCCACCAGGTCGTCGACGACGACCACCGCGCGGGAGCGGTCGATGCCGATCGGCGAGGCATATCCGGGCTCGGCACCGGCGGAGCGGATCTCGTCGGCGGTGGCGGGACGCAGGCTGACCGCGCCGGCCGCGTTCGCGATCTTGGTCTCGTTGGCCTCGTGGTCGCCCCGCACCATGGCCATGACCAGCTTCTCCGAGACGGCGTCTCCGGATGGGAACCCGCCCATGAAGAAGACGGCCTTGGCGGTCTGCTCGGCGGAGACGCCGAGGAATGCCGCCAGGGCTTCGATGGTCGCCATTCCCGGGGTCGCCACCCGCTCCAGCGGGGCCGGGTCCCCGTTGTCGAGGCGGCGCTTGCGGAAGCTGGCCACCTGACGGTTGGCGGCGCGGCCGCAGCTCCGGCAGCGCACCAGCGTGTCCTCGCCGAGCGGCGACGGGTAGATGAACTCGTGTGCGGTGCGGCCACCCATCATCCCGCTGTCGCTGCGCACTGCGATCACGTCCCCGAGGCCGCACCTCTCGTAGATGCGCAGGTAGGCGCCGTGATGGGCGTCGTAGGCGCGCCTCAGCCCCTCCTCGTCGCGATCGAGACTGTACGCGTCCTTCATCAGGAACTCGCGGACCCGGATCAACCCCGCTCGCGGCCGGGGCTCGTCACGGTACTTGGTCTGGATCTGGTAGACGATCTGGGGCAGCTGGCGCCACGACATGATCTCCCCCGAGGCCAGGGTGGCCACCACCTCCTCGTGGGTGGGGCCGAGCACCATCTCCCGGCCAGCTCGGTCGAGGAAGCTGGCGATGACGTCGACCGTGGACAGCCGGCCGGAGCGATGCCACAGGTCGGCGGGCTGGACCACCGGCATGGAGATCTCCTGCCCACCGATGGCGTTCATCTCCTCGCGGATGATCGCCATGATCCGCTGCATGCTGCTCCAGCCAAGCGGGAGCGCCGAGAAGATGCCGGCGCTGAGCTGTCGAACCAATCCTGCCCGCAGCAGCAGGCTGTGTCCCTCCGATTCGGCCTCCACCGGGGACTCCCTGAGGGTCCGGCCGAAGACCTGCCCCAGGTGTCTGGTCCAGCCGCTCATGCCGGGCTCAGCCGCGCCCCGAGAAGGTCGGCGCCCGCGCCCAGCCGTCCCCAGAGCAGGATTCGCTTGAAGGTGTAGAGATAGGGTTGCTCGTCGTCGAGCGCGTGGATGAGCCGTCTCCGGTACTCCTCGACGAAGCGGCTGTACTCCTGTGAGCCCATCGAGGCCTTGAAACGGTTGAGAGAGGTCCCCCTCATCCACTCCACGACCTCTTGTGCCGAGGCGAGCCGGTGCGGGTACACCTGCAGCCTGACCACCTGCCGATCGAACCCCAGCTGGTCCAGCAGGCCGGAGTACTCCTCCGGGCGCAGCACGTTAGTGGCGACCGGGTCCGGCGGCGCGGCGGGGCCGATCCAGTCGGCGGCCAGCTCGACCAGGACGGTGTGCGACGGATGGTCGGCGTTGGCGGGCATCTGCACCGCCAGCTGACCGCCATCCGCCAGGGAGCCGCGCCAGCGCTCCAGCACCGCGCGGTGATCGGGGGCCCACTGCAGCGCGGCGTTGCTGAACACGACGTCGTAGCCGGACCCGCTCCAGGCTCCGATGTCGCCATGGCTGAAGCGGAGGTTGGGCTCGGCGCGCGCGCTGGCGGCCGCCAGCATGGTCTCGGAGAGGTCGATGCCGTCGGTGCGTCGCGCGGCGAGGTCGCGGTGCAGCGCCGCGGTCAGCCGGCCGTCGCCGCAGCCGAGATCGGCGACCAGGGGGGCCGCCACGGGTTCCAGCAGGGAGCGGAGGTCCCAGAACGGCTGCTGCCGCTCGGCCGCGAAGCGGTTGTACTGCGCCGGGTCCCAGGCGGAGGCAACGGAGCGCTGATAGCGGCTGCTCATGGGGCGCCGAGCGTAGCAGCCTGAGACGGGGGTGCTCCGGAGCCTGGCGCTCCGGCTCCCCGCGTGCCCCGCCCCGGGTCGGTTGCCGGTGGCGCGTCCGCTTTACTCGGGCACCGTCCCCCCCGGGCTGGCCTCCGGGGGCCGAGCGGCCGCTTCTATACGGCGGCCACCACCTCGGTGGTCTCGCTGTCCGCGGTGTCGTGCCGCTCCCTCTGAGCGCCGCCGGCCCGGCGGGCCGAACCGCGCAGCGGGATCTCGCGGATCGCCAGCGTCGCCAGCAGGCCCAGCACGGCGGTGACCAGGGCCACCCAGAAGACATCAGCGAGGGCGAACGCCATCGCGTTGTGCAGGGCGTCGACGATCTGGCCGATGAAGGGCCTGACCGTGGGCACGATGCGTGCCGGGACCGACTGGAGGATGGTCTGGCCGAGGTTCCCCACCGCGGCGATGTTGTTCTCGCTGAAAGTGCCCGGCGACGCGATGTGGCTGGTGAGGGCGGCGGGCAGATGAGCGGTGCTGAGCTGCTGGGGCAGCTGCGACGACAGGTTCTCGCTGAACACGGTGCCGGCGACCGCCAGCCCGATGGCCCCGCCCACCTGGCGCAGGAAGGTGAGGGTGCTGGTCGCGGTGCCCAGGCGCTGGCGGGGAGCGGCGTTCTGGATCACGACGGTGAAGACGGACATGGTCGGGCCCACGCCGATGCCGGTCAGCCCGAGCCACAGCCACAGCAGAGCGGTGGGCGTCGTCGGGCTCAGGTGGGTCAAGAGCCAGCTGCCCAGGCCGAGCACGCACAGGGCGCTGACCAGCAGCACCTTGTACCGGCCGGTGCGGCTCAGGTACTGGCCGGCCCCGATGCTGGTGCCGATGAGGCCGAGGAGCAGCGGCCACATCGAGTACCCGGAGGCGGTGGCGCTCACCCCCTTGACCACCTGGTAGTAGAGAGGGATGAAGATCACCGCCGCGAACATGCTGCAGGACACCATCAGGGTGGCCACGTTGGTGGCGGCCAGCGTCCGGTCGGTGAAGAGGTCGAGGGGGATGATCGGCTGGCGGGCCCTCGCCTCATTGAGGGCGAAGACCGCGAGGATGGCGATCCCGGCGAGCAGCATCCCCCCGACCCGCCAGTCGGTCCAGCCGTACAGGCTGCCGCTGCTGTCGGTCAACCCCTTGAAGGTGAGCCCGATCAGGATCGGGATCACCGCCACCGTGAAGATGGCGATGCCCAGGTAATCGAGGTCGCGCAGCCGGGCCGCGGTGGCCTTGAAGTTGGGCAGCCGGGTGAAGATGGCGGCCAGCGCGACGATGCCCACCGGCACGTTGACGTAGAAGATCCAGTGCCAGCTGATGTCGTCGGTGATCACGCCGCCGAGGAAGGGCCCGACGATGAAGCTGACCCCGAACACCGCCCCGAAGAGCCCCTGGTAGCGACCCCGCTCCCGCGGGGTGAAGAGGTCGCCGATCACCGCCAGGGAGATGGGGAAGAGCGATCCGGCACCGCAGCCCTGCAGGGCTCGGAAGGCGATCAGCTCGCCCATGTTCTGGGAGAGGCCAGACAGTGCGGAACCGGCGAGGAAGAGGAGGATGCCGACGATCAGCATCCGCTGCCGGCCGAAGACGTCGCCCAGCTTGCCGTAGATCGGCACCGTGATGGTGCTGGTGAGCAGGTAGGCGGTGACCACCCACGTGTACAGGTCGCTGCCGTGGAGCTGGCTCACGATGCTGGGCAGGGCCACCCCGACGATGGTCTGGTCGAGGGCGCTCAGGAAGAGGCCGAGCATCACGGCCACCATGACGATGAGCTTCTCCCGGGTGGGGAGCTCGAGCGAGGGATGCTCGATGTGGGCCAGCTCGGGGGTGGGGCGCGCGACTCCGGCCGGGTCGACCGGGCGATTGCCGTCGTGGGCGGGAAGGTGGACCGGGGCAGGCTCAGCCACGGGTTGGGCCTCCTGGATGTCAGGGTCTCGGCTCGGGTGCCGGGGTGGGCTCTCCCGAACTGTAACGATATATCGCGATACGGCTTTGACGCAACGTATGAGTTTTCCTCAGCTGGTGCGAGGGGGGCTCTCCCCGCTGCCCTGCGGCCGCGGGATTAGTGTGCGCTGGGACGGGTCGAGGACGCGCAGACGAGGCGCGGCGACCTAGTCGAGCCGACCGCGTCGGGCGGGGCGGGAACGAGCCGCCCGCCGCGCCACCCCTTCGGACCGAACCGCTTTCTCGCGCCCGGCTGGTTGTTGCGGAGGGGAGCAGATGCGGTTAAGTCGCATCTGTTGTAGGCTGGTCCCGAGGACGCGGACGGGCAGCGGGGCGGTTCGAGGGCTCCCGGCCGGGTCCCGGCAGAAGGAAGGAGATGCCCATGGCCTGGATTGCCGGAGGGGGGCGCGGCCATCGCCAGGGCCGCCGGCTCCCCTTCCACGGGACCCTGCAGCGGGCCGACTGGATCCGGCTCGGCGCCTTCGGCGGCACCGTCCTCGGCATCAACGCTCTGGGCTGGGGCCTGCTGATCGCCGGCACCGTGGCCAGCGGCTCCAGGATCCTCATCGGTCTGGGGCTGACCGCCTGGATGTTCGGGCTTCGTCACGCCTTCGACGCCGACCACATCTCGGCGATCGACAACACCACCCGCAAGCTGCTCGCCGATGGCAAGCGCCCCCTCGGGGTCGGCTTCTTCTTCTCCCTAGGCCACTCCACGATCGTGTTCGGGCTGGCTGCGGCGATCGCGGTCGCGGCCCAGGCCGTGGCCGGCCAGGTCCACGGCTCGGGCGGCACCCTTCAGAGCCTGGGAGGCGTCATCGGCACGGCGGTGTCGGCGGGCTTCCTCCTCCTCATCGCGCTCATCAACCTGGCCATCCTGCGCGGCATCTGGCGGATCTCGCGGGAGATGCGGCGGGGCAACTACGACGAGCCGGCCCTGGAACGGAAGCTTCGCGAGCGGGGCCTGCTCAACCGGCTCCTCGGGCCGATCGCCAGGTCGATCCGCGAGAGCTGGCAGATGTACCCGATCGGCGTCCTTTTCGGCCTCGGCTTCGACACCGCCACCGAGGTCGCCCTGCTGGCCATCGCCGGGAACGCCGCCGCTCAGGGGCTTCCCTGGTTCGCCACCCTCAGCCTTCCCCTCCTCTTCGCCGGCGGCATGTCGCTGATGGACACGGCCGACGGCGCCTTCATGAACGTCGCCTACGGGTGGGCATTCTCCAGCCCGGCGCGCAAGGTCTTCTACAACCTCACCATCACCGCCCTCTCGGTGGCGGTGGCGCTTCTGGTCGGCGCCGTGGAGGTCCTCCAGGTCCTCACCCCGGCTCGCCCCAGCGGGCCCTTCTGGGGCGTGGTCGGGCGGCTCGACCTCAACACCGTGGGGTACGTGATCGTGGCCATGTTCGTGGTTGCCTGGGTGGCCGCGATCGCCGTCTGGAAGCTGGCCGGCATCGAGCGGCGGTGGAGCCCGCGGGCGGCGCCGGCTCCGGCAGAGGCGGCCCTGGATGCCGAGGTCGAGGTTGCCGGGGTGCCCGGAATGCCGTGGCCCGCGGCCGCCGCTCCTCATCGCCCCGTCAGCGCCAGCGCCTCCCACCAGGTGCGACGGAGTGAGGTGGAGGGGCCGTGGTCTTCCACACCGAGCCGCGCAGCCCCCGGTACGCGCAGCGAATACACTCGCCGGCATGTCGCGGAGGACCGTGAAGGCGCCGCCTAGCGGAGATCAGGGAGCCCGCGACCGGATCCGCGCCGCCGGTCTCCGGGTCACCCCTCAGCGGCTCGCCGTCCTCACCGTGCTGCGGAGCGCCAACGGCGCTCACATGAGCGCCGAGGACGTCTGGCTGCGGCTGCGCCGGGCCGGGGCCGCGATGGATCGCTCCACCGTGTACCGGGTGCTCGCCGACCTGACCGAGGCGGCGCTGCTGGAGCAGGTCCGGCTGGGCGACGGGGTGGCCCGCTTCGAGATCCAGGAGGTGGCTCACCACCACGCCGTCTGCACCCGGTGCGGCGCCACCACCGATGTCAGCATCGAGGCGGTCCGTGCCCTGGCCACCCGGCTGCACCGCGACACCGGCTTCGCGCTCGGCCACCACCCGCTGCTCCTCCCCGGGCTCTGCGCCGCCTGCGCGGCCCAGCTCGCCACCCGAGCCCCTCACGCCGCTGGCGCCTGATTCGCGGCGGCGCATCCCCACCGGCCCGCCCGGTACGCGGGTGGGGGGCCAGCAGGGTGCGCCCGCATCGCGGGAACCCAATCGGCGGATGGCCCCCGGGGTCCCGGCCCGTATGCGACGCGGGCGCGCCTAGGTGCGTCCGGTTTGTCACTGCCTGGTCGCCGGGCTGGAACGGGGCCGGACCTATGGTCATCGATGTGACAGCTCGCCCGGCCCCGGCGCATCGGGGGCGGGCTGCCGGAGGGTGACGATGGGCATCGGCGACGTGGTTTCGTCGATGTCGCGCTTCGACCGCGGCAGGAAGTGGCGGCGGGACGCGGCCACGGCCGCGCTGGGCGCACGCCCCGATGTTCGGGCGGTGCCGCCGCCCGGTCCGGTGAATCTCAGCGTCATGAGCAACGAGGAGCTGGAGCGGCACCTGGTCGCCTTCTTCGGCCGGCGGGGGTACACGGTGTGGCCCACCCCGGCGCGGGGGAGCGCGGGGGCCGCCATCCTTCTCTGCCGCGACGAGCAGGGGGTGGTGGTCCAGGTCAAGCGCTGGAACGCGGCCCTCGGCCCGGAGGCGGTCAACGCCCTCCTGGAAGCGGTCAAGCAGCATGCCGACACCCTCAAGCGGCTCGGCTGCTCCCGGATCGGCGGGCTGGTGGTGAGCACCGCTTCGTTCAAGCCTGAGGCGCAGCAGCTGGCTCAGAGCTCCGGGGTGCTGCTCTGGGACCGCCAGGCCCTGGAGACCCAGCTCAAGGCCGAAGCCGAGGCGCGGGCAGAGGGACCCGGCCGCTAGTTCGCTTCTGCGCCAGCCGGCGGCTGGTCCCGGCATCCCGTGTTTGTGACAGCCAGTTCCACAACTGGCTGCGGGAGGAATGGTCCGCCGCCGCGCGGCGACCCCGCAGATCGACGGTTCGCTACTCCATGCGCCGCCGGAAGAGGAAGCCGGCGAGCAGGATCGAGCCGGCGGATATCCCCAGGCTCCAGAGCACCGCGTGCCAGGCGCTGGCGCCCACCGGCATGCCGCCGAGGAGGGCGCGGATGGTGTCGACCAGCGGCGTGATCGGCTGAGCCTCGGCGACCCCGCGCAGCCAGGAGGGCATCGTCTGCACCGGCACCAGGGCGCTGCTCGGATAGGCGAGGAAGGCGATGAAGAAGGCGATGCCGCTGGCCGCCTCCGCGGAGCGCGCGGCCACCCCGATCGCCGCCGACAGCCAGGAGAGGGCGAGGAGGAAGAGCGCCAGGATGGCTGCGGCGGCCAGCCACGCCAATGGTCCGGCCGGGCTGCGGAAGCCGATCGCCACGGCCACGCCGAGCACCAGCGCGCAGGAGACCAGGTTGCGCGCCACGCTGGCGACGACGTGGCTGTTGATGAGCGCCTCGCCGGGGACGTCCATGGCCCGGAACCTCTCGATGATCCCGGTGGTCAGGTCCTGGGCCACGCTCACCGCGGTATTCCCGGCCCCGAAACCGACGCACACCGCGAGCACTCCCGGCATCACGTAGTCGACGTAGTTCCCGCCGGTGCGGATCGCGCCCCCGAAGATGTAGACGAGCATCACCATGAGGATCACGGGGAGGGCCAGCGAGGTGGTGAGAGCGTCGACGCGGCGCAGCGAGAGCCGCCAGGAGCGCCGCACCAGGGTCAGGGCCTGCGTCCCGACTGCGGCGCCGACGTTCCCGCCCAGCGACGGGAGTGGCATAACGGTGGCGCGATCAGACATTGAGGCTCTCCGCTGCGATGCCGTCCCGGCCGGGTCGGGCGAAGGCGAGGTGGCCCGCTGATCCGGGCTCCACCGGCGCCGGCTGTGGCAAGCCGGTCAGCGCCTCGAAGACGTCGTCCAGGCTGGCGCTGCGGGTTTCGAACCTGGTGACGTGGCTGCGCTCGGGGTCCACCTCGTCGAGCAGGCTCCGCAGCCCGGCTGCATCGCTGTCGACCGCGACCCCGACCGTCAGCGCTGAGCGGTCCACATGGACCGCCCGCTCGCCGAGCCGGCTGGCGACCACCTCGAAGGCGGCGGGATCGGCCAGCTCGAGGTCGAGGCGGTGCTCCCCGACCCTGGCCTTCAGCTCCTTCGAGGTCCCGGTGGCCACGATCCGGCCGTGATCCATCACCGCGACCCGGTCCGCCAGCTCGTCGGCCTCCTCCAGGTTCTGGGTGGTGAGGAGGATGGTGACCCCCGCTTTCGCCAGGTCCCGCACCACTGCCCACATGGCCCGGCGGCTGGTGGGATCGAGGCCGGTGGTCGGCTCGTCGAGGAACAGCACCTCGGGGCGGCTGATCAGCGCGGCGGCGAGGTCCAGGCGCCGCCGCATCCCCCCCGAGTAGCCGCTGACCCGGCGGTGCGCCGCGTCGGTCAGGCCGAATCCCTCCAGCAGCTCCGCGGCCCGGCTCCGGGCGGCGCGCGCCGGCAGGCCGCGCAGCTGGCCCAGGACGGTCAGGTTCTCGCTGCCGGTCTGGAGGTCGTCGATGGCGATCTCCTGGCCGGTGAGGCTGATCCGCCGGCGCACCTCGTGACGCTGGGTGACCACGTCGTAGCCGGCGACCCGAGCCCGGCCACGGTCGGGGCGGAGCAGGGTGGCCAGCACCCGCACCGTGGTCGTCTTGCCCGCCCCGTTCGGCCCCAGCAGGGCGAGCACGGTGGCGCGCTCGACCTCCAGGTCGAGGCTGGCCAGAGCCTGCGTCGAGCCGAAGGCCTTGCCGACGCCATGGGCCTCGATCGCCGTAGTCTGGGCCACGCGGCGCTCCTCCTGGGGCTATACTGAGTACAGCGTACGCTGTTTAGCGTAGGATATACGCAGTTGAGTCGGCGTGTCAACCCGCGGTCCGAGGACGATCTGCCGGGGGTGAGCAGCCCCCCGCAGTGGGTGGGGAGCCTCCGATCGGGCGCCCGCAGCGCCGGCTTGTCGGCGACGACCGGTCCCGACGCGGCCGCCGCCGCTCCCCCGATGCCGCCGAGCATCGAGCTGGCCTGGGGGCTGCGGGAGCATCCCCGGCGCGGGCCCAAGCCGGGCCTGAGCCTGGCTCGCATCGTCGCGGCCGGGATCAAGGTCGCCGCCACCGAGGGGCTGGGCGGTCTCTCCATGGGGCGGGTGGCCAGCGAGCTGGGCGTGGCCACGATGGCGCTCTACCGGCACGTCTCCGCCAAGGACGAGCTGCTCACCCTGATGGTCGACGCCGCCATCGGGCCGGCGCCGGCGCTGGAGGATTCCGGCGGCGACTGGCGCGCCGGGCTGACCCGCTGGGCGCAGGGGGTGAGGGCCGCCTACCGCCGCAACCCCTGGGCGCTCCGGGTGCCCATCGGAGCGCCGCCGCTCGGGCCGAACAACGTGGCCTGGCTGGAGAGCGCGCTGCGGGTCCTGGCTCCGACCCGCCTCGCCGAGTATGAGAAGGCCTCCACGGTGCTGCTGCTCAGCTTCTACGTGCGCAGCGAGGCGACCCTGATGGCCGACATCGCCGCCGCCTCGGGCGCCGAGCAGGTCGCCGCCTACGACAGCCTGCTCACCATGCTCACCGACGCCGTCCATTTCCCCGCCATCCACCGGGCGGTGGCCGGCGGGGCCTTCCGCCAGGGGGGTCCCGACGGCTACTTCAACTACGGCCTGGGGCGGATTCTCGATGGCATCGAGAAGCTGGCCGGACCCAGCCCGGCCGTCTCAGGGGAGGGGACGCGCCGGATTCGAGATCCCGGTGATGCCCAGCCCGCTAGCCTCCCGCCCCGGACAGCGAGCCGCCGGCGTGGGGTTCGGTCATCGCCACCGGATCGAGGAGCACGTCCAGCTCCGCCTCGGTGAGCTGGGTCCGCTCGCGGGCCACCTCGCGCACCGTCTTGCCGGTGTTGAAGGCCTCCTTGGCGATCGCCGCCGCGGCGTCGTAGCCGATCCGCGGCGCCAGTCCCGTGCAGGTCATCAGGCCGCGCTCGACCAGCCTCGGTCCGTTATCGGTGGCGGTGATGCCCTCGACGGCCTGGGCGCGGAAGTTGTCCGCCCCCGCCGCCAGGATGGCGATCGACTCCAGCAGGTCGTAGCCGGCCACCGGCATCATGAGGTTCAGCTCCAGCAGCGAACCCGCGGCGCCGGCGAAGGCGACGGTGGCGTCGCTGCCGATCACCTGGGCGGCCACCATGGTCAGGGACTCGCAGATCACCGGGTTGACCTTGCCGGGCATGATCGACGACCCGGGCTGCACCGCCGGCAGCGCCAGCTCGCCGATGCCGGCCCTCGGGCCGCAGCCCAGCAACCGGATGTCGCAGGCGATGGTGTAAAGGGACACGGCGGTGCCGCGCAGCGCCCCGTGGGCGGCCACCACGTTGTCCAGGGTCCGCTGAGCCTGGAAATGGTTGGCGGTCTCGCGCAGGGGGAGGCCGCACGCCTGGGCGAGGCGGGCGATGACCCGCGCCGCGAACTCGGGGTGGGTGTTGACCCCGGTGCCGACCGCGGTTCCGCCCAGGGCCAGCTCGCACAGCTCCTCGAGGGCTCCGCGCACCCGACGCTGGGCCCGCTCCGCCTGCCCCGCCCAGCCCAGGAACTCCTGGCCGAGGCGGATCGGCGTCGCGTCCTGGAGATGGGTGCGGCCGGTCTTGACGATCGGCCAGAACTCCCTGCTCTTCTCCCGGAGCGACGCCTCCAACCCGGCCAGGGCGGGCAGCAGGTCGCGCGACAGGGTCACCGCCGCGGCCAGGTGGATGGCGGTGGGGATGACGTCGTTCGACGACTGGCAGAGGTTGACGTGGTCGTTGGGGTGCACCGGTCTGCGCGAGCCGAGCGGGCTGCCCAGCAGCTCATTGGCCCGGTTGGCGATGACCTCGTTGGCGTTCATGTTGGTCGAGGTGCCGCTGCCGGTCTGGAAGACGTCGACCACGAAGTCTTCGTCGAAGCGCCCGTCCGCAACCTCTCCGGCGGCCTGGATGATGGGGCCGCTCAGCCGCGCTTCGAGGAGGCCCAGCTCGGTGTTGACCTCGGCCGCCTTTTGCTTGATCAGCCCGAGAGCTCGGATGAAGTCGCGGGGCAGACGGAGCGGGCTGATCGGGAAGTTGAGCCTGGCCCGCTGGGTGCTGGCCCCGTAGTAAGCGCTGGCCGGAACCTCCAGCTCTCCCATGGAGTCACCCTCGCGGCGGCTGGACGGAGGCGCGGCGTTGGTCATCTGAGCATTCCCTCCGACCGGTGGCCGCCGCCTTTCATCCGCGGGCGTTCACCGGTGCTTCTCGGTGCGCGGGATCACCATCTCGAACTCGGCACCCTTGCCGGGCTCGGAGCGGGCGGCGACAGTGCCTCCATGCCGCTCCGCGACCGTCTTGACGATGTAGAGGCCGAGGCCACTGCCCGGCACCTTGCGGTGCCTTTCAGCCGTGGATCGGTAGTACTTGTCGAACAGCTTGGCGGCCTCCTCGGGCGCGAAGCCGGGGCCCTGGTCGCTGACCGTGACGTGGACCTGCCCGTTCTCCTCGAAGGCGCGCACCCAGATGGTGGCGTCGTTCGGGGAATGCTTGACGGCGTTGCCCACGATGTTGGTGAGGGCCAGGGTGAGCCGCCGCCGGTCGCCGCGGAAGGTTACGTCGGAGTCCACCTCCTGCTCCAGCCGGCAGCCCTTGAGCTTGGCCTCCATGGCCACGGTCTCGACACCGCCCTGGACCAGCTCGGTGAGCGCCATCGGCTCGATGACCAGCTTGTCCTCGGGATCCTCCAGCCGTGACACCTCGGAGAGCGCGTTGACCATGCGCACCATCATCTCGGTGCTCGCGGTGATGCCCTCGATGGCGACGGAGGCGGTCTCCGGCATCTGGCCGAGCATGCCGGTGGAGAGCAGCTGACCGTAGCTGTTCAGGATGGTGAGCGGGCGGCGCAGCTCGTGCAGGGTGATCGACATCGAGGTGCCCCGCGCGCTGCTCGCCGTGGTCACCGCCGCCACCTGCTCGCACAGCCTTCGCGCCACGGCGGAGCTGAGCCGGGTGGCGACGGCGCTGATGTCGTCAGCCGCGTCCAGGGCCAGGGAGAGCTGCGAGTCGCTGTCGAGCCCGGCCTCGCGAGCCGCCTGGGCGGCGGCGGTGCGTATTGCCGAGAGCTGGATCAGCGCTCGCTCCATGCGCTCGTCGAGCTCGGCCGTCTTCTCCAGGTCGATCTCGTAGAAGGCCATGAGCGGATCGAGGTCGTCGGCGGAGAGGGCCACCAGCACCGCGCTCAGGAACTGCCGGGGGCCGCGGGTGGCGTTGCGCGAGCGGACATCCACCCCGCCCCCCTGGAGCTGGTCCCACAGCTCGGCGACGCGTTCGGAGTGGGCCGCCAGGAAGTCGGCGAGCTGTCCGGTCATGCTGGTAAGAAGCCGGCGTGCTGCCCTGTCATCGCTGGCGAGTGTACTCGCGGTCGCTGCGAAGGTTGGTTACTTTGCGGTTGCCGCCGCCCGGCGAGGGACTTGGACTGCTCGACCCCCGGCCCTCGCCGCTCGCGGAGGCTGGGGGCCAGTGCTCGAGGTGGATGAATTGGAAGCGAGGGCCCAGCTCCCCGCAGAGGCGCTCCAGGGGCATCCAGACGTTGGGGTCCCTGGTGTTGTTGTCCACCACCTGGACCAGGTAGCTCGGATAGTCGAGCCGCGCCAGCGCCAGCAGGGTCATCCGGACGATCTCGTACGGCTCGTCGTGGCAGG
>DASPQV010000016.1:0-116831 GCA_035624785.1 Binatia bacterium | reverse complement strand
GTCGGGATCGCACTCCCGGCAGCGCCGCACCGCCTCCACCCCGTCCCGGGCCTCGGCGACCACGCTGACCCGAGGGTCCTCGTCGAGCAGCCGGGCCAACCCTGAGCGGAACAGGGTCTGGTCGTCGGCGATGAGCACCCGCACCGGTTTGCTGCCGATCACAGGAATCCTCCTCTCGGGACGACGCAGCGCACCGTCGTCCCCACTCCTGACGTGCTGTCGAGGGTCACCCGGCCGCCGAGCAAGGCGGCCCTCTCGGCCATGCCCCGAAGTCCGAAGCCCGCCCCGCTCTGGCCCAATCCCCGGCCGTCGTCGGCCACGGTCAGGGCGAGGCTGCCGTCGAGCGCCTGGAGGGTCACGGTGACCCGGCTGGCGCCGCTGTGGCGGCGGACGTTGACGAGCGCCTCGCCGCAGATCTGGCGCAGGTTGGCCGCCACTTCGAAGGGGAGCTCCTCGGGCCAGCCGTGGACCACCAGGTCGGGCGCGACCCCGGCGTGGCTGAGCTCGGAAAGGAGCTCGCGAACCCCGGCCACGAAGTTGGCGTCCACCGCGGGCTCGTCACGCAGCTCGTAGAGCAGCCGGCGCAGGTCGTTGAGGGTGGCGCGCACCCCGTTCTGCAGCTGGTCCAGCTCCCCGCCCAGCCCGGACCACCGCTTGAGCCGCTCGATCTCGACGGCCATCAGCGTCAGGCGCTGGACCGCCCCATCGTGGAGCTCGCGAGCCAGCCAGGCGCGGGCGTCTTCCAGTTTGATCCGCGTCGCGCGACTGGCGGGGACCCCGATCAAGGACACCGAACCCTCTCCATCGTCCCACTGGGCGCCGCCGATGCCCATGCTGTCCCGCCGGGTCCGCTGCCGGGCGTGAGACCCGGCCACCCGCACGGCGACGTTCCTGCTTGGGCTGTGGGCCGGCGTGGCCAGCGTCAGGAGCAGCGGCAGCAGAGCGAGCAACACCAGGCCTCTCCAGGCGATTCCCGTCCGTGAACGGCGCGGCGCAGGGCGGGGAACCACCGCCCTGTTGTTGGCGACAACGCTTGCTTCCGGCCTCCTCTCGTTTTCCGCCCCTCGACCCTCATCCGTGCGGTCGCAGGGCAGCCGCATGAAATCAGCCTGTGCCACCCCTGTGCAGACCGCACCAAGACTCGGTCTGACGCAGATGCCTTCCCCGAGTACCCCTAGACCAAGATCGCCCAGCGTGCCGCTCACATCCGGCAGGTCGCCGGCCGACCAGGTCTTGAGTTTGACGGTGGGTACCGTTGGCAATAAGGGCGCATTGGCGCCGAGTGACCGGGTCATTCGGCCCAGGCTGACCCGGACCGCGAGTCCGCCTACCCAAACCGACCATTGGTATGTGATGAGCAATCGCAGGGGTCGATCGTGATCGGTGGCGAGAGCCCGTCAGGAAACGCGGGATTGGCTGGGACAGCCGCCCCCCCGACTGCCGGCGCCGCCCACGCCATCCGGGACATTCGCCCGGGGTCAATCCCGTCCGCCCGGGACAAGCACCTCGCTCGGCATGCCACCCTCCGGGAGGGCGGCCAGGGACATGCGCGCCGACCACTGGTATCCGCACGGTCGCAGAGTGCGCGCGCAGCGCTTCACCAGCGCTTCACCGCCCAGGTGGGCGCCGCCTCACCCGGCCGGCAGCGCCAACGGAGTGCACGCGTCTATGCGTACATACGTTCCGGATTGCGCAGGACGGGCGATCGGGTTACCCTTCGGTGCGCCGTGGTGGTGAAAAGTGGCACGAAGTGGTGAACCGGGTCTGGGATGGGCCGTCACCGCGCGCTCTCACGGCCGCTGGGGCTGAGGGCGGATGTTCTACGGCGAGTACAGCCACGCTGTCGACGCCAAGGGTCGCACCGCCGTTCCCTCCGCGTTCCGGCCCCAGCTCGCTGCCGGCGCCGTCGTCTCCATGGGCGCGGAGGGCCGCCTTGTGATCTGGCCGGAAGCGACCTGGACCGCCTTCCTGCTCACGCATCCCATCACCGCCGGGACCCCCGCCGAGCAGCGGGCGGCGCTGCGGCCGCTCTTCGCCGGTGCCCGGGATCTCGAGCTCGATGGCCAGGGGCGTCTGCTCCTGCATCCGGCCCATCGCCGGTTCGCCAGCATCGGGGACCGCGTCACCTTCGTCGGCATGGGCCAGTACATCGAGGTCTGTTCGACGGAGCGTTGGGAGGAGGAGACCCGGAACCTCACTCCGGAAATCTTCACCGAGTTGACCGATCGCATCAACCCCCTGGGCTTCATAACCCAGGCCGCGGCGTCGTGATGAGCGGCGCCGGCTTGACCGAAGGCACTGGCCATGTCGATCGTGGCAGGCATGAGCCGCCAGCAGGACGCCACGCCCGGGGAGCCGCCCGTTGAGGCGAGTCTTCACCGGCCAGTTCTCTTACACGAGCTCATAGAGCACCTGCAGCCCCGCGAAGGCCAGCTGGCCGTCGATGGGACCCTGGGTGGCGGCGGAGTGACCGCCGCCCTCCTGGAGCGGGTGGGCACGAGCGGCCGCGTCCTGGCCATCGACCGGGACCCGGCTGCCGTCGCCCGCGCGCGCGAGCGCTTCGCCGGTCTCACCGGCGGCCGACTCGTTCTGGCCCAGGGTGACTTCGCCGAGATCGACAGCATCGCCGCGGGCCACGGGATCGCCGCCGCCGACTCCCTCTCCCTCGACCTCGGCATCTCCTCCGAGCAGCTCGGTGATCCCGCCCGCGGCTTCAGCTTCCGGCTCGACGGCCCCCTCGACATGCGGATGGACCCGGCTGAGCCGACTCCCACCGCCGCAGACATCGTCAACGGCTGGGATGAGGCCGACCTGGCCGCTCTGATCAGGACCTACGGCGAGGAGAGCTTCGCTCCCGCCATCGCCCGGGCCATCGTCCGCGACCGGCGACGGAAGCACTTCACCACCACCTTCCAACTCCGTCGCCTGGTCGAGGACACCATTCCCCGGCGCTACTGGCCGAAGCGGATCCATCCCGCCACCCGGACCTTCCAGGCTCTCCGCATCGAGGTCAACCACGAGCTGGAGAGCCTGCAGCGCGGACTGCAGGCCGCAATCTCGCTCCTCAGGCCCGGTGGGCGTCTTGGGGTCATCTCGTTCCACTCTCTCGAGGACACCCTTGTCAAGAACGCGCTCCACGTCGCAGCCCAGAACTGTCTCTGTCCGCCTCAACAGCCCCTCTGCACCTGCGCCCACCGGGCCTCACTTCTCCTGCTGACCCGCAAGGCCGTCAAGCCGAGCCCGGCCGAGCTGGCCCTGAATCCCAGGGCGCGCTCCGCCCGGCTCAGGTTGGCGGAGAAGCTCGATCCCGCCAGCTGACCTGGCTCCGAGCCGCTCCGGCCCGTCCACCTCGGTCTGGCGGCCCCCATTGCCCCCCCTCCCCGCGGAGGAGGCCGGAACGCCCGGCCTCCTCCCACCATCTCCCTGGTGGCGGCCGCCGGTGATGGCGATCGCCGGTCCGGGACCTGCCCGACCCGCTCGCGTCGCCTCATAGAACCCCCCCAACTCCCAGGCAAGCGCTGTGCACCTTCCCGAGCGCCTTCACCGCGATCGTTCCACCCGCCTGCCCGCTGGCATCGCGCCTGCCTCGAGCTCACCGCTACGGGAGCGCCGGCGCCGGGGTGGTCCGCGCACACCATTCCCTCTGCTCCCGATCATCGCCGTGTGCACCGGGCTCGGCCTGGCCTACGTCAGCCAGACGGCACATGCGACCCAGGAGAACTACGACGAGAGCCACCTGATCTACCAGCAGGGCCAGCTCGTCACCGAGGATCAGCAGCTGGGCGACCAGGTGGCCGGGCTGGCCGCGTCGTCGCGGATCATCTCCGAGGCCGCGCGCCTGGGCATGGTCCCCGGGGGTACCTGGACGTACGCCAACTCGGCGGCGCAACCGGCCGGCGCTCCCCGCGCCGTCGCCGCCTCCGTGGCGGCTGCGGCGCCCGCCCTCGACGCCCCGTCCAGCCGGCTGGCTGGTGCCCTGGCCAGCGCGCTGCTTGGCGGTGCCAGCTGGTGAGGGCGGGAACCGACGTCGGGCGGCACCGCCAGGCTGTCTCGGAGGCTCCGCCGCCCCGCGACGGCCTGCCCGGGTCCAGCTCGGGCGGCAGGGTGCCGCCCGCCGCTGCCCGAGGCTGGTTCGTCGGCGAGGGACCGAGGATCCGGGGCCGGGGGATCTGGCTGATGCTGGCCTTCGCCGCACTGGCGGTGACCCTGCTGGGTCACCTCGTCCAGGTTCAGGTGGTCGAGCACGCCAACCTGGCGAGTGCCGCCGCGCGCAGCCACGAGATGAGCTTCGACCTTTCCGCCCACCGCGGCGAGATCCTGGACGCCGAGGGGAGGGTGCTGGTCAGCATTGAGCCCGCCTACGACATCTACGTGGATCCAGCCCTGATCAGCGCCTCCGACCGCTCCGAGGACGCCAGCCGGATCGCCGCCGTGCTTGGGCTCAGCCCGGCCGCGGTCGCCCCGGTGCTGGCCAAGCCGACCCAGTACGCGGCGCTGGCCAGCGGCGTGGACGAGAGCGTCAAGGCGAGGCTGGCTCAGCTACCCATCCCCGGGATCATCATCCAGGAGAACGACCGGTACGTCTATCAGCCCTCGGCGGTTCCCGGGGAGTCCTTCGCTGCCAACCTCCTGGGATTCGTCAACGCCGACGGGGTGGGCCAGTACGGGGTGGAGGGCTACTACAACGGGATCCTGAGCGGCCGGGCGGGCACCGCCTCGGAGATCAGGGACAGCCAGGGCAATGCCATCTTCCTGTCCCAGGCGCAGAAGGTGCCCGCCCAGGACGGTGACAACCTGCAGCTGGGCCTCGACTCTCAGGTGCAGTACTGGGCTGAGCAGGCGATAGCCACGGCGGTCACCCAGGACGCCGCGCAATCGGGCGAGATCCTGGTGATGGACACGCACACCGGAGCCATCGAGGCCGAGGCCGACTACCCGAGCTACAACGCCCCGCACTACGCGTCGACCCCGGTGGGGGACTTCAAGGACCTCTCCATCGACGGTCTCTACGAGCCCGGGTCGGTGATGAAGGTGGTCACCTTCGCGGGCGGCCTGCAAAACGGCGCGATAACCCCTGGCTACACGTTCGACGAGAAGCAGACCGTGGTCGACGGCCACCTCATCCACGATTGGGACGGGCGCAGCCACGGCGAGGTGTCGATGCAGACCGTGCTCGACATGTCGCTCAACAACGGCGCCATGAAGGTCATGGACCTGGAGGGCGCCAACGCCTTCTACACCAACATGCTGAGCTTCGGCATCGGCGCCCCCACCGGCGTCGACCTGGCCGGCGAGGTCGATGACCACCTCCGTCCCCAGACCCAGCTCAGCCTGCTCGACTACAGCGAGATGAGCTTCGGCCAGAGCGTGGCGGTGACCCCCATCGAGATGCTGGCCGCCATCAACGCGGTGGCCAACGGCGGGATCTGGGTCCAGCCCCACGCGGTGACCTCGTTCTACAACCCCAGCACCGGTACCACGACCCCGTTCCTGGCGACGACCCGGCGGGTTATCTCGACCCAGACGGCGGCGACCCTCACCACCATGATGACCCATGTGGTCGACGACCCCGGCTCCGAGGGTTTCAATGGCAGGATCCCCGGCTGGGCCGGCGAGGTGGCCGGCAAGACCGGGACGGCCCAGGAGCCGATCGACGGCGTGTACAGCGGCACCACGGTCTCCTTCGCCGGCTTCCTCCCCGCCAGCGACCCGCAATTCACCATGATGGTGGTGATCAACGAGCCGCATGTGGCGCCCGCCGATGACTTCGGTTCCCTGCTCGCCGCACCGGTCTGGCGCCAGATGGCCGAGGAGATGATCGATCACTGGAGGCTCACCCCTTAGTCCAGCCATGACCGCCCCCAGCTGGTGGCAGGAGCGCGCCGCGGCACTCCACCCGGCACCGCCGCGCCCCTCGCTCGCGGGTGACTGCGAGGCGGACGTCGTCATCATCGGGGCCGGCTTCACCGGTCTCTGGAGCGCCGTCCGCCTTGCCGAGCTCGACCCCGGCCTGCGCGTCGTGCTCGTGGATGCCGAGTCGGTGGGCTTCGGCGCCAGCGGTCGCAACGGCGGCTTCGCCATGACCATGGTCACCCGGAGCATCCACGACCTGGTCCGCAAGGTGGGTCCGCGGGCGGCGCGCGCCATCCACCTGACGATGGGGGAGACCCTGGGGGAGATCGAGCGCTTCTGCGCTGGCGAGGGCATCGACGCCGACCTCAGCCGCCCCGGTCTGCTCACCGTCTCCAACGGGCCGGAGCAGGACGTGCGGATCCGCCAGGACCTGGCCGCCGCCCAGCGTCTCGGCCTGGACGACCTCGAGGAGCTCAGCGCCGCCGGCTGCCGCGACCTGGTGGACGCCCGGGGGGTGCGTCTGGGTCACTTCGAGGCCAACGCCCTGCTCGTCGACCCGGCCGCACTCTCGCTGGGGCTGGCCGGCGCCGTGGAACGACGCGGCATCACTCTCTTCGAGCACAGCCCGATGCTGGGGTGGGAGTCGAGGGGCTCGGAGCTGGTGGTGCGCACTGCTCACGGCGCGGTGCGGGCCCGGCGCGGGCTGCTGGCGACGAACGCTTACGCCCACGCCATCCCCGAGATCCGCCGGTTCCTCTTCACCATTTGCGCTTACATCGTCTGCACCGAGCCGCTCACCGAGGCGCAGTGGGCCCGGGTGGGTTGGGAGCGCCGCATGGGCGTCGAGGATCGCCGGGTCATGCCCCACTTCCACCGGCCCACCCCCGACGGGCGCATCCTCTGGGGCGGGCGCGACGCCCCGGTCTCGCGGATCGGGCCGGACCCCCGGCGCGACCGGGACCCGCGCATCTTCCGCCGCCTCGAGGAGACCTTCCGCCAGACGTTCCCCCAGCTCGACGACGTCCGGATCACCGAGGGGTGGGGCGGTCCGGTCGGCGCCACCGTGCACTGCCTCCCCAGCGTCGGGTGGCTGCGCCCGGGCCGCCTCGCCTACGCCGTGGGATACAGCGGTCACGGGGTCGGGCCCTCGGCGCTGCTGGCCCGCGTCGCGGTCGATCTGCTCATGGAGAGGGACACGGAGCGGGTCGGCCTCCCCTTCGTCACCAAGCGTCCGTTCCGGATGCCCCCCGGACCTCTGCGGTGGCCTTTCCTCGATGCCGCCCAGCGCGTCCTCCAGAATGCCGACGACCGCGGCGGAGCCCGCGGCCCGATCGGACGGGCCCTCGTCCGGCTCCTCCAGTAGCGTGACCGCGCTCTGGCCGGTCGCGCTGGCGGCGGGTGCTGCCTGTGGCATCGGGATCGGCGCCGCCCTCCAGCAGCGGGCGGCGCATGGTGTCCCCGGCCGCGGCTCCGGGGGCGTCCGGCTCATCGCCGTCCTGATCCACCGGCGCAGCTGGGTTCTCGGGGTGCTGATCATGGTCACCGGCTACGGGCTGCAGGCGGCCGCCCTCGACCTCGGGCGCCTGGCGGTCGTCGAGCCGATCCTGGCCACCAGCCTGGTGATCGCCCTCCTGGTCGCGGCACTCCAGGCGCGCTCCCGGCCCCGCGGCGCCGATTGGGTCGCCATGGCGATGGCCACCGGCGGGGTCACGCTCTTCCTGGTCGCCGCCGCTCCCTCCGGTGGTGTCTCGCAGCCGCCGGCGGGGTGGTGGGCACCGCTGCTCATCGGGCTCGCGGCGCTGGCCGTGGCGTCGCTGTGGCGCAGCCGCAGCTGGTCGACGTGGCGCGCCGCCGTGGCCCTGGCGACCCTGGCCGGCATGACGCTGGGCACCTCGGACGCGCTGGTCAAGACGACGATCGCGATCGGCTCTCAGCGGCAGCTCGCGGTCCTCGCGACCTTCGCCCCCTACATGCTGGTCCTGGCCGGCGGCTCCGGCTTTCTGCTCCAGCAGCACGCCTACCGGATCGGTGAGCTCAGGGCCGCCCTGCCCGCGGCGTCGGTGCTCGAACCGCTGACCGGCACCGTCCTCGGGCTGACCCTCTTCGGGGAGCGGCTGGCCACCCAGGATGCCGCCTCGGCTCTCGTGCTGGTGGTCGCGGCCTTGGCGGCGCTGGCCGGGGTGTGGCGCCTGGGCACGGCCCCGCTGCTCGCCGGCCGCGCCCCCTCCCCGCGTCCCCACCCGACTGTGTCGCACCCCGGCTGAGCGTGTGCACCGGCCGGCTGTGCGACCATCCGGCCGTGCTCCGCGCCGACACTCTCGCCGTTCTGCTGGCCGGCCGGCTCGAGAGCCCACCGGGCGCCCCTCTCGATATCGCCGATCTGGTCAGCGACTCCCAGTCGGTGACGCCCGGCGCGGGCTTCATCGCCCTCCCCGGCGAGGTGACCGACGGCCACGCCTTCGTCGGCGACGCCGCCCGGAGGGGAGCGTCGCTGGCGGTGGTCTCGGACCGCTTCCGCGCTCAGGGCGACGTGCCCCCGCTGCTGATCCGGGTGCCGGACACGGCGCTCGCCCTGCGCGCCGCCTGCGAGCGGCGGCTGGGTGAGATGGGGGCGACCGTCGTCGGCATCACCGGATCGGTAGGCAAGACCACCGCCAAGGAGATGTGCGCGCTGGCGCTGTCCGGCCGTCCCACCTCCAAGACCCCGGGGAACCTCAACACCTGGACCCAGATCCCGCTTCATGTGCTCCGGCTCGACTCGCCCGTGGAGCGGATGGTGGTCGAGATGGCGATGACTGCCAAGGGTGAGATCGCCGACCTCGCCGGCTTCACCCATCCCGAGGTCGGCGTGCTGCTCAATGTCGGCCAGGCTCACATCGGCCGGCTGGGCTCCGAGGAGGCCATCGCCGACGCCAAGGCCGAGTTGCTCGACGCGCTCCCCGGTCATGGCCGAGCCGTGCTCAACGCCGACGATCCCCGGGTGGTCGGGGTGGCCGCCCGCAGCCGGGCGCCGGTGGCCTGGTTCGGCGTTCACGACTCCCGGGCGGAGTGGCGGGTCGAGGAGATCTCGGACCAGGGCATCCACGGCGCCACCGGCGTGCTCCGCGGCCCCGATGGCCGGGCGCCGCTTCACATCCGGGCCCCGGGCCGCCACCTCCTGGTCGACGCTGCTGCCGCCGCCGCCGCCGCCAGCGCCCTCGGGGTCGGCATCGCGGAGGCCACCGAGCGCCTTTCGGAGTTCCAGCCCGCCGAGCACCGCGGCCGGGTCCTGCCCGGCCGAAGCGGTGCCACCCTGGTCGATGACAGCTACAACAGCAGTCCCAGCTCCCTGGCCGCGGCCCTCGATGCCCTGGCCGCCAGCGCGGCCCCGAATCGGCTCGCCATCATAGGCGACATGCTGGAGCTCGGCGAGCGCACGCCCGGCGCTCATCAGGAGGCCGGCCGCCGCGCCGCCCGCGCCGCCACCCGGCTGCTCGCGGTCGGTGAGCAGGCGGATCTGGTCGCCCGTTCGGCGGTGGCGGGCGGCATGCCCGCAGAGGCGGTCGAGCGCGCCGCCGACGCCGAGGCCGCCGCCGAGATGGCGCTTCGCCAGCTCGCTCCCGGCATGGTGGTCCTGGTCAAGGGGAGCCGCGGCCTGCACCTGGAGACGGTGATCGACCGGTTGCTCGCGTGATCACCGCCATCGTCACCGCCGCCGCCTGCTTCGTCGCCGGCGTGGCTCTGTACCCCGCGCTGCTCACCGTCCTGGTCCGCCTCGGCGCCGGCCAGATGGTCCAGGAGTACAACCCCCAGAACCACCAGGTGAAGGCCGGCACCCCGACCATGGGTGGCCTCCTCTTCGGCCTCATCGCGGTGGCGGCCTGGCTTGCGGTGGACCGGAGCAGGGCCGGCTTCGTGATCGCCTACGCGCTGGTGGGCGGCGCGGCGGTCGGCTTCCTCGACGACCTGGCCAATGTCCGAGGGCTCGGCTCATTGGGACTCGCCGTCCGCCAGAAGCTGGTTCTCCAGGTGGTTGTCGGGGTCGCGGTCGGGTTCGGACTCCATCAGATCGGGGCCACCCTGCAGAACCTCCCGGGTCTCGGCCTGCTCGACCTGGGCTGGGGGATCGTGCCCCTCGCGGCCCTGGCCGTCGTCGCCACCACCAACGCGGTGAACGTGACCGACGGGGTCGACGGTCTTGCCGGCAGCTGCACCGCGATCGCCCTGGTCGGAGCCGTCGTGGCGGGGGTCTGGCTCCACGCCCCGGCCGCCGTGCTGATGGGCGCGGCGCTGCTCGGCGGCGTCGCCGCATTCCTGCTCTACAACTGGCATCCCGCCAGGATCTTCATGGGCGACACCGGCGCCCTGGGCCTGGGGGCCGCCCTCACCGCCATCGCGGTCGAGGCCCACCTGCTGTGGCTGCTCCCCCTCCTGGGCATCGTCTTCGCGGTGGAGACGGCCAGCGTCATCATCAACGTGACCGCGATCACCCGCTTCCAGCGCCGCCTCTTCCAGGCCAGTCCGATCCACCACCACTTCGAGAAGCTCGGGATCCGCGAGGAGCACCTGGTGCTGCTCTTCGCCGGAGCCGGGGCGGTCGCCCTGGCCCTGACCCTCCTGGTGGCTCACGGAGTTGCCGCCGCTCCTGTCCCGTGATCGCCTGAGCGGGCCGCCGTGGCCGGGAGGCGCCACGTGGGCTCCAGTTGGGTGACAATGGCGTCCGCGCCGCTGCCTGGCACCCGTCCTCTCCACGTCGTCGCACCGCAGGAGCTGAGTGGCCGCCCCCGTTCCCACCCGCACCCTCGACCTCCCCATCCGACGGGCCAGGGTCGAGCTGGTCCCGGCCACCCGGGGGCTGGCGTCGGTGGACGGCTGGCTCTTCGTCGCCATCACGGCGATCTGCGCCTTCGGCCTGGTCATGGTCTACAGCGCCTCCGAGGTGCTGGCCTACCAGCAGACGGGGAACCCGAGCTACTTCTTCGAGCGCCAGCTGGTGTTCCTGGCCGCCGGAGCGGCCGCGATGCTGCTCCTCGCCCGCATCGACTACCACCACCTGACCCGCTTCTCAAGGCTGATCGGGCTGGGCACCGTGCTGCTCCTGGTGGCCGTCCTGGTTCCCCACATCGGGGTCGAGGCCAACGGGTCCCGCCGCTGGTTCGACCTCGGTCCGATCCAGCTCGAACCGTCGGCGCTCGCGGTCCTGGCTGTGATCGTGGTTCTCGGCCGGTGGCTCAGCGATCGTGGCGACCTGGTCCGCAGCTGGCGGACGATCCGCGACTACTGCATCCTGCTCTGCGTCCCGGTGGGACTGGTGCTGCTCGAGAAGGACCTGGGCAGCACCATAGTCCTGGCCGCGGTCGGCGGCCTCCTGCTGTTCCTGGCCGGCGCCCGGTACCGGCACCTGATCGCCCTGCTCGCGCTCGGCGGGCTGGCCGGCTACGCGGCGGTTGCCGCCGAGCCCTACCGGATCAGCCGGCTCACCTGCTTCGGATCTGCGGTCAACGATCCGCTGAACGCCTGCTGGCAGGGACTCCAGGCCCTCTACGGCCTGGGCAGCGGCGGGCTCACCGGGGTCGGCTTGGGCAACTCGATCCAGAAGTACTCCTGGCTGCCCGAGGCGCACACCGACTTCATCTTCGCGATCATCGGCGAGGAGCTGGGGCTGATCGGGACGGCGGCGGTGATCATCGGCTTCACCTTCCTGGCGTGGCGGGGGATCCGGGCCTCGCTGCGGGCGCCCGACCGCTTCGGCGCCCTGCTTGCGGGCGGCATAACCGCCTGGATCTGCATCCAGGCGTTCATCAACGTCGCCGCGGTCACGACCCTCATCCCGACCACGGGGATCCCCCTGCCCTTCATCAGCTACGGGGGCAGCGCGCTGATCATGAACCTGGCCGGGATGGGGATACTCTGCAACGTGTCGGCGCAGGGCCGAAGACAGGGGTCCCCGGAGAAGCGCAGCTTCTCTGGGGTAGGAAGCCAGGGGTTCCCGGAGAAGCGCAGCCTCTCCGGGACAAGGAAGAAGGGGTCCCCGGGAAGGCGGAGGCTGTCCGGGGCTGTCCACCAGGGGGCGATCGAGGGTGCGGACTCTGATAGCCGGGGGCGGGACGGGCGGCCACCTGACCCCGGCGTTGGCGCTCGCCGAAGAGTTGCGCGCCTCCGACCCTGAGGGCGCCGTGCTCCTGGTGGGCCGCCGAGGAGGTGTCGCCGAGGCCCTGGTCGAGCGCGCCGGCATCCCCTTGGAGACACTGGAGATTCGCGGCCTCGACCTCTCCCGGCCGGCGACCCTGGCCGGCTTCGCGCTGCGCCTTCCCAGGGCGGTCCGGGCGGCTCGGCGAACCATCCGCCGCTTCCGCCCCGACGTCGTGGTCGGCGCCGCCGGCTACGTCTCGGTGCCGGTGGTGCTGGCGGCCAGGCGGGAGCGGGTCCCCATCCTCCTCCTCGAGCAGAACGCCCGGCCCGGCCGGGCCACCCGTCTCCTGGCCAGGAGCGCCGCGGCGGTGGCGGTCTCCTTCGCCGAATCGGCGAGCAAGCTGCCGGCAGCCCGGGTCGAGGTCACCGGCAACCCGATCCGGACGGAGTTCCGAAGCGGCGCCCCAGCCCTCGGCGAGCGCTGCACCCGGGTGCTGGTTTGGGGCGGCTCCCAGGGAGCTCGCCGGATCAACCTGGCCCTCACCGGCTGTGTCCCCGCCCTGCTCGCCTCGCATCCCGACCTGCGGATCGTTCACCAGTGCGGGCAGCTCGACGAGCCGGAGATCCGCGCGGCGCAGCAGGCTCTGTCCGCTGAGCTCGGCCAGCGCTGGGAGGTGAGCGCCTTCTTCGTGGATGCCGCGCCGCGGATCGCCTGGGCCGAGCTGGTGGTGATGAGGGCCGGGGGCTCGTCCCTCGCCGAGGTGAGCGCCGCGGGTCGTCCCATGGTGCTGGTTCCCTACCCCCATGCCGGGGACCACCAGCGCCACAATGCCGCCCCCTACGTCCGGGGTGGGGCGGCGGTCCTGATCCCCGATGCCGAGTGCGACGCTCCCCGGCTGCGCCGGGAGATCGAGCGGCTGCTGGACGACCCCTCGCGGTGGCGCCAGATGGCGGCACGGAGCCGATCCATGGGACGGCCGGGAGCGACCGCGAGGGCGGCCGACCTGGTCCGCGAGCTCGGCACCCATTCGGGGGCTGCGCCGGACCGGTGACGCCCCGTCATGTCCACTTCCTGGGGATCTGCGGCTACGCGGTGAGCGGCGCCGCCCTCCTCGCCCAGCGGATGGGCGACCGGGTGACCGGGAGTGACGAGCACGCCTACCCGCCCGTCTCCGACGTGGTCACCGAGGCGGGCATCCCCTGGGTGAACCAGCACCAGCCGGAGAACCTGGACCGCTGGGGTGTCCCCGACCTGGTGGTGGTGGGCAACCAGGTGCGCCCCGGCAACCCCGAGTGGCTGGAGGCGCAGCGCCGCGGTCTCCCCCTGAGCAGCGAGATCGAGTTCTTCGTGCGGCTCACCGGGGACCGGCTGCGGCTCTCGGTGTGCGGTACTCACGGCAAGACCACCACGGCTGCCCTGCTAATCCACATGCTCGATCGCTGCGGCATGGACCCCGGCTTCCGGCTCGGTTCGACCTCGCTGGACGTGGGCGGCACCGCCCGGTTGGGCACCGGTCCTTTCGTCTTCGAGGGCGACGAGTACACCACCGCGCCCTGGGACCCCCGGCCCAAGTTTCTCCACACCCACCCCCGAGCGGCCTGCGTCACCCGCCTGGAGTGGGACCATCCCGACGTCTACCCCGATTTCGAGGCGTACCGGCGGCCATTCGTCGAGCTGGTGGAGACGTTGCCCGAGGACGGGCTGCTGGTCCTCTGCGGCGACGACCCGCAGGCGCTGGCCCTCCGGGACCGCGCGCCCTGCCGGGTGACCGTCTATGGCGAGGGCCAGGCTGCGGACTGGCGGGTCATCCGGCTGGCCGACGACGGCGCGGTCCAGCGCTTCCGGGTCGACGCCCGCGAGCTGCGCATCCCCGAGATCGCGCTCACCTTCCCCGGACGTCACAACAGCCTCAACGCCACCTGCGCCCTGGCCCTCGCCCACTTCGCGGGGGGCCCCATCGAGGTGTGCGCCGCTGCCTGCGCCAGCTTCCGGGGGCCGGCGCGGCGCTTCGAGATCCTGGGTCAGCCGGGCGGCGTCACCGTGGTCGACGACTATGCCCACCACCCGACCGAGGCGTGGGCGGCGATAAACGCGGCGCGGGCGCGCTGGGGCCTGGCGCGGATCATCGCCGTGCACACTCCCCACACGTACTCGCGGACGCGCACCCTGCTCGAGGACTACCGTCGCAGCTTCGAGGAGGCGGACGTCGTCGTCCTCGGGCCGATCGAGGCGGCTCGAGAGCGCCACCAGCCGGCCACCGTCTCGTCAGCCGACGTGGCCGCCCGGATCTCCGGCCGCGAGGTCCACCTGGTGGAGGACAGTGACGAGGGGGTGAGGCTGGTCAGCCGGTTGGCCCGACCTGGGGATGTCGTGGTGGTGCTCTCCCTGGGGGGCTTCGACAAGATCGCGCAGCGCATCGTCGGGGCGCTGGGGGGCAGCCCGGAGCGGGCCGGGCGGGGGGATGCGGCTGGGGGAGCCCCGCCGGACGCCGCGGGTCGGGTTGAGACCGCCGGCGGCGAGGCTGGGCGGCGACCGGAGACCGCTCATGGATGACCGCGAGCGGGGGAGGGGGAGCGTCGTGGGTGCTGCGGACGACGCGGCGGCGCCGCTCGAGGACTGGCTTGTCCGGCGGTCAGGGATCCGCCGTCACGAGCCACTGGCTCGGCACAGCCAGTACGGCATCGGTGGGCCGGCCGACTGGTACCTCCGCCTGGAATCGGTGGCCCGGCTCCCCGAGGTCATGCGCCGCTGCCATCAGGCGGGCCTGCCGGTCACCGTCATCGGGGCGGGCAGCAACAGCCTGATCCTGGACGGCGGCATCCGTGGCCTGGTGCTGGAGCTCCCCCGCGGCCGCCTCCGAGAGATCGGCGATGATGTCATCGAGCTGCCGGGCGGGGCCATGATGCCCCGGGCCGCCCTGGACTGCGCCCAGCGCGGGATCGGCGGCCTGGAGTTCGGCATCGGCGTTCCCGGAACCTGCGGGGCCTCGGTGCGCGGCAATGCGGGCGCCTTCGGCACCGAGATTCGCGACGTGCTCATCGACTGCGACCTGGTGGCCCCCGACGGCGCCGCTGTCCACCTGATCAACCCCGAGCTGGGCTTCGGCTACCGCAGCTCGCGGCTCAAGCGGGACCTCACCGGCCACGTAGTCACCGCCGCCCGCCTCCGGGTCGGCCGCGAGCTGCCCGAGACGGTGCGGGCCCTCACCGACTCGATCCAGGCCGAGCGCCGGGCCACCCAGCCCTACAACGCCCGCAGCCTGGGAAGCATGTTCACCAACCCGCCCGGCGACCACGCCGGCCGCCTCATCGACATGGCCGGGCTGAAGGGAGCCCGGGTCGGCGGCGCCGAGGTCTCCCTGCTCCACGCCAACTTCATCGTCAACGCCGGCGGCGCCAGCGCCGCTGACGTGCTGGCGCTCATGGACCTGGTCCAGCGAACGGTCGCGGAGAGGTTCGGGGTCCACCTCGTCCCCGAGATCGCCGTCCTCGGTGAGCCGCTCCGGGATGGCCAGAGATGACTGCCGTCGGCCCTCACGCCGAGTCCATATGAGCCTCCGGATAGCGGTCGTCTGCGGCGGCCCCGGCTCCGAGAACGAGGTGTCGCGCATGTCGGCCGCCAACGTGGTCTCGGCGCTGCGCTCCCTGGGACATGCCTGCACCACCCTGGAGGTCGACGCCGAGCTCTGGCCAGCCCTGACCGCGGGCGGCTACGACTGCGTCTTCGTGGCGGTGCACGGTCGCTTCGGCGAGGACGGCACGGTCCAGGGCATCTGCGAGCTCCTCGACCTGCCCTACACCGGCAGCGGCATCCTGGCCACCGCGCTGTGCTGGGACAAGGCGATGGCCAAGCGGCTCTTCGCCGCCGAAGGATTGAGCACCCCGGAGTGGTGCCTGGTTGAACCGGTTGGGGACGAAGCTGGCAAGATCACGGCGGCCATGAGGGCGGCAGCGTCGGAGCTGGGCCTGCCCCTGGTGGTCAAGCCGCGCCACGGCGGGTCGACGATCGGGCTCAGCATCGTCCGCGAGACGGGCGGGCTGGTCCGAGCCCACCAGACCGCGGCCCACCACGGCGAGGTCCTCTGCGAGCGCTTCGTGGCGGGGACCGAGGTCACGGTGGGCATTCTGGGTGATAATCCTCCCCGAGCACTGCCGACCCTCGAGATCGTCTCCCGACGTCCCCTCTACGACTATGCAGCGAAGTACACCGCGGGTCAGAGCCAGCACATCATCCCCGCCCGCCTCCCCGAGGCGGAGCGTGCCGCCTGCCACGACGCGGCGCTGCGCGCTCACCGCGCCCTTGGCTGTCGCGATATGTCGCGGGTCGACGTCATCGTCGACGCGGACGGCGTCCCCTGGGTGCTGGAGGTGAACGCCATCCCCGGGCTGACCGCCCTCTCCCTGCTTCCCGACAGCGCGCGGGCCGGAGGCGTCGAGTTTCCGGTGCTGTGCCAGGGACTCGTCGACGCCGCTCTGGCCCGCCACCGGAGCGCAGCGCGGTGATCGAGGCTCCCCAGAGCCCCGACCTGGCGGACCGGCGCACTCGCCACCGCGCCCAGGCTCGCGCGGTCGCCGCGGCGATCGCCGACGAGGTGGCTCCGATCCGGCGCTTCCAGGTTCCGGAGCCCAGCGTGGAGCTGCGCGGGACCGCGCGGCGGAGGCGCCGCAGCCCCACCCTGCCGCCCCCGCCCCCCGAACGCCACGACCGGCGGCGGCCGGTGGCCGCCCTGATCCTGCTGCTGGAGGTGGCCCTCCTCGTCGTGCTGCTCGCGACTCCCGCCTTCCGGGTGAGCTCGGTCACGGTCACCGGCACCCGGCTCCTCTCCACCGCGCGCGTGCTTTCCGCGGCAGACCTCGGGCGGCAGAGCATCTTCTCGCTGAGCCCTGACGCGGTGGCCGCCCGCATCAGGGCGATCCCCTGGGTGGAGTCGGTGGCGGTCACCACGGAGCTGCCCGGCAGGGTGCGCATCGCGGTCAGCGAGCGCACCCCGGTGATGCGGGTGGTGAGGGATGGAGGGGAGTACGCGGTCGCTGCCGACGGCGCCAGCCTGCTCCTCACAGCGGGGGGGGACTCCGCCCTCACCGGGATCCCGCTCTTCGTCGACCTCCGCCCCGCGGCACTGCGGACCCCGGTCACGCCTCAGCTGATGAGCGTCCTCGGGGCCGCGGCGGCCAGCTTCCCCGACCTCTTCCACGTCAGCGTGATCGCCTACGAGTGGAACCCCGAGGCGAGCTTCTCGATCTGGACGAGCGCAGGCTGGCAGGCGATCCTCGGTGAGGTCAGCACCCCTGCCGCGCTGGCCGAGGTTCCCAGCCAGCTCTCCGCCCTCGGCGCCCTGCGGGGCGACCTGGACTTCGCCGACCCGGCGCATCCCGCCGTGGGGCCAGGCTTCGGCTACATCGACCTGGTCGATCCCTCGGCGATAGCCGTCGGGGGCACGCCCGGCGTCCCGTCACAGATCCTCGCCGCGCTGACGTCCGGACATGGTGCCCCCGCCGGTGCCGGCCCGGCGTCTCCCTCGGCCCCGGCGTCGCCAGCGGCCCGCCCGTCGGCCTCTGCCTCGGTCACTCCCGCCCCGACTCCGACGCCGGCACCCACGCCGACGCCAACGCCGACCCCGTTCCAGCTGCGTCTCCCCACGGCGACCCCGAAGCCCCAGTGACGAGGTCGAGGTTGGTCGCCGCCCGCGGTCGTGCGGCGGCCCGCCGGGCGCCGCTTTGCTGGCTGGTCGCTCGCTGAGGGTGCTCTCCGGGCGGGATCACGGCCTGCCTATGTTGTGGACACCTATGTCCCAAATGCCCTGGAGAGGTTGAGGGTCAGAGTCCGTCGCCGGCTGCCACCCAGCTCACAACCCGACCTGCGCCCAGTGGGCCGGGGTTCAACACCCCGCTACTAGCGCCGCCGCTCCCAGGGCCGCGCCGCCAGCAGCGCCGAGAGGATCGCGCGGGTGGCCGGAGAGCGGTTCATGGTGAAGAAGTGGATCCCAGGGGCGCCGGCGGCGAGCAGCTCCGCGCATTGCAGCGTCGACCAGGCCACCCCCAGCTCGAGCACGGCGTCGGGGCGATCGCGGCGGCGTTCAAAGGCGGCCAGCAGCTCCTCCGGGATCCCGACCCCCAGCTTGGAGATGAACCCGTGAAGCTGGGACACCGCGGTGATCGGGATGATCCCGGGGATGATCGGCACGGTGACCCCGGCGCGCCGGGCGGCGCCCACGAAATCGAAGTAGGCCTGGTTGTCGAAGAACAGCTGGGTGATCAGGTAGGCGGCGCCCTGGTCCACCTTCTCCCTGGTCCAGTGGAGCTCGTCGGAGAAGCTCGCCGACTCCAGGTGCGTCTCGGGATAGCAGGCGGCGCCGACGCACAGGTCGTAAGAGCCGGCGATGAGGCCGATCAGCTCCGAGCCGTGGGCGAGGCCGTCGGGGTTGGGGACGAACCGCTCCTGACCCCGGGGCGGGTCGCCCCGAAGCGCCAGCACATTCTCGATGCCGGTGTCCGCGATGCGGCGGAGCACGCTGTGCAGCTCGTCACGGGTCGCGCCCACGCAGGTGAGGTGCGCAACCGGGGTGATGTCCAGCTCCCGGTGGATCCTCTCGACCAGCTCGACGGTCCGCGCCCGGGTGCTGCCGCCCGCCCCGTAGGTGACCGAGACGAAGCCCGGCTCCAGCTCGCGAAGCTCCGCGATGGTGGTGAAGAGGGCGGCCACCCCCTCGTCATCCTGGGGCGGGAAGAACTCGAAGCTGAAGTTGGGCCGGCGCTGGCGGAGCAGGTCGCTGACGCGCATCGTGGTGCCATGGTGCCAGAAGCCAGCCGCTCTGGAGGAGAGCTACGCTGAGTCGGTGCGCGCCGTCTATGCCACCGGCTTCGGCGGAGAGGACCCCCTCCTCAACCTGGAGGTGGGCGAGCAGCCCGACCCCGCCGTCTCCCCCGGCTGGGCTCTGGTCAGGGTCTCGGCGGCGTCGCTCAACCACCACGACCTCTGGACCCTGCGCGGGGTCTCCTCCTGGCCCCTGACCCCGCCGCGAATCCTCGGCTGCGACGCGGCCGGCCGGGTCGAGTCGCTCGGGCAGGCCACCGACGGGGCCCCAGCCGTGGGCACACGGGTCGTGGTCCACAGCGTCATCGGCTGCGGAACCTGCGCCGCCTGCCGGGCCGGCTCACCCGGCCTGTGCCAGCGGATGGCCCTGCTCAGCGACCCGCCCCACGGCGGCGCGCTGGCCGAGCTGGTCGCCGTCCCCGCCGCCAACCTGGTCCCGCTCCCCGAGACCGTCGGTGACGCCGCCGCCGCCTGCCTCCCCACCGCCTACCTCACCGCCTACCACATGCTCTTCGAGCGCGCCGGGCTGCGCCCCGGGATGTCGGCGCTGGTCCAGGGCGCAAGCGGCGGCGTCGCCACCGCGGCGGTCCTGCTGGCTGGCATCGCCGGCGTCGAGGTCCACGTCACCTCGCGGGATCCCGCCAAGCGGCGCGCCGCCGAGATGCTGGGGGCGACCAGCAGCTTCGACCCCGGCGATCGCGATGCCGCTCGGGAGCTGATCCGGCGCACCGACGGCGGTGTCGACGCCGTTCTCGAGACGGTGGGGGAGGCGACCTGGGAGCTGAGCCTTCGAGCGGTCCGGCCGGGTGGGACGGTGGTGGTGGCCGGCGCCACCAGCGGGCCCAACCCCAAGGCGCAGCTCAACCGGGTTTTCTGGCGCCAGATCACGATCATGGGCAGCACCATGGGCACCCGGGTGGAGCTGGAACGGCTGGTCGTGCTGTGCGCCGCCGCCAAGCTTCGCCCGCTGATCGACCGCACCTTCCCCCTGGAGCAGGCCGCGTCCGCCTTCGCGGTCCTGGCCGCCGGGGCTCAGCAGGGAAAGATCGTCGTCGTCGTGACCGCCGGCAGCGCCGGCGCTGCCCCCAGCTGAGGGTGCGGGCGGGTCAGCCAGGCGGTCACCGAACTCCGATTTGCTTGCGCCCCCCGGACGCCGGTGCTACGGTGATCCAGCTTCAGCGGCCCGATGGGGCCGCAAGCATCCGGGGCCTCGCCAGGCAGGTGCAGTGGCGAGGTCTCGCCTTTTAAGCACAAACCCAAAGGCGGGCGGATGCACCCCGCCGGCAGGGACAGCCGCAATGGGCGGCCCAATCAGGGAGGCGCCAGTCCGGCACCCGCCCGTCAAGACCCGGAGAGGCTCCGGATTGAGTGTGTGCCGGCCATGACCCGGGCGCCGCCGGAGGTGGGATCGCTGCGATCGGTCCGATCGGTCACGCAACATCTTGTAGCGGGCCGCGGTGGCAAACTCCACATCTTGCGGTTTCGCGCCTGAAAAGCCTTCCCAGGTCGTATTGCCCCGGCTATACTCCAGACCTAATGTGAGCCGTCCCCACCACGTCTTTGCACTCGATCTGGGAACGACCAAGGTCTGCTGCGCCGTCGCTGACATTGAGGCGGCGGGGCTCAGGGTCCTTGGGGTCGGCGAGGCGGTCTCCCGCGGGATCCGCAAGGGCCTGGTCATCGACATCGATCGGGCCGCCGAAGCCGTCGCCGAAGCGGTGGACCTGGCCGAGCAGATGGCCGGGATCGCGATCGACTCGGCCACGGTCGGCCTGGCCGGCGGGCACATCACCTCCCAGAACAGCCGGGGGGTGGTGGCGGTCGCCGCCGGCCGGCGCGAGGTGGGTGTCCAGGACGTCGGCCGCGCCATCGATGCCGCCCGGGCGGTGTCCGTTCCAGGCGACCGCCGGATCCTCCACGTGCTCCCCCAGCAGTTCACCGTCGATGGCCAGGACGGGGTCCGTGATGCCGTCGGCATGTCCGGGAGCCGGCTCGAGGTGGACGCTCACATCGTCACCGGGGCGCAGACCGCGATCCAGAACGTGGTCAAGGTGGTCCACAAGGCCGGCCTCGACGTCGACGATCTGGTGCTCCAGGTGCTGGCCTCGGCCGAGGCGGTGGTCAGCGAGGAGGAGCTGGAACGCGGCGTGGTCGTCGTGGACGTGGGCGGAGGGACGACCGACGTGGCCGTCTTCGCCCGGGGCAGCATCGTCCACACCGCGGTGCTCCCGGTGGGCGGCAACCACG
This sequence comes from Binatia bacterium, assembly GCA_035624785.1. GTDB lineage: Bacteria > Chloroflexota > Dormibacteria > Aeolococcales > Aeolococcaceae > JAJZNI01. Next base: position 95,806 of record DASPQV010000016.1, on the reverse strand, counting down.
TCACCGGCGACCTGGCGGTGGGCCTGCGCTGCGACCTGGACACCGCCGAGGTGGTGAAGCGCAGCTTCGGCCACTGCCTCCAGCTGACCCTTCCCGCCGATGCCGAGGTCACCCTGACCCCGATGGGCTACGACGAGCCGGTCAACGTCCCCCAGCGGTACCTCGCCGAGATCATCGGCCCCCGGGCCCGGGAGATGGCCCAGCTGATCGGCGGCCAGATCGAGATGGCCGGGCCACCCTCGCATTTCTCGGGGGGCATCGTGCTCACCGGCGGGGGAGCCCTGCTCCGCGGCTTCGCCGAGATGGCCCAGACGGTCACCGACCTTCCCGCCCGGTTGGCGGCGCCCCACGGGGTGAGCGGGATGAACGACGAGATCCAGGGGCCGGACCACTCCACCGTGGTCGGCCTGCTCCGCTGGTCGGCGCGGTCGCGGGGCGGCCGTCCGGCCCGCCGGCTCCACAGCGGCGACGGCCATGTCCAGCTGGTTGGCCATGCCCGTCCCCGGGATGGTGCGGTCGAGCCCGTCGGGGCTCGTTTTGGACGATGGCTGCGAGAACTCTTCTGAACGTCAGAGCAACACGGCGGGTGTCGAAGTGATGAACGAGCGAGAGCGCGAGCTGCGCCGGATGACCCAGGAGTTTCTGGCCCGCGGCGGAAGCGGTGAGGCGCGACAGCGCGAGGAGAATGCCATGGCCGATCTGGACCGGACCCTCGAGGGCCGTGCCCGCATCCGGGTGATCGGGGTGGGCGGCGGCGGCAGCAACGCCGTCAACCGGATGCTGCGCAGCAACCTGAAGGGCGTCGAGTTCATCGCGGTGAACACCGACCACCAGGCGCTGCAGCAGTCCGGGGCCCAGAACAAGCTGCGCATCGGGCCCAAGCTGACCCGCGGGCTGGGGGTCGGCGGGGATCCCGAGAAGGGTCGCATGGCCGCCGAGGAGTCCCGCGAGGAGCTGGCCAAGGTGGTCAGCGACTCCGACATGGTCTTCGTCACCGCCGGCATGGGCGGCGGGACCGGGACCGGCGCCGCTCCCATCGTCGCCGAGATCGCCCGTGAGACCGGCGCGCTGACCATCGGCGTGGTGACCAAGCCCTTCCGCTTCGAGGGCCTGCGCCGCCAGAAGGTGGCCGAGGAGGGGATCGCCGTCCTCCAGGAACGGGTCGACACCCTCATCACCATCCCCAACGAGCGGCTGATGCAGGTCGTCGACAAGAAGACCTCGATCACCGACGCCTTCAAGGTTGCCGACGATGTGCTCCGCCAGGGCGTCCAGGGCATCAGCGACCTGATCGTCTATCCCGGGCTGATCAACCTTGACTTCGCCGACGTCAAGGCGATCATGGCCGGCCAGGGCGCCGCCCTCATGGGCATCGGTTTCGGCACCGGCGACACCCGCGCCGCCGACGCCGCCCGCGACGCCGTGGCCAGCCCTCTCCTGGAGACCACCATCGCCGGGGCCAAGGGGATCCTGCTCAACATCACGGGCGGCAGCGACCTCACCCTCTACGAGGTCAACGAGGCGGCCCAGCTGGTCAGCGAGTCCGCGGACAAGGACGCGCAGATCATCTTCGGCACCGTCATCGACGAAAGCATGAAGGGCGAGGTCAAGATCACGGTGATCGCGACCGGCTTCACCGGCCACATCGACGTGCTGGGAGCGCTGGCCTACGAGCCCCAGGCCCGACCGGTGGCCCAGGAGCGGGCCTACGCGATCCCCCCGCGGACCCAGATGCCGATCAATCCCGACGACCTCGACATACCGGCATTCCTGAGAGACAGAAGGTAATCGACACTCCCGGCCCAAACGCGAGCGGCGGGGGTCGTGCGGCGATCGCCCACCGGCCATGAGGTGCCCGTTCTGCCAGTCCGCCGACTCCAAGGTGGTGGACTCGCGGGACACCGAGTCCGGAGTGCGCCGCCGCCGCGAGTGCCTCAGCTGCGGCCGCCGCTTCACCACCTACGAGCGGATCGAGATCATGCCCCTCTGGGTGATCAAGAAGGATGGCCGGCGTGAGGAGTTCAACCGCCAGAAGCTGCTGGCCGGGCTGCTCATCGCCAGCAAGAAGCGGGAGATCGGCCCGGACCAGCTCGAGGCCCTGGTCGACGACGTCGAGAACGAGCTCCGCGGCGGTCACCTGACCGAGGTCTCGTCCCAGCGGGTCGGCGAGATGGTGATCGAGCGGCTTCGCGAGCTCGATGAGATCGCCTACGTCCGCTTCGCCTCGGTCTATCGCTCCTTCAAGGACGTGGCCGAGATGCGGGCCGAGATCGAGGACGTGCTGGCCCATCCGCCTCCCTCGCGCCGGCCTACCCGGCGCCCGCGGCCGAGGGGCGAGGGCGAGGAGCTGGCCCTCGACCTCGGCAAGTAGGTGGCGGATTCGGCTCGGGGGGCTCTGCCTGCCGCTTTCCTGGCGGCACTCGGCGGTGGCGACGAGGTTCTGGTGAGCTCCCGGGCCGGCACCCGGATCGGAACCGTGCGCATGAACTTCGCGCTGGCTCCACCGGGCGTCCTGTACCTGCTCACCAGCGCCTTCTCGCGAAAGGCCGAGCGCTGGGAGAGCGACCCGTGGGTGCGGCTGCGGGCGCCCGGGAGTGGCGAGACCGCCGAGGGCCGGGTGCGGCGGGTGTCGCCCGCGGAGCTGGACGCGGCCGCCGGTGAGATGATCCTCGAGAGGTTCACCGCCGCCGGGGCGGCCAGCTCGGAGGCCCTGACCGAGATGCTCGAGGCGGGGACCCACGCTCTCTTCCGCGTCGAGGGAGCGGGGCGGCAACGGAGCGGCGCCTGAGTCACGCCCTCACCAGATGGGCGCGCCGATGGCGGACCGCGGGGCCCAGGCCCAGCTGTCCGACGGCCATGACCATCCCGAGGACGGCGCAGCCCGACCACAGCCAGGTCGAGCCCGCGTCCTGGAGCACCCAGGCGCCGGCGAAGGGGCCGACCAGCGCCCCGCCACCCCAGGCGAGGCCGAGCAGGCCCTGGTACCGGGCCCGGAGCTGGACGGGGGCGAGATCGGCGACCAGGGCGCTGACCACCGTGAAGGTGGCGATCTCACCCAGTGTCCAGACCACCACGGTGGCCATGTACTCGGGGATGCTGTTGGCGAGCTGGGTCAGACCGAACCCCAGGCCCACCAGGAGCTGGCCCAGCGCCACCACCCGGGAGTGGTCGAGGCGGGCCAGCCAGGTGACCACCAGGGGTTGGACGACGACGATGACGACTCCGTTCGCCGCCACGGTGAGGCCGTAGGCGGTCGGGCTCAGCCCTGCCCGAGCCATGGCGAGGGGCAGGCCCGAGGTCGCCTGCGCGTAGACGGTCGCGTACACCAGGCTCAGCCCCACCAGGGCCATCATCACCCGGTCCCGCAGCGCGGTTCCGATGGAGGCGGGGGAGTGCCCGGGCTCGGCAGCCGGCCGGGTCTCCGGAACCGCCCGGAGCACCATCAGCCCGAAGATCAGGCAGGCGGCGGCATCGGCCCAGAACAGCCAGATGTAGCCGCGCTGCGCCAGCACCCCGCCCAGCACCATGGCGATCGAGAAGCCGAGGTTGATCGCCCAGAAGATGAGGCCGTACGCCCGGGGCCGGTCGGCGGGGGAGACGAGGTCGGCCACCATGGCCTGGACCGCCGGCCGGTAGAGGTCGACCAGCAGGCCGAAGACCGCCGCGGCCACGAAGGTCACGCTCAGGCTCGGCGAGTAGCCGAGGATCAGCTCGCTCGCCGCGGTCCCCGCCATCCCGCTGGCGAGCGTCCAGCGCCGGCCATGGCGGTCGGCGAGCCAGCCACCCAACGGCTGCGAGACCAGCGAACCGAAGCCGGCCACGCTGAGCACCGCACCCGCCGTGGCCAGGTTCACGTGGCGGCTCTCGGTGAGGTAGAGGACCAGGAACGGGCGGACGAAGGTGGCCGTCCGGTTGACCAGCGTGCCGGTCCAGAGGACCCAGAACTGGCGGGGCAGGCCGTCCACCCGGGAGCGCAGCGCCCCGCCCGCGCGCGAACCGGAGCGGCTGGGCCTGGCGGTCCCCGACCGGGGCGGACCGGGAGGGGCTGGGCCTGACGCCTCGGCTCCCGCCGGGGGCGTTCCCGGGGTGGGCGGCGAGGTCGGTTGGCCTGCCCTGGGCATCCGCCTACCATGCCAGAGGTGACAAGGGCGGCGATCACCGGTGACACCGGCATCTCCGAGCGCCTGGCCGGGGTGCGGGCTCGGATCTCGGCGGCTGCGGAGCGCTCCGGGCGAGATCCCAGGGCGGTCCGGATCGTGGCGGTCACCAAGACGGTTGCCCCGGAGCGGATCGCCGAGGCGGCGGCCGCTGGAATCACCGACATCGCCGAGAACCGTGTCCAGGAGGCGGAGCACAAGCACGCGCTCGTTCCACCCGGGCTCCACTGGCACCTGGTCGGCCATCTCCAGACCAACAAGGCGGCGCTCGCTGCCCGGCTCTTCGACACCGTCCACTCGCTGGACTCGGCGCGCGCCGGCGCTGCCCTGTCGCGGCATCGCGACCCTTCCCGGGGCCCTCTGCGCGGACTCCTGGAGGTCGACTACACCGGCATCCCGCAGAGGACCGGCGTATCACCGCAGGCCGTCGAGGAGCTGCTGCGGGGGCTGAGGGGCCACCCCGGGCTGGACCTTGTCGGGCTCATGACCATCGCCCCGTTCGGTGACCCGGCGGCTGCCCGCGACTGCTTCCGCAAGCTGCGCCAGCTTCGCGACCGCCTTCAGGAGCGGATCGGCGCACCCCTGCCCGAGCTCTCGATGGGGATGACCGACGACTTCGAGCCCGCGGTGGAGGAGGGGGCGACCATGGTGAGGCTGGGACGGGTCATCTTCGGCGAGCGTCCGCCGCAGCCCTGAGGCTCCTCACCCACCCGCGGTCGGTATCCTTCCCCCCACGATGCCCCACACTCCCCGCTTTGCCGAGGTGGACAGCCGGGCTCAGCTCGCCGAGGGCGAGCGCCTGGTGCTCGAGCACTGGAAGCGATCCGACGTCTTCGCGCGCAGCCTGGAGTTGCGCCGCGACGGCAGGCCATACGTCTTCTACGAGGGGCCGCCCACCGCCAACGGAACCGCTGGCCTTCATCACGTTCTGGCGCGCTCCTTCAAGGACCTCTTCCCCCGCTACCAGTCGATGCTCGGCCGCTCGGTCGATCGCAAGGGCGGATGGGACACCCACGGCCTCCCCGTCGAGCTGGAGATCGAGAAGAAGCTCAAGATCAGCGGTAAGCAGCAGATCGAGGAGTTCGGCGTCGCCCGTTTCAATGAGCTCTGCCGCGCTTCGGTCGAGGAGTACATCTCCGATTGGGAGGTGATGACCGAGCGCCTCGGGTTCTGGATCGACATGCGCCACCCCTACCGCACCTTCGAGGGGACCTACATCGAGTCGGTCTGGTGGAGCCTGAAAACGCTCTGGGACCGCGACCTCCTCTACCAGGGCTACCGGGTGGCCCCGTACTGCCCGCGCTGCCAGACCTCGCTGTCGTCGCACGAGCTCTCCCAGGGCTACCAGGACGACGTGCCCGACCCCTCGATCTTCGTGAAGTTCAAGCTGGTGCGGGACGTCGCGGAGCGCAGTGGGCTGCCCCTCGGCGAGGGGGCGTCGATGCTGGCCTGGACCACCACTCCCTGGACGCTTCCCGGCAACGTCGCCCTCGCCGTCCACCCTGAGCAGGCCTACGTCGAGGTGGAGCAGGCTGGGGAGCGGCTGATCCTCGCCCAGGCCCGGCTCAGCGTCCTCGGCGACGGGTGCACGGTGATCCAGGAGTTCCCCGGCCGGGAGCTTGTCGGGCTGAGCTACCAGCCGCTCTTCACCGACATGCTGCCGGAGGGCAGGGCCTTCGTGGTCCTGGGCGCGCCCGAGATGGTCTCGATGGATGAGGGCACGGGCATCGTCCACACGGCGGCCGCCTACGGGGAGTCGGACCTCGCCCTCTGCCTGCGGGAGGGCGTCGCGGTCCGCCACGTGGTCGGCCTGGACGGGCGCTTCCTGGACGGGCAGACGCGCTATCGCGGGCTCTTCGTCAAGGACGCCGACCGGAGGATCATCGCCGACCTCCAGGCCGAGGGCCGAGTCTACAAGGTCGGGGAGATCCGCCACTCCTACCCCTTCTGCTGGCGCTGCGACACCCCGCTCCTCTACTACGCGCTCGACTCCTGGTTCATCCGTACCACCGCGGTCAAGGAACGCCTGATCGCCAACAACCGGAGCGTCAACTGGGAGCCCGAGCATGTCCGCGACGGGCGCATGGGCAACTGGTTGGAGACCCTGGTGGACTGGAACCTCTCCCGGAGCCGTTACTGGGGGACCCCGCTGCCGATCTGGGTCTGCGAGGCATGCGACGCGAAGCGCTGCGTGGGCAGCACCGCCGAGCTGGGGCTCACCGCGGACGATGACCTCCACAAGCCGCACATCGACCAGGTGACCCTTACCTGCGCTAGCTGCGGCGGGGTGATGCGGCGCGTCCCCGACGTCATCGACTGCTGGTACGACGCCGGCGCCATGCCCTTCGCCCAGCACCACTACCCGTTCGAGAACCAGGAGCTCTTCGGGACGCGCCATCCCGCCGACTTCATCTCCGAGGCCATGGACCAGACCCGGGGCTGGTTCTTCACCCTGCTCGCCGAGAGCACGCTGCTCTTCGACGAGCCCGCCTACCGCAACGTCGTCTGCCTGGGCCTGGTGCTGGGCAAGGACGGTCGTCGCATGACCACCCGGCTGGGCAACAAGCTCGACCCCATCCAGACCTTCGACGAGTTCGGCGCCGACGCCACCCGCTGGTACTTCTACAGCGCGGTGGCGGCGGGCGGGGATTACAAGGTGGCACCCGAGCTGATCCGGGACGTGGTCCGCCGTTTCCTGCTGACCCTCTGGAACACTTACAAGTTCCTGTGCGACTACGCGAGGGTCGACGGCTGGGACCCGGGGAGCCCGGCCCCGGCGGTCGCGGAGCGTCCGGAGCTGGACCGCTGGTGCCTGGCTCGGCTCGGCGAGTGCGTGGATGGGGTGCGGGTCGCTCTCGATGGCTACGACGCCACCGCCGCCACCCGGCTCATCGAGCAGTACGTCGAGGACCTCTCCAAGTGGTACGTGCGGCGGTCCCGGCGGCGCTTCTGGAAGAGCGCGGATGCTGCTGACCTGGACAAGCGCTCCGCGTACGCGACCCTGTACACGGCGCTGGAGACCATGTCGCGGCTGATCGCCCCCTTCATGCCCTTCCTGGCGGAGCGGATCCACCGCAACCTGACGGGACACGAGGTCGGCGACCCCCTGCCTGGCGCCCCTGACTCTGTCCATCTCACCGACTATCCGGCGGCGGATCCATCCTGGAGCCATCAGGAGCTGGTCCAGGAGATGGCGAGGCTGCGGCGGCTCGTTGAGGACGGCCTCGCCGCCCGCGAGCTCGCCGGGATTGGGGTGCGCCAGCCTCTGCGCAGCGCCACGGTGAGCGGCCGCGAGCTGTCAGAGGAGCTCGAGGCCATCTTCGCCGACGAGCTCAACGTCAAGGCGGTGATCTGGACGCGGGCCAAGGGCGGCGAGCACGAAGGTGTCACCCTCGACACCGTGGTGACCGAGGAGCTGCGCCTGGAGGGGCTGGTGCGCGATGTCTCGCGCAAGGTCAACGAGCTGCGGCGCCAGGCGGGCCTGGCCCTCGATGACCGGATCCGGCTCCTGGTCCAGGCCGACGGAGAGATCCGCCGAGCCATCGAGACGCACCGCGACCACCTGATGGCCGAGGTGCTGGCGACCGAGATCAGCTTCGCGCCGGATGGGGTGCTGACTGCCGAGCTGCCCGGCGAGGAGGTGCTCAGCCAGTGGGCCGGCAAGCTCCGCGGCATGAGCTGCTGGCTGGGCGTGGCCAGGTGACGGTGGAGGAGCAGGCGGCCCCCGGGACCCTCCCGCGCACCCGCACCCGGACCACCCGGCGCCGCTACGCCATCATGCTGGGCACGGCGGCGTTCGTCATCGCCCTCGATCACCTCACCAAGTGGCTGGTGACCAGCCACATCCCACTCGGTGAGCAGGTGCCGGCGGGGAACGCCTTCGTCAACATCCACGACATCCAGAACTCGGGAGCGGCGTTCTCGATCGGCCCCGGGCTGACCTACATCTACCTGGGCGTGGCCCTGGTGGTCGCCGTCTACATCGTGGCCTGGGGGCCGCGCATGACCGGGGGACTGCTGCGGCTGCTGGCGCTCGGCTGCATCCTCGGCGGCTCCCTCTCCAACGGCATCGACCGGCTGGTGCTCAACGGCAACGTCACCGACTTCATCGACTTCCACTGGTGGCCGGTCTTCAACTGCGCCGACATGGCGATAGTGGGTGGCATGCTGGTCGCGGTGTACGAGTTCGGCTTCAGCCGGCGCGAGGAAGGCGCACCGGCCAGGCACCCGTGAGCGTGGCCGCGGAGACGGTCGAGCGCCCCCGTCTCGATCTCTGGCTGGCCGCGGAGCGGGGGATCAGCCGCCACGCGGCTCAGCTGCTCATCGCGGCCGGTGCGGTTCGGGTCAATGGCCGCCCGGGACATCCCGGCCGCCGCCTCGCCCCGGCCGACCGCGTGGAGGTCTCGGAGCCGCCTCAGCCGGCCCCGGGCGCCCCCGGCGAGGGTCCTCCGGTCGAGCTGACCGTGGTCTACGAGGACCGATGGCTCGCCGTCGTCGACAAGCCCGCCGGGCTGGTGGTCCACCCCGCCCCCGGGCACCCCCATGGCACCCTCGCCGACGGGCTCCGCCAGCGCGGCGCCACCTGGTCGCTGCTCGGGGGCGCGGAGCGCCCCGGGATCGTCCACCGCCTCGACCGCGACAGCTCCGGCCTGCTGGTGGTCGCCAAGTCGGAGGCCGCCCATCGGGACCTGGCCGTCCAGCTGCAGCGACGCAGCCTGGCTCGCGTGTACTGGGCCCTGGCTCACGGCGGCTTCGCCGAGGCCACCGCGACCGTCGAGGCCCCGATCGGCCGCGACCCCCGGGACCGCAAGCGGATGGCGGTGGTGGATTCGGGCCGTCCCGCGATCACCGACCTGCGGGTGGCCGCTCGCTTCCCCCGCACCACCGAGCTGGAGGTGCGGCTCCGGACCGGCAGGACCCACCAGATCCGGGTCCATCTCGCCTTCACCGGGCATCCCCTGGTCGGCGATCCGGTCTACGGCCGCCGCCGTGACGGGGCATCCCGGCTGGCCCTGCACGCCCGCCAGATCCGATTCGTCCATCCCGCGGATGGTCGCGAGATGAGCTTCGAGTCACCGCTGCCCGGCGCCCTCCTCGAGCTGCGCGAGGCGGCGAGGGAGGGCCGGTTGTGACCCTGGGGGGCGGCGGCACGAGCCCGCCGGTCGATTCGCCCGACGGCGGCTCCCATCCCCGCCTGTCCACCACCCCCGGGCGGCTGGTGGTCATCTCCGGCCCCAGCGGGGTGGGCAAGGACACCGTCCTCCGGGAGGTCTTCCGGATCGCTCCACGGCTCAACTACTCGATCTCCTACACGACCCGGCCGCCACGCGCCGGCGAGACGGACGGCGCCTCCTACTCCTTCGTCAGCGAGCCGGAGTTCGCGGCCATGATCGAGCGCCGCGAGCTCCTCGAGTACGCGAGGGTCCACGGACATTGGTACGGGACCGCGGAGGCGCGGGTGCGGGCCAGCCTGGACCGCGGCGAGGACATCGTGCTCAAGATCGACGTTCAGGGAGCGGCCTGGGTGCGCCGGCGGGTCGAGGGGGCGATCTTCATCTTCCTGCTGCCTCCCAGCCTGGAGGAGCTGCGCCGGCGGCTCGAGGAGCGGGCCACCGAGTCGGCTGAGAGCCTGGAGCTCCGCTGGGCCAACGCCCAGCGGGAGCTGGCCGAGCAGGACCGATACGACCACCGCGTGGTCAACGACGATGTCCGCCGGGCTGCCCGCGAGATCCTCGACATCGTGGAGAGCAGGCGGGCGGAGGCGAGCAGACCATGAGCGCAACCACTCCAGCCGGTGAGACCGCCGTGGCGGGCGACCTTTCGCAGCGGCGCGTCCTCGTCCACGTGGGAGGAAGCGTGGCCGCATACAAAGCCGCGGACGTGGTCACCCTGCTGCGCCGTCGCGGCGCGGACGTCCGGGTGGCGATGACCCGGGCCGCCACCCAGTTCGTCGGCCCCCTGACTCTGCGCAGCCTCTCCGGGCATGCCGTGGTGACCGACCTCTTCGATCCTCCGGAGCCCGGTGCCGGGATGGAGCACCTGAGCCTGTCCCAGTGGGCAGAGCTCCAGGTGGTGGTCGCCGCCTCCGCCAACCTGATCGCTCGCCTTGCCCTGGGGCTGGCCGACGATGCGGTCACCGCAACCGCCCTCGCCTGCCGGGCGCCGATGCTCATCGCCCCAGCCATGGAGACGGCGATGTGGGAGCATCCGGCCACCGCGGCTCACGTCGAGACGCTGCGGAGCCGCGGGGTGGCCCAGGTTGGGCCGGTCACCGGCCGGCTGGCCAGCGGGAGAGAGGGACTTGGCCGGATGGCCGAGCCCGATGCCATCGTCGCGGCCGCCGTGGCGCTGCTGCGGCGGGCGGCTGGAGGATGAGCGCCGGGTTGCCGCTCGCCGGTCTGCGGGCGGTGGTCACCGCGGGTGGAACCCGGGAGCCGATCGACGCTGTCCGCTACATCTCCAACCGCTCGAGCGGCCGGATGGGCACCGCCTTGGCGGCCGCGCTCCTGGAGGCCGGGGCGGAGGTGGCGCTGATCACCGCTGCGCCGCCGCCTCCGCCGGCGGCCGGGTTGGGGGTCACCGAGGTGGAGACGGCCGAGGAGATGGGTCGGGCGGTCTGGGCCGCCCTGGACACCGCCGACCTGCTGCTGATGGCGGCGGCGGTCTCCGACTACCGTCCCCGCCACGCCCACCACCGGAAGCTCAAGAAGTCGGACGAGGGGATGACCCTGGAGCTGGTCCCCACCGTCGACATCCTGGCCTCGCTCGCCGAGCACCCCCGTCGGGCGCGGCTCCTCCTGGTCGGGTTCGCCGCCGAGACCGACGACCTGCTGGCCAACGCCGCCGAGAAGCTGCGCCGCAAGGGCCTGGATCTGGTCGTTCTCAATGACGTCGGGGTACCGGGGGTGGGCATGGGCGCCGCCGACAACGCGATCACCGTCCTCGACCGCGATGGTGTCGTCCTGACCGTGGAGCGCGCCCCCAAGCTGGAGGTCGCCCGCCGGCTGGTGGCCCTCCTGGTGGCGCGCCTTCCGGCTCGCCGGCCCGGGCCCGCCGGCTGACCCAGGCCCCTCGTTTGAGACGGCGGAGCAGGCGAGATGCGTCCCCCTCACTTGTCCCAGTCGTGGACATAACAGTCCCTGACCGCTAGAGGCGCGGTGAGCCGGTCCCGGCTCGGTCAGCTGGCCGCCGGGCGAGTGGTCAGGTGCTGGCGCTGGCTGACGGTGACGCGCTCGGCGCTGCCAGGGGGAACTGCGCGGTCAGGTCCTCGATGAAGCCGGTGGCGTCGCCGGCGATGTTGCCGGCACTCTGGCCGCCGCACTCGTCGAGGGTGAGCACCGTCTGCGAGCCGTCCGCCCGTTCGACGGTGATCGTGTACTCGGCACCGCCGGTGCATCCCGGCTGGAGCTGTTGGGTGATGACCGAGACTTCGATGTGATGCTGCTGCGCCAGCTGGGCGAAGCTGGCGAGGTCGGCGGGGGAGTCGAGGATCGCCTGGGCGGTGTCGTAGGGCGGCGGCAGAGGCCGGGACTCGACGATCTGCACCTCGGTCAGGCCCGTGGTGTCCAGCGTCGAGTTGTTGGTGCCGTTCACTGAGGGCGAGGTCGTGGGGGTCGAGCCGCAGGCGGCCGCGAGCCCCACCACAGCGCCGGCCACGACGAGCGGCAATCGCCCTGCCATCGCGGGACGTCGAGCCGGCCGCCATCCGAGCATGTCTGCACTCTACGACGCGACTGACGGTGGTGGGGTTCCCGGGGCGGTTCGCGACGGGGAGGCCAGCTCCGGCGGCGCTCGGCAACCAGCCCCGGGGGCCGGCCGTCGACTTGCCGGGGGTCGGCAGCCGGGGTCGCTGCCTGGCCTGACCCGCTGGAGCTGGCGCATCATGCTGGGCGTGACCGCACCGGTGTTCGCCTTGGTGGTTCCGGACAGCCGGGGCATGCTGCCCCAGGAGCGGTACACCTATGCCGTGCCGCCCGAGCTGGGCGCCCGGGTGGTACCCGGGGCGCGGGTCCGGGTACCCTTCGGCGCTCGCACCCTCTCCGGGCTGGTGGTGGCCGTCTCCAGCCGGTGCGACCTCGCCGACGTCCGGCCCATCGCCGGCGTCGTCGAGGAGGAGCCACTTCTCCCCGCCGTCCTGGTGGGGCTGGCCGAGTGGGTGGCGAGCCGGTACTGCGCTCCGCTTCCCGAGGTGCTCAAGGCCATGATCCCCAAGGGGGCGAGGACCGGAGAGCCGGACAGCGCCCGGCGCCGGGGCCCCAGGTCGACCTCGGCGGCGGTGGCGGCGGCACGCTCCGGAGCGCGGCGGGACGAGCCGCCCGCGCTGTCCGAGGCTCAGCGGCAGGCCGTGTCCCCACTGCTCGCGGCGGTGGCGGCGGGCAGCCACTGCGGGGTCCTCCTCCATGGTGTGACCGGCAGCGGCAAGACCGAGGTCTACCTCGCCGCCATCGACGCCGCCCTGGCCCGCGGCCGGCAGGCCGTCTGCCTGGTCCCGGAGATCGCCCTGACCCCGCAGATGATCCGCCGCTTCTCCAGCCGCTTCCCGGGCAGGCTGGCGGTCATCCACTCCGCCCTCACTGACGCCGAGCGCGCCCAGGAGTGGAGCCGCGCCCGCCGCGGCGCCGTCGACGTCGTGGTGGGCTCACGCAGCGCCGTCTTCGCTCCCCTGCCCCGGCTCGGCGTCATCGTCGTGGATGAGGAGGACGCATCCGCCTACAAGCAGGACCGGGTTCCCCGGTACCACGCGGTCGACACCGCCCTGGAGCTGGGCCGTCGCCTCTCCATCCCCGTTGTCCTGGGCAGCGCCACTCCCCGCGTCGAGAGCTACTTCCAGGCTCGCACCGGCGCGCTGGAGCTGGCCACCCTGCCGGAGCGGATCACCGGGCGCGCTCTGCCGCCGATCGAGGTGGTGGACCTCAGGGAGGAGCTGCGAGCGGGGAACCGAAGCCCCCTCTCGCAGGCACTGGTGCGGGCCATGGAGGAGTGCCGCGCCGAGAGGGGGCAGGCGATCCTCTATCTCAACCGGCGGGGGACGGCCACGGTCGTGCTCTGCCGGAGCTGCGGCGAGCCGCTGGGCTGTCCTCACTGCAGCGTCTCGCTCGTCTACCACGCCGGGAGGCAGCGCTGCGACTGCCACTACTGTGGCCTGTCACGGCCGCTCCCCGAGCGCTGCCCAGGCTGTGGATCCACCGCCATCCGGGGACTGGGCATGGGCACCGAGCGTCTCCAGGCGGAGGTGGCCGAGCTCTTCCCGGGGCTCCGGCTGCTGCGCATGGACCGCGACACCGTGCAGCGTCGTGACGCCTACTTCGAGATCTACGAGCGGTTCCGAGCCGGGGATGCGGACTGCCTGATCGGCACCCAGATGGTGGCCAAGGGCTGGGACCTGGGCAGGGTGCGCCTGGTCGGCATCGTCAACGCCGACACGTCTCTCCACTTCCCCGACTATCGCAGCGGCGAGGTCACCTTCTCGCTGCTGACCCAGGTCGCCGGGCGCGCCGGTCGGGGTGACGAGCCGGCCCGGGTCATTCTCCAGACCTACAGCCCGGACCACTATGCGGTACGCCACGCCCTCACCCACGACTACCTCGGATTCGCCCACGACGAGATCCGAGTCCGCCGGGCGCACCGGTTTCCCCCCTATGCCCGGCTGGTCACCTGCACCATGAGCCACGCCGATGACGCCGCCGCGGAGGCGGCGGCCCGGCGTTGCGCCGGAGAGCTCTCTGCTATCCTCGGGCCCAGTGCCGGGCTGGACGTCCTCGGCCCGACGCCCGCCTTCCTGCACCGGCTCCGTGGCCAGTACCGCTGGCAGGTGACGGTGCGAGGGACCGAGATCGAGAGGGCGTTTCCCCACCTGCCCCGCGGACGGGGCTGGAGCATCGACGTCGACCCCTCGATGTGACGGCGCCGGCGCCGTCCAAGGAGCCCACCCGTGACCCTCCTCCACATCGTCACCGTGAGCGAGGACAACCCTGTCCTCCGCCGGCGCGCGCCTCGTGTCGGCAAGGTGGACGATTCGGTGCGGAAGCTCATGGACGACATGATGGAGACGATGATCGCGGCTCCGGGTGTCGGCCTCGCTGCGCCCCAGGTCGACGTGTCCCTGCGGGTCATCACCATCAAGGTCGACAACCAGCTATTCCACCTCGCCAATCCCGAGATCATCAAGCAGGAGGGCGAGCAGGTCGGCTACGAGGGCTGTCTCTCGATCCCGGGCATGGTCGGGGAGGTCAAGCGGTCCGAGAAGGTCGTCTGCAAGGCCATCAACCGTCACGGCAAGCCGGTGCGGGTCAAGGGGAGCGGTCTGCTGGCCCGTGCCATCCAGCATGAGATCGACCACCTGGATGGCATCCTCTTCACCGACCGGCTCACCGATCCGAGCACGCTTCGCCGGGTCGATCAGCTCACCGAGGTCGAGGTCCAGCAGGTCGAGGGCGAGGTCGTCACGGTCTGACCCGGCGGCCGCTCCGTCGTGCCGGCCCCGCAGGTCGCGCGGCCGGGTGTCCGGCAGATCAGGGTCGGCTGACGGTGCCCGAGTAGCGATCCACCGGTCCGACGAAGCTCAGCCAGCCGCCATCGACCAGCAGGCCGTGCCCGGTCACGAACCGGGCCGCGTCGGAGAGCAGGAAGAGGGCGGGCTGCACCATGTCATCGGCCTCGGCCCTGCGGCCGAGGGGGGTCCGAGCCTCCAGCGCCTCGACGTCGAGGAGCCCGCGCTCGATCAGCGAGTCCTGGATCGCGGTGCGGACAAAGCCGGGGACCAGGGCATTGATGCGCACCCCCCGGCGGCCCCATTCCGCGGCGAGGGTCCGGGTCATCTCCAGCAGACCCGCCTTGGAGACCGCGTAAGCCAGCCGGCCGGGGAAACCGCCGTAGCTGCTCAGCGAGGCGATCTCCACGATCGAACCGGCACCCGCCTCGAGCATCACCCGGCCCACCTCCCGGGTCACCCGGAAGGCGCCCACCAGATTGGTTTGCAGGACTCGTTCCAGCTCTTCGTCGTCGAGCGCGAGGCTCTCACCGATCGAGTGCACGCCTGCGGCATGGACCAGACCGTCGATACCGTCCAGCCGCTTCCGGCACGCGGCCACCAGCGCGGTCACCGAGGCTGCATCTCCGATGTCGGCGGGCACCGCGGAGATGCGGCCGCTCCCCGAGGCCGCGGCGGCCACCTCGTCGAGGACGCCGGTTCGGCGCCCCGCGATCACCACATCGGCACCCGCGGAACAGGCCCCGAGCGCGATGGCCCGGCCGATCCCGCTCCCGCCGCCGGTGACCAGGATTCGGCGCCCGGCCAGATCGATCATGGGGCGGCCTCGATCCAGCGGTAGCGGGGATCGATGTAGCCGCGCGTCACCCGTCCCTCCCCGGCCATGATCCAGAGGTAGTAGAGACGGTAGCCGGGCGCCGCCACCACGGGATGGAAACCGGATCGGATCACCGAGACGTCGCCGTCGCGAACCACGCGCGCCTCTCGGTTCTCGTCGCTGTCGTAGCGCACTTGGACGCCGAAGCCGTCGCTCGGCGACACCCGGTACAGGTACACCTCCTCCAGGGCCACCTCGTCCGCGCTCTCCCGGTCGTGACGGTGGGGCGGGTACGACGACCACCGGCCCGGCTCGTTGATGGTCTCTCCGACCAGCAGGCGGGAGGCCGCGTCGTCGGGACCGAGGATGGTCCGCACCGAGCGCTGCCAGCTGGTCCTGCCGACGGTGGCGACCCTCTGCTCAGCAGCGCGGATGATCCGCGGCGGGCCTGGCTCCAGGGGGCCGGCAGCCGCCGAGGCGACGGCGACGCCGGCTTCGTCCTCGACGACCAGGCCGGCCCCGACCCCGGGTGGCAGGTAGACCGCGTCGCCAGGACCGTCGAAGACGCTGTCCCGGCATCCCGCGGTCCCCAGCTCGCGATGGCCGTCGGTGCTGACCCTGACCCGGCCGGTCATGACCACCGCGAGCCGCTCCTGCCCGGAGGCCAGCTCGATGCGCGCGCCCCGCTGCGCTGAGATCGTCTCGAGTGTGATGTATCGCGCCTGCTCGCCCGCCTTGACCACTGAGATCCGGCGCACCGCGGGCTCGGCGGCTGGTGACGTCAGCGGTCCGGTCATCCTCCCGTCCTCCTCGCGATGGTGGAGAGCATTGCCGGGGATGATGACGCGGAGCGGGTTCCCTCCGGTGAAACCGCTACCCTGGGCAACCCGTGCGCATCGTCTTCTGCGGGACCGCCGGCTTCGCGGCGCCCAGCCTTCGTGCCTGCGCCGCCCGCCACCGGGTGGTTGCCGCGGTCACCCAGCCCGACCGCCCGGGGAGCCGGGGGCGCCCCGCGTCGCGGCCGGTCGCGGACACCGCCCGGCGCCTCGGCATTCCCGTGCTCCAGCCGGACCGCATCCGGGCCGCCGAGGCGATCGCCGAGGTCATCCGCTTTGACGCCGAGGCTCTCGTGGTGGCGGCCTACGGTCAGATCCTTCCCCGGACCCTCCTCGAGGCCCACCCTCACGGAGGAGTCAATGTCCACGCCTCCCTGCTGCCCCGCTGGCGCGGAGCCGCACCGGTGGCCAGGGCGATCCTCGCCGGTGACCGGGTGACCGGCGTCTGCATCATGCGGATGGAGGCCGGGCTCGACACCGGACCGCTCTACGCCTGCCGCCAGGTCGCGATCGCCGAGCGGACGACGGCGCCGGCCCTCACCGAGGAGCTGGCGGTGGCCGGCGCCGAGGAGCTGGTCTCGGTCCTCGCCGCGCTTGAGCGCGGCACCGCTCGGGCCACTCCCCAGGCGTCCGAGGGAGTGACCCTGGCTCCCCGGCTCAGCCGCGAGGACGGGCTGCTCGAATGGTCCGAGCGCTCGTCCGAGGAGGTGGACCGCATGGTGCGGGCCCTCGACCCCTGGCCGGGGGTCAGCGCGGAGCTGGCCGGCGTCCGGCTGCGCTTGCTTCGTGGCTGCGCGATCGCGGGAGCGGTGGAAGCCCCGCCGGGCACCGTCTGCACCATCGAGGGTGAGTCGGCGGTGGTGCGGGCCGCCGTCGGCCTGTACCGGGTGGACCAGGTCCAGCCGCCGGGCCGCCGGCCGATGACCGCGGCCGCCTTCCTGCGCGGCCGACGGTAACCCAGCAGGGCGGTTGCCCGTGATGCAGCAGCGCCCCGCCCTGCGGTCAGCGTGGCTGGCGGGTTGCCGGCGGGCGGTCAGCGGGGCTGGCGGGTTGCCGGTGGGAGCTGGTACTCGAGGCGGGACCAGGGGTTGATGACGATGATGACGTCCTCGTCGACGTGGTCGAGGAGTGCTCCTCCCTTGACCACCAGGACCGAGAGCGACTGCCAGTCGGGGTTGCGCGCCAGCGCCTCGCGCATGATCTCGGTGCTGGTGAAGACGGGGAGCATCACCCGCTCCACCCCTGCCGCATCGTCGACGGTGAAGTGGAGGAGGTCCGATTCGCTGCCCTGCTGGGATGTGGCGAGGTGGCCGGCCGGCTGGCCGAGGCAGTACACGTCGGAGCTCTCCAGCGCCTCCCGGATCGCGCCCGCGGCCTCGGGCCGGTCGCCCCTCAGCGCGATCGCGACTTCCAGTGGCTCCATTCGGGTCTCCAATCAATCCCTGGCTTTCGGGCGTCAGGATATTCGAAGCAGATGCCCGTGAAAGCAGGTTCCCGCGACCCGGTGCTGGCCCGTCACCGGCAGGCCAGTCACGAGTACCAGCTCATGGAGACCATCGAAGCCGGCATAGAGCTGACTGGGACCGAGGTCAAGGCGCTCCGCGCCGGTCGCGCCCAGCTCCGCGAGGGCTACGTGCGGATCGAGAACGGCGAGGCCTGGCTGCTCCAGGTCCACATCGGCCAGTACGAGGGCGGCAACCGCCAGAACCACGAGCCGGAGCGCCGTCGCCGCCTCCTGCTCCACCGTCGTGAGATCCACTACCTGGACGCCAAGGCACGCCTCGGCGGCTTCACCCTGGTGCCCCTCCGCCTCTACCTGAAGGGAAACCTGGTCAAGTGCGAGGTGGCGGTGGCCCGGGGCAAGAAGCTCTGGGACAAGCGCCAGGCCCTGGCGGAGAGGGACGCGAGGCGAGAGGTGGAGCGCGCTACGGCCCGAGCGCTGTCTTCCTAGCTGGCGGCCCGATCCCGATCGGTGGCGTAGCCGGGGACGCGCTCACCCCCCGTCTCGTCGGAGCCGCTGTCGGCGGCATGGCCGGCCAGGCGGTTGGCCGGGGTCTCGGGAACGACCCGCGCGGCCAGGGCGTCGACGGCCCCGCGCAGCTCCTTGAGCCCGGTGCCCTGGGTCGCCGAGATCTGAAGCCCACGGCACCCCGCGATCGCCTCGAGGCGGGCCGTCAGCTCCTCGAGCCGATCCCTCTGGAGGCGATCGATCTTGTTGACCACCAGGAGGGCCGGTTGGTCACAGCCCATCTCGGCCAGCGTCGCCAGGACGGTGCTGAGCTGAGCCTGGCAGTCGGGGTGGGAGACGTCGACGACCAGGGCCAGCAGGTGGGCGCTGCGGACCTCCTCGAGGGTCGCGTTGAACGCAGAGACCAGCTCGGTGGGCAGAGCCTGGATGAAGCCGACGGTGTCGGTGAGGATGACCCTCCGCCCCGAGGCCAGCCCGAGCAGCCGCGAGGTCGGGTCGAGGGTGGCAAAGAGCAGGTCGTCTGCCAGCACCTCGGAGTTGGTGAGACGGTTGAGGAGGGTGGACTTTCCCGCGTTGGTGTAACCGACTAGGGCACAGGCGGCCAGGGGGACGTCGCTTCGGGCCTGGCGACGGGTTCGGCGCTGCCGTTCCAGCACCTGCAGCCGCTGCCGAAGCCGGGCGATCCGGTTGCGGATCAGCCGGCGGTCGACCTCGATCTGGGTCTCGCCGGGGCCGCCTCGAAGCCCGACGCCGCCTCGCTGCCGCTCGAGGTGGGTCCAGCCGCCCGCGAGGCGGGGCAGCAGGTGCTCCAGCTGCGCCATCTCCACCTGGATCTTCCCCTCGGCGGTGACGGCTCTCCGGGCAAAGATGGCCAGGATGACCTCGGTGCGGTCGAGCACCGGAACGCCCCAGGCCTCCTCCAGGTTGCGCTGCTGCCGCGGGCTCAGCTGATCGTTGACCAGCACCGCGGGGCCACCGAGCTCGACCAGGCGCGCGCCCAGCGCCTCCACCGCCCCTGCCCGGAAGAAGGTGGCCGGGTGCGGCTCCCGAACTGGGATCGAGCTCCTCTCCACCACCCTGGTCGTCAGGGTCCGGGCCAGCTCCTCCAGCTCGTCGAGCTGGACCTCGGCGCGTTCCCGGCCGTCCCGGCCGCTGAAGGAGCCCACGACCGCGACCTCGTGAAGGGTCTGGCCGATCCCTGGGTCGGCGCCGGAGCGGGTCAGGACACTGGGCATCCGGGGCAAGGGTACCCGAGTCCCGGGGCAGGGCAACCCAGCCGGACCCGTGCGGCATGCCGCGTGGGGTACGTTGGCGGCATGGCGATGCCGCTGGACCTGCTCCTCGTTCGCCACGGTGAATCCGAGGGCAACCTGGCCGACCAGATGGATCAGCGCGGCGACCAGAGCGCCTACACCCCCGCCTTCCGCGAACGCCACTCGTCGCTGTACCGGCTCACCGACCTGGGCCGGGAGCAGGCGCGGATCGCCGGGGCATGGATCCAGCGTGACCTCGGCGAGCGCTTCGACCGCTACCTGACCTCCGAATACGTGAGAGCGATGGAGACCGCTGCCCTGCTCGGGCTGCCCGGAGCGCTCTGGCAGACCGAGTTCTACCTGCGGGAGCGTGATGCCGGCCTGCTCGACGCGCTCGCCACAGATGAGCAGTTCCGGCGCTTCCCGGAGGCGATGCAGGAGCGCGATCGCGACGCCTTCTACTGGCGACCCCCGGGCGGGGAATCCCTCGCCGAGGTGTCTCTGCGCATCGACCGCGTCCTCGACACGCTGCGCCGGGCTCACACCGCGGAACGGGTGATCATCGTCTGCCACGGCGAGGTGATGCGGGCATTCCGGGTCAGGATCGAGCGCATCCCGCAGCACCGCTACGTGGAGCTGCACTCACCGGCCGACATCCGCGACCAGATCCACAACTGCCAGGTCTTCCATTACACGCGCCGGGATCCCAGCGATCCGGACCGGATCCAGGACTACCTCGCCTGGATGCGCTCGGTCTGCCCCTGGGATCCGAGCCTCTCCCGCAACGCCTGGGTGCCGGTGACCCGGCCGCGTTACACGGACGGGGAGCTGCTCGCGCTGGTGGAGAGGACGCCGAGGCTGCTCTCCGGACCCCCGGTGCACGAGGCCTCGCCGGCACCCTCGTGAGCCGCGGCGCCACCCGGGGCGGGACACGGGTGGCCGCGGCGAGGCGCCGCAGCGATGGCATCGGGCATGATGAGCCGGCGGTGCGGTCACCAGCTCGGCTGGTCTCATGCCGCCCCGCGACAGGGAGGGCAACGATGACCCAGGATCGCGTGCCGGCAGCCGCGGACCCCAGGCCAGCGGATCGGGATCCCGGCCGGCGTCCGCGTCTCGCGCTGATCGCCCACGATGGCAAGAAGGCCGACATGATCGCGTTCGCCACCTTCAACCGAGGGACTCTCCAGCGCTGCTCGCTGGTGGCGACCGCCACCACCGGGCGTCTCCTGCGTGAGAAGGTGGGTCTCCAGGTCGAGGTCCTCGAATCGGGCCCGGTCGGCGGTGATGTGCAGATCGCCAGCCGGGTGGTCGCCGGAGAGATCGACGCCGTGCTCTTCATCGTCGACCCTCTCGACAAGCACCCCCACGACCCCGACATCCAGACCCTGCTCCGGATCTGCAACGTCCACGACGTGGCCCTCGCCACCAACATCACCACCGCCGACATGGTGATCAGCTCGCCGCTGCTCTGGGCGGGTGCTGAGCCGGCCCCGGGGGTCGGGGCCACCCTGGGCTGATCGGTCGCGCCGCCGGCGAGAGCCCCGGTGCCGGCCGCGGCCCGAGGCCGGGGACCTCAGGCGGTGGGCGGCAGCTCCGGATCGCGGGCGGCCAGCACCGCCTCGAGCAGTCCGGGGAAGCGGCGATCCAGGCCTGCCCGATCCAGCTTGGTCATCCGGCGGGTGCCCTCCTCACGCTGCACCACGATCCCGGCGGCACGGAGGACATGGAGGTGATGGCTCAGCGTCGACTTGCTGATCGGCAGCCCCAGAGCCCCGCAGGGGCATTCCGTACCCGCCGCCAGGCGCCGCACGATGGCAAGCCGCATCGGGTCGGCAAGCGCCTGGAGGACGCCGGCCACGCCTGGGTGGAGCTGGGGGGGAGCGGGTAGCTGGGCCGGGCCGCAGAGGGCGGTGATCGCCCCCGGATCCGCGGTGTCCAGCTCACCCGATTGTTTGACGATCATCGAATTATTGTGGTACGATCTGCATCGAACTATAGCAGAGCGCAGGAGGCGGCGCGAGATGGTGGGACGGAAGATCGGGAGAGGGCACGCGAGCAACGGCCGGAAGCCAGCGCCCCAGCGCTTCGACAGGCCGGCGGGGGCTCCCCGCCTGCGCGCCACGTCGGGCTTGGTCCTGCTTCTGGTCTGCCTGGGTCAGTTCATGGTCCTGCTCGACGTCTCGGTGGTGAACGTCGCACTTCCATCGATCCGTTCCGACCTGGGCTTCTCGACCAGCGGGCTCCAGTGGGTTGTCAACGCCTATGCGCTGACCTTCGCCGGCTTCCTCCTGCTCGCCGGCCGGGCCGCCGACCTCTTCGGACGGCGTCGCATCCTGCTGGCCGGCCTCGCCCTCTTCTGCCTGGCCAGCCTGGCCGACGGCCTGGCGGCCAACCAGTGGGAGCTGGTCGCGGCCCGGGCGCTCCAGGGGTTCGGTGGGGCGGTGCTGACGCCGGCGACCCTGACCATCCTCATCGCCACCTACCCCGAGGGGCGCTCCCGAGCCAGGGCCCTGGGGATCTGGAGCGCCGTCGCCGCGGCCGGGGCCTCATCGGGTGCTCTGCTTGGCGGGATCATCACCCAGTTTCTGAGCTGGCGCTGGGTGTTCTTCGTCAACCTTCCGGTCGGCCTGCTGGTGCTGACCGCCGCCGCCCTGGCCGTGGGCGAGTCCTTCGGGGATAGGCAGGCTCGGCGCCACCTCGACGTCGCCGGGGCCATCGCCGTGACCGGGGGATTGGTGGCCGTCGCCTGGGGCATCGCCCGCACCCAGGCGGTGGGCTGGGGATCGCCGGAGGTCGTGGCCGCCTTCACCCTTGCCGTGGTGCTGCTGGCGGTCTTCGTCCTCATCGAGGCCAGGCTGGCCCGCGCGCCCCTGGTGCCGCTCAGGATCTTCGCCTCCCGGTCGATCACCGGAGCAAACCTGGTCGCGTTCGGCTTGGGGGCCGCCCTCTTCGCGGTCTGGTACTTCCAGTCGCTGTACCTGCAGAGCGTCCGGGGGATGACACCGCTCGAGGCCGGGCTGAGCTTCCTGCCGCAAACCCTGGCCATCGTGGTGGGGTCGACCTTGAGCTCGCGCCTCATCCCGAGGTTGGGGGCTAGACCCTTCCTGATCGGGGGGCCACTGGTGATGGCCGCCGGATTGCTCTGGCTGGCCCAGATCGCGGTTTCGCCGGCGATCTGGGCGGCGGTCCTCCTGCCCGGGACCCTGCTGACGTTCGGCGCCGGCCTGAGCTTCCCGGCGATCACGGTCGCCGCCACCGCCGGCGTCCCCCGCCAGCAGGCGGGCCTGGCCAGCGGCCTGGTCAACACCAGCCGCCAGGTCGGGGGCTCGCTGGGACTAGCTGCCTTGGCCACCCTCGCTGCGGACCGGGCGGCGCTGCTCGCTTCGCAGCACCATCCCATGCCATCTGCACTCACTGGCGGCTTCGGGCTGGGCCTCGCTGTCGGGGCGGCCCTCGCGGTGGCGGCCGGGCTCTTCGGGTTCGTGGTTCCCGGCATCCGGACCCGGGTGCCGGTGGAGGAGCGGCGCCGAACCGCGGGTGCCGACGAGGCTGCCGCCTGAGCGACAGGTCAGGGCCCTGCCGCTCTGCTTGTCATGGGTGACCGCTTCGGAAGGCTGACCCGGGCAGGCCGGCCCGGTCCCCCGCGACCCGGATGAGGACCGCCGCCCAGGTTCGGAACGGCCTCCATCCCTCGGAGATCTGAGCCAGCTCCTCCCGGGACGCCTCCGGGTGGCCGAGCGAGTAGAGGTGGGCGACGTAGCTGCCGAGGCGCGGCTCCGCGTAGGTCATGGCATCCGCGGCCCCGGTGGAACGAAGCAGGATCAGGGTTGCGTAGGTTGGTCCGACGCCGGGCAGGCGCTGCAGCTCGCCGAGGGCGGCTTCCGGGGGCATCTCGCGGAGGGTGCGAGCGTCGAGCCTTCCCTCCAGGGCGGCTCGGGCGACCCCATCCAGGCGCTCCAGCCGGGCTGGATCCACTCCCGGGATGGAGCTCGCCCCCAGGAGCTGCGCCGGCGTGGGAAAGGCGTGGACGTCCTCGCCGTCGAGCCGGAAGCTGCGGCCCAGGGTCGCGCTGATGCGGGTGCGCAGCGCCGCGGCCTGGGTTCGGTGGCGGCGCGCGCTGAGGATCGACCACGCGGCCGCCTCGTAGGGAGAGTGGAAGAGGACCGGGCGCAGGCCGGGGAGCTCCCTCTGGAGGCGGCCTATCACGAGGTCTCGCTCGCCGACACCGAGCCATTGGTCGCCGGGCTGGTCGAGGGAGAGGATCCGCCGCACCTGTTCCACGACCACATCGAGATCCGCGGCGCTGTCGACGGAACCGGAGATGCTGCCCCCGTCGCGCTGGCGAAGCTGGACCCCGGCGTGTCGCTCGAGGTCGTCGGTCACGAAGGCGAGCCGCATCTCCGCACCGTCAGGCTTGGGCCGGCCGGTGTTGGGGCCGAAGCCGAAGCTCGCCGCGGCGGCGAGCGAGAACTCGCTGTCCGGCTCGAGGGTGAACGTCCTCATCGCTGCCATCCCGGCTCCCGCCGCCTCTCCCCGGCGGTCGGGGTGGTCAAGCCAGCAGCTCGGTGGTGACCAGCATCACGTCGTGATCGCCGTCGTTCCTGAAGGCGTGGGTCTCGGGCAGATGATCGGCTCCGTACCAGAGGGCATCGCCGGGATGCAGCTGGAAGCTGTCGAGCTTGGCCCCATCCGGTCCCACCGTCTGGCCGCGTCCCCCCGTGATCACGACCGAGAGATAGGGGCGGCGATGCAGGTGGAGATGCCCCGTCTGCCCGGCGGGTATCCGGTGCTCCCAGACGCGGATCCGGTCGTTCTCCAGGATCACCCGCGTGCCCAGGTTCTCGTCTGCGTCCATCCTCGTCCTCCAGGTCTCTCCAGCTGGTATCGACGCGATGAGGCCATGTCTTCGACGATGATCTGGACACATTGGACGAGAACTTGGAGCCGGCGGGAATCGAACCCGCGTGCGAAACCGAGTTCCGCGTGACCTCTACGAGCGTAGTCCCGGTTTTGCTCTCGCCCCCGGCGCGCCCTGGGACCGGGCTCGTCGGGAGCCAGTCACGGTGGATGTCCCGACCGGCGCCGTGACGCCGCCGGCCGGCGAGCCCGCTGGTATTAACGTCGGCTCCCTCCCCCGCGGTCGAGGAGAGGGTCGACGTCAGGCCGCAGCCTGAGCTTTTTCTCGTTCTACCGCTTACGCGGCGAGGGCGAGAGCAGGTGCGTCATTCGCACGTATTGGTTTCCCGGTTTTACGAGCCCGGGGCTCGGCCCGCCATCACGCGACCCACGATCCCGTCGAATCCATACGGCCCCTCGTGTGCATTGCGGGCGGCCGCGAAGCGGCCGCCTGTCGATCCCATGGTACCCAGCCCCGGCCCTCGAATCAAACCTCCTGTCCCGGGCGGTCCACCGACGCGGGCCGGCTCGTGGCCCGTAACCCGCCTGCCCACCCGCGACACCTACCCGGATCGTGCCGCGGTCACCCACTGGCTGGTCTTCTCCCCGGGGCCCTCAGTCCGACAGCCTCCCACCGTGGTAGTCGTCGTAGGCCGACAGGTCGAGGAGCCCGTGGCCCGAATAGTTGAAGAGGATCACCCGCTCCTTGCCCTCCTCCTTGGCCTTGAGGGCCTCGTCGATGACCGCCCGGATGGCGTGGCCCGTCTCGGGGGCGGGGATGGTGCCCTGGGTGCGGGCCCACTGGACCGCTGCGTCGAAGGTGGCTGACTGGGGGTGGGCGACGGCCTCCATCCGGCCGGAGTGCACCAGGTTGCAGATGATCGGGGAGTCCCCGTGGTAGCGCAGGCCGCCGGCGTGGATCGAGGGCGGCACGAAGTCGTGGCCCAGGGTGTACATGAGGAGCAGCGGGGTAAGCCCGGCGGTGTCCCCGAAGTCGTACTCGTAGCGGCCCCGGGTCAGGGTCGGGCACGCGGACGGTTCCGCAGCCACGAGGCGCACCCTCTCGTCGGGGACGAAGGGAAGGCTGATCCCACCGAGGTTGGAACCACCGCCGCAGCAGGCCACCACCACGTCGGGGTGGTCCTCCCCGGCGAGCTTGAGCTGGGCCTGCGCCTCCTGGCCGATCACGGTCTGATGGAGCAGCACATGGTTGAGCACCGACCCCAGCGAATAGTGGGTGTCGGCGCGTGAGACGGCGTCCCGCACCGCGTCGCTGATCGCCATCCCCAGGGTCCCCGGGTGCTCGGGCTGGTCGACCGGCGAGGGGACGACCGAGCCGCCCCAGGTCTCGATCAGGACCCGGCGGTAGGGCTTCTGGTTGTAGGAGGTCCGCACCATGTAGACCTTGCACTCCAGCCCGTAGAAGGCGGAGGCGAACGCGAGCGCGCTTCCCCACTGGCCCGCGCCGGTCTCGGTGGTCAGCCGCGAGGCCCCCTCCTGCTTGTTGTAGAAGGCCTGGGGCACCGCGGTGTTGGGCTTGTGGGAGCCCGCCGGCGAGACCGACTCGTCCTTGAAGTAGATCCTGGCCGGCGTCCCCAGGGCCTTCTCGAGACGCTCGGCGCGGATGAGCGGTGTCGGCCGCCACAGCCGGAGGACGTCGAGCACCTCGCCGGGGATGTCGATGTAGGGATCGGTCGACACCTCCTGGGCGATCAGGGCCATGGGAAAGAGCGGGGCCAGGTCATCGGGACCCGCGGGCTCACGGGTCGCCGGATGGAGGGGTGGCGCCAGCGGCTCCTTGAGCCGGGGCAGCACGTTGAACCAGGTGGTGGGGAGCTCGGAGACGGGAAGGCTCCAGCGCATCGATGGCTTCCTCGGTGGGTGGGGCGGGCGCAGGGCTCGTGACGCAGCCTGAGCGGGCCGCCTCGGGCGGTTGGCGGAATCCTAGGGGAACCGGGTGCCCCCGCGTGCCACCGCCGATCGGGCGAGCGCCGCCAGGCAGGGGGCGGCTTCACTGCGCCATGCTCTCGCCGTGCGAGCGGTCGGCGTCGTCGAGTTCGGCGGCCCGGAGGCGCTTCGGGTCGTGGAGCTGCCCGAGCCGTGGCCCGGCCCGGGAGAGGTGCGCATCAGCGTCCGCTGCGCCGCCGTCAATCCCACCGACCTGGCGTTCCGCTCCGGGTTGCCTCCGCAGCGCTTCCGGGGCCTCTCACCTCCCCACGTCCCCGGCATGGATGCCGCCGGAACGATCAGCGCCGTCGGGGCGGGTGTGCACGGCTGGCGGGTGGGGGACGCGGTGATGGCGATCGTGGTACCGGCGTCGCGTTCCCATGGTGGCGCCTACGCCGAGGAGGTCGTCGTCCCAGCCGAGTCGGTGGCGCGGATCCCGGCGGGAGCCAGCTTCGCGGAGGCGTCGACCCTGCCCATGAACGGGCTCACCGCCTCGCTGGCCATGGAGCGCCTGGGCCGGTCGGAGGGCCAGACGCTGGCGGTGACCGGGGCGGCGGGCGCCTTCGGCGGGTACGTGATCCAGCTCGCCAAGGTGGCGGCGGCGCGGGTGATCGCCGATGCGTCGCCGATGGATGAGGACCTGGTGCGGCGGCTCGGCGCCGACGAGGTGGTGACGCGAGGAGATCACCTGGCCGAGCGGATCCGAGCCCTGGTCCCGGAGGGGGTCGATGGCGTGGCCGACGGTGCCCTGCTCAACGAGCGGGTTGCCGCGGCGATTCGGAGCGGGGGCGTGCTGGTCACCCTCCGAGGCTGGAGCGGCGAGGTGGGCAGGGACATCCGGGTCCATCCCATCCAGGTGATCCGCGAGGCCCGGAACACCGCCGCGCTGGACCGCCTCCGCGAGCTGGCCGAGGCCGGCGCTCTCACCCTGCGGGTGGCCCGGGTGCTTCCCGTGGAGCAGGCGGCGGAGGCTCACCGGCTGCTCGCGGCGGGCGGAGTCCGGGGCCGGCTCGTCCTCGATTTCAGCCACTGACCCCGGGACAGCCGATCAGTCCCGCCGGGCGGGCAGGCAGCAGCGTTTGTACTTGAACCCGCTGCCGCAGGGGCAGGGGTCGTTGCGCGAGGCGTTCCGCCAGCGCCGGCGCTCCTCGGCCTCCTCAGCCTCGAGCTCGCTCATGATCTGGGTGACCGGTCGTCCGGCGCGGCTCAGCGCGGCCATGCGCTCGAGGTGGGGGAGGGCGTGCCTGTAGAAGGCGTAATAGCCGCCGCACAGCCCGTTGAGAGGCGGACCGCCGCCGGGGCTCGCCCAGAACCGATCCTTGGGACAGCCACCGCGGCAGAGGAATCCGACCTGGCAGCGCAGGCATCCGGGCGGCAGCGAATCGCGCTTGGCAGCTCCGAATGCGGTCTGGCGATGTCCCTCGACGAGGGTTCCGAGATCGGCGTCGACGACGCTGCCGAGGCGGTGCCCGGTATCCACGAAGTGGTCGCAGGAGTAGACGCTGCCGTCGTGCTCGAGGGCCAGGGCGCGGCCGCAGGTCTCCGACATGATGCAGAGGTTGGCGGGCCTGCCGCTCACCACCAGCAGAGGTTCGAGGAAGTTCTGCACCCCCAGGCTGCCGACGTCGTGGCGGATCCACTCGTCGAAGACGGTGCACAGAAAGGTGCCCATCGCCTCCGGGGACACCGACCAGGCGGAGGGAGTGCCGGCCCGGTCGCGGGCGAGCACGGGCAGAAACTGCAGCCATCGCACCCGTTGCTCGACGAAGAAGCGGTACACCTCGAGGGGTGCGGCCGCCGTCCGCGCGTTGAGGGTGCAGAGGATGTCGGGCTCGATGCCGTGGGCCCGGAGGGCGCGCATCCCCTCCATCACCCGGCGGTGGCTGGGCCGTCCCCGACGGTCCGGCCGGCCGGCGTCGTGGAGCCGAGCGGGGCCGTCGATGCTCAGGCCGACGGTGAAGCGGTGCTCGGCAAGGAAGCCGCACCAGTCGTCGTCCAGCAGCGTCCCGTTGGTCTGCAGGTTGTTGAGGCAGGTCCAGCCCTCGGGCAGGTGACGGCGCTGCAGCTCCAGCGCCTGGCGGTAGAAGTCGATCCCGGCCAGGGTCGGCTCCCCGCCGTGCCAGACGAAATGGACGATCGGGCCGGGGCTCGCTGCGATGAAGCAGCGGACGTAGGCCTCCAGGACCTCGCCGCTCATCCGGAAGCGCTCACCACGCGGGAAGAGGGCTCGCTTGGACAGGTAATAGCAGTACTCGCAGGCCAGGTTGCACACCGGGCCGACGGGCTTGGCCATGACCACGAACGGCTCGACGGCTTTCGGTTCGGTGGCTGTGCTCAACGGAGCAGTCCTCACCCGATCTCGTGACCCTGGGGTTTGACCGGGTCGAGAACCGCCTTGGACACCGCGGCCAGCCGCATCTCGGTGATCCGGACCGCCTCGGGGTTGGTGTCGACGATGAGGTGGCGCCGGCCCAGCCGCGCCGCTGCCACCGCGGTGGTGCCTGAGCCGCCGAAGAAGTCAGCGACCAGATCGCCGGGGTTGCTGGATGCCGCGACGATCCGCTCCAGCAGCCGCAGCGGCTTCTGGGTTGGGTAACCGGTGCGCTCGCTGCCGCTGGTGGGCACGATCGTCATCCACCACACGTCGGTGGGCAGCTTGCCGCGTGCCGCCTTCTCCAGCCCCACCAGCCCGGGTGCCAGGTAGGGAATGCGGTCGACCGCATCACGGTTGAAGACCCAGCTCGCCGACCGCGCGTACCAGAGGATGTTGTCGTGCTTGCGCGCCCAACGGTCGCGGGATCGGCCGCCGTAGTCGTAGGCCCAGATGATCTCGTTGAGGAACCGGTCTGCGCCGAAGATGCTGTCGAGCAGGAGCCGGACGTGGTGGACGGCGTGGTGGTCGAGGTGGATGTAGAGCGACCCCCGAGGGGCGAGCGCGCGGTGCATCTCGGTCAGCCGGGGGGCCAGGAAAGCCAGGTAGGCGTCGAGGTCCAGGTCGTCCCGGTACTCGTGGACCGAGACCGTCCTCCAGCGATAGGTGCGCCCGCCGAAGCCCACCCTGGTCTGCTCCCCGTCCCCCGTCCGGATCGAGGCCAGCCGGCGTCGCTGCCCGCTGCCGAAGGGCGGGTCGATGTAGATCAGGTCGAGGCAGCCATCGGGAAGCCGGCTCAGGACCTCGAGGTTGTCGCCCAGGATCACCCCCTCCAGAGGTTGCCGCGACCGCCGGGCCCGCTCCACCGTCACGCCCGGAGTATCCCATCGGCCTGGGGCGGCGAGATGGTTGACCGAGCAACGATCTGGGGTATACCCTGCGAGCAGCACCCACCCGACCCGGGAGAGCCCATGCCCGCCGTCAGCGTCCCCGACCTCCTCGTCCTGCCCCGTGTTTCCACCCCCGATCGGACCGTATCGATCGCCCGTCCGGTCGTCTCCGTGACCTCGGCCCCGTCCGGGCTCGAGGGCGAGGGCTTCCCGGTGCGGCGCGCCTTCGCCGGCGTGGACCTGGCCCAGCTCGACCCCTTCGTCCACATGGACCAGATGGGAGAGGTCGAGTACGCGCCCGGCGAGCCCAAGGGGACTCCCTGGCATCCCCACCGCGGTTTCGAGACCGTCACCTACATGATCGACGGCACCTTCCGGCACCGGGACTCCACCGGCGGCGGCGGCCTCATCACCAACGGCGCCACCCAATGGATGACCGCCGGTGCCGGCATCCTGCACATCGAGCAGCCTCCCGAGGAGCTGGTGGCGAGCGGGGGGCTGTTCCATGGGATCCAGCTCTGGGTCAACCTGCCCGCCGCCAAGAAGTGGGTTCCACCCCGCTACCAGGACATCGGCGCCCAGCGAGTGACCCTAGTCTCCTCGGCTGATGGGGCGAGCCTGGTGCGAGTGATAGCCGGCGACGTCGACGGCCACCAGGGCCCCGGGGTTACCCACACCCCGATGGCCATGGTCCATGCCACCCTGACGCCGGGAGCGATGCTCGAGCTGCCCTGGCGCCGCGATTTCAATGCTCTGGTCTATGTGCTCTCGGGCGAGGGAGCCGTGGGAGAGCGTCGCGTGCCGGTTCGAACCGGCCAGCTCGCGGTGCTCGGCCCCGGCGACTGGGTGACCCTGTCAGCGTCGCCGGATCAGGAGAGCCGCGCCCCGGCTCTGGACACGCTGGTCCTTGGCGGCGAGCCGATCCGGGAGCCGGTCGCAGCCTACGGGCCGTTCGTGATGAACCGCCGGGACGAGCTTGTCCAGGCCTTCGAGGACTACCGGGCCGGCCGCCTGGGAACTGTGCCCGCAGACCAGATCGGCACCTGAGGCGGACGGGATCGCGGCCAGGGCCGCGGCCCGATCCGCGTCCCGGTGCCACCACTCCGGTTGACGCTCTCCAAGCTGCGGGCACTCTCACGGCCGCCCTGGTGGGGAAGCTCAGGCTGGACCACCGGCCTCGGGGGGAGGCCCGACACCCGCTTCGCCGTCGCCGACGCAGCGGTCCACCAGCCCGTCGAGAAGCCGGCAGGCGTCGGCCAGCTCGCCGAGCATCCCGTCACGGGTGCTGTCGTCCCAGGAGGGCCAGCCCAGCGCAATCAGCTCCAGCTCCGCCAGCACGGTCTGGGCCGCCGCTCTCACGTCGTGGCGGAGCTCCTTGAGAGGGTCGGGGCCGCCCTCACCGGGGCGGCGGGATGCCGGGTGCGCCTGGAACCGCCGCAATGCCCTGACCGCCCCCTCGCCCGCGAGGCCCACCAGCCTGGCGCTGCCCGGATGGGCATCGGCAGGCGCGGTCAGCGTCTCGACGGCGTCAGCCACCGCCTGCTCGAGATCGGAGACCTCCGACACGGGGCTGATTGTGCCAGTGCCCAGTGCGCCTTGCCAGTAGACGGACCGATGCGGCAGCCGCGCCACTCCGGCGTTTCAACTGGCCCGCGAAAGCCTACGCTAGCGGGCGATGGCTCGATTCCCCGGGCGTCCGTCTCTGTCCCTCCCGCTTCGGCGGCGCCCCAGCCGGCTCCGCCGCTGGCTGATCCCGGTGCTGGGCGCCGTCACCCCGGTCGGCCTGATCGTGGTCAACATCGCAGTCTTCATCGAGAGGCACCTGGCCGCCTTTCGCTGGACCATCGCAATCCTCGCCTTCGTCAGCGGGATGATGCTGAACAGCTGGATCGGCCTCAAGATCTACCGCCTCTTCCAACGCCGCTTCAGCGAGCACGCCCTGGCGTCGGAGATCAACCAGGACATGGTGCTGATCGGCGGGATGTCGGTGATCATCGCCGCCTCGTTCGTGACCGCCCTCTTCTGCTACATCGGCCTCTCCAACGAGGCCAACCTGCCCAACGCGACCACCTTCCTGACCGGGGTCTTCGCCATCTTGCTGCCGCTGGTCCTCCAGTTCATATTCCAGAGGATGCTGGGCGGCACCCGGAAAGACGGCCAGGCCGGGGAATCGCGCGGCGAGCTTCCGGCCACGCCACCCCCGCCGCCCCCGCCTCCCAGCGCGCGGGGGGCGCAGGACCTGAGCCTCGAACGCCGTCGGTGACGCCAGGATCCGGGAACCTGGATGAACGCCCGTGACCGCTGACTACGAGAGCCTGCCGCGGGTCGCCGACGAGCGCACCACCCTGGTCTCGTTCCTGGACTGGCAGCGTGCCACCCTGGCCCGCAAGTGCGAAGGCCTGTCGGTCGAGCAGCTGCGAATCCGCGCAGCGGCGCCCTCCAAGCTGTCGCTGCTGGGACTGGTCCGCCACCTGACCGAGGTGGAGCGCGGCTGGTTCCGGCGGACGCTGATGGGGGAGGAGGTGCCCGACCTCTACAGCTCCGAGGCGGATCCCGACGCTGACTTCGACGACATCGACGGGGCCGACCTGGACGCCACCATGGCCGCCTGGCGAGCCGAGTGCGGCCGATCCCGTGAGATCGTGGCGGCCAGGGGCCTGGATGACACGGGGCGCCAGCGGACAGGCCGGGAGGTCTCGCTGCGCTGGATCCTCGTCCACCTTATCGAGGAGTATTCCCGCCACAACGGCCACGCCGACCTGATCCGGGAACGGATCGACGGGGCGGTCGGCTACTGACCGCCACCGAGGTCGAGCTCCAGCTCGATCTCGTCGTGGATGGGGATGCCCTGATCGCCGGTGGGCGGGATCGAGGGCTTGAGCTGGTGCACGTTTGCGCCCAAGACCACCGTGTCACCGTGCCACCGTGCCCGCGCCGTGGTGGCGATCCAGTCGCGGTCGGCGGCCGTTGCCGGCCGGACGATGACCACCTGGTCAGACGCCGCCCGGCTCGGAGATGCCCAGGGCCCGGAGCGATGCCCTGATGGTCTCGGCGGCCATCTCCAGGTCAGCGGCCCGCGGGCCGGGGTCCACCCGCGTGTAGTCGAGGGCCCCCAGCGAGTGGATCGGAACGAGGTGGATGTGGGCGTGGGGCACCTCGTGGCCGGCGATGGTCAGCCCTACCCTGACCGCGCCGAAGCCGTGCTGGATGGCTGTGCCGAGCTTCTGGGCCACCAACATGAGGTGGCTGAGCAGCTCGGGCTCGAGGTCGAGCCAGCGGTCGACCTCCAGCCGTGGCACGACGAGGGTGTGGCCCGGACGCACCGGGCGGTTGGAGAGGAACGCGACGCAGTCACCGTCCTTCCAGACGAAGTGGCCGGGAAGCTCGCCGGCGATGATCCGGCTGAAGACGCTGGGCACACGTGGGATTCTGACGATCACCCGGCCTCGCCGGCCGGACGCGTCCTCGCTGCCGCGCCGGAGGGCTATGCCTGGGTCGGCTGCTGGCGGGCCTTCTTGGCCTCGGCCCGCCTCTGAGCCTTGTGCGTCGACGGCGCTCGTGGCTTCTTGGCCGCCCGCTTCGGGGCGCCCCTGGTCTTCTCGCCTGCCATGCCCGGAAGTGTAGGACCATCCGCTCGGCCCAGCGCGGCGTGAGGGAGTGGATGCGACGGCACCCTCGGCTCAGCGTCGCTGGTCGGGGCGGCGCTCGATGATCTGGTCGATGAGCCCGTAGTCGAGCGCCTGCCGGGCGCTCATGAAGTGATCACGCTCCAGGTCGTGCCGTACCCGCTCCGCATCCCTCCCGGTGTGCCGCGAATACATGCCGATCAGCTGGTCACGCTGGCGCAGGATCTCTCTCGCATAGACGTCGACGTCGGTCGCCTTGCCCTTCAGCTCCGGGGTCCACGGCTGGTGGATCAGGACCACGGCGTTGGGCAGCGCGAAGCGGCGCCCTGGCTCACCGGCGCAGAGGAGGAGTGAGGCGCCGCTCGCCGCCATCCCCAGGCAGATGGTGGCAACCGGAGGCCGCACGTGCTGCATGGCGTCGTCCATCGACAGGGCCGCGGTCACCGCGCCTCCGGGGGTGTTGATGTAGAGGCAGATGTCCTTCTCCGCGTCCTCGCTCTCCAGGAAGAGGAGCTGAGCGGTGACCAGGTTGGCCATGGCGTCGTCGATCTCGCCGGCCACGAAGACGATGCGATCACGCAGCAGCCGCGAGTAGATGTCGTATGAGCGCTCGCCCCGCGCCGTGGTCTCGACCACGGTCGGCACCAGGATGCTGGTCACGATCGCAGTCCCCAACTCGCGCTGCGGCCCCGGTCCGGTACGGCGCTGGGCTGGTTCATCAGCCGGCGGTGGGCGGAGTGAAGCCGATGCGCCGCCGGGGCGGCTCGGCGTCTCGCATGGCCAGGGAGGCGCCGAACTCAGCCACGGTGCGGAGCCCTTCCCGGCTGAGATGCCCCGCGGCCATCTCGAGGCGGGCCCGCGGATCCGCCGGCCAGCGCGGCTCCTCGGCGCTGGGGGGCGGGAGGCACCCCTGCCGGTCGTTCAGCCGGGCCGCGAGGCGTCCGGGTCGCGCCGGTAGGTGAGCCCGGTGCCCGCTTCGTCCACGACCCGGTAGCCATGTGCCGTCAGGCGGGCGCGATCCTTGGCGCACTCGTCCGCGGACCCGTACCGCCGTCGGATCTGACGGGGGTAGCTGTCGCGCGCCGACCACTGGTTGAGCAGCCGCCCCCGCCAGAAGTTGCGCAGCCAGCCTCCCATCGTCACCCGCCGATTCTGCGACCTGAGACTGGGCGGCCTGCTGCCGGCCCACGGACTCCGGGTTGGGCTGGCCATCCCGGGTGACCCAGGACCCCGCGCTCGGGCCGGCGTAGAGTTGGGCGCGTCAGACCCCAGCGGGAGCGGTGCGCATGCGTCCCTATGGCACGACCTCTGCCGACGGCGAGATCGACGCCGTCTTGCGATCCGAGCCGCCGGTCGAGGGCGCGACCTTGACCGGATGGGTGGCCCTGGTGGAATGGGCAAAGCCCGGGGGCGAGCCTCTCCTCGTGCTGATGGGCAAACCGGAGGCCAGCCTTCTGCAGATGAAGGCATACCTGCACAGCGGGCTCCTCAACATGGTCTGGAAGGTCTACGGCGAACCGTCCGACGGGTGAGCACGGTTCGGCCGGGGTGAGCCAGGAGGCTGAGGGCTCTCCCAGCACCTCCCTGTTGCTGACACAGCTGTCCACAACGCGGCAGCGGCACAACCGGTGCTGCTGGGTCCGTTCTGCGACCGCCGAACGATGCCGACCGGGGGCAGGCCTGCCCAGCCCGCCCCCGATCCGGCTCGGGGCCTCCCGGCCTCAGACCTCCTTGAACTCGGCGTCGACGACGTCGTCGCCACCGCCGCCACCGGGAGTGCCGCTCTGGCGGGGCTGCTCCCCGCCGCCGTCGGGCCCGGGCGTCGGGCCGCTGCCACCGCCGCCGGCTCCGGACGAGGCGTAGACAGCCTCGCCGATCTTCTGGATCGAAGCCTGCAGGCTGTCGTGCGCCGACTTGATGGCGGCATCGTCGTTCTTGGCGATGGCCTCGCGCACCGCCGCCACCTTGCCCTCGATGTCAGAGCGGACGTCCGCGGGCACCTTGTCGCCCGCGTCCCGGAGCGCCTTCTCGGCCTGGTACGCGAGGTGCTCGGCGCGGTTCTTGGTCTCGATGGTCTCGGAGCGCCGGCGATCCTCGTCGGCGTGGGATTCGGCCTCCTTCACCATCCGGTCCACCTCGTCCTTGTTGAGGGTGGTGGACCCGGTGATGGTCACCTTGTTCTGCTTGCCGGTGCCGCGGTCGTGGGCGGTGACGTTGAGGATCCCGTTGGCGTCGATGTCGAAGGTCACCTCGATCTGGGGTATGCCGCGGGGTGCCGGCGGGATCCCATCGAGTGTGAATGTGCCCAGGATCCGGTTGTCCCGGGCCATGGGACGCTCGCCCTGCAGCACCACGATCTCGACGCTCGGCTGAGCGTCCGACGCGGTCGAGAACACCTGCGACTTGGCGGTGGGGATGGTGGTGTTCCGGTCGATCAGCTTGGTGTTGACCTCGCCCTCGGTCATGATCCCGAGCGACAGCGGGGTGACGTCGAGGAGCAGGACGTCCTTCACCTCGCCCTTGAGCACCCCGGCCTGGATGGCCGCGCCGACCGCCACCACCTCGTCGGGGTTGACCCCCCGGTTGGCGTCCTTGCCGGACAGCTCCTTGACCAGCGCCTGGATAACCGGCATCCGCGTCGAGCCGCCGACCAGGATGACCTCGTCGAGGTCCGACACCTTCATGTTGGCGTCGGCCAGCGCGTCCTGGAACGGCTTGCGGCAGCGGTTGCTGAGATCCTCGGTCAGCTGCTCGAACTTGGAGCGGGAGAGGGTGATGTCGAGGTGCTTCGGCCCCGACGCGTCGGCGGTGATGAAGGGCAGGTTGACCTGGGTCTCCTGGCGCTGGGACAGCTCGATCTTGGCCTTCTCGGCCGCCTCGGTCAGCCGCTGCAGCGCCTGGGGATCGCTGCGCAGGTCGATGCCCTGGTCGCGTTTGAACTCGTCGGCCAGGTAGTCGACCACCCGGCGGTCGTAGTCGTCGCCACCCAGGTGGGTGTCGCCGTTGGTGGACTTGACCTCGAAGACGCCCTCGCCGACCTCCAGGATGGAGACGTCGAAGGTCCCGCCGCCCAGGTCGAACACCAGGATCTTCTGGTTCTCCTTCTTCTCCAGCCCATAGGCGAGCGAGGCGGCGGTGGGCTCGTTGATGATGCGCAGGACGTTGAGGCCGGCGATCTGGCCGGCGTTCTTGGTCGCCTGGCGCTGGGCGTCGTTGAAGTAGGCGGGGACGGTGATGACCGCGTCCGTCACCTTCTCGCCCAGGTAGGCCTCAGCGTCGGTCTTGAGCTTCTGCAGGATCATCGCCGAGATCTGCTCGGGGGTGTAACGCTGACCCTGGATGTCGACCTCGGCGCGGCCGTCCTTTCCGGCGACCACGCTGAAGGGGACCTGACGGATCTCGTTGCCGACTTCGCTGAGCAGCCGGCCCATGAAGCGTTTGATCGAATAGACGGTGTTGTGGGGGTTCACCGCAGCCTGGCGCCGGGCGAGAGTGCCCACCAGGCGTTCCCCAGTGCGGGTGAATGCCACCACGGAGGGGGTGGTGCGACCGCCCTCGGCATTGGCGATGACGGTGGGCTCGCCGCCCTCCATCACGGCCACCACGCTGTTGGTGGTGCCGAGATCGATGCCGACGGTCTTGGCCATCTGCTGGGACCCTCCAAAGAAAGGATGCTTGGAAAGAGGCCAGGGCGCGGGACGCGCTCGTGGTCCCTTCGCATGTACCGCGGACCCCGCTCATGCTAAACAGTTGGGGGGGCGCTGCTCCCATGCGGGGGCTCCGCTCGCTCGCCCCCAGCCGTCCGCATAGGGGGCCGCCCGTGGTGGCACCCGGCGAGGCGCCACACCCGGCCCGGCCGCTACCTTGGACGGGTGGCTGAGCCGGTGGCAACGACCGCGCTCCCGGATCGTCTCCGGGAGCTGCGCCGGCGGGCGGACCAGGATTTCCTCTCACCTCCGGCGTTTGGAGCTCCTGGGCGCCACCAGCTCGACATCCCTGAGCTCGCCATCAGGGTGGCGATGACCCGAGCGCGCTATCCCAACCGCGCCGGCGGGCGGGAGATGTACGCGATCACCGTCTCACGCCTCGCCCTCGACCATGCCCCCGCCGAACCCGAGGTCCGGGCGGTGCTGATCTCGGCCTTCGGGGACGCCGCCGGGAACGCCGAGGAGCGGGTGGGCGGGGGTCCGCTGGTCCGGATGTTCCGCGTGCCGGCCGGGGCCGCGCCGGCCTGAGACCCGCCGCCTGGCGCCGGCCGCCTGGCCCGCCGGCCGGCCGGCCCGGGAGCGCCCCGGCGGTGGGATCAGCCCCACCCCTCGGCCGGGTTCTCGGCGTAGGCGTCGGCGCCGATCAGGGGCACGAAACGGCAGGGACCGAGGTACTCCGTGACCCAACCGCCGCCTTTGATCCTCAGGCGGGTCAGCTCCTCGCCCTCGGGGCCGACGTGGATGGGAACGACCAGCCGCCCCCCCTCGCGGAGCTGGCGTGCCAGGGCCAGTGGCAGCCGCGGCGCCGCCGCCCCCACCGCGATGGCGTCGAACGGGGCGCGCCCAGGAAGCCCGAGGCTGCCGTCTGCGGCCACCACCTCCACCGCGATGCCGAGCAGCCCGAAGAGCCGCGTGGCGCGTTCGGCGAGCGCGGGAAGCCGCTCGACGCTGACCACCTGCGCCCCGCAGGCGGCCATGACCGCCGCTTGGTAGCCGCTCCCCGTCCCGATGTCGAGGGCCAGCTCGCCCGGTTGGAGCTCGAGGGCCTGCACGATGACCGCCACCATCAGCGGTTGGGAGATGGTCTGTCCCTCGCCTATGGGCAATGCCCGGTCGGCGTAGGCCTCCTCACGGTCCATCGTGAGGACGAACTCCTCGCGCGGAACCGCGGCCATGGCGGCGAGCACCCGGTGGTCGTGCACGCCTCCCTCGAGAAGCCGCTCCATCATCGCCGCCCGGGTGCTCACGCTGCTGGTGGTACCACCGGGACGGCTGGTGCCGCTAGGCAGCGGGGCCGCCAGCCTGGCGGGGCGTTCGTGCCCGGCCGCTGCTCGCGCGCCAGGCCGGAGACGCTAGCCCCGGGCGCTACTCGGGGCGGTACTCGCGCGCTCCCGTCCGGTCGTCGTACCAGACCCGGACCCGCTGCCCGGTCTCGGGGTTGATGAACACCTCGGTGGTCGGCCGGAAGCCGACGGCTGGCAGTCCGGGCGGCCGGTTGCCCCGGTACCGCTCCCAGCCGAAGATCGCACCCAGGACGATCAGGACGAGGAGGGCCAGGGCCCCCGCGACCTCGACTGCGGCCAGCGCGCCCACGGGCAGGTTCTCGGCGCCGCCTGGTCAGCGGGGCGGAGGGGGAGCCACCGGCTCGACCAGCTGGGCGGTCCCGTAGGCCACGATCTCGCTCATCGTGTTGCCGATCTCCGAGGAGTCGAAGCGCATCATGGTCACCGCGTTGGCCCCCATGGCGGTGGCGTTCTGGACCATGCGGTCGACCGCCTGGCGGCGGGCATCCTCGAGCAGCTTCACGTAGGAGGCGACCTCGCCGCCGACGAGGCTGCGGAAGCCGGCCGCGATGTTGCCGCCCAGCCCGCGGGTGCGGACGGTGAGGCCGAAGACCTGCCCCAGCGTGTTGACGACCCGGGTCCCCGGGATGTTCTCGGTGGTGGTGACTATCATGGCCCGGAGGATACCGCGGCGCCGGCCGCGTCTCGCGTGGCTGCGGCCTTCCGCTCGGCCCGCGGGACGTCGCCGGCTCAGCCGCCCGCCGACAGGTCCAGGTCAGGCGGAGCCGTCTCCGGCAGCCTCCAGACGATGTAGCCCTTGTCCCAGCGGCGGTGGAACTCGTTGGCCGCGTCCACCGCCTCGCTCAGCCGGCCCTGGAACGCCAGCGCATCCTCGGCGGCGATCGCGGCGAGGAGGGGCTCGATGTCGTCGTGAAGGTACTCCGCGATGTCGTCCGCGTACTTGGGGCGGGTGATGGTGCACAGCTCGAAGAGCTTGCGCATCTCCGAGACCTGCCAGCGGGCCAGCCGCCAGTTGCCCGCTCGAGCGGCATAGGCGGCGCGCCAGAGACGGTTGGCAATCTCCGGCATCAGGCGGGCGAGTCCCGGCTGGAGCCGGAAGAGCTGCTCAGGCTCGAGGGTGTCGGCCACGGTCTCGCGCATGGTAACCAGCCCGGCCACCCGGATCTGCCCGGAGCCGGGAACCGGGGCCGCGCCTCGCGCGTAGACGTCCACGTGGAGCAGATCGACGCTCATCTGGAACCGGTCGACACCGGCCGGGGCCGCCGGCTGCGACGGGGCGCCCTCTCCCTGGTGGCCGCGGTTGCGGTCGCCGGCGCCCTGGCCGGCGGCTACCTCGGCCTCCATCGCAGCGCCTCGACCCCGGCCGACGCCACCGCGCCGCCGGCGCGAGCCTACGCGGCCATGGCCTACGACCCCGACCGCGGTGACCTCGTGATGTTCGGCGGCGCGGGCGCCAGCGGCCAGCCACTCGACGACACCTGGCTCTGGGACGGCTCGTCGTGGTCGGAGGCGGCTCCCCCCCACAGCCCGCCGGGCCGCTTCCAGGCCCAGATGGCCTGGGACCCGAAGAGCCACCTGCTCATCCTGGTCGGCGGGACAGGGGGCAGCGGATGCTCGTCCGAAGGTCCTTCGATCGGGTCCTCCGGATCAGCCGTCCCGCCCAGCGCCGCCTCGGTCACCTCGACGTCGGTCTCGGCCAGTACCCCCCAGAGCGCATCCGCGGAGCCGGCCGCCGGGTGCACCACGCTTCAGGACGCCTGGGCCTGGGACGGCGACGACTGGTCCCAGCTGTCGCTCGGCCAGGGCAGCACCGAGCTGGGAAGCTACTCGCTCGCCGGCGCCGAGATGGCCACCGATCCGGGGAGCGGGCAGTTGGTCCTGCTCACCTCCGCCTACCCACTCCGTGGGGCGCCCGTCCCGGCACCGCCCGAGCCGGCAGTCGGGACCGGCGGCTCGAGCTCGGCCAGCCCCGGCGAGGCGGGCGGAGCCGGCGCCGCGATCGCCCCCGCCGGCGGGGGGATGACCGCCTGCCCGATGATCCCGGCCGAGGGAAGCGGCAGCCCGGCTCCCAGCGCCTGCTCGATCTGCTCGTGCCTCCCGCTGCCCTGCCGCGAGGCGCAGGGCGGGGAGTCACCCGAGGCGGCTTGCCCCATCTGCCCGCCGATCGCGTTCGGCGGGTCGTCGTCCGGTTCGCCAGGAGCATCTCCGGCGGCGTCGGCGGGTGCCACCACGGGAGGATCTGCCCAGATCGGCTGCTGCGTGAGCTGGTCGCAGAGCCTCTGCCCACCCACCTGCGGTGACGATCTCTGCGTTCCCGAAGCAACCACTCTCACCTGGGTGTTCGACGGCAGTGCCTTTCACCCGGTGAGCAGCTCCGCCGGCCAGGTCCCGCCGATGAGCGGCCACCTGGCCTGGTTCCCCTCGATCGGGCGGCTGGTGGAGCTGGGCTGGAACGTGGAGCCGATGATGGGCACGGCCGCGGAGCCGGACCTTGCCTGCCCGGTGGACGTCCCCTGCCCCGCCTTCACCGCCGCAGTCTGGGAATGGGACGGGAGCGCCTGGGCCTCGGTCAGCGTCCCACCGGGGCGCTCCTCGCCCCTCTTCGCCGCGGCGCCGGTCGCGGAGACCAGCGCGGGCCGGGTCCTGGCGCTCGACCTGAGCGGTGCGACCTGGCTGGCGAACGACCCCGCCCAGGGCTGGACCCGGGTCGCGCCAGCGCATTCCCCGGCGCCCCGGGGCGGTACGGCGATGGCCTTCGACGACGCCGCCGGTCAGGTGGTGCTGTTCGGTGGCACGGTGTCCGCGGAAGGGGCGGGCGGCCAGGTCTCGGACGACACCTGGACCTGGGATGGCCACGACTGGACCCAGCGGGGTGGCACCGCGCCGTCCGCCTCCCCGTCGCCGAGCGGCTCGGCAGTGCCGCTGCCTGCCAGCGCCGGTTCCGCACCGGCTTCGACTGGCGGCGCGACACCTGCGGCCTCCGGCGGGGCAGAGTCCTGGTCCGGCGGCACGGGAGCGATCGCCAGCTGAGCCGGGTGTCGAGCTCGACCTCGGCCTGACCGGTTTCCTGGGCGAGCGCGGACACCCCGGAGCCGGCGCAACCGCTGGCGCCCCCGCTGATTTTAGACAAGATTGTCC
Source organism: Binatia bacterium (assembly GCA_035624785.1). GTDB lineage: Bacteria > Chloroflexota > Dormibacteria > Aeolococcales > Aeolococcaceae > JAJZNI01. Next base: position 54,406 of record DASPQV010000016.1, on the reverse strand, counting down.
ACAAGTCCGGGAGGCGAGCGGCTATGCCCCCGCCCTGGCGGGATCGTGCGCATCGGGGCGTTGGGTCGGTCCGGATCGCATGAGCTGACGCGGCCAGGCTGGCAGAGAGCGTCCCCAGCCCGCTGGCCCCGCAATGTGCTTGGATCGCACCGCTGTGCACCCCGAGCTGCGGATCGAGCGCCTCGACCTCCCTGACGATGCCGGCGTCCACCGACTCCTGGTCGAGCTTGCCCTCGAGGAGCAGGTGGCCTATGACCATCCGCGGCAGACGCGCGCGGAGGTCTCCGCGCGCACCGGGCCGGTCATGCCACGCTTCGTGGGGGAGAACGTCCTGCTCGTCGCCCGGGACGCCGGTGACCGGCCGATCGGCCTCTGCTGGTGCGTCTTCTTCGACCCGGGCACTGGCCTCGAGGCAGAGGTCGCCGAGCTGTACGTGGAGCCGGCCGCTCGCGGTCTGGGGGTCGCGAAGGTCCTGGTGGGGGAGGCGATGCGCCTCTTCCGGGAGCGGGAGGTGACCTTTGCCGCGGTGTGGACCCGTGCCGACAACCCCGCCGCCCTCACCGTCTACCGCCACCACGGCTTCCGGCCGACGGAGCAGACCGTGCTCACCTGGTTGCCGCTCCCCGGCTGGGCCCCGGACGCCTTCGGGAGCCGAGACCGTGACCGCGACGAGGCCGGCGGTGACCCCGGCGGCAACGCCACCGGCGGCGGGGACCGGAAGGCCCCCGGCCGCGGGGATAATCAGCCCCCGTGACGCTCTCCCGCGACCAGGTCGCCCACGTCGCCATGCTCGCCCGGCTCGGGCTGACCGAGGAGGAGATGGAGCTGTACCGGGAGCAGCTGGACGCCATCCTGGCCCACGTGGACCGGCTCCAGCAGGTGGACACCTCCCAGGTCGTCGAGACCGCCCAGATCGGCGGCCTGCTCAACGCCTGGCGCGATGACGAGAGGCGGCCCTGCCTCTCCGTCGAGGCCGCGCTCGCCAACGCGCCCAAGCGGAGGGGCAATCACTTCGAGGTGGGAGCGATCCAGGAATGAGGCGGCCATGACCCCTCCAACCGCTTCGGAGCTGGCCGGGCTGCTGCGCAGCGGCGCCACCACCCCGCAGGACCTGGCTGCCCGGGCCCGCGCCGACCTGGAGCGGATCTCCGACCTCAACGCCGTGCTTCGCTACACCGACTCGCTGGCCGAGCGGCAGGCGGAGAGAGCGGCTCGCACCCTCGCCGAGGTGCCGGAGCGGGCTGGTCCCCTCTGCGGCATCCCCTTCGCCTACAAGGACGTGCTCTGCGTCGAGGGGGTGGAGACCACCGCCGGCTCCCGGATCCTGCAGGGGCACCGCCCCCCTTACACGGGGACGGCGCTGCGGCGCCTCCTCGATGCCGGCGCGGTCCCGGTCGCGGTGACCAATTGCGACGAGTTCGCCATGGGGTCCTCCAACGAGAACTCGGCCTTCGGGCCGGTCGGCAACCCCTGGGACCCGGGCCGGGTGCCCGGGGGCAGCAGCGGGGGCAGCGCTGCGGTGGTCGCCGCCGGCGCCGTGCCCTACTCCCTGGGCACCGACACGGGCGGCTCGATCCGCCAGCCCGCCAGCCTCTGCGGGGTCACCGGCTTCAAGCCGACCTACGGCAGGGTCTCGCGCTACGGTCTGATCGCCTTCGCCTCGTCGCTGGACCAGATCGGGCCCTTTGCCCGCTCGGTGGCGGACGTCGCCGGGGTCTTCAGCGCCATCGCGGGCTGGGACGCGATGGACAGCACCTCGTCACCCACCCCCGTCGAGCCGGTCGAGGATCAGCTGGGGCGCGGCATCGAGGGCATGCGCCTGGGCGTCCCCCACGAGTACGTGGCCGAGGGGCTGGAGCCCGGCGTGCGCGCCGCCATCGAGACCGCGTTCAGCGAGCTGGAGCGGCTCGGCGCGACCCTCGAGGAGGTGTCGCTGCCCACCACCGAGGCTGGCCTCAGCACCTACTACATCATCGCCCCCGCGGAGTGCTCCGCCAACCTGGCCCGGATGGACGGGGTCCGCTTCGGTCTCCACATCGATCGGCCCTCGCTCACCGACACCTACCTGGAGACCCGCGGCAACGGCTTCGGACCCGAGGTCAAGCGCCGGATCATGCTCGGCACCTACGCCCTCTCGAGCGGTTACTACGACGCCTACTACCGCAAGGCGCAGAAGGTCCGGACTCTGATCGCGGACGAATTCGACCGCGCCTTCGCCACGGTGGACGCCCTGGTCTGCCCGACCTCGCCACTGGTCGCGTTCGCCAGGGGGGCCAAGAGCGATCCGCTCTCGATGTACCTCTGCGACGTGCTCACCCTGCCGGTCAACCTCGCCGGTCTTCCCGGCATCTCGGTGCCCTGCGGCTTCAGCGAGGGACTTCCGGTTGGCCTCCAGGTGATCGGGCCCCGCTTCCAGGACGGGGTGGTCCTGCGTGTCGCCCACGCCTACGAGCGCGCGACCTCGTGGCACGCCGAGCAGCCTCCGGTGCCGCCGGTCGCGTCGGGGGCCGGGTCGTGAGCGACCTCGCCGCCGGGTTCGCAGGGCTGGAGGGCGGATCGTGAGCGCCGGTGCGGTGAGCGGGCTCACCGAGCTGATGCAGCGCTACGAGGCCGTGATCGGGCTCGAGGTGCACGGTCAGCTGCTCACCGAGAGCAAGATGTTCTGCGGCTGCAGCGCCGACTACATCGGCAGCCCGCCGAACAGCAACACCTGCCCGGTGTGCCTGGGCATGCCGGGGGTGCTCCCGGTCATGAACCGCAAGGCCATCGAGTACACGGTGAGGACCGCGCTCGCCCTCAACTGCGAGATCCCGGAGCACAGCAAGTTCGACCGCAAGAACTACTTCTATCCCGACCTTCCCAAGGGGTACCAGATCTCCCAGTACGACATGCCGATGTCGGAGCACGGGTGGCTGAGCTTCCCGGTGGACGGCGAGGAGGTGCGCTGCGGCATCACCAGGGTGCATCTCGAGGAGGACACCGGCACGCTCCAGCACGCCGGTGACATCCTCCAGCAGGCTCGCAGCTCGGTGGTCGACCTGAACCGCGCCGGGGTTCCCCTCATGGAGATCGTCGGCGAGCCGGATCTCCGCACCCCGGAGCAGGCCCGCGAGTACCTGGTCCGGCTGCGCCAGATCCTGGTCTACATCGGGGTCAACGACGGCAACCTGGAGCAGGGATCGTTCCGCTGCGACGCCAACATCTCGCTGCGCCATCGCGGCAGCGCCGAGCTGGGTGTCAAGGTCGAGATCAAGAACATGAACTCCTTCCGCGCGGTGCAGCGCGCCCTCGAATACGAGATCGTCCGCCAGGGGCGCCTGCTCGACCAGGGCCAGGCCATCGCCCAGGAGACCCGTGGCTGGGTCGAGGCCAAGGGGGCCACCATCTCCCAGCGGAGCAAGGAGTATGCGCACGACTACCGGTACTTCCCGGAGCCCGACCTGCCGCCGCTCCAGCTCACCGCGGACTTCGTGGAGCGGGTGAGGGCCGGGCTTCCCGAGCTCCCCCAGCAGCTCGTCGACAGGCTCCAGCGTGATCACGGGCTCTCCACCTACGACGCCGCCGTGATCAGCGCGGAGATCGAGGATGCCCGGGCCTTCGAGGCCCTGGTGGGCGCCGGCGTGGCGGCCAAGTCCGCTGCCAACTGGCTGATGGGGGACGTCGCCCGGCTGGCTCGCGAGACCAGGCTGCCGCTGCAGCGGAGCGGCCTGGGCATCACCGGGCTGGCGGCCCTGATCGGGCTGGCCGAGCGGGGGCGGATCAATGGCCCCACCGCCAAGGCTCTCCTCGAGGAGCTCTACGTTCAGGGCGGAGACCCGGTTGCGGTGGTGGAGGCGCGGGGGCTGGGCCAGGTCAGCGACGAGGCCGAGCTGTCCGGCATCGTGGACAGGGTGATCGCCGACAACCCGGCTGCGGTCAGCGACTTCCAGGGCGGCAAGGAGCAGGCGCTGCAGCGGCTGGTCGGCGGGGTCATGAAGGCGACCCGGGGCCGGGCCGACGCCCGGCTCGTCAACCAGCTGCTCCGCGAGAGGCTCAGCCGCTGATCGGGCGTGGCGCGGTGGTACTCACCAGATTTCGGACGCTGCTGTCCCTAACCCTCGCGACGAGAAGACACTGCCGGTGGTGATCGATGGTTTGCCCCCAGCCCCGAGGCATGCGCCGAGCGCTGACTTGGAGCCGAGGTGGGTGGAAACCGCAGGGGGCGTGGGGGTGCGTGCTGAGCGCAGGTTCGCCGCAGGCGGCCGTCGCAAGGCCGCCGAGGCGAGGGCTCCGAGCGCCGGTCAAGGCGCGAGAGTGCCCGGACTGAAACGAAGCACCACCCCCGCGACTCCCGATTAGCACGCTACCCGCCGCGCATCTGGAGCCGGGCACCCGGCTCACCGTGCGCTGCGAGCGCATGGTCCACGGCGGACTCTGCCTCGCCCATGCGGTCGGTGCCACCCTGATGGTGGATGGTGCCATCCCCGGGGAGCTCGTCGAGGCCGCCCTCACCTTCCGCCGTCAGCGCAGCTGGTTCGCCCGCACCGAGCGGGTGCTGGAGGCGTCGCCGGACCGCGTGGCACCCCCCTGCCCCTACGTACCGGAGTGCGGTGGCTGCCAGCTCCAGCACGTCGCCTACGCGCGCCAGCTCGAGTTGAAGCGTGAGGTCCTGCTCGACGCCCTCCGCCGTGCCGAGGTGGCGGTCCCGCCTCCCGCTGTCCATGGCATGGACGATCCCTGGCGCTATCGGTGGCGCGGGGAGTTCCACGTGATCCCGGGAGAGGGACCGGAAGGCGAGGCCGCCCTGGGTTTCAACCGTGCCCGCAGCTGGCGGAAGGTGGCGGTCGACGACTGCCTCATCCACCACCCCGCGATAACCCGGGCGCTTCCCCTGCTGGGCGAGCTGGTCGGGCGCAGCGGCGCTCCCGACGGCTCCGTGCTTCAGGTCACCGCCGGGGAGGCGGGGAACGAGCTTCTGCTCCGGACCAAGCCGGCGGCCGCGCTGGATCGGGCGTTCCTCGATCGGATGGCGGCGTCCCTGCCCGGCGAGCAGCGATGGAGCACCGGCCTGACCACGCTGGCATGGCGCGGCCGCACCTTCCGGGTCGCCTCCGACTCCTTCATCCAGGTGAGCTGGGGACACCTGGAGGCGTTGTATGGTCGGGTTCTCGACGCTCTCGGTGACGTCCACGGCTGTCGGGTCGTCGATGCCTACGCCGGCATCGGGGTGCTGAGCGTGGCCGTCGCCACCGATGCCCGCGAGGTGGTCTGCATCGACAGCAATCGCACCGCCGCCCGGATGGGCCGGCTCAACGCCCGGATCAACGAGGCCGCCGAGCGCCTTCGCTATGTGGTCGCACCCGTCGAGGTGGCCCTGCCGGAGGTCGCCGCCGAGGCCCCGGTGGACCGCCTGGTCCTCGATCCGCCCCGCGCCGGATGCGCCGGCCCGGTCACGGCCTGGCTGGCGCTGGCCGGCCCGCGGCGGCTGGTCTACGTCTCGTGCGACCCGGCTACCCTGGCCCGCGACCTGCACGTCCTGGTCGCCTCGGGACCATACCTGGTCGAGCGGCTGGACCTGGTCGACATGTTTCCGCAGACCCACCACGTCGAGTCCGTGACGTCCCTGGTCCGCCAGGGGTCGGAGTAGCCGCGGGCTGGAGGTGGCGGGGCGCCGCACCCGCCAGCCGCGCGGACCGGACCACCGGTCAGGTGGAGCGTCCCGCGGCTGATCGGTCGAAAGGGCAGGAAAGCTGGGGCAGCCAGGCTGCCCACGCGGTCGCCAGCGAACCGTTGGCGATCGCCGCGCTGATCCCACGGCTGATCTCGTCCCGGAGATCCGGCCGCTTCTTGGACACCGCGGCGGCGCAGGGCTGCCGGGTGGGCACGCGGAAAGCGACCCGGAGGTCGGCCTCCCGCTGCAGGGGAAGCCAGGCGGCGTCATCGTCGACCACAGCCTGGACCTTGCCGGCCCGGAGGGCGGCCACCATCTGGGAGATGTGGTCGCCGACGCCGTAGAAGGGGACGACGGTCGCCCCGAGGTCGCGCGCCACCCGGGAGCTGTTGCCGCTCGCGACCGCGCCCACGATCCGACCCTTCAGATCCCTCGGCTCGCGGATGGGGCTGTCGGCGCGCACCAGGATCGCGTCGTCGAAGTACGCGTACGGGGCGGTGAAATCGACCACCAGGGCCCGCTCGTCCGTGGCCGTGAGCCAGCACCACACCGCGTCTCCGCGTCCGCCGAGCAGGGTCGGCACCATCTCCGCCCAGGTGGTGCGGATCCACTCGATGGAGCGTCCGAGGTGCCGTGCCACCAGGGCCGCGGCATCGGGGTCGAATCCTTCACGGCGGCCGCTGACCGTCGATCGGAACATCGGCGGCGCGTCGAAGTCCGCGCAGATGAGTCGCAGGGTCTCCACCAAGGCGAGTGTATTGGCGCCTCCCTCCGGGTGTGTGCCGAACCGTGACGACTTGCCGCGCCCACGGTCACGGGCTTGCGCGGCTGCGGTCACGGCCGGGCCGCCTCGGGGCCAGCGGGCGGAGGCCGCGGCCGAGGACCTTGCCAGCGGGACTTGGAGCGGTCCAGGTTCCAGTGCCGGGACGCCGTGGCGATCCAGTCGCCGCCATCCCTGGGGCGCATCGTGAACCGGCTGATGGTGCGCTGCCCCCTTCGTGGTCCCCCGACGGCACGCGGCGTCATGAGGTTGCAAGGAACCCGGTGCGACGCTGTCGCGGCAGGTCATGTCCAGGCTCGCCGCCGTCACCGCCTCCGCCCCCACCTCGCTCCAGGACTCGGCCGCCTGTTCCCTCCTGCTCATGTCGCTGTCGCCTATGGCCGGCCTCCTCCTCCCGGTTGCGCTGGCCCTCCGAAGCGGCGTCAGGCGGCTCGGCCGGCGCGGCTCTCCCGATCCCGGGAGGCGCCCGGGCCCCGCCTGATCAGCTCACCGCAGCACCGGGATCCCGCGCGCCCCGCAGAGCTCGTTGAGGATCTCCGGCCAGACGGTGACGCTGACCTCGCCGAGATGCGCCTTGCGGAGCAGGAGCATCTGGGTGCGGGACTGCCCGATCCCGCCCCCGATGCTGAGCGGCACCCGGTTCTCGAGGATGGCCCGGTGGTAGGGGAGGCCGAGCCAATCGGTTTGACCGGTCAGCTCGAGCTGGCGGCGCAGGGCCACGCCGTCCACCCTGATCCCCATCGAGGAGAGCTCGTGGCGACGCCGGGTCACCGGGTTCCAGACCAGCAGGTCCCCGTTCAGCCCGTGGGTGGGCCGCCCGTCCTCAGCGGTGACCGGAGTCGACCAGTCATCGTAGTCGGCGGCGCGCATCTCGTGAGGGAAGCCGTCGGCCAGGGTCCACCCGATGCCGACGATGAAGATGGCCGGGATCTCCTGGAGGATGAGGGTCTCGCGCTGCTTGCGGGGCAGGTTGGGGTAGCGTTCCAGCAACTCCTCGGCGTGCAGGAAGCGCAGCTCGTCGGGAAGGTCGGGATGGCCGTCCATCAGGGCGGGGAAGTGGCGGTGGGCCTGCGCCTCAGCGGTCTTGAGGACCCGCCAGATCCGGGTGACGATGTCCTTGAGGAACTCCAGGTTGCGCTGCTCGGGCTGGATCGCCAGCTCCCAATCCCACTGGTCCACGTAGGCGCTGTGGTCGTGGTCGAGGAAGTAGTCCTTGCGTACCGCCCGCATGTCGGTGCAGAGCCCTTCACCGGGACCCATCCCGAATTGAGCCAGGGCAAGCCGCTTCCACTTCGTCGCCGCCTGGACCACCTCGGCGTCGATGGGATGGCGATCGCCGTCGTTGCTGATGTGAAAGCGGATCGGGGTGCGTGAGCCGTCGCGGTCCAGCATGTCGTTGACCCCGCTCTCACTGCTCACGATCAACGGCACCTGCACCATGGTGAGCCCGAGCTCGGCGCACAGCGAATCCTCGATGAGCCGTTTGACCTCGAAGAGCGCCTCCTGGGTCTGCCGCGGTCCCAGCCGGGGTCGATAGTCACGGGGCAGGGCTTCGGCCACCTCTTCATAGGTCCCGATTCCCGGGCCCGCCAGGTCGGCGCGCTTGCTCTCGGCAACCCGGGCGGACCCGCCGGTATCTGCCATGCTCGTCCCGGACATCGCGGTTCTCCTCTGGTCCGGCGGGCCGGGCATCTGCGGACGAGCGGAAACCGCTCGCGGGGGCAGCCCGGCGGCTGCCGGCAGCCGACGTCGTACTGGCTCCGCCGACCATGGTGGCGCGTTCACCCGGTGGCTCAAGGGGCCATGGGCCTCAGCGGATCAGGTCCAAGGTCGCTCCCCGCCGGGCCTGGCTGGCGCTGCCCCCCTCGGCGTGGCCGCGGCCCCGTCCGTAGCCGACGTCGAGGAGACGCTCTCCCGCGGTGCGGCCCGCCGAGCTGCGCCGGCTGACCACCGCATAGAAGAGGGCCACGCTGGCGACGATGGTCAGCGGCTCGAAGATGCTCTCGGCGGGGACGAATGGGATGTGCACGTGGAGCGCCGCCAGCACGATGAGGTCGACGCCCACCGTGAGGGTCGCCACGATGCCCGCGTCCAGGGCGGCCGCGAGGACGTAGCGGTGAGCTCTGCGGATGCCCGCGAAGGGTCCCGGGTGGCGGGCGTCCCGGTTGGTCGGGGCGCGGCGCACCGCCCGCCAGGCGAAGAAGCCGAGAAGGATGAAGACCGCGCCGCTCAGGGCCAGGTTCTGAACGTAGCCGAGGAAATGGATCACCGGGATGCCGGCGACGAATCCGATTCCCATGGTGCCCGCCGCCCAGGCCACCACCGCGGGGACGTTGCCCCTCAGGAACCTGCCCGGGGCCATCTGGCCCGCCCCCGCCGCCAGGCTCACGTAGACGCGGATCCCCGGGACCAAGCGGGCCGCCATCAGATGCCTGGGGCTGGCCCCCGAGGCCCGGCTGACGGCTCGCTCGTAGTACCGCGCCCCGCCCAGGCGCCGGGCGATGGTCTGGAGATGAGTGGGGCCGACCGCCCTGGCCCAGCTGAACCCGGTGAAGGAGCCGGCCAGCAGGGCCAGGACGGCGAGTGGCGGGAACACCACCGGGCTGAGACCGCCCGAGGCCAGCAGCAGGCCGCCGAGCATGAGCAGGACCTCGTTGGGGGCGAAGAACAGCGGCACTCCCGCCTCGTCGATGAGCAGGAGCGAGCAGATCAGCACGGTCGCTGCGGCACCGTGCAGCCCGGTGAGGAGAGCGATGCTGAGGTCGGCAGCCACGGGCGGCGGGGTCAGGATAGCAGCGGCGCCGGGACAATTCCGGCTCTTGACCAGGTCGGCACGAGACACGCCCGGCTGGCGGATCGCACCGGGTGGGCCGGCGCGGTCGCATGGTATCGTACGCGCGTTCGAAACTTCAGGGCGGCGGAGGGTGATGACCGAGGCGGAGGCGACCGCAACGGGCGGGGCGGAGCCCTTCGTCCACCTCCACACCCACAGTGAGTTCTCGCTCCTCGACGGAGCCTCGCGCATCACCGAGCTGGTGAAGCGCGCCGCCGAGATGGGACAGCCGGCGCTGGCGATCACCGACCACGGCGTCCTGTACGGCGCCGTCGACCTCTACACCGAGGCGGTCAGCGCGGGGATAAAGCCGATCATCGGCTGCGAGGTCTACATGGCCCCGCGTTCCCACCGCGACAAGGAGGGCCGGGCCGATCGCGATCCCAACCACCTGGTGCTGCTGGCCAGGGACGCCGACGGCTGGACCAACCTGATCTCCCTGGTCACCACCGCGCATCTCGAGGGCTATTACTACAAGCCCCGGATCGACAGGGCGCTGCTCGCCGAGCACAGCCGTGGCCTCATCTGCCTGTCCGGCTGCGTCGGCGGAGAGCTTCCCCAGGCCATCCTGAGCGGGGACCTGGACGCGGCTGAGCGGGTCGCCCGCCAGCACCTCGAGATCTTCGGTCCGGACGGCTACTTCCTGGAGCTGCAGGACCACGGCATGGCCGAGGAGGCCGCGGTCCGCGAGGGCCTCCTGGAGATCGCCCGGCGCACCGGCGCCCCCTTGGTGTGCACCAATGACTCGCATTACATCCATCCGTCCGACGCCGACGCCCACGACATCCTCCTCTGCCTCCAGACCGGGTCCCGGCGCGATGATGAGAAGCGGCTCAAGTTCTCCGGTCCGCATTTCTATCTGACCTCCGGCGGGCAGATGAGGGAGCGGTTCCTGGCCTACGGCGAGGCCGCCGCCAACACCCTGGCGGTGGCCGAGCGCTGCGATTGGAAGCTGGAGCTCGGGCGTCACCACCTGCCCGCCTATTCGCCCATCCCCCCGGGGCACGACGCCGATTCCTACCTCGCTGAGCTCTGCGACCGCGGGCTGCGAGAGCGGTACGGTGACGAGCCGCCCGGGGAAGCGCGCGAGCGGCTCCGAATGGAGCTGGACGTCATCCGCCGGACCGGCTTCGCCGCCTACTTCCTGATCGTCTGGGACCTGATCCGGGCGGCGCGCTGCGACGGGGTCGTGGTCGGTCCCGGCCGGGGCAGCGCCGCCGGCTCGCTGGTCGCCTACACGCTCCGGATCACCAACATCGACCCGCTCCGCTACGGCCTCATCTTCGAGCGCTTTCTCAACCTCGAGCGGGTCGAGATGCCCGACATCGACATCGACTTCGACGATCGCCGCCGTGATCGGGTCCTCCACTACGTCACCGCCAAGTACGGCCAGGACCGGGTGGCCCAGATCATCACCTTCGGCACCATGGCGGCCCGGGCGGCGATCCGCGATGTGGGCCGGGTGCTGGATGTCCCGCTCCCCGACGTCGACCGCCTGGCCAAGCTGGTCCCCGCCACCATCGGGATCACCCTCGACCGGGCCCTCGCCGAATCCCGCGACCTTCACGAGCTCTACGAGGGCGAGCGGTGGGCCCGCGACATCATCGATGTCGCTCGCCGCCTCGAGGGTATCTCGCGCAACGCCTCCACCCATGCCGCGGGAGTGGTGATCGGGGCCGAGCCGCTCGCCGGCATCGTTCCCCTGGGCCGCTCCACCTCGGCCAACGAGGGCGTGGTCACCCAGTTCGACATGAAGGGGGTCAGCAAGATCGGCCTGCTCAAGATGGACTTCCTCGGCCTGGCCAACCTCACCGTGATCGAGGAGGCTGTCGAGAACATCGAGAGGGTTCGCGGCGAGCGGCTCGACATCGACGCCATCCCGCTCGACGATGCCAAGACCTACGAGCTGCTCGGCAGGGCCGACACCCACGGGGTGTTCCAGCTCGAGGCCACCCTGGGCAAGCGCATCCTCATCGACATGCAGCCGCACTCGCTGGAGGACCTGGCCGCCGCCAACGCGCTGATCCGGCCCGGCCCGCTCGAGGGCAAGGTGGTGGACCTGTACATCCGCCGGCGCCGCGGCGAGGAGCCGATCACCTACCTGCTCCCCGAGATGGAGCCGATCTTGGCCGAAACCTTCGGAACCATGATCTACCAGGACCAGGTCATGAAGATCGCCTCCGCCGTCGCCGGCTTCAGCCTGGGCGAGGCGGACATCCTGCGCGCCGCCATGGGCAAGAAGGACAAGCTCAAGATGGCCCAGCAGCGCGAGAAGTTTCTGGCCGGAGCGGTGGCCAGGGGGGTGGAGGAGAGGACCGCCGCCGAGCTCTTCGACCTGATCGCGTTCTTCGCCGGGTACGGCTTCAACGCCGCCCACAGCTATGCCTATGCGCTGATCGGCTACCAGACCGCCTACCTCAAGGCCAACTACCCGCTGGAGTACATGACCGCCCTGCTCAACAGCCGGGCCGGCGATTTCGACAAGCTCAAGCTGACCATCCTGGACGCGCACGCCAGGGGCCTGACCGTGCAGCTTCCCGACATCAACCGCAGCGACGCGGGTTTCGCGGTCGGTGATGCCGCCAAGGGGGAGATCCTCTACGGGCTCGGCCACATCAAGAACGCCGGCGAGCGGGTCATGGAGCAGCTGGTGGAGGAGCGCCGTCGGGGCGGCCCGTTCACCAGCCTCTACGACCTCTGCCTCCGGGTTGGTGTCCGCGAGCTCAACCGCCGGGTTCTCGAGGCCCTGATCAAGAGCGGCGCCTGCGACGGCCTGGGGGAGCGGGCAGGTCTGCTGGCCGCATTGGATCGGGCCATGGACCGCGCCACCCAGGTGCGGCGCGAGCGCGAGCTTGGCCAGGCCTCACTCTTCGGGGATGACGCGGCCGAGGAGAGCGCGCCGTCCCCCTTCGACGAGTTCGGGACGGTCACCGAGGTGCCGCCGCTGGCCGCCGACGAGCGGCTTCGCTGGGAGCGCGAGCACCTCGGCATGTACCTGAGCGACCACCCACTGCGGCGGGTTGCCGACCGCTTGGCGGGCAGGGTGGACACGTCGATCGGGGACCTTGGCAGCCACCTCGACGGTGTCTACGTGCAGATCGGCGGCACCATCCGCGACCTTCGGGCCTTCATCCCGAGGCGCAGCACCAGCGGCCAGCGGATGGCCTTCATGACCCTGGAGGACCTCTCCGGAGCCTGCGAGGTCGTGGTCTTCGCCCGGACCTTCGAGGAGTGTGCCAACCTGCTGCGGCCCGACCAGGTGGTGGTGGTGCGGGGGCGGGTGCAGGCCGGCCGCAACGGACGGGTCGCCGCCCCGGGGGGGACGCCAGCGGCGACCGAGGAGGAGGAGCAGCACTCCGAGAGCGAGCAGATCAGCGTCATCGCGGAAGCTCTCTACGACCTCGAGGACGTCCGCCTGGCCGCCTGGCGGAGCCACAGCCGGGTGCGGCTGCGCCTTCACCACGGCCAGCAGCCAGGGCTTCCGGCGCTGCGCTCGCTGCTCGAGCGCCACCCGGGTGAGACGCCGGTCGTGCTCCAGCTCATCGGTGAGCGAGCCGTTGACGAGGTGGCCCTCGGCGAGGAGTGGAGGGTGGAGCCCGGCCCGGCTCTGGAGCGCGCCATCGAGTCGCTGCTCGGCGAGGGCTCGTACCGCCTCGAGGTCGAGCGTCAACGGGCTCCCGACCGCGAGGGGGCCCGGCGCCGCTGAGCCGCCCTGAGGAGGCTGCTGAAGCGGTCGGGCGCCGGCCAGATCCAGCATGCGCGAGTGCCAGGGAAGAAAACCGGCCGCGCAGGCGGGTTGATCTCGGCGTCGCCACGCTCCTCTTCCTCCGATGGAAATCCGCGGTGGGTAGGGTGCGGGCTTTTCATCGCCATGTCAGGTGAGCGGCAGCACCAGGTTGTCGAAGATCAGCCTGACCGCCACGAAGACGACCACATAGACCACCAGGGCCACGATGGCGGGGAGGTCGACGGCGGACTTGCGGACCGCGACACCCTCGAAGGGCAGGCAGAAGGGGCGGGCCATGGCCCGGATGCCTCGCGTCAGGGGATGCCAAGGGCTGGCGTTGAACAGCGAGAGGAGGAGTCGGAGCAGGACCAGCAGGGCGACGATGACCATGAGGGTGAGCAGCAGCTGCTCGACGGCGGCCACCACGACGGTGGCCACCGAGACGCCGCTGACCGCGTTGGCGCCGAGGGAGAAGCAGACTTCGGCGAGCACCTCGAGGACGATCAGGGCGAGCACCGGGGAGAGGTCGAGCATCCCTCCGAAGCTGGGGAGCAGCCCCCGGAACGGGGCGAGAATCGGATCTCCGATGGCTCGGATCACGCGGATCACCGGGTTGTACAGGTTGATGCCGGGGATCCACGAGATGATCACTCGCACCAGCACGATGAGGGCGAGGAGGTCGAGCAGGTACCCGATCAGGGTGAAGATGGCGCCGAGCGACACGACCCGAGTATAGGAAGCCGCCCGAGCGAGCCTGTCGCCCCGTCAGTTCCAGTCGGCGGGAAACACCAGCACCGGCAAGGAGTGCTCGACCAACCGCGGGCCCCCCGAGAGCTCCCCGGCGGCGACGTCCGTGAAGCTGCGGCTCGGACCCGGGTCAGGGTCGGGCTCGACGAAGCCGAGCACGGTCGGCGGCTCCACGGTGGGGTCGAGAGTGGACCAATCGACCTCGATCACCCGCCAGCGTCGATCATCGACCTTGATCCGGTCTCCGTCGCTCAGGTCGTCGGCGTCGATGCAGGCCGCGCCGAACTCCTCCTCCCCGGCATCGAGCCTGGTCACATCGGCGAGCAGGAAGCGGAACATGCTCCCCCCAGGTTACCCGGGCGGCTGCGCCGCCGTCAGGAGCCGCCCTCGCCGGGGCTCCCGCCGGCCGGCTGGGCCGGCGCGCTCCCGGTGGCGGCCGCTGAAGCCTCCTCCGGCCCGTCGTCGCCGCTCGCGTCGGCCGCCGGCACGGGCTTCTCGACGGCGCCAGGCTCCGCCTCGGTGGCCGCCGAGCCCGGTGCGCCCTCCGCGGGGAGGGTGACGGCGGCGACCCCCTCGGTTCCGCTGGCTGCCGCTCCTCCCCCGGTGCGCCACCACAGCCAGACCAGCCCCGGCACTCCCACCACGAAGGCGACCACCGCGGTGAGCTGGAGCTCTTTGAGACCGAGCCACACCACCGGCTCCGACTCCCGCACAAAGCCCAGTGCGAACTGGCTGATCGAGTACAGGGCGACGTAGCTGATGATCATCACCCCGGGGCGGACGCCGCGCCGGCGCAGCCACACCAGGATGAGCAGGATCAGCAGGGTAGCCAGAGCCTCATAGGCGCCGGCGGGTTGGTAGGCGGTGTCCAGGTGAAAGCAGCTCTGCACCGACGGGCACTGCAGCACCGCGTTCGGGTTGGTGTAGGCCGTCGCCCAGGGCAGGTTGCTGGGGCCGCCCAGGATGTCACCGTTGATGATGTTGCCGATCCGCCCGATCGGCTGCCCCACCACCGCGAACATGGCGCCGGCGTCGAGCAGGACCCAGATCGGCAGCCGCCATCGCCAGCCCAGGAAGACGATGGTGGCGACGCTCCCGATGATCGCCCCGTAGAACGCCATCCCCCCGTTCCAGACGGCGATCCAGTCGACCGGGCTGTGCAGCTGGCTGAGGCTCTGCACGTCGTAATAGAGGCGGCCGCCGACCAGGCCCCAGAGGATGGTCCAGCTGACCAGCAGCTCGATCCGCTCCTGCTTGATGCCCCGCCGCCGCGCGTGCGGCTTGGCTCCCAGGTAGTAGGCGACCACGAAGGCCACCACGTACATGACCCCGTACCAGTGGATCGCCAGGGAGCCGATCCGGAAGGCGGTGGGGTCGATGCCGATCTGGATGACGCCGAGCACGGCTAGGGATGATGCGACGCCGGGCTCTCCGCGTGCACTGCCAGGATGCGGTAGCCGTGCTTGGAAGCCAGTCGGCGGACCTCATAGCCCAGGTCCCGAAGCCGCTCGGCGATGGAATCGGCGCCCAGGTGACGCTGGACCACCAGGTAGGCTGAGCCCTCCGGCTCGAGGCGCGCCAACCAGCTGGCCAGCATGGCGAGGAGCGGCTCCCGGCCGACCCTGACCGGCGGGTTGGAATAGATCGCTGCGAACCGGAGGTTCGGGTCGACATCCTCCGGGTGAAGCGCCTGGACCTGGGAGACGGCGTTGAGGGCGGCGTTGAGACGGGTCAGCTCCAGGGCGCGCTGGTTGACGTCGACAGCGACCACTCGGGTTCCGGGGGAGCGGCGGGCCAGGGCGATGGCGATCAGCCCGTGGCCGCAGCCAAGGTCGAGGACGTTCCCGGAGGCGGGCGGGGCGGGTGCCTCGCGGAGCAGGGCCTCGGTGCCAGCGTCGAGCCCGGCGGTGGCGAAGACTCCTCGATCAGTGTGCATGACAAGGACCTGGTCGGGCAGCCGCACGGTCACCACCCTCGGTGCTGACGCGGACCCGGGCGCCGCGCTGAAGTAATGGTCGGGCGGCTGGTCCGCCATCGGGTCGGTGCCCCCGTTGCCTAACCGGCTGCCGGCCAGGTGCGCCTCTGCGCCGAACCCCGGCACAGAGGGATCGGCATCGCCGTCAGTGGCGGTGGGAGGGGAACCCGAAGCTGCGCGCCACCGCAGCGGCGGCGTTGAGGTAGGCGTTTCGGGTGGCCGGCTTGAGGTCGTCGACCTCGACCTCCAGGCCCTCGGCGAGGTGCGGATCCCAGGGGACCTTGACCACGGCGCGGCAGCGCCGGGCGAAGTGCTGGGAAACCGAGCGGAGCTCACGCCCACCGTCCTTGCGAACCTGGTTGATGACCACCACCGCATCGCTGACCAGCTCGTGGTAGCCGTGCTCGTCGAGCCAGTCGAGGGTCAGGCTCGAGGCCCTCGAGGCGTCGATCCCGGGAGCGGCGCAGACCACTATCTGGTCGGCCATCCGCAGGATCCCCTGGGTCGCCGAGTCGAGGATCCCGGTCCCCGTGTCCATCAGGATCAGGTTGTAGTGGTGCTCCAGGACGTCCAGCACCCGCGAGTACTCGGGGTCGCCGAGGGCGACGCTGATGGTCGGATCGTCATCGGAGGCCAGCACCTCGAGCCGGGTCGACGACTGGCTGGTGAAGGTCCGCATGTCGCTGTACCGGCCGATCCGGTCGGCCGCTCGCAGCAGCTGGGTCACGGTGGCGTCGGTCTCGCGATGGACCCGGTAGGCCAGCGACCCGGCGTCGGGGTTGGCGTCCAGCGCGACCACCCGGTCGCCGCGACGGTGCGCGAACGTGTGGCCGAGCATGAGCGTGGTGGTGGTCTTGCCGATCCCACCCTTGCGGGAGACGATGGCGACCCGGCGGCAGGTAGCGATCGGGGTCCGGGCCGCGGCGATCAGCTCGCGCTCGCGTCGCTCGGCTCTTCCCGGACGGGGTGACACCACCCCGAAGCTGACCACTCGGACCGCCCTCCGCCAGCCGCGGGTGGCCGGGGGCGTCTTCACCGACCGCTCCCGCTGGGGGGCCAGGTCGTGGGCGGTAGTGGGAGGTGGCGGTGCCGGCCTAAGCGAGGCCGGCTCCGGGTCAGGGGCGAGCGCGGCGAGCCGACCCACGGTGCGGGCCGGCGCCGGGCGTTGCGGGGAGGCCAAGGCAGGCCCGGGCAGGGGCCGCCAGGGCCCGGTTCCGTTGCTGGTACGGGCGGCTGGCGGGGACCCGTTGCCACCCGCTGGCTTGGCGGTGGGGGTGGCGGGGCGCGGGCCGGTCGCAGCTCCCGGCTGCGGCGCCACCGAGGTGTCCTGAGGGAGATTTCGGATCGCGGCCTGCATCCCCCCGCCGGGGCGGGGAGGCTGGGTGGACGGACCGGGGCGCTGGGCCAGCGCCGCTGGGGCCATCCCCGGGGGCAGCGTGCCCGAGGGTCTGATCGGCGGCGGGATGGTGCGCGGCGGCGCGCCGTTCGAAGCCGCGGGTGGCAGCGGCGGCCGCTCGCCGGAGAGGGTTCGAGGTGGGTAGCCCTCGCCGGGCCGGGCCGGCACGGAAGGAGCCGCGCCTGGCAGGCTCTCGCCGGCCCGGGCGGTGACCGAGCGCGTCTCCTGCGCCTGCGGCGCGAGCCCTCCCGCGGCCTTCTGAAGGGCGCCGGGACTCCCGGCCTCCGGGCCGCCGGGCGGGGCCCCGGGCTGCCGGCTGGGGTGGCCGACGATCTCCACCGGCTCAGCCGGTGTGCCCAGGTCCTCCCCCGTCTCGGGCGGAGCCTGAACCTTTCCGTCGCCCCCTGGCTTCTCTTTCACGGCCTCTCCCCCTGGCGAATTCGGTGAGTGTACCGTCCCGAACCGGCGAAAAGATGCAGCCCAGCCCTGGCGGTCAACCAGCGTAGCTCGTTTGCCGCGACGGGTCACGCGGGAATCCGGTCGCCGCCGGGCCGCGGCCCCGGGGGGCTGGGCGGGCCGAGCCCGTCCCAAACCGGAGAATGTCGACCACGCATGGCACGTCCGATCGTCCTCATCGGCATGATGGGCTGCGGCAAGACCACGGTGGGGCAGGCCCTCGCCCGCCGGCTCTCCCGACCCTTCTGGGACAGCGACGCCCAGCTCGAGGCGGCCACCGGTCAGACGGCGGCGCGACTGGGCGTCGACCGCGGCATCGATGCACTCCACAGCCTCGAGGTCGAGGTGCTCGCCCGTGGCCTGGCGCACCGGCCGCCCCGGGTCGTCGCCGCCGCCGCCGCGGTGATCCTGGATCAGCGGATGCCCTCGCTGATCGGCAACGCCTGGGTGATCTGGCTCAGGGTGGACGTCGCCCGCCTTGCCACCCGCCTTCAGCGCGATGATGGCCACCGGCCGCTCCCGGCCGGCGACCTGCTGGGCATGCTCCGCGAGATGGCGCGGACCAGGGATCCCCTCTACGCCCGGTTCGCGGATCTCAGCCTCGAGGCCTCGCGCTCCTCGCCGGCCGGGCTGGTCCGGCGGATCCTCGCGGAGATGCCGCCCGGGACCTGATCGCTTCCTCGACCCTTAACGGCCGGCTCCCCGGTTCTTCACCGGCGGTCCGGCATGCTGTCGCGGTGCGGGCAGGGCGTCGGAGGATGGAGGTGGGACGCAGGTGCGGCGCGGCGGCCGGCGTGCCGGACTTTCAGGGGCGCGAAAAGCCGCCGGGCTGGACGCTTCCGGGGCAAGCCGGACGCGGGCGGCTGGCGCTCGCCGGGCCGTTGGGTTGAACAACCCCTCTCCGTGCGCACCCGGGCCGGCCGCGCCGGCCCGGGTGTCCTGGGCCCTTGGTGGGCTCAGCCGGGGCTGATCGCCAGCCGGTGGTGGCCCGAGTAGACGTTCATGCGGTCGCCGCGCAGGAAACCCACCAGGGTCATCCCCGACTCCCGAGCCAGCGCGACCGCCAGGTCTGACGGCGCGGAGACGGCGGCGAGGAGCGGGATGCCGGCCATCAGCGCCTTCTGGGTGAGCTCGAAGCTGGCCCGACCGGAGGCCAGGATGATGTGGGAGCGCAGCGGCAGCAGACCGCGGGTGGCGGCCCAGCCGATCACCTTGTCGAAGGCGTTGTGCCTCCCGACATCCTCCCGGACGCAGACGAGCCCGCCGTCGCCGTCGAAGAGACCGGCGGCGTGGAGGCCGCCGGTGCGGGCGAAGCCTGGCTGAGCCTGGCGCAGCCGCTCGGGAAACGACAGCAGCAGCTCCGGGGAGACCCGCAGCGGGTCCTCGCGGACCGGGTGGGAGCAGATCGTCCGGACCTGGTCGATGCTCGCCTTGCCGCAGATCCCGCAGGAGGAGGTGACGTAGAAGTGGCGGGCGGAGCGGGGCCGCGACGCTGACGGCTGGAGCGTCACCTCGACGACATTGAGCGGGCCGGCCACCGCGCCGGCCTGTGGGCAGGTGCGCATGGAGACGATCTCACCGGCGCCCGTCACCAGCCCTTCGGTGATCAGGAAGCCGGCGGCGAGCTCCAGGTCGTGACCCGGGGTGCGCATCGTCACCGACAGCGGAACGCTGTCCACCCGGATCTCCAGGGGCTCCTCGGCGGTGAGCTCGTCGGCTCTCCAGCTCGTCCCACCCGAAGCCCGCAGCTGCATGACGCGCTGCTTTGCCACGTCCATCTGTCACTGTAGCAAGCCGTGTCCTGGGACCTGCCGGTCCAACGTCGGCGACATGCTGATGGATCTCGGAGCCCACGACGCCACAGGAGGTGAACCGGTGGACAGCATGCAAGGGGAGGGCGAGCTGCTGCCGCGGATCGCCCGTGAGCTGGGCAAGCGGGTGGGTTTCGACCTCCAACCACCGACCGGGGAGCGAGGGAGGCTGATCCTCCAGGTCGCCCGTGAGGTGGCCCATGCCGGCGAGCGCCAGCACGCTCCCCTGGCCGCATACCTGCTCGGACGCTACGCGGAGATGCGGCGCCAGGGGGTTGGCATGGCCGAGACCGACGCCCTGGCCGAGGCGGCGCGGGACGTCGGCCGGATCCTCGGAGTGGACGACCTGGGCCGGCGCTGAGGGCGCAGCCCCCGTGGCTGTATCGTCGCTGGCATGGAAGGGTCGCTCAGCGGCGCGGTCCTCTGCGGCGGCAGGAGCCTGCGGATGGGGCGCGACAAAGCCCTGCTGGAGCTGGACGGATCGAGCCTCCTCGACCGGGCAGTCGCCCGGCTTCGCCGGGTGGCCGATCCGGTCATCATCGCCGGAGGCAGCGACTGGATCACCCGACCTGCCTGTGTCAGCGTGGTCGACCCGGCGCCCCGGTGCGGCCCCGTGGGCGGGCTGGTGGCGGCGCTGCGGGCCTCGCCACATCCCCTCTGTGCCGTGGTCGCGGTGGACATGCCATGGCTGAGCCCCGACGTCCTGGCCCGCCTCGCCGGCTTGTGGGACGGTGAGGACGCGGTGGTTCCGGTGACCGCGGCGGGGCCGGAGCCCCTTCATGCCGTGTACTGCCGGAGCGCCCTCGGGCACGCCGAGGCGGCTCTGGGGAGTGCCGACCTCTCGGCCCGCGGCCTGCTCGGGCGGCTGAGGGTGAGGCAAGTGGCCGCGGCGGAGGTGGCGGCGCCGGCAGAGGCCGCCTTCTCGGAGAACGTCAACACCCCGGCGGATTGGCGGCGCTGCCGGGAGACCTCACGGACGAGCGGGCACCGCCACGACGGCAGGGTCATGCCATGACCGTGGCCACCGAGCTGATCCCGGTGGCGGAGGCGCAGAGGCGGTTGTTCCAACTCATCGCCTCGAGAACGACGGGTGAGGAGCTGATCCCGCTCTCGGAGAGTCTCGGCCGCGTGCTCGCCCGGCCGGTCAGCACGCTCTGGGCGATACCCGGATGCGACAACTCGGCGATGGACGGCTATGCGGTGCTCGCCGCCGACTGCTCCGGCGCCTCCCCGACGCGGCCGGTCCGGCTGGCCGCCTCCGGTGAGGCTCGGACCGGGGCACCGATCGCTGCGCTCGAGCTCGGCACGGCTCTCGCCATCGCCACCGGGGGACCAATACCCCGCGGCGCCGACGCGGTGGTGCCCATCGAGGACACCCAGCCAGGTGACCGCGGCACCGTCCTGGTCCTTCAGGCACCGCGGCCCGGGGACCACGTCCGCCGGGCTGGGGGGGACGCTCCACCAGGTACCGTCATGGTCCCAGCGGGGCGGCGGCTCCGCCCGGTGGACATCGCCGCTTGCGCCGCCGCCGGCGCCGCATCCGTCAGGGTCCATCGACGGCCCGTGGTCGCCCTGATGTCCGGTGGCGACGAGCTGATCCCGGTGGGAAGCGTGCCGGCGCCGCACCAGGTGGTCAACAGCAACGCCCCCATGCTCGCCGCCGCGGTCGCCGAGGCCGGCGGGGAGGTCGTCGACCTGGGGATCGCCGCCGACTCCCGAGAGGCCGTCCGGGAGCGCCTGGCAGCGGCGGCCGGCTGCGATCTGGTCCTGACCAGCGCGGGGGTGAGCGTGGGCCGCCACGACCACGTTCGCGAGGTGGTGGCGGAGCTGGGCGGCATCGACGCCTGGCGCCTGGCCATGCGCCCCGGGAAGCCGCTCCTCATCGGCCGGGTGGGCGACCTGCCGCTGATCGGCCTGCCCGGGAACCCGGCCAGCGCCGCGGTCACATTCGAGCTGTTCGGCAGACCGGCCCTGCTTTCGCTTCAGGGGGCGTCGGATCCCCGCCGCCACCGGATCGCGGTCCGGCTCGGCGAGCTGGTGGAAGCTCCTCGATCCCTGGAGACCTACCTCAGGATCAGGCTGAGCGACGCCCCCGACGGGATCCCGGTGGCGAGCCTGAGCGGAGGCCAGACGTCCTCGATGCTGCGTTCGCTGACGGATGCGGAGGGCCTGCTGGTCGTCCCTGCCGGCGTCGCCCGGGTCGAGGCGGGGCAGCTGCTCACCGCGCTGGACCTCCGCTGATGGCCGCAGCCGGGGCCGGCGCGATCCGGGTCCTCTGCTTCGGGGCCCTGCGTGAGCGCCTCGGTGCCGAGACCCTGATCGCCGAGAGGGTCGCCACCGTCGCCGAGCTCTGGTCCGTGCTGACCCGAGACAGCCCCAGCCTGCGGGACGCCCGGGAGCGGGTCAGGGCGGCTCGCAACCTGGCCTGGTGCGACTGGCAGACCCCGGTCGAGCCGGGTGACGAGATCGCCTTCATGCCACCGGTCGCCGGGGGCGCCGCCGACGGAGCGGCCGCACCCCGGCTGCGGGTGCGCCTGGTCGGGGAGCCGATCGATGCCGGCCGCCTGGCCGCGGAGATCCGCACCGACCAGGACGGCGCCGTGGCCAGCTTCGTGGGAGTGGTGAGGGCGGCCAGCGCCGGGAGCCCGGTGCTGGGGCTGGACTATGAGGCCTATCTGCCCATGGCCGAGCGGGAGCTGTTCCGCATCGCCAGCCTGGTGGCCTCGCGCCACCCCGTGACCAGCCTGACCATGGTCCACCGGGTCGGCTCCCTGGCGGTCGGCGAGGTGAGCGTCGCCGTGGCCGCCGCCGCCCCCCACCGCCGGCCGGCGATCGCCGCCTGTGCCGAGGCGATCGAGATCCTCAAGCACGACCTTCCCGTTTGGAAGCGGGAGCACCACCCGGACGGGGCGGTGTGGGTCGATGCTCGTGAGCTGGACCCGGGGGCGGCCGGGGAACCCGAGCCGTCCCCGGGCGCCTCTCCCGCCGCGGCCGGGGAGGCCTCCGGTCAGAGCCGGGATCCAGGGGCCGGCGTCCCGTCCGGCGAGGCTCCGCCCAGCCTTCCCCAGCTCAGCCACGTGGACGGGGGCGGCGAGCTGCACATGGTCGATGTCAGCGACCGGTCACCCACCCTGCGCCAGGCCACCGCCGAGGCGGTGGTGCGCTTCAGCTCGCCGGCAACTGTGGCGGCACTGCGCCGGAATTCGCCCAAGGGGGACGTGCTGGCGGTCGCCCGGCTCGCCGGGATCATGGCCGCCAAGCGGACCCCCGATCTCATCCCGCTCTGCCATCCCCTTCCGATCACCCACGTCGACGTGACCATCGAGATCGACGACGCAGTGCCCGGGGTGCGCATCCTCAGCACCGCCCGCTGCGTGGCCTCCACCGGTGTCGAGATGGAGGCGCTGACCGCGGCCTCGGTCGCCGCACTGACCGTCATCGACATGCTCAAGTCCGCCGATCCGTGGATGACCATTTCGTGGCTGGGCCTGCGGCGCAAGAGCGGTGGCAAGAGCGGCGCCGTCGAGCGGCCCGCCTGACCCAGCCGCCATGTCCTCGATCTGGCGAGCCGCGATCATCACCGTCAGCGACTCCCGGGCGCGCGGCGAGCTTCCCCGCGACGAGAGCGGTGACCTCCTCGCCGAACGCCTCGCCCTGCTCCCCGCCACCGTGGTGGCACGCCGCCTGGTTCCGGACAGTATTGACGAGATCAGGTCGGCGGCGGTCGAGGCGATGGCGGGCGCGGACCTGGTGGTGCTCAGCGGAGGCACCGGACTGGGACCTCGCGACCTGACGCCACAGGCGATCGAGCCGCTGCTCGACTACCAGGTGCCGGGCATGGCCGAGGCGATCCGGCGGAAGGGGGCGGACTCCACCCCACTGGCGATGCTCTCCCGGCAGGTGGTGGGCGTCGCCGGCGGTCGGCTGGTCGTCGCCCTGCCGGGCAGCCCCCGGGCGGTGGGAGAGGGGCTGGAGGCGATCTGGGCGGCGCTTCCCCATGCCCTGGCCCTGCTGGCCGGGGACACCCGGCACGCCTGAGCCGCCCCGGCGGCCGGCGCTCCGCCCGAGCCGTCCCTGACGGCCGAGGCGCCGGATGGCGCGGCGTGCCCTCAGCCCCCGATGTAGGACATCTCCACGTGGCGCAGCGGCGCGGTCAGGGATGCCCGGATCTCCGAGTAGCGGTCGTTGCGGCGCAGCCAGCGTTCGCTGACCAGACGGCGCAGCTCGCGGTCATCGGCGCCGGAGCGGAGGGGCTCCCGGAGGTCCAGGCCCGCGATCGCGAACAGGCAGGTGTACAAGCGTCCATCCGAGCCCAGCCTGGCGCGGCTGCAGTCACCGCAGAAGGGCTGGCTCACTGAAGCGATGATGCCCAGCTCACCGGCGCCGTCGGCGAAGCGGTAGCGCCGAGCCACGGCGCTGGGCTCGCGGTCCTCGGCCAGGAGCGGGTGCACCCTGCCCACCGTCTCGAGGATCTCGAGGGCGGGGACGACGTCCTGGCGGCGCCAGCCGTTGGAGCTGCCCACGTCCATGTACTCGATGAAGCGGAGCTGGAGGCCGTGGGAGCGGGCGAACTCGACGAGCTCCAGGATGCTCCCCTCGTTGTTGCCCCGCCTGACCACGCAGTTGAGCTTTATCGGGTTGAGCCCGGCGGCCTGGGCAGCCATGATGCCTGCGAGCACCTCCGCCACTGGAACCGAGGCGTCGCTCATCGCGGCGAAGACCTCCGGGTCCAGCGAGTCCAGGCTCACCGTGACCCGATGCAGCCCGGCCTCGGCAAGGGCGGCGGCGTGGCGGGCGAGCAGCGCCCCGTTGGTGGTGAGGGCGAGGTCCTCCACGCCGAGCCGGCTCAGCCGGCCGACGATGTCGACAAGGTCTCGCCGCAGCAGCGGTTCTCCGCCGGTGAGCCGGATCTTGGTCACCCCCAGCGAGATGAAGACTCCGGCCAGCCGCTCCAGCTCAGGGGCGGTGAGCTGCTTCTCCAGGGGAAGGAAGCGGTGCCCGGGGCCGTAGTGGCTGCGCGGCATGCAGTACGGGCACCGGAAGTTGCAGCGGTCGGTGACCGAGATGCGCAGGTCGCGCATCGGACGCTCCCTCCGGTCACGCACCGCCGGGGTTTCCGGATCCGGGCTCGGCGCTCGGCCGTCAGGCCCGGCGATCACGTCGGTATCGACCGGCGCCGTCAGCGTCATCGCGGGCTCTCCTCAGGATGCGGCCTGTGCCCCACGGCATGCGGCGTGGGGTATGGGTGCGGCTCGCTCGATCATAGCCACGCTCGACCGGCCGCCGGGGTCCCGATGCGGCCCCCTCACCCGATTGCCTGAGGTTCGGTGATGAAGGGATCGGCGCCCCTGGTTGGCCTGACGACCTGGCCCGTGGCCTCGAGGCGGCTGGATCTGCCGGACAGAGCCACCGCCACCGCCTCCTCCGCGTAGCCCGGTGGGCTGGGCGCGGCCAGCGGAGGTGCGGAGAGGCGACGCGCCGTGGCCTGACCCGAGCGGCTGAGTCGCTCCACCAGCTCGTCGGTCATCACCTGCGAGCGGTGCTCCCCCCCGGTGCAGCCGACCGCAACCCGAAGCACCGTGCGGCGCTGCTTCTTGTAGTGGGGGAGGAGGGCGACCAGCATGGTGGAGAAGTTGTCCAGCACCAGCCTTGCCCCCGGCTGGGAGACCACGTAATCGCGCATCTCCGTATCCGAGGGGGAGCGCGTGCGCAGGTCACCGCTCCAGTACGGGCTGTCCAGGAAGCGGGTGTCGATCACCCAGTCGGCCTCCGCCGGCAGACCCTCGCGGAAGCTGAAGGGGAAGCAGTCGATCCGTGGCACCGGGCGCTCCTTCCAGTCGTCCAGGAGCTGCTCCAGGTACCCCGCGCCGGCCGGGTCCAGGGTGAGGATGGTCCGGTGCGGGGCCCGGGGCGGATTGGCCCGCCAGGTGGTGGGAACCTCTCCGACCGCGAGCAGCCAGTAGCGCACCGAACGCGAGTCGAGCTCGGTGAGCATCGACGCCCCGGATGCGGTGGACGCGATCAGGACCAGGTTGGGGTGGCGCTCGAGCTCCACCTCGACCTGGGCGCTGAGCCTGCCCCGGGTCCCCCGGGGCGTTAAGGGCGTGTACCCCTGGCCCATGACCAGCCTGCTGAGCTCCGATTGCCGGGTCGGGCTGCAGAGGATCGCGACCAACGACATCTCTAGACCTCCTTGCTGCTCGGTGTCGTCGTTCTCATCCGTGGCCCACCTCGGCCTGGAGCAGCAGGGCGCCCAGCTGAGGGTTTGCCGGGCCACAGCCCGGACAGGCGGCGCCCGGGCTCGGGACGTTGAGCCAGTAGCCGGCCACCAGCGAGCGAGTGGCGCTGACGTCGCTGCTCAGCTCGGTCAGGTCCACTGGTCCGGCTGAAGGGTTGGTGCTCAACCCGGCCAAAACCACTGCGGAGGGATCCGTGCTCGTCACCTGGGCGCGCGCCTCGGTCACGAAGCTCGAGTAGCTGGTCGAGCTGCCCTCCAGCGACTGGGCCTGCAGGTCGATGTAGCCGGGTCCACCAGCCAGCGCTTGGGCGGCCTCGGCGGGCAGGCCCAGGGCAACGAAGGCGGCTTCGGGGCTGGCCGAGCCGGGTGCCAGCGTCTGGGTCAGATCCAGGCCGGGCGCGAGGATTGGGGTGAGGCCGTGGCTGCGGGCCAGTCTGACGAACACGGTCTCGTAATCCGAGGGATTCTCCTGCTCGGTCAGAGGGGTGAAGGTCCAGTGCTCGAGGTCGAGCAGAGCCAGCCGGGCCCAGGTCGGTATCGCGCCGCTGCTGACCGCGGCGCTGAACGCCTGGTAGCTGCGGAAGCTGACCACCGGCTGAGCAGCGAATCCGGGGACGGGTGTCGCGCCCTGGGAGACCACCTCGAGCACGGTGTCGCCGGCCAGCCAGCTGCTCAGGTCTCCGTAGCGCGACATCTCCCTCACCGCCTCAGCGGTGACCAGCCAGGTCAACCCGGCCGCCTGCGGTGGGATCGCCGACGGTTTCAGCGTCGTCGTCGCCGTCCCGCCGCAGCCGGCCAGGGCGACCAGCACCAGCAGTGCCCCGGCGGCCCGGGCCTGCCGCTCAGCCCACCGCATCTGGCTGCATCTCGCGGTAAGCTCCGCCGGCCCTGGCCGGCCAGGGCACGACGACCGGGCGGGTCGGGAGGGTCAGGAAGCTCTCGATCATGATCACGCGGCGGAGCAGGACGTAGGTCGGGTACCAGAGCAGCAGCCAGGGGAGGTAGCCGGCGTAGCCGTGGGCGACCGCCTCGACCGCGGTGCTGAGCAGCATCGGAGCCACCGCCGAACCGAAGAGCACGAAGACGAACCAGATGTTGCGCGTGCCGCTCGGCTGCCCCAGGGCCCAGACGGCAGCATACAGGTAGACGATCGGGCGGACCAGCATCATGAAGCGGAAGATGGCCGCGCGCATCAGGGACAGCCAGACCCGCGGTCCGGCCGACCTGGCCTGGATCGGGTTGTGCCGCGCGAACAGGTGCGCGCCCGATCGGTACCAGCGCAGGCGCTGCTCCCGATAGGCGGCGAGGCTGGTGGGCACGTCCTCGTGGATGACGATCTCCCGGTCCATCACTGCGCGATAGCCCAGCCTGCCCAGCTGCAGGGTCAGATCCGCGTCCTCGCCGTTCATTCCCATCACCATCCCGCCCACTGCCCGAGCCGGTTCCGGGCGAAAGGCCTGGAAGGTGCCCGGGACGCAGGGCAGCGCATCGACGGCGACCAGCCCCGGGCGGACGAAGAGGTAGCCGTAGATGCACTCGATGAGCCGCATGCGGTGCAGCCACGACCTGGACATGCGCGGAAAGGTCGAGCCGCCCACGCTGCCCACGGTCGGATCGGCGAACCAGCGGGGCAGGCAGGCGAAGGCATTGGCACTGATCAGCACGTCGGCGTCGATGCGCACGGCGATGGGAGCGGTCACCCGGGCCAGAGCGGCGTTGAGAGCCGCCGACTTTCCGGCGTGAGAGCAGGCGATGATCTCCCCGCTGGCCGCCCTGAACCGGTCCATGGTCGCCCGGGATATGGCCACGGTGTCATCCTCCGAGCCATCGTCGGCCAGGGTCACGCGGACCTTGCCCGCATAGTGAGCGGCGGCTCTGTCGACAGATTCCAGGGTGTCGACGATCCCCGGCGACTCGTTGAAGGCGCACATGATCACGTGGATGGGAGGGGTCCCGGCCCTCCCCGTCGAAGGCCGGCGCCGCATCCGGCCGATGATCCGGAAGAGGACTATCAGCAGGGTCCAGAAGAGCGCATAGGTCATGAATCCCAGCAGGATGTAGACCTCGTGGCCGAAGGAGCCCAGCTGGATCACGAGGGCGATGGTCAGTCCCAGGGTGCCCAGCACGGCCACCGCGAGGGCCGCGGTCTGCAGCGTCTCCGCCCAGTAGCCGCCGCGAGGCGCCACCACCCGGCTGGGGCGGGGCAGGGTGAAGGTGGTGAAGAAGACGCGCAGCATCACCATCGCCCAGAGCAGCATGTTGAGGACGATGCCCTCGACGCCGACGTAGGCGATCGGCAGCCGGGTGACCGCGGAGGTCACCACCACTATGCAATCGAGCAGGGCGGCCATGACCAGGTAGACCACCGCGTGCAGCGCCACCGAGAGCCGCCGCGCCGGCCCGGCGCGGATCACCAGCGCCAGCGCCACTATCGAGCCGGCGATCATCATCCGGTAGCCGGTCTCGAAGCGATTGGCGTACGGCGCCACCAGGGTGGGGGCGGGCAGGATCCAGAGCACCATCCGCATGACCGCGGAGACGTAGATGGTGGCGATCTGGACGCGGGCCGCCACCACCGCCACGGCGTAGACGACCATGGTGGCCAGGAAGACCGCGACCCGGATGAGCCTGGTGGGTCGAGGCGGATCGATCACCACCCGGCCAAGGCCGTCGCCCCGGTCCACGGTGGGGTGGCGGCGAACCGAGTAGACGATCCAGAAGAGGAGGAGGCCCAGGAGCCCGCCCACCACGGCGAGGGCGCTGCCTGAGATCATGGTGTCCCGGCCTCGGGAACATGGAAGACCAGCTGATCAGCCCGCCGCTCATGGTGATGACCAGCCGGGCGATGCGCCTGGTCGCGGCCCGGGGGCACCGTCCCGGGGAGATGGCCGGCGCGACCTGGCTGGCGCTGGGGGGACCGCCGCCCGATGCGCCCGCCTGGCGCCAGCTGCGCTGGATTCCCACCGTCAACTGCACCAGGCTCAGCGAGGTCGCTGAGCTGCGGACCCGCTCCGGCCCGGATACACGCGCGGTCGCCCTCTACGACCTCGAGGCATGGGACCTGACCCCGCGCGAGGAGCGAGAGGATCCCTGGACCTACGTCGCGCGGGCGGCCGATCTGCTCCGGGCCAGCCGGCTGGAGCTGATGGCCGCGCCGTCGATCAGCCTGGCCACCCGGCTGGCCCGCGACCAACCCGGCCCCGAGCTGGCGTATCTGGCCTGCCGCCTTGCCGAGCGCATGGCCCCGCGATGCTGCATCTATCACATCCAGAGCCAGCGCTTGGAGAGGGTTCCGGAGCGCTACTCCGCGTTCGTTGCGGAGGTGGCGCGCCGGGCGCGCCAGGCCAGCCCCACGGTGCTCGTGACCGCCGGCTTGAGCACCAACCCGACCGGGGCGCCGGTCAGCCTCGAGCAGCTCGCCGGTTGCGTGGCGGGAACCTACGATCGGGTCGACGGGTACTGGATCAACGTGCCCAGGCCGGGCCGTCGCTGTCCTCACTGCAACCCCGAGAACCCAGCCCTGGCCGCGGCCCTCCTGGCTCAGCTCGTGCCTGCCCAGGGCCATGTCCGGATGGCCTCCCACGTGGCCTAACTCTTGGCGGGCTGAATCGAGACGTTGGCAGCCATGCCCGGGATCACGTTCGCCGCGCGGCCGTCGAGGACCAGCAAGACGTCGTAGGAGACGGCCCCGTCCTGCACCACCGGGCTGAGCCCGACGTCGGTCACCGTCGCCTGAAGGCTCCCCCTGCCGCCGAGGTTCACCGTCGCCCGCTGGCCGGCGTGCATCGCTCCGATGTCGGACTGCGGGACCTCGGCGACCACGTCCCAGCTCGATTCGTCGTACAGGGTGACCAGCGGCGGGAAGGTGCTCGAGCTCCTGACCGCGGGAGCCTGCGCGGCGGGAGGGAACAGGGAGAAGCCGGGGGCGACCGGGACGGAGGTGCCACTCGACTCCGGGCTGACCACGCCGTCGGGCCCCGCGATGTCCCCCACGGCCCCGCCGACCCAGGCCACCACTCCCGCGGTGGGCGCGGTGATCGCCCCCTGCTGGATGAGGAGCTGGTCGGCCGCGACCTGCGCCAGGTCACGGGCGACCGCCGCCTGGGCCCCCGACACCGCCGACGCGTCGGAGGTCGACAGGGCGCTGGTCTGCGCGTTCTCGGCGAGGGCGAGCTTCGTCTGCGCCTCGGTGATCGCGGCCTGCGCCTGCACCTGCTGCTGTGGCGTGGTCGCTGCGGCCAGCTCGTTCTCCGCGGCGGACAGCTGCTCCTGGGCGAGCTGGATGTTCAGGCCTCGCTGGCGAGCGGCGGTCTGGCTCGCCTGTTGTGAGGCCTGAGTCTGGGCGGCGCCACTTGACTGGAGCGCGGCGAGACTCTGCTGGTCGGCGGCCAGAACATCCTGGTCGTAGGAGAGCCGGAGCAGGTCCAGCTGGATGTCCTGGGTGGCGATCACCTGGCCCTGGGTCACTCGCTGGCCCGGCTGGACATCTATCGAGGTGATCACCCCGGAGTTCTGGAAGTCGAGGACGAGCTCGTGGGCGGGCTGGACGACCGCGGGATAGCTTCCCGGGTCGCTCAGGAAGGCGGCCTTGATGACGATGCCCAGGCCGGCCAGCAGGGTGATGGCGAGCACCAGGCTGACTGCGGTGCGAAGGCGGCGCCCAGCCCTGGGCGGCCGTGGAGCCCAGATGGCGCCGAACGCGCCGGGGATCGCGGGCGAGGGCACCGGCACTGTTGCCACCTGACGCTCGGCGGTGGCGGATCCGGCGGTGCTGGCACGCAGCGTCCGGCCGGCCGTCGAAACCTCCCCGGGATCTCTGGTAACCACCGATCGATCCGCATCCGCCTCGTGTGCGGTCCACAGTTCGTCCGACTGGTCCACCCCTGGGCTCTCCTCTCCGCGTCGAGGCCGCTGGCACCGATCAGCCGACCCGTGCCGCGGTGGGCGGCGGACACCCGCTCTGCCCACCATCACCGTCCTGACCGCCATCCTACCGAGCGCGCACCGAGTCAGGCGAGATGGAGCGCGCGGGACGAGAGGAAGCTCCCGACCGCTGGGGGGTGCGCAGCGATCGAATCAACTTGGGGCGGGTGAGCGGCTCCCGAAGGACCCTGCCGGAGGGGGGAGTCGAACCCCCACGGGGTTGCCCCCGGCGGTTTTTGAGACCGCTGCGTCTACCATTCCGCCACCCCGGCGCGGGGCATAGCTTGGCATGCCGCCGGGGCGGCGAGCCATCGGTGCCCTCCACGCGCGGATGCGGCCCGATCCGATATACCGGCTCGAGCGACCCGAGCAAGGATTGGAGTGACCACCATGGCGGAGAAGATGCCGGCCAAGCTCACCGACGATGAGCTGGCCCTCCTTCGGGAGAAGAACCTGGCCCACCTGGCAACGGTGATGCCCGACGGCTCGCCCCAGGTGACCCCCGTCTGGGTCGACACCGACGGCGAAGCGATTCTGGTCAACACGGCCAAGGGGCGGGTCAAGCTTCGCAACCTGGTCCGCGACCCCCGGGTGGCCGTCTCCATCACCGACAAGGGGGACGACTACCGCACCGTCGTCGTGCGCGGCCGCGCCGAGCTCATCGAAGAGGGCGCCGAGGCGCACATCGACGCGCTCGCCAGGAAGTACCTGGGCAAGGACCGCTATCCGTGGCGTCAGCCGGGCATGGAGCGGATCATCGTCCGGATCGTCCCGGAGACGATCTTCCGGCGTGGCTGAACCACAGCGGCGCCGCCGCAGTCTGCCCGCCGCCGGGGCATCCCCGCCTGGGACAGCCCGCCCGGCCCTCGCCTGGCACAATCAGAGCGATGGCTCTGCCCCTTCCTGATCGCGACATCGGCTCGGCACTGACCCGGGTGGCCGAGGCGCCGGCCGCCTTCGACTACGACGAGATCAGCCTGATCCCGCGGCGGGCGTCGAGCCTGCTGCACCGCTCGGACGCTCGCACCGGTGTCCGCATGGGTGCGATCTCCCTCGAGGTCCCCCTCCTCGGCTCACCGATGCCCGACGTGTGCGGCACGGAGATGTGCCGGGCGCTGGCCGGCGCCGGCGCCCTCGGGGTGCTCCATCGCTTCCAGACCATCGAGGACGAGGTCAGCGACTTCCGGGCGGCCAGCCTCGGCCTGGGCGTCACCTCGGTGGGCGCCGCGGTCGGGACCACCGGGGACCACCGGGAGCGGTTCCAGGCACTGGTGGAGGCCGGCTGCCGGGTGATCTGCCTGGACACCGCCAACGGAGCCCACCAGCAGGTCGCGGCGGCGCTCAACTGGGCCCGGGAGCAATCGGGCGACGTCCTCCTGATCGCCGGCAACGTTGCCTCCGCCGAGGCCTTCACCTGGCTGGAGGAGCGGGGCGCCGACGCCATCCGGGTGGGCATCGCCGGCGGCTCGGTCTGCGAGACCAAGACCGAGACCGGCGTCTTCGCCCCGACGCCATACTCCGTCGCGGAGGTGGCTCGGGTCCGGCGCCGCGCCCTGATCATCGGCGACAGCGGGGTGCGCTCGCCCGCCGACCTCTGCAAGCTGCTCGCCGTCGGTGCCGACCTGGTCATGCTCGGCTCGGCGCTGGCCGGCACCGGCGAGGCACCCGGCAGGGTGATCGTGGTCGACGGCAAGAAGTTCAAGATCATGCGCGGTGCCGCCTCCTTCTCGGTGCAGCAGCAGGCCGGCGTCGAGGACCCCGAGTACGTCGAGGGCGCGGAGACCCTGGTCCCCTACAAGGGTCACGTGACCGGGGTGATCGACCGGTACATGGCCGGACTGCGCAGCTCGATGTCGTACATGGACGCTCGCAGCCTGGAGGAGTACCGGGCCAACGTGGAGTTCGTCCGCCTGCGATGACGGCTGGCGCGGCGACATCGAGGCCCGACCGGCGGCACCGCTATCACCTCACCGTCAGCTGGACGGGCAACCTGGGATCCGGCACCCGCAGCTACGCCGGCTATTCCCGGGACCACGAGGTGAGCGGCGAGGGCAAGCCTGCCATCGCGGGGTCGTCGGACCCCTCGTTCCGGGGGGATCCGGGGCGATGGAGCCCCGAGGAGCTGACGCTCGCCGCGCTCTCGCAGTGCCACATGCTCTGGTACCTGCATCTGTGCAGCCGGGCGGGGATCGTGGTCACCGGCTACGTGGACATGCCCGAGGCCACCCTGGTCGAGCACCCCGACGGTTCCGGTGAGTTCGTCGAGGCCACCCTGAGACCGCGGGTGACCCTCGGGGACCCCAGCCGGGCAGCCGAGGCCGCCGCGCTGCACGGCGAGGCCCACGACCTCTGTTTCGTGGCCCGCTCGGTGAACTTCCCGGTGAGCTGCGTGCCCCTGGCGGAGACCGCCGCCTCAGCCTGAGTGCCGCGGCGGCAGCCAGCGGACCAGGTCGACGACCATCTCCTCCAGGTTGCGGACGACCGCGTCCGCCCCATGCTCCGAGGTGGCCTGGGGGTGCGGAGGGAGGCCAGCCTCGACGTAGCCGCGGTCCGCATAGAGGCGGCGGGCCACCGCGTTGTCGAGGCTCACCGCCAGGGTCAGGCCGGGGTGGCCGCGCTCGGCGGCGGCCCGCTCGGTGGCGGCCAGCAGGGCGCTGGCCACTCCCTGCTCGCGGACCTCCGGGAGCACGTACAGATCCTCCAGGTACGGCAGCGCGTCCAGCGATTCGGCCACCGCGACGGCGGGCGGGCGGCGCCAGTGGACGAGCACCTGGCCAACCGGGCGCCCCACCCCCCAGGCGATCTGGTAGAGACATTCGCCGCGCCGCTGGCGGGCCAGCCGGTCGGCGACGATCACCCGATGCCGGAGCACCCGGGCGACGGCGTCCGTCTCGTCCGGGCGGAGGCTGCGGATCTCCAGCGCGGAGATCGGCAAGCCGGCCGGCTCGCCGGCGGCTCGACGGCGCGGCAGGGGCCAGAACCTCACGTCTCCACTCTCGCATGGCCGGTGAGGGGCTCGCCCTCCTCGCAGCGGGAACCTGGCGCCTCAGCCCGCGTATTTTTCGGTGGATGGACGACGAGGCGCTCCTCGACCGCTGCCGACGCGGTGACCGGGACGCCTTCACCACGCTCGTCATCAGATACCAGGACAGGCTCTACACCATGGCCCTCCGCCTCACCGGGAACCCCGCGGACGCCGCCGACGTCGTCCAGGAGGCCTTCACACGCGCTTTTCGCAACGTCGAGGGCCTGCGCGGCGCCACCGTGCGGCCCTGGCTATTCCGGGTGACCATGAACTGTGCCCGGGATGTCCACCGCCAGCACAGCCGGCGGCCGGCTGAGGCTCTCGACGACGAGGAGGGAAGGGTCATCGAGCTTCCCGATCCGGGGCTGGGCCCGGAGGCCACCATCCTCCAGCGGGAGCGGGCGGCCGCGGTGCGCGACGCCCTTCTGACCCTGCCTCACGATTTCCGAGTCGCGGTCGTTCTCCGCGACGTGAACCAACTCTCCTATGAGGAGATGGCGGAGACCCTGGGGGTCCCCCTGGGCACCGTCAAGTCCCGGATATCCCGGGCCCGGGCCCTCCTGCTCGCCCAGCTGCGCCGCTGCCCGGCCATCTTCCCGGAGGCGGAGGGAGCTCGATGAGCCAGGCGCACGTGCAGGACCTTCTCTCGGCGGCATGCGACGGCGAGCTGTCGGCGGCGGAGAGGCGCCGCTTCGACCGGCATCTCGAGGGGTGCCCCACCTGCTCCGCCGCCTACACGGAGATGAGCACCATGGTGGACGCGGTGAGGGAGCTCCCCGCGGCTCGGATGCCCCGACCGGTCCTGCTCCCCTCGGGCCCTCCGGTCAGGGCGCGGGCGGCTCGCCTCGGCTGGCTCGGCTCGCTGCGCAATCCCTGGGCGGCCGGCCTGGCCGGGGCCGCGGTCGCCGCGGCGGTGGCGCTGGCGGTGGTCCTGCCCGGTCGGCTGACCGCCGGCCCGGCCGAGCCCGTGGCCGCCGGCGGCGCTGGCCTGAGCGCCGTGCCCAGTGCCGGCTCGGCCCACACCTGCGCCGGCTGCGCGGCCCCCTCCGCGGCTTCGGTGCCGGAGGCGGGCCCTGAGTTCTCCGGCACGCAGTGTGCCCCCGCGCCCATCCCGGCATCCGCGGCCTCTGCCGAGCGGCCGCCCGCCGGCTTCAGCAACACCGATCTCCAGACCCGGGGCGCGACCACCGTCGTCGTGGCCACCCAGGCGGCCGCCTACGCGCCGGGTCAGACGGTCGTCATCTACGCGCGGATCGTCGACGACCAGACCGGGCAGGTGGAGGTGCCGTGCACCTTCCTGGTCCCGGCCACCGCGTTCTCGCCGTCGCGCCCCGCGGGTGAGCCCACCTCGGCGCTGGAGGCACTCCCCCAGGCCGGGCTGTCGATCGGCGGCGGCGCGACGCTGGCGGCCACCATCCCCGGTACCGCGGTCGCCGGCTCCACCTACGAGGTGGTGGTCCAGGTTCCATCCGCGGCGGGGGGCCAACCGCAGCAGGTGACTCTCTCCATCCAGGTCACCTGAGGGCCGCAGCCTCCCGCCGCTTGCCGCAGAATCGGCCGTCGATGCTCCGGCGCTGCGCAGGCCTCGCCCTGCTGCTGGTCGGCGTGACGGCCTGCGGCAACATCCTCGGTCCGACCGGGACGGCCGCGCCCACCGGGGTGGTGATCATCACGGCCGGTGGCACCGCCCTGGGTGACGGGGCCGCCGATGTGCCACCCACCCTGGACCTGGGGATCCAGGGGGACGGCATCGGCCCGGGGGAAGTCACCGCGACCCTCGACGGCCGTCCTCTGAAGCTGGCCGCCGCCGCGGGCCGGCTCACCGCCGAGACCGCACCGATGGCCTACGGCAGCTCCCACGCCCTGGTCGTCGACGTCCTGGGGCGGCAGCCCGACCAGATCGGCTTCCAGGTGGTCGACCGGACCCAGGTGAGCGCCGCCGCCTGGCTCGACCCGGCCGGGGGCCTGGTCACCCAGGTCGTCTTCGAGCGCGCTGCCGACCAGGCCGCGATCGCCGCCGCGCTGCCGGGGGCGCGTCTCGAGTGGTTCGATCCGACCCACCTCGGCCTCTCCTGGAGCTCACCGCCCGCGGCGCTGATCCTCCCGGCTGGCCTGCCAGCCTCCCGGGGGTCGGTGCTCGACGGCCCGCTCACGCTGCCGCTGGCGGGCATCCAGCCCGGCCAGCTGCGCCGCGCCACCGTCCCGGCCGCCCCCGCCACCCCGCCGGGCCTGGCCCTGACCCTGTGGACGGTGGACGGCGCCGCCTCCCACACCTCGACCCGGAGCCACGCCTCCCAGGTGGCGGTGCTCAGCCCCACCGGATGGCAGGTCGGTGCCGGCGGCGACCTGCAGGGAACCCCGGATCCGGTGACCCTGGCCACGGGGGCGGCGGCGGGCCGCCCGGTCTGGCCGCTGCTCGCCAACGACGCCTCCGATCCGACCGCCACCGACCAGTTCCTGCACTCCTCGCCGGCCGAGACCTCTCTCGTCGAGGCCGTGGTCGGCCAGGTCAGGCGCCTCCACCTCGCGGGCGTCAACCTCGACTTCGAGGGGGTGCCCGGGGCGGATGAGACGGCCCTGACCGGCTTCGTCACCCAGCTCGCCGGTGCCCTTCACGCCGCCGGGGCGCGGCTCTCGGTCGATGTCGTGCCCCACGACGCCTCCGGCGTCAACGCGGCTTCGGCCGCCTACGATGACCCGGCCCTGGCCGCGGTCGCGGACCAGTTGGTGGTCATGGCCTACGACGAGCACACCAGCGCCGGCGCCCCGGGCCCGGTGGCGGGCCTGGACTGGCAGACGGCGGAGCTGGCGGCCACCCTCGACGGCGTGCCGCCGGCCAAGGCTGTGCTCGGCATCCCCCTGTACGCGCGGCGCTGGTCGGCCGGCCAGGTGAGCGCTGCCGACTACACCTCGGCGGTGGCCCAGGCCCTCACCGAGCCGGGGCTCGCCTACGACTACGACTTCGCGGCCGCAACCCCGGACCTGGACAGCGAGCCCGGGGGCGTGCCCACCCAGCTCTGGTTCGACGACGCCGACAGCCTGCTCCGCAAGGTCGCGGCGGTGCAGCGCCTCGGGCTGGCCGGCATCGCCGCCTGGCGAGCGGGGTTCGAGGACCCCGCCTTCTGGTCGGTGGTGTGAGCCACCACGGGGCTACGAGTTCCCGGCCCCGCCTCCCAGGTCGGGGAGGTTCAGCTCGTTGACCCAGTCCCGGACCTTGGCGAGCCGCTCCTCGGCCGCCTCGTCGAGCACCTCCTCGTGCTCGGCGTCGGGCTCGGGAAGGACGCCCGCCTTGTCCAGGACCTCGGGGGCCACGAAGATGCCGGCACCGACGCGCACCGCGACCGCGATGGCGTCACTCGGCCGGGAGTCGATCTCGAGCTTTCTCGAATCGACCCGGGCCATGATCCGGG
This sequence comes from Binatia bacterium, assembly GCA_035624785.1. GTDB lineage: Bacteria > Chloroflexota > Dormibacteria > Aeolococcales > Aeolococcaceae > JAJZNI01. The sequence goes on along the minus strand of DASPQV010000016.1, from coordinate 17,434 downwards.
CGTAGAAGACCTCGTTGGAGAGCGAGGTGACCACCACCCTCTCGACGCTGCAGTCCACGGCCGAGAGGATGTTGGTGAGGAGATCGTGGGTGATCGGGCGCTCCGGGGTGATCCCGGTGATCTTGAGGGCGATGGCGTTGGCCTCGTTGATCCCGATCCAGATGGGGAGGTAGCGCTCGGCCTCTTTCTCCTTGAGGATCACGACGTGCTGCCCGGTGGGCATGTGGACCCTGATGCTGTCCACGGTCATCTCGATCAGCTCGCCCATGGGCCGATCATACCGCCGGGTCCGAGATGCCGAGGTAGCCCAACCGGGTGATTTCGGCCGCCCTGCGGGTGCCACCGTGCCGGCTGCTCAAAGGGCGTCGCCGGGTCTCGAGAGCCCGCCGGCGGTCTCGGGCTGCCGGCGCCGGCGGGCCCGCGCCGGTGACCGAGTGCATCCCGCAGCACGAGCCCTACCATCAGGGGCCGTGCCCGACGACCAGGGGCCGCTGACCCCGACCCTCGACCTCGAGGGACCCGCCGCCCCGGCGCGGCCCACCCTGCTGCTCATCGACGGCCACGCCCTGGTCTACCGCGCCTTCTTCGCCATGCCCGCGCTCACCAACAGCCGGGGCGAGCTGACCAACGCCGCCTACGGCTTCACCTCGATGCTGCTCAAGGCCTTCACCGACCAGCACCCCACCTACGCGATAGCCGCGTTCGATCCTCCGGGTCCGACCTTCCGCCACCAGGAGATGGCCGGCTACAAGGCGCAGCGGCCGGAGATGCCCGTCGACCTCCGCCCCCAGGTCCAGTGGGCGCGAGAGATCGTCGCGGCCCTCGGCATCCCCGAGGTGGAGATCCCCGGCTACGAGGCCGACGACGTGATCGGATCGCTGTCGGTCAAGGCGGTGGAGGCCGGGCTCGATGTGGTGGTTGTCACCGGTGACATCGACACCCTCCAGCTGGTCAACCCCCACGTGCGGGTGTTCATCAACCGCCGCGGGATCACCGAGACCATCGTCTACGACCTCGACAAGGTGCGGGAGCGCTACGGCTTCGAGCCCCCGCTGGTCGCCGACTTCAAGGCCCTCCAGGGCGATGTCAGCGACAACATCCCGGGCGTCCCGGGCATCGGCGAGAAGACCGCGATGTCCCTGATCCAGCAGCACGGTCCCCTGGAGGCCATCCTGGAGGCGCTGCCCCGGATGAGGCCGGGCCGGGTCCAGTCCACTCTCACCGAGCACACCGGGCAGGCCCGGCTGAGCAAGCGGATGGCGACCATCCAGATGGACCTCGCCGTGCCCCTCGACCTGGAGCAGGCGCGCGTCGGAGGCTACGAGGACGAGGCGGTCCGGGCCCTCTTCGATCGCCTGGAGTTCCGCTCCCTGCTTCCCCGCCTTGCCGAGGCCTTCAGCCATGGGGCGGCTCCCCGCCCAGGTGCGCCCGGCCAGGGCGAGCTGAGCTTCGGCCCGCCGCCGGCGGCCGCCTCCCAGGTGGAGGTGGTTGAGGGCGAGGCGCAGATCGACGAATTGATCCAATCAGCGCGTGCCGCCCGGCGCTTCGCGCTCCGCAGCGTTCCCACCGGCCCCGCCCGCACCAGCGAGGTCCTGGGGGTCGCCATCACGCCCCTGGGGAGCACCCGCTCCTGGTGGCTCTCCCTCGCCGTGCACCGCCACGCGGTCGAATCCCTGCTCGGCGACCCGGAGCTGGTCATCGACGGCTACGACCTCAAGCGGGAGGTGCTCGCCTGGGGGCCGCGACTCCGGGCCCGGCTGGGGTTCGACGCCATGCTTGCCGCTTACATCGACAACCCGCGGACCCGGGTGCCCTCCCTGACCGTGCTGGCCCACGACCTCGGTTTGCTGCGCCTCGACGCCGAGGAGGATCTGCTCGGCACGGGACGGCAGCGCCGCAACCTCGGCGACGTCCCCGCCGCGGAGCTGGCCGAGTACTACGGCCGCTGGGTCGGCCTGGTGGAGCCGGTCAGGGATGCGCTGACCCGGCAGCTGACCACCACCGGGCTGCTGGCCCTCCACGACGAGCTGGAGCTCCCCCTGGTTCCCATCCTCGCCGAGATGGAGCGGGTGGGCATCCTGGTCGACTGCGACGAGCTGGCCGCGATCTCGGCGGAGATGCGCGCTCGGGTCCGGGCCGCGGAGAGCGAGGTTCAGGACCTGGTCGGGCATGCCTTCAACCTGGGCAGCACCCAGCAGCTGGCCACCGTCCTCTACGACGAGCTGGGTCTGGCCGCCGGCCGCAAGACGAAGTTCGGGCGGAGCACCGACGCCGACACCCTGGAGGCGCTCCGCGAGGAGCACCCGATCGTCGGCCTGGTGCTGGAGTGGCGCCAGCTCACCAAGCTCCAGGGCACCTACGTCGACGCTCTGCCGCTGCTCTGCGACCGGGACGGCCGGATCCACACCTCCTTCCACCAGGCGGTGGCGGCGACCGGCCGGCTCTCCTCCGCCGACCCCAACCTCCAGAACGTGCCCATCCGGACCGAGTGGGGGCAGCGGATCCGCCACGCCTTCATCGCCGACTCCGGATGGCGGCTGGTCTCGGCCGACTACTCGCAGGTGGAGCTGCGCGTCCTCGCCCACGCCACCGGCGAGGAGAGACTGATCGAAGCCTTCGCCCGCGGCGAGGACATCCACCGGCGCACCGCCGCCCAGGTCTACGGCGTCGATCCCGCCGCGGTCACCCCGGACATGCGCCGGGTCGCCAAGGTGGTGAACTTTGGGGTGGTCTACGGGCTCTCCGACTTCGGCCTGGCTCGGGACACCGGCATGTCCCGAGAGGAGGCGGCGGCCTGGATCCACGCCTACTTCGAGAACTTCCCCTCGGTGACCCGCTGGCTCGAGCAGACTCGGATGCACGCTCGGGAGTGGGGCTGGGTGGAGACCTTCACGGGGCGCCGGCGCCATCTCCCCGACATCCGGGCCGCCAACCGCCAGCTCCGCCTCGCCGCCGAGCGGATGGCGGTCAACATGCCCATCCAGGGCGGCGCTGCCGAGATCATGAAGAAGGCGATGATCGACACCGACCGGGCCCTGCGCGAGTCCGGTTCGGCGGGGCGGGTGCTCCTCCAGGTCCACGACGAGCTGGTTCTGGAAGTCCCGCCGGGTGAGCTGGAGGCCCTGATTCCGCTGGTCCGGCGGGCCATGTCGGGGGCCCAGTCCCTGGTCGTCCCGCTCGTGGTCGATGTCAAGGTTGGGCAGAATTGGCAGGAGATGACCCCGGTCCCGGCTGTGCCGTGATGCCGCTCCCTTGAGCGGGCGCCGTGCCCCGGCGCGCGGCCGGCGGCCGAGGCTGGGGGACCTGGCTTGTGCTCGCCGACCAGTTATGGAAATTTCTGTCCCTAACCCGCCAATCCTGAAACCGGTGCGCCGGGCAGCTGCGGCTGAGTTTATGGAGGCAGGCTGCCGGCGCAGCGCCGCGCTCGGCGTGCCGGCAGAACCCTGCGAGGGGTCAGCATTGGTGCGATATGCCCGAGCTGCCCGAGGTTGAGACGGTCGCCCGCGACCTGCGGGCGGAGCTGGCCGGCCGCCGGTTCGTCAGCGCCTGGGTGCACCGGCCGGGGGTGCTGCGCTTTCCGGTCGACGAGGTGTTCACCGCGACCCTGCCCGGGCACCACGTGGAGTCGGTCGCCCGGTGGGGCAAGTACATCTTCTGCCGGCTGGACGGCGGCGAGGATCTGGTGTTTCACCTGGGCATGACCGGTCACCTGCGGGTCGTCCAGCCCTCCTTCGACGCTGCCAGGCACACCCACCTCCGCGCTGGCCTGGATGACGGCCGCGAGCTCCGCTTCGATGACGCGCGCCGCTTCGGCCGGGTCCTGCTCGGACCCCGCGCCGTCCTCGAGGAGCGGCGGCTGCTTCCGGTGCTCGGCGTGGAGCCCCTTTCCGATGACTTCACCTCCGCCAGCCTCGATCTGGTGCTGCGCCGCACCACCCGGACGGTCAAGGCGGCTCTCCTGGACCAGTCCGGGGTGGCTGGTCTCGGCAACATCTACGTCGATGAGGCCTGCCACCTGGCCGGCATCCGGCCCACCCGGCGCGCCCACCGGCTGACCCGGCGCGAGCGGGCGGCGCTCCACGCCGCGATCCGCGCCGTGCTGGTCAAGGCGGTGGGCAACCGGGGCACGAGCTTCGACGACTACCGGGACCTCTGGGACGCGCGGGGAGCCAACCAGGAGGCCCTCCAGGTGTACGGGCGGGGAGGGGCGCCGTGCTTCCGATGTGGAGCCGTGCTCCGCCGGACCGTGGTGGCGAGCCGGACCACCGTGTACTGCCCAGGCTGCCAGCGATGACCACCGGGTGGCGGCTGGTGCCCCTGACCATCGGCGTCCTCGTGGTTGGGGGGTGCGGCTCGGCGTCGCCGCCGCGCGCGTCACCGGCACCACCAGCCCCGGTGAGCCCGGCCATCGGGACACCGGCACCTCCGGTCAGCCCCAGCCCGTCCACCATCCCCAGTCCCCAGGCAACTCTCGCCGGCTGTCCCGCGCCGGTTTCCCTCGACCGCCTGACCGTCCTTCACCACTTCACGACCGATGCCGACGACGTGGCCGTGGACGGCTCCGGTCACATCTGGGTCTCGTCGCCCGACGCGGGGGTGATCGACGAGCTGGCCCCCGATGGCAGTGAGCTCCACGCTTTCCTCGACCGCGACGAGCCCGAGGGACTGGTTCCGCTGGCGGATGGGATGCTGGTGGTGGCGCAGCAGCGGACCAATCGGCTGGCGCTTCTCGACCCGTCGACCGGCACTCTGAACGTGCTCGTCACCCTCCCCGATCCGTCGGGCAACCTGGGGGTGGACGGCATCGCCCTGAGCGCTGGCGGCGGCAATCTGCTGGTCCCCAACAGCCCGGAGGGCCAGCTGCTGGAAGTTCCGGTCGGAGGCGGCAGCCCGACCACGCTTGCCGCCGGCCTGGGACGTCCGGTGGACGCCAACCAGATGCCGGACGGAAGCATCGTGGTGGCTGCGGAGAGCAGCCCCGGGCTGGTCGAGGTCGCCGGCGGCTCCACCCACCCGCTCGGCACCCTGTCGGACCTCGATGAGGCGGTCCCCGACGGCGGTCTGGTCTATGTCACCGACCTGGGTGCCGACCAGGTTCTGGCGGTCGACCCCGGCAGCGGCGACAGTCGGGTGCTGGTCACCGGGTCGCCGGCGCCACAGGGTCTGGCGGCGCTTCCGGACGGCCACCTGCTGCTCGCCGACTCCACGGATCGGGTGCTCGCCGAGCTGTCCCCCTGCGCCTGACGATCCCGCCGGCCAGGGCTGAGCAACGCGCCCTCGGCCCCTTGTGCTCCGCTTCCCCGACCCGCATCGTTACGTCCGCCATGTACCCCTTCGAGCGCTTCACCGAGCGGGCCAAAAAGGTCCTGACCCTGGCCCAGGAGGAGGCGGAGCGCTCCCATCACTCCTACATCGGGACGGAGCACCTCCTGCTCGGGCTGCTCAGGGAGGGCAGCGGGGTCGCCGCGAAAGTCCTCGACAACCTCGGCGTCGACCTCGGCAGGGTGCGCAGCGCCATCCAATCGGTGCTGGGCAAGAACGAGCGGATCCTCATCCAGCAGATCATCCCCACCTCCCGGGTCAAGACGGTCATCGAGATCGCCTTCGAGGAGGCCCGCCGGATGGGCAAGAACTACGTGGGGACGGAGCACCTCCTGCTCGGCCTGCTCATCGAGGGGGAGGGGATCGCCGCGCATGTGCTCCAGGACCTCGGGGCGACCCTGGAAACGGTGCGCGCCGAGCTGGGCCGTCTGTTAGGGGAGTCCGCGCTCGAGGCTGCCGAGGAGGGGGAGTCGGTGGGAATGCCGCCGCCTCACCGACGCGACGCCAGCCCGGTCTGGACCCTGGTCGGCGCGGCGTCGCGGATCGCCGCCGACCAGCACGCCTCGGTCGGTCCCGAGCACATGCTGCTCGCCCTCCTCGACGGCGACCCGCTGGTGCGCCGCATGCTCGGCGCCCTGGGCATCGACGACGCCAAGCTCGCCGAGCTTCGGCGAATCGCAACCGCACCGGCCCGCCTCGTCGACCTGAGGCGAACCTTCGAGAGGCGAGTCGCCGAGCTGGGTGGGTTGAGCGGGTGGAGCGGCCGCGAGCCGGAGCCAACCGGCCCCGGGCATGCGGGGGCGCGGCGGCGGTCCACAACGCCCGGCGGCACGGAGACCGCGGAGCTGCGCCGGCTCAGGGCCGAGCTCGACGAGGCGGAGCGGCGCTGGCGGGCCGGCGAGGAGCTCAGCGGGGGAGGGCCCGGCCGCCCCGACGAGGTCCGCGGCGAGGAGCTGGGCGCCGGCGAGGAAGGGCAAGGCGGCGATCAGGCGGGCGAGGACGTCGCCGGTGAGGGGCCTCCCGGGGAGTGAAAGGGGCGGCCGCCGGTCGGGGGCAACCGGCGGCCTACACTCGCCGGGTGGCGGATCTCGAGCTCGTCTCCAGCTACCAGCCGGCCGGCGACCAGCCCGGCGCGATTGCCAGCCTGGTCGAGAGCCTGCGGGCCGGCAACCGCGAGCAGACCCTGCTCGGGGTGACCGGCTCGGGCAAGACCTTCACGGTCGCGCACGTGATCAGCGAGCTGCAGCGCCCCACTCTCGTGCTCTCGCCGAACAAGACCCTGGCCGCCCAGCTCTGGGCCGAGTTCCGCGAGTTCTTCCCGGGCAATGCGGTCGAATACTTCGTCTCCTACTACGACTACTACCAGCCGGAGGCCTACATCCCCCGGACCGACACCTACATCGAGAAGGACTCGTCGCGCAACGAGGAGATCGACCGGCTGCGCAACAGCGCCACCCGGGCGCTGCTCACCCGCCGTGACGTCATCGTGGTCGCCTCGGTGTCCTGCATCTACGGCATCGGCTCACCCGAGAACTATCTCGGCGAGTCGATCAGCCTCAAGGTGGGCGACAGCTGGCGCCGCGACATCCTGCTCCGCAAGCTGGCCGACCTCCAGTACAGCCGCAACGACACCGACTTCGGGCGCTCCCGATTCCGGGTCCGGGGCGACGTCCTCGACGTCCAGCCCGCCTACGAGGAGCTGGCGGTGCGGGTCGAGCTCTTCGGCGACCGCGTCGAAGCCATCCGCGAGTTCGATCCGCTGACCGGCGAGATCCTGGCCCGGCGGGACAGCGTCGCCATCTTCCCAGCGTCGCACTACGTCACCCCGGCGGAGCAGATGACGGTGGCGCTCCAGAAGATCGACGCGGAGCTCGAGGAGCGCGCCACTCTGCTGGAGGGCCGTGGCCGCCTCCTCGAGGCGCAGCGGCTCCGCCAGCGGACCAGCTTCGACATGGAGATGATGCGGGAGACCGGGACCTGTGCCGGGATCGAGAACTACTCGCGCCACCTGACCGGCCGCGAGGAGGGCCAGCGGCCTTACTGCCTGCTCGACTTTCTGCCCGACGACGCCATGGTGGTGGTCGACGAGTCCCACGTGGCCGTGCCCCAGATCGACGGCATGGCCAAGGGGGATCGAGCTCGCAAGATCCCCCTCGTCGAGTACGGCTTCCGGCTCCCCTCGGCGCTGGACAACCGGCCGCTCACCTTCGCCGAGTGGGACTCCATGGTGGGCCAGATCATCTACGTGAGCGCCACCCCCGGTCCCTACGAGGAGCAGCGCTCGAGCCGGATCGTCGAGCAGGTCAACCGCCCCACCGGCCTGGTCGATCCGACCGTCGAGGTGAAGCCGAGCGAGGGCCAGATCGACGACCTGCTCGCCCAGGTGCGGCGGCGGGTGGAGCGTGGCCACCGATCGCTGATCACCACCCTGACCAAGAAGATGGCCGAGGACCTCACCGACTACCTGCGCGAGGCCGGAGTCCGCGCCCGCTACTTGCACAGCGACGTGGAGACGCTGGAGCGGGTCGAGATCATCCGCGATTTGCGCCTGGGCGTCTTCGACGTCCTGGTCGGAGTCAACCTGCTGCGTGAGGGCCTCGACCTTCCCGAGGTGGCCTTCATCGGCATCCTCGACGCCGACAAGGAGGGCTACCTGAGGGGGTTTCGGTCATTGATCCAGACCATCGGGCGCGCCTCGCGCAACCTCGACGGCCATGTTGTCATGTACGCCGACGCGATCAGCGAGGCGATGCGCCAAGCGATCGGCGAGACCGACCGGCGGCGCGCCATCCAGGTGCGCTTCAACGAGTCTCACGGGATCACCCCGCAATCCATCGTCAAGGCGGTGTACCAACTGGAAACCCACCGCGACGAGCTGAGCGCTCGCGCCGCCGCCTTCCAGGAGTCAGCGGGGCTGCCCCCCGATGAGCTGCTCCGTCTGGCCAAGGACGTCGAGAAGGAGATGAAGCGGGCCGCCCGGGACCTCGAGTTCGAGCGGGCCGCCGAGCTGCGGGATCGCCTGACCGAGTTGCGCCGCCGTCTCGAGGAGTCGGACGAGGGCACCGCGGCGGGGGACGGGAACAGGGCCGTCCGCGACCGTGGGCAGCGCCCTCGCCGCGCCCCGCGTGCCTCAATCCGCGGCGGCCGGCGCTGACCTGGGGCCGACCCCGCTCTCCTCTTGCAACCGCACTGTTACCGGGCACTCGTTTGTGGCCGGCGTGGCCGTCACGGCTTCGTCATTCGGTTGAAGCTGGCGCGGCTAGACTGGGGAAACGTTCCGGTAACGGCGGGCGAGGATCGGCATTGAAGATCTGGAGACGTGCGGCCCCGGCGCCGCAAGGGTCGGTGGCGACGGCGGAGACGTCGCCGGCGTCGACGCTGACCTGGGCGATCGGCGACCAGTTCTGCTCCGCACGGGGCTGCTCGCAGAAGACGGGGCTGGCCTGCAGCTACATCGACCGCCGGGAACGTCCCTGCCCCACCGCGTGGTGCCCTCAGCACCGGCATGTCACCCGGGGCGCCGTCTTCTGCCCCGCCCACGGGCGCCTCCTCGACGGCAGCGCCTACGAGTTCCGGGAGGACGTGAGGGTCGACCTCGGCAACACCGTCCCGGTGGCGCTCGCCTGGGCTGTCCAGGAGATCGACGCCGAGGTCTCGATGTCCATGCTGTACCTGGCCATGGAGTGGCACCAGGCTCTGGTCCTGGACCCCGTGCACTTCGCCCTGATGGGGGCCAACCGAGTGCGGAGCTGGGAACGGGCCTGGAAGGTCTGCGACAACCTGGGACCAACCCTCCGGGTGTCGGTGGTCGTCGAGGAGGGCCGCCCGGACGTCCTGCAGGCCCGCATCAACGCGCACCCGGTGGCGATGCTGCCGATCCCCTGGCACGAGAGCCACGGCGTCGGCCAGCCACCGGCGACCGCGGCCGAGGCCAGGGCGGCGGCCCTGGAGTTCCGAGAGCGCCTGCTCTCCGCCCTGATCCGGGGCATTGCCGAGTGGCGCCGGGACAACATCGGCAACCGCGAGCCGCTGGAGGCGAGCCTCCGCGGGGTCGCCTGGAGCGGCTCCGCCACTCCTCTGGACAGCGCCGGGACGGCCTGATCCGTCCGCGCAGCGGGGCGGTCGGCCGGCCATCGGTGGTGGCTGGGCAGCGGGCTTGCCCCTCCGCACATCCGTTCGCTATAGTCGGAGCCGATGACCTCGACTCGCGCCTTCGTCTGCAGCCGGTGCGGCTGGACGGGGCCCAAGTGGGAGGGGCGCTGCCCGGGCTGCTCGGAGTGGAACAGCCTCGCTGAGGAGGCGCTCCCCGGGACGCGTGGATCCCGGCCCTCGCGCTTGCCCCGGGCGGTCCTTCTCGGGGCAGTCCAGAGCCGGCGCATCCCGCGGCTGCACACCGGCATGGGGGAGGTCGACCGGGTGCTCGGCGGTGGGTTGGTGGCGGGCTCCCTGGTGCTCCTCGGCGGTGATCCGGGGATCGGGAAGTCCACCCTCGCCCTCCAGCTCGCCCATGGCATCGGGGTGGGAGGAGCCCCCGCGCTCTACTGTGCGGGCGAGGAGTCACCCGCCCAGCTGGCGCTCCGGGCGGAGCGGCTCGGCTGCCTGGACGATCGGGTGGCCGTGGTCACCGAGACCTCGGTGGCGGGTTGTGTGGCGGTCATCGAGGCCGCCCGGCCCTCTTTCGCGGTGGTCGACTCGGTTCAGACCCTCCACGACCCCGAGGTGCCCGGGCCTCCCGGGAGCCCGTCTCAGGTGCGCGCCGCGGTGACCCGGCTCATGGCCTGCGCCAAGCAGAGCGATGTCGCCGTCATCCTCATCGGCCATGTGACCAAGGAGGGGGCGATCGCCGGGCCGCGGACGCTCGAGCACATGGTCGACGTGGTTCTCTACCTCGAAGGTGACCGCCATGGCGAGAACCGGCTGCTGCGCGGGCTCAAGAATCGCTTCGGCGCCGCATCCGAGCTGGGGCTGTTCCGGCTCACCGAGCTGGGCATGGCCGAGGTGGGAGCCGCGGGGCGTGCCTTCGTCGACGAGCGGAGCCTGGCGGTTCCCGGCAACGTCCTCACCGTGACCTCCGAGGGATCGCGGGCCCTGGTCGTCGAGGTCCAGGCGCTGACCGTGCCGGCCGGAGGACCCCTGGTTCGCCGCACCGCCTGGGGCCTGGATCCCAACCGGCTCTATCTCCTGGTGGCCGTCCTCCAGCGTCGTGCCGGGTTGCCGCTGGGCCAACGCGACGTCTACGTGAACTGTGTCGGGGGCGTTCGCCTGGCCGAGCCGGGTACCGACCTGGCCGCGGCTGTCGCCATCTGCGGGGCGGAGAGCGGCTCCGGCTGGGATCCCTCGACGGCGGTGGTTGGCGAGCTGGGTCTGAGCGGCGAGGTGCGCCGGGTTCGCCGCCTCGAGGCCCGGCTTGCCGAGGCCGCGGCGATCGGGGTGCGCCGTGCCGTCATCCCGGCCGGCCAGGAGGAGCACGTGCCCGCCGGCATGGACTGCAGGCCGGTGCGCGACCTTCGCGAGACCCTGTGCCTCCTCGGCCCGGCAGCGCGCCATGGCCGGGGTCGGGTGGCGCCGGCCGGCGAGGGCGACGGCCCGCTCGTGATCTCAGAGGGCGTTGCAACCGTCGCGTGACGAGCGGACCGCCTCAGCGGTCGACGTGTCCGCCCTGTGCTTCAATCCAGCCGATGGTTGTTCCCCATTCGCCGCGGGTGCGCCGAGCGCGGATCCTGGCTCGCCTGGTGGGTGCGCTCATCGGCATGGTGGCCGGGCTCATCTACGGCTCGTTCATCGTCCGGCAGTCGGGCGGACCGCTCGAAGCCACCGAAAGCGCCAGCGTGGCGGTCTTCCTGGGCACCGGCGTCGCCGGATCCGCCGCCCTGGCGCTGGCCGCGCCACTCCTCACCGTGGATCCCTTCCTGTGGATGGAGCACATCCTCGACACCGCCCCGGCCGCGGAGTTGATCGGCGCCCTGGTGGGGCTGATCGTCGGGCTCCTGATCAGCGCCCTGGTGGCGATCCTGCTCAGCCCCCTGCCGTACGGAATCGGTCTGGTCATCTCCCTGGCCCTGGCCTGCACCCTCGTCTACGCGGGGGTGAGGACGGGCACCCGACGGCGCGATGCCTTCGCCGATGCGTTCCGCCGCCGAGCCGGAGATCCGGGTCCGGTTGATGACCCGGCTGCCCAGGACGGCACCCCGATAGTCCTCGACACCTCCGTGCTCATCGACGCCAGGATCACGGACGTGGCCGCCACCGGCTTCATCCAGGGCCGGGTCCTCATCCCAGGCTTCGTCCTCGAAGAGCTGCAGCGGGTTGCCGATTCCGGCGACCCACTGCGCCGATCGCGGGGACGCCGGGGGCTGGCCGCCGCCGAGGAGTTGAAGCACCAGCAGAGTGTCGTCTGCGAGGTGATCGACCTCGACTTCCCGGGCACGCCGGAGGTCGACGCCCGGCTGGTCAAGGTCGCCCGCGCTCGGGGCGCGGCGCTGATGACCAACGACTTCAACCTCAACCGGCTGGCGTCGGTGCAGGGGATCCGGGTGCTCAACCTCAATGAGCTGGCCAATGCGCTCAAGCCCGTGGTCAGCTCCGGGGAGAGCCTGGCGATCACCATCGTCAAGGAGGGCAAGGAGCCGCACCAGGGGGTCGGATACCTGGACGACGGCACCATGGTGGTGGTCGAGGGAGGCCGGGACCACCTCGACCGGCAGCTGCAGGTGACGGTCACCTCGGTGCTCCAGACCCCTGCCGGCCGGATGATCTTCGCCACCGCGGGCACCGACGGCCGGCGACCTGCCGAAGGGCGGCTTCGGACGATGCCGCGCCCCACCCGGGCAGGCGGCGGCTGAGCGTCGCCCTGATCCTGCCGGCGGCGGGCCGCGGCGAGAGGGCCGGGGTCGACAAGCTCTGGGTCGCCGTGGGGGGAAGGCCGCTGATCGCCCACGGCCTCCGCCGGGTGGCCGCGGTCCCTTCGATCGGCAGCGTGGTGGTCGTCTGCCCGGACGACCGGCACCCGGAGGTCCGCCGGATCGCCGACGAGCTGGGCATCGTCGGTCTCCGCTGCATCGCCGGCGGGCCGAGGCGCCGGGACTCGGTGGCGGCGGGGCTCGCCTTGGTCGGAGACTCTGAGCTCGTGGTCGTTCACGACGCGGCGCGTCCGCTGGCGTCGCCCAGGCTGTTCCGATCAGTCATCGAGGCGGCTCGCCTCCACGGCGCCGCCACCGCCGCCGTTCCCTGCGTCGACACCATCAAGCGGGTGGAGGCCGGTATGGTGGTGGAGACGCTGCCGCGCTCCGGGCTGGTGGCCGTCCAGACCCCTCAGGCCTTCGCCACCGCCCTGCTCCGCCGCGCCCACCAGCTGGATGCGGACGAGGACGTTTCCGACGACTGCGTGCTCGTCGAGCGGCTCGGCGAGCCGGTGGCGGTGGTTGCCGGGGAACCCGCCAACCTCAAGGTGACCCGTCTCGAGGACTTCGCCTGGTTCCAGGATCAGCTGCGCCGGATGGGCGAGCTGTGAGCCTGCGTGTCGGCCACGCGCTGGACACCCACCGGCTGGTCGCTGGGCGGCCGCTGATGCTGGGCTGCGTCGCCGTTCCCTCGGACCGCGGCCTCGCCGGCCATTCCGATGGCGACGCCGCCGCTCACGCGCTTGCCGATGCCTGCCTTGGCGCTGCCGGCCTGGGAACCATGGGTGACCACTTCCCTTCCGGCGACGAGCGCTGGCGCGACGTCTCGGGTGCCGAGTTCCTGCGCCTGGTGGCGGCTCGCCTTGGCGAGCTCGGCGCGCGGGTGGTGAGCGCGCAGGTGGCCCTGGTCTGCGCCGCCCCGCGGCTCGCCCCCTATCTCTCGGAGATGGGCCGGGTGATGTCCGCGGCTCTGGGGGCTGCCGCTGACGCGGTGAGCGTCACCGCCACCAGTGGAGACGGGTTCGGCGCGGCGGGCCGGGGAGAGGGAATCTGGGCGTCGGCGGTTGCCCTGGTGGAGCGGGAGCCGGGTCCAGGCGCACCCCTGGAATGAGGCGCCGCCCCGGCCCGATCCCGGGCCGGGGACGGGTCCCCGCCTGCAGCCGGCGGGGCCACCCACGGGCTCCGGCGTCTAATCGGCGGGCTCGGTGCCGACCACCGCGGAGGCGTGGAGGCCGCGGTCGCTGACCAGCCAGGTCCAGAGGGTCGGACCGGCGGCCTGGGACGCCACCAACACCCGGTCGTCCGGGTCGATGGGGAGGCGGTATTCGCACTCCGCGGTGACCGGGATGTGCCCCGGCAGACGCCGAGACAGCTCGTCCTCCACCGCCTCCCAGTGGCGCGCGTTGTTGACGTGGCCGAGCACGTCTAGGTCGGCGGCGCGGAGCATCCAGGGCCTTCCCTGCTGTGCCTCCGGCGCTCGGTGGAGGAGGCGGGCCGAGATCGGCTGGAGCTGGCCTTCGACGCCCCAGATCCGCCGGAACTGGGAGGGCAGGTTCGCCGGCCGCCCGGCCAGCGGATCGGTCGAGACCCAGAGCACCGAGGCTTCAAGGAGGCCGCCGCCGTCGCCCTGCCCGGAGGTGCGCCGCTCCGCCCACTGCGGGCCGGTGCCGCCGCAGAAGGTGGCGTAGGTGATCCGCTCCAGGTAACGCGGCCACCGGGTGGAGCGGAACGCGGCCCGGCGGACCACCCAGACCACCGGGTCGTCTCCCAGCCCAGCGGCGTTGTAATCGTCGGTGGCGACGTCCTGGAGGTGGCGAGCCAGGGCGTCGAGGCGGAGCCGGCCGCTTGCGTCCGCGTCCGCCAGCCGGACGGGCCGGGTGACCCGGAAGACCCGGGAACCCGGGATCGGGGCCCGGTCGGTGGAACGGAGGACCCCTCCGGGCTCGGCGGCGCTCACCTGCCGAACGTACCACCTGCCGGGGAGCACGGGCTGGGACCGTCAACCCGACGTGGCCCGCCGCCTGGGGACCTCCTGGCTGACGCGGCGGACGTGCTGCGCACCGCCAGGGCCACCTCATATCCTTGAGCGCCCATGACCCTCCGGCTCCACGACACCCTGACCAGGCAGCTGCAGCCGGTGCAACCGCTGGAGCCGGGCCACGTCCGGCTCTACACCTGCGGTCCCACGGTGTGGAACCGGGCCCACATCGGCAACTTCAGGACCTTCCTCTTCGAGGACGTCCTTCGCCGCTGGCTGGAGCGCCGGGTCGATCGGGTCACCCATGTCATGAACCTGACCGACGTCGACGACCGCCTGATTCGCAACGCCGGCGCCCACGGTCACGATCTGGATCAGGAGACCGCCCCCTGGATTGCCGGCTTCTTCGAGGACCGCGACACCCTGGGCATCCGGCCCGCCCACCACTACCCTCGGGCGACCGAGTACATCGAGGAGATGGTGAGCCTGGTGGAGCGCCTGGAAGGGGGTGGGGTCACCTACCGGAGTGACGGCAGCATCTATTTCCGGATCGCCGCCTTCCCCCGCTACGGAGCCCTCTCGGGGATCCGCTCCGAAGGCCTGGTGGCGGGGATGAGCGGCCGGGTCGACGCCGACGACTATGCCAAGGAGGACGCCCGCGACTTCGCCCTCTGGAAGGCGGTGGGACCCGACGACATCGGCTGGGACACCCGGATCGGCCGCGGCCGCCCCGGCTGGCACATCGAGTGCTCGGCGATGAGCATGAAGCTGCTCGGCGAGAGCTTCGACCTCCACTGCGGCGGCGTCGACAACATCTTTCCCCACCATGAGAACGAGATCGCCCAGTCCGAGGCGGCGACGGGCAGGCAGTTCGTCCGCATCTGGTGCCACGGCGAGCACCTGACCATGGGCCGCGAGAAGATGGCCAAGCGCCTGGGCAATTTCCTGACCCTGCCCGACCTGGTCGGGGCCGGGTACCGGCCGTCGACGATCCGCTGGCTGCTGATCACCGGGGCCCACTACCGGCGCAAGCTGGATTGGGACGAGGAGCCTCTGCAGGCGGCCCAGGAGGCCGTCCAGAGGCTGGCCGAGTTCCGGGACCGGGTGCGGAGCCTTGGTGGGGGCTCCGGCGGGGAGGCGATCCGGGAGCGGGCGGAGGCCGCTGCCGCCGCCTTCGCCGCCGCCATGGATGATGACCTCAACGTGCCCGAAGCGGCGGGTCACCTCTTCGCGGGCATCCGCGACCTCAACCGGCTGCTCGACGCCGGCACCCCGTCGGCGGCGGTGCGGGAGCGCCTCGTTGGCCTGGTCGACGAGGCGGACGACGTCCTCGGTGTCCTGCCGCTCCTGGACCGTGAGCGCGGTGCGTCGCTGAGCCCCGAGGACCAGGACCTCTACGACCGCCGCGCCGCGGCCCGGCGGCGACGGGACTGGGCGGAGGCCGACCGACTGCGCAACGGGCTCGCGGCGCGCGGCATCATCGTCGAGGACACGCCCCAGGGACAGCGCTGGAAGCGCGCCTGAGCGGCGCCTCCGCGGTGCTTCACCAGTGGACATCCTGTACGGCCGCAACCCGGTGCTCGAGGCGCTTCGCTCGGGGCGCGGGGTGCGCAAGCTGGTGGTGGCCGACGGGCTGGCCGGCGATCCCCGGCTACGCGAGATCCTTGGGATCGCGGAGGCGCGCGGTATCAGCGTCGAGACGGCCCCGCGCGGCCGCCTGGATGACATTGCCCACACCGAGCACCACCAGGGCGTCGCCGGGTACTTCCATTCCCGGCCGGCTCCGCGCCTCGACCGCGTCCTGGCCGCCTGCCGCCCCCCGGCGCTGCTGCTCGCGCTCGACGGCATCCAGGACCCCCAGAACCTGGGCGCCCTGCTGCGCAGCGCCGAGGCGGTCGGGGCGGACGCCGTGATCCTGCCCCGCCACCGCGCCGCAGGGGTGACCCCGGCCGCGGTCAAGGCGTCCGCCGGAGCGAGCGAGCACCTCCCGGTGGTGGTGGTGCCCAACCTGGCCCAGGCATTGGACCGCATCGGCCAGGTCGGGATCTGGAGGGTGGGCCTGGCCGCAGAGGCGGAGGGGCGGTACGACCTGGTCGACTATCGGGAGCCCACCGCCATCGTCATCGGCAGCGAAGGTGAGGGCCTCCG
This sequence comes from Binatia bacterium, assembly GCA_035624785.1. Classification (GTDB taxonomy): domain Bacteria; phylum Chloroflexota; class Dormibacteria; order Aeolococcales; family Aeolococcaceae; genus JAJZNI01. The sequence continues at coordinate 1,087 of DASPQV010000016.1, read as the reverse complement.
CCCCCTGATCCGCCGGAGCTGCGACCACCTGGTGCGGCTGCCCATGGCGGGCAGGATCGCCTCGCTCAACGCCGCCGCCGCTGGCGCCGCGATCCTCTACGAGGTCTTTCGCCAGCGAGGCTTCGCCGCCCGATGAGCCAGACCATCGTGGTCGATGGCTACAACGTCATCCACGCCTGGCCGGAGCTGGCCGCGGTGCTGCGCAGCGAAAACCTCGAGGAGGCGCGGCGGCGCCTCATAGCCCGGCTGGCGGAGTACCGGGCCACCAGTGGCAACCAGGTGATGGTGGTCTTCGACGCCCGGGCCCGGGCCCGGGCCAGCCCCGATCGGGAGATCATCGAGGGCATCGAGGTCCGCTACGGCAACGTCCGCGAGTCCGCCGACCACGTCATCGAGCGGCTGATGTACGAGGCCTCCCGGAGGGGCAGGGTGCTGGAGATGGTGCTCGCCACCGACGACCGCCTCCAGAGCGACCTGGTGGCGGGCATGGGGGTTCCCACCATCTCCTCGCGTGCCCTGCGAATCGAGGTGGAGCGTGCCGACAGGGAGCGTGGCGGCGAGATCAGGAGGCGGGCGGAGCACCGGCTCGGCGACGTCCGGATCGAGAACCGGATCCCGCCCGACGTCCGCCGTCGCCTCGACCAGATCCGGCGCGGCGAGGCTGGCGAGGAGGGCTGACGGCCACCCCCCTGGGTGCGCGGGTGGTGAGGGGGAGAAGGCCAGGCGGGCTGCGGGTCGCCTCGTTCCGCCGGCGACGCTTCCCGGTGCGCCTCACTCCCGGCTTCTCTAGGTCCTGCTCTACGCTAGGCAATCGCCGGACCCCGCCGGGCCGGACGCCGGCCGACGTAGCTCAACGGTGGAGCAGCGGTTTTGTAAACCGTTGGTTGGGAGTTCGAATCTCCCCGTCGGCTCCAATTTTGAATTCAGAGAGCCCCCAGTAACGCCCTGCCCGTGACCGTCTGTACCCCTACCGTACCCCTACGTACCCCTTAAGCCGTAGACTTTCCGCGTGGGTCGACGGGGCTCGGGTGAGGGCAGCATCCGCAAGCGGGTGCGGTGCCGCTGCGGGCGGATCTGGACCCCAACC
>DASPQV010000015.1:0-10067 GCA_035624785.1 Binatia bacterium | reverse complement strand
GGGCCGGTGTAGGTGGGGCTCGCCACCACCAGGTCGAAGCCATCGAGGAGCCGCCCTGGCCCGCTCAGCAGTTCGGCGAGCATGGCGCCGAAGAGATCGGCCCAGCGCTGCTCGCCGCCGTACTTGTAGGCGCTGAGCAGGGCTCGCACCCGACCGCTGTGCTCGGTGATGGCCACGTTGCGGCTGAACCAGCGCGAGGCGCTGGCGCAGAGTGGGTTGCGGCAGCGGCTCGCAGCCGGGTCGAGGCTGCGCCCGCAGGTGCGGCATGCTGGCATCACGCGCCCGGCTCCGGGAGCCACAGCTGCACCGGGACCGCGGAAAGCGGCCGGGACGGGGCCAGCGAGGCCTCCAGCGCCTCCACCGCGGCGTCCTCGGGCAGGACGGCCGCGCCGGGGTGGCGGATCAGGTCCTTGGCCCAGTCCGCGGCCGCCACCCCGGCGGTGAGGAAGAGCGGCCGACCAAGCGAGAGGGCGAAGCGAGCGGTGATGCGCGCTCCAGATGTGGAGCCGGCCTCGATCACGACAACGGCGCGAGCCAGCGCGGCGATCAGGAGATTGCGGGCTCGGAGTGCGGACGCCGTTGGGGGCGCCCCGGGAGGCTGGCGCGACAGCACAGCCCCCCGCGCCGCGATCCGCTCCGCAAGGGGGGCGTTCTCCGGTGGGTAGACCCGGTCCAGCCCGCAGCCGAGGACGGCGATGCTGCGACCGCCGGCGTCGAGGCAGCTCAGGTGGGCGGCGGTATCGATGCCGCGAGCCAGACCGGAGACCACGGTGACCGCATCGAGAGCGAGCCGGGCGGCCAGCCGCCGCGCCCGTGCCTCGCCGTCGCTGCTCGGGGCGCGCGTCCCCACGATGGCGACGCTGCGGGTGTCGCCGGGGAGCGCGTTCCCAACGCAGTAGACGCGGGACGGTCGCGCCATGTCGAGAAGGCCCCGAGGGTAGCCGGGGTCGCCGGGGTTGAGCAAACGCATGTTTGGCGGATTGTAGCCACCGGGGGCGGCGGTCGGGTGACCGGCGGCCCCTCCGAGGGCTTGCCGGGCTACCCTTGGGGACCGACCTGGCGGGTGCCGAAAGCGACAGCCGGGCAAGGAGGAGGCAGGCATGGAGATCACAGACGGCGACGGGATCTGGGCGCACCCCGGCGACGAGCGGCATTTCTCAGGCCGGGTGTGGATGGCCGAGCTGGCCGCGGCCGGCGCCCCCGGGGCTTGCGAGGTGATGAGCGTCCACTTCGCGCCCGGGGCACGCACCGCCTGGCACAGCCACCCGGAGGGCCAGCTGCTCCACGTGACCGCCGGGTCGGGAATGGTCAAGAGTGCGGAGGGCGAGCCGAGAGAGATCCGGGCCGGCTACACGGTGCGGGCTGCACCCGGGGAGCGCCACTGGCACGGGGCGACCGCTGGTCACCCGATGACCCACCTGGCCATCCAGCCGACCGGGACCGAATGGTTCGAGCACGTCACCGAGGCCGAATACCGGGAAGCTGGAGAGAGGGCCCGCTCGCGAGGCTAGCCGCCCTCATCGACGGGGCGCCGCCGGGGCCAGTGCGCCGCGGATGCGGCTCGGTGACCTACCCGCCGCTGGCCGGCGCCGTGGTGATCACCGGCGGGCTGCCCCCGACCGCCCAGCAGGCCGCACCGGCCACGCAGGCGATGCCGGTCAGCGGACCGGTGTCGATGAGCCCCCCACGTATGCTGGGAGGGCGATGCCGGTGACACGGTTGAACCACGCGGTGCTCTACGTCCGGGACGCCGCACGGACCGCGGCCTACTACCGGGAGGTGCTCGGTTTCCGGGTGGTCTTCGAGATGGCCGGCGGCCAGGCGATCTTCCTGCAGGCGCCTGGCAGCACCAACGACCACGACCTCGGCCTGTTCACCATCGGGGAGGGTGCCGGGCCGTCCGCCGCCGGGCGCAGCACCGTCGGGCTGTATCACATCGCCTGGGAGGTCGACACCCTCGACGAGCTGGCCCAGGTTGCCGGGCGCCTGGTCGAACGGGGCTCCCTGGTGGGCTCGACGGACCACGGCACCACCAAGGCGCTCTACGCGCGCGACCCGGACGGGTTGGAGTTCGAGGTGTCCTGGCTGGTGCCGGCGGCGCTGATCACCGAGGACATGCGGATGCGGATGGCCCCGCTGGACATCGAGGCGGAGCGCGCGCGCTTCGGTGGCGGCACCCGGGGCGGGGTCGGCGTCTCCGTGCCCGCCTGAAGCCGCCCCGAGCAGCCTCAGCCGGTGGGGGACGGGGCCGCCGACAGGATCACCTCGACGGCGCGGCGGGCGGCCGGGGACATCTCCGGGTCGAGCCGGTGGAAGGTCCACAGCCCGCGCTTGGACGAGGTCACCAGCCCCGCCTCGCGGAGCTTGCCGAGGTGGTGGCTGACGGTCGGCTGACCCAGGTCGAAGCTGGCCGTGAAGTCGCAGACGCAGACAGGTTCCGCGGCCTCGGCGAGGAGGCGGACCATCTGGACCCGGGTGGGATCGGCGAGAGCCCTGAAGACCAGCGCCAGCTCCCCGGCCCTGGACTCGGGGATGAGTTGGGGGAGGGGCTGGCAGCATCCCTTGGTGCGCAGGGGGAGGGGGGCTACGAGCGGTGAGCTCATGGGTTCCCATTCTATCAATTGACAAACGTCGATGGGATTGGCTAACATCACCGCAATCAATCGACGAGCGTCGATGCTAGGAGGCGATGACCGTGGACTGCGACTGCGATTGCGGGTGCCGGTGCTGCTGCTGTGACTGAGACCGAGCAGCGGGGCGGAGGCGGCGGCTCGGCCGCAGCCTCCGCCGACCTGCTGCGCGCGAGCGTCCGGGCCCACTACGCGGAGGCCGCGCGGGCGGCGGGTCGCGGTGAAGCGGCCGCGGACTTCGAGGTGCTGCCGCTCGCCGTGTCGGGGTGCGGCTGCGGCTGTGGAACGGCTGATTCATCCTGCTGCTCGACGGCGAGCAGCGCCACGGCGGCGCAGCTGTACTCGGTCGCGGAGCTGTCGGAGCTCCCGCCTGCCGCGGTCCTCGCCTCACTGGGCTGCGGCAATCCGATTGCCGTCGCCGAGCTGCGACCCGGTGAGGTGGTCCTTGATCTCGGCTCCGGGGGCGGCATCGACGTCCTCCTCTCGGCCCGCCGGGTGGGGCCATCCGGCTTCGCCTATGGGGTGGACATGACCGACGAGATGCTCGCCCTGGCGGAGCGCAACGCTGCCGAGCAGGGAGCGGTGAATGTCGGCTTCCTGAAGGGGACGGTCGAGCAGGTCCCCCTTCCCGACGCGAGCGTCGACGTCGTGATCTCGAACTGCGTCATCAACCTGAGCGCCGACAAGGGGCGGGTGCTCCGCGAAGCGTTCAGGTTGCTGCGTCCGGGCGGCCGGTTCGCCGTCGCCGACGTCGTGGTGCAGGGGCGCCTCCCCGCTGAGGTTCGCCGCGACATCCAGCAGTGGGTGGGCTGTGTCGCCGGCGCGCTCGAGGAAGCCGAGTACCGCTCCCTGCTCCTGGCCGCGGGCTTCCAGCACGTGGATGTGGCGATCGCCGGGGAGTACGCGGCCGGTGGCGGAGGGCCCAGAGCGGTGTCTCCGGAGCTCGGCGATGATGGTGGGCGCGTGGTCAGCGCGTTCGTCCGCGCCACCAAGCCGGCGGCGGCATGATGCTCCGGCGGTATTGGCAGAATCGGCTTCAATCGACACGTGGAGCAGCAGGGGCCCGGAGCCGGCGCCGCGGACGACCTGATCGTGGCGGATGCCGGGGTGTGGCGGGAATGGCTGGCGCGCCACCACGAGGAGTCGGCGGGGGTGTGGCTGGTGCTGGCCAGGAAGGGGACGACCCAGCCCACCCGGTTGACCTACGACGAGGCTCTCGACGAGGCGCTCTGCCAGGGCTGGATCGACAGCCGGATGAGCCGGCGCGACCAGGCCACCTTCAGGCTGCGCTTCACGCCTCGACGTCCGAGAGGCCGCTGGTCGAGGGGAAACGTCAGCCGCGTCGAGAGGCTGACCGCTGAGGGCCGGATGTGCCCCGCAGGCTTGCGCGAGGTGGAGATGGCGCTCGCTGACGGGCGCTGGGACGCCGCCTACGCCGGGATGCGGGAGATCGAGGTTCCCCCCGATCTGGCGGCGGCCCTGGAGGCCGTGCCGGCGGCTCGGGCGGCCTTTGGCACGCTGTCGGCGCAGAACCGCTATGCGGTGCTCTTCAGGGTGACCACTGCCCGCCGCCCGGATACGCGGGCGCGGCGCATCTCGCGGCTGGTGGCGATGCTCGGCCGCGGCGAGACCCCGTACCCGCGGCGGGAACCGCCGGGGATCTGATCCGGCATCGCTGCATCGGGCCGCCCAGGCGCCCGGCTGGGGGTGGCCTCGCGCCAGCGGTTATGGAAGAGTCTGTCCACAACCCGAGGCTCGGGGTGGTGGCACCCGGCGGCGCCGCGACCGACCCAGCGGGCGGCCTCAGCACGCCGGCCCGAGGTGACGGCGGCCTCAGACGGCGCTGCGCGACGCCAGCTCGCGGCAGACCGGCAGGATAGTATCGACGTCGGATGCGACCGTGCGCCAGTTGCTGATCGCCGGCCGGAAGGCGACCTTGCCGCGGTAGACGGTGGTCCCGAAGTACACGCGACCGTCGCCGATGACGGCCTGACCCAGCCGGCGGTTGTGGTCGTCCAGCTCCTCCTCGGCAAGCCCGGGCGGCCGGTGCCGGAAGCAGACCACGTTGATGAGCGGCTCCGCGAGCAGCTCGAAATCATCGGCGGCGCGGACCTGGCCGGCGAGGCGGTGGGCGAGCGCGACGTGCCGTTCCACCATCTCCCGGTAGCCCTGGCGGCCGTAGGCGGCCAGGGTTGCCCAGATCGCCAGGCAGCGTGCCCGGCGCGACATCTCCGGTCCCAGCATCAGGTAATCGGGCCGGCCCGCCACCTCCTCGGGGAAGTACGGAGCGCCGATCCCGAACACCGAGTGGAGCAGCCGCTCCTCGCGGACAAAGGCGAATCCCGACTCGTAGGGGACGTTGAGCCACTTGTGCCCGTCGGCGATCACCGAGTCGGCGAGCTCGATCCCGGCGGTCAGCGGAGCCAGCCTCGGCGAGATGCGCGCGTACAGCCCGAATGCGCCGTCGACGTGGAGCCAAGCGTTATGGGCATGGGCCAGCTCGGCCATCGCGTCGATGGGGTCGAAGCCGCCGGCGTTGACCTCGCCGGCGGTCGCCATGACGATGGACGGTGCGCCACCGAGCGCGCCCAGCTCCCTCTCGAGCCCGCTCAGGTCCACCCGGCCGGCGGGGTCCGCGGTGAGCCGCCGCACCGCCCCGTAGCCGGTGCCGAGCATGCCGAGCGCCTTGATCGCGCTGGCGTGGATGTATCCTCCGGCGAACACCGGCAGCGCCGGCGTGCCCCCCATGCCGTCTCTCGCCAGGTCCAGTCCACGCTGCTCGCCCCACCACTGCCGGGCGGCGGCCAGGGCCGTGAAGTTGGCCATCGTCGCGCCGGTGACCAGGACCCCTCCCCACTCGGGGGGAAGGTTGAACAGCTCTTTGAGCCATGCCAGCGACAGCTTCTCCAGCTGAGCGGCCAGCGGCGAGCTCACCCACATCCCGGCGTTGTTGTCGAAGGTGGAGGTCAGCCAGTCGGCGGCCAGGGCTGCCGGGGTGGACCCTCCGGTGACGAAGTGGAAGAAGCGGGGACCCGCAGAGTGGGTGGCCGCCACCGGCCCGGCATCGGCGAGCCGCCTGATCGCGGCGAGGCTGCCGGCGCCTGCCTCGGGCAGGCTCCCACCGAAGCCGAGAGCGGTCGCGTCGGCGGCGGGATCCCGGGCTGGGAGGCTGTCGACCGCGCTCAGGTAGCGAGTGGCCGCAGCCAGCGCCTCGCCCAGGGCCGCAACCGTGGAGGCCCGCTCAGCGATCGGGTCATGAAGGAGGGCGCCGGGGTCCGCCGCCGCCACCACCGAGCCAGCCCGCCCTGCCGCATCACCGCCGCCAACGGGACCCATGCTGCGCCCTCCCTTGCCTCCATCCGTCCTCGGCGCTCACCCTAGCCGACTCCGTATGAGCCCGTCTCGAATGGATGCGCGACCGGGACCGACCGGTTGTGGCGAGGCTCCTGAGGTCAGCGTGGCAGCGGCGTGCCGGCCAGCGACGCCGGGGTCCGCCGGTCGGGGGTCCAGACGTCGATCGGCCTGAGCGGGGTCCTCGGTGGCTCCGGCGGGGAAGCGCCGAAACGCTCGTGAAGGAGCGGGTGGACGACCGGGTGGAGGCGCTCCTCCGTGAACCGGTCACAATCCGCCTCGGACTCCCAGACATCCAGGTACCTCAGGCCTCCCTCGGGACGCTCCAGCGCGAGGTGGAGGATGAGGCCGTGGGGCGGCTGGGCGCCGAGGCCGTCGACGATGCGCCGGTAGAGTGTCGAGTCGATCGGGACGTCCTGAGTGAAGGCAAACACGATGGGCTCTCCTCGAGATCGCACTATTGATCCGAAGTCGGATCGGATGAAATAATAGACGCCATGGCGGAGACCGTCAAGCGGCGCCGGTATGACAGCTCGGGGCGCCGGAACGAGTCGCGGCAGACCCGGCAGCGGATCATCGGCGCCGCCCGCGACCTGATCATCGAGCTCGGCTACCGAGCCACCGCCGTGAGCGACATCGCCGAACGCGCCGGGGTCCACGTGGACACGGTCTACCAGCTGGTCGGCCGCAAACCGGTGCTGCTCCGCGAGCTGATCGAGCAGGCGATCTCGGGGACGGATCAGCCGGTCGACGCCGAGCAGCGCGGCTACGTCAGGGCGATCCGCGCCGAGCCCGATCCAGCTGGCAAGCTGGCCATCTACGCTCACGCGGTCAGGGAGGTGCAGGAGCGTCTCGCCCCCCTCTTCCTGGCCCTGCGCGACGCCTCGACCACCGAGCCCGAGGCCGGGCAGGTGTGGCACCAGATCGCCGAACGCCGCGCCGCCAACATGCGGCTGCTGGTGAACGAGCTGCACGAGGCGGGCGGGCTTCGCCGGGGACTTTCGCTCGACGAGGCGGCCGACACCATCTGGGTCACCAACAGCTCGGAGGTCTTCACCATGCTGACCGCCGGACGGGGCTGGTCTCCGGACCGCTACGAGCGCTGGCTGGCCACGACCTGGTGCCGGCTGCTGCTCCGCGAGGGCCGGACCTCGGCGGTGAGCTCCGGCAGGGTCTGATGGTGCGCAGAGTGGGCTCCCTCATCGACGCGCAGAGCCTGGGACGGCTGATCGGCACCCCGGCCGGCCCTGTCATCCTCGACGTGCGCTGGACCCTGGGTGGTCCCCCGGGTCTGGATGAGTACTGTCGCGGTCACCTTCCCGAGGCGTGCTTCGTCGATCTGGACCGTGATCTCGCCGGTCCGCCGGGAGCCGGAGGGCGGCACCCGCTACCGGACTGGGGGTCGTTCCAGCGAGCCATGCGGCGGTGCGGAGTGCGCCGAGGGCTGCCGGTGGTTGTGTACGACGCCTCCAGCTCCACGGCGGCGGCCCGGGCGTGGTGGCTTTTGCGGCACTGCGGCCACGACAACGTTCGGGTGCTGGACGGCGGCTATGCCGCCTGGATCGCCGCCGGCCTCCCGGTTTCGACCGTGGATCCCGAACCGAAGCCGGGCGACTTCACCGCGGTGCCTGGACACCTGCCCCTCCTCGGCGCTGAGGCGGCGGCGATGCTCGCCCGGCGTGGGGTGCTGCTGGACGCCCGGGCCGCGGAGCGCTACGCCGGCGAGGTCGAGCCGGTTGATCCGGTCGCCGGGCACATCCCCGGCGCCCGCAGCCTGCCCACCGCCGGGAACGTCGGAGCCGACGGGCGCTTCCTCGAGCCCGAGAGGCTGCGGCGCCGCTTCGCCGGGCGCGGCGCGATCGACGGCGTCGACATCGGCGCCTACTGCGGGTCGGGGGTGACGGCCGCGCACACGGTGCTCGCGCTCGAGGTGGCCGGCCTTCGCGCGGCCCTCTACGTCGGCTCGTGGAGCGAGTGGATTGGCGACCGCTCACGCCCCGTCGCCACCGGTCCGGATCCCTGATGCGTCGTTCAATCCGGCCCGGCCCGCCCGGGCAGGCCGGCGACGTTGGCGGCGCGCGTCTGGAGCACCAGCCGCTGGGCCGCCGGCGTGATGCCCATGCACAGGAGCACGCCGCCGTCGTTGATCCCCGCCGCGGCGTCGACGACGACGTGGATCCGGCATGCGAGGATCGAGGGGTCTTCGGTGGCGGCGGTGCGGAGGACGCCCGGAGCGGCAGGTGATGACGGACGGGGTGAGACCGGGACCGGTGGCCCTGGTCGGGAGCGGCGAGTACCTGCCGGCGATGCTCGAGGTGGAGGCCGCGCTGCTGTTGGGCCGGCCACCCCGCTATGTCCAGCTGCCCACGGCAGCGGCCGAGGAGGGTCGGGCCTCCATCGATCGCTGGGTCTCCCTGGGTGCGGAGCAGGCAGCGCGTCTCGGCGTGGAGGCGGTGCCGGTCCTGGCGCTCGACCGCGAGACCGCCGACGACGTGACCAACGCAGGCCGGGTGGCCGGCGCGGGTCTGATCTACCTCTCCGGGGGCAGCCCCGCCTATCTCGCCGAAACGCTGCGTGGGACGAGGGTCTGGGAGGCGGTCCTGGCCGAATGGCGGCGCGGTGCGGCGCTGGCGGGGTGCAGTGCCGGTGCTGTCGCCCTCACCGCCTGGGTGCCCGACCTTCGCCGTCTCGACGCCGCCCCACGGGAGGGCCTGGTGGTCGTGCCGTGGCTGCGGGTGCTCCCCCATTTCGACCGCCTGGACCGCTGGGCGCCCGGGATGGTGGACAGCGTCGCCGCCCAGGTGGCCCCAGGGCTGACCCTGGTGGGGATCGACGAGGAGACGGCGATCATGAGCGATGGGGACGACCTCCGGCGCTGGACGGTGCGCGGCCGCCAGGCCGCCTGGGTGCTGACGCCGGAGGGGCGCCGCCCCTACCGGGCGGGGGAGGAACTGGTGGTCTGAGCCGTCGGCGATGCAACTACCGGCTCAGCGTCAGCAGGAACTCCATGGTGCCGCTGTCGCCCACCTCAGCCGGCCCACCGCTCGGGTTCTGGATGTCCCAGTCCGCGAACGTGATGGGGATCGAGCCGCTCACCTTGACCGACGCTCCTGTGTACTCCGCCTGCAGCGTGAAGGCCAGGCTGCGCGTCACGCCGTGCATCGTCAACGTGCCTGTCACCTGCTCGTTGACGATCGCGTCCACCGCCGGAATGCTGCCCAGCTGGACAGGACTCGTCAGCCTGAACACGGCATCGGGGTGGTCGGCGACATCCATGATGCGGGTGTCGAACTGGTTGTCCCGAAGGCTCTCGTTGCTGTGAACGGTGGCGAGCGGAACCGTGAACGTCGCCGCAGTCACGATCGTTCCCTGCAACGTGAAGGATCCCTTCACCGTGGTGGAGATCCCGACGGCCGTGGTGCTCTGGCCGAACAGCGTCTCGGTGACGCGGTACTCCACCTCGGACCCGCTGGCGATCGCATACGTCCCGGACAGGTTCGTCGCTGCTGGGGCTGACGGGCTCGCGGCGGCCACCGCCGTCCGCGCTGTGGCAGCGGGCGTCGACGCGCCGAGTGAGAGTGATGCCGGCGGCGGTCCCTCGATGAAGTGGATGAAGACGAAGGGGGCCACGACGGTGACGCCGAGGACCAGGGTGATGACACCGGCCAGCCACGGCTTCCAGTGACGCCGCACAGAGGTCCACATTCGTGGCACGTTTCTGCCTCCCGGGGTGTGGGTGATGTCGTTGCATGCTGGCAATGCTTCCTGCGCGTTGTCCGGACGTCAGCTGAGAGTCCGCTGGGAGGATGCGCGGCACGGCGGCAGCCTGGGGTCCAGACGGGGTCGATCGGCCAGTTGCCGTGCCTTCTATGCTGCGATCCGCCGCGCTGGCAGCGCCCACGCAGTTCGTGCGCTGGAACCGGTCGACCTGGCCCCGGTTGGCCGTGGAGCGGGAGGCGGGGCTCGAACCCGTGACCCCTACCTTGGCAAGGTAGTGCTCTACCACTGAGCTACTCCCGCGCGAGGGCCGAGTATACCGCGGGCCTGTCTCCGCCCCTCCTCGCATCCGCCGTCGTGGCGGTCGGC
>DASPQV010000014.1:0-64973 GCA_035624785.1 Binatia bacterium | reverse complement strand
CTGGCGGTGGGTGCGGAGGGCACGGCTCCGCACCCACCCGTGCAGAGGTGACTCAGGACGCCTCGGCGAAGACCGGCTCGGGCGAGAGCTGCGGCGCGCCGGGGTAGGGCTCCAGGTCGATGGCGACCTCGCCGTGGACCTCCTCGTCGCCGACGTGGAGGTGCAGCTCCGGCGCCCGCAGCGGGACCAGGAAGCCCACCGCCTTGATGACGATGAACGTGGCGATGGCGTCGTAGCCGATGATGAAGAGCAGCGCCAGGGCCTGGATTCCAAGCTGGCCGGGGTTGCCGTAAACCAACCCCCGGACGCTGACCGCCGCCGCCGAACCGGAGGCGACGTATACGATCATGTTGGGATTGGCCAGAACTCCGGTGAGCAGGCCACCCACGGCGCCGGCGACCCCGTGGGTGTGGAGGACGCCCAGGGTGTCGTCGACCTTGCGGAAGATGCCCAGCCGCGGCGCGTAGTTGATGGTCAGCCAGGGCAGCGTCCCGGCCACCACTCCCATGATGATGGCCGCGTAGCCGTCGACATAGCCGGCAGCCGGGGTGATGCAGACCAGGCCGGCGATCATGCCGTTGATGGCACCGGCGATGCTGGGCCGCTTGAACTTCAGGTAGTCCCAGAGGATCCACACAAGCAGCGCCGTCGCGGTGCAGAGGTGAGTGTTGAGCACGGCGGCCGAAGCATCCGCGTTGGCGAAGTACGGGTCGCCTCCGTTGAAGCCGCTCCAGCCCAGCCAGAGCAGCCCGCCCCCGGCCACCGCCAGCATCAGGTTGCTGGGCGAGGAATGCTGCCGGTCGCGGAGCAATCGCGGGCCGACCACGGCGGCGGCGACGAACGCCGAGACCGCGGCCGCCACGTGGATGACGTAGCCGCCGCTGTAGTCGACGGCGCCCAGCTGGGAGAGCCAGCCCCCGCCCCACAGGCTGAAGGCGCCCACCGGGTACACCAGCGCGATCCACAGCGGCACGAACAGGGCCCAGGCTCGGAAGTTGATCCGGCCCAGGAGCGCGCCGCCCAGGATGATCACGGTGATCGCCGCGAACACGAACTGGAAGTACACCAGCGAGCTCATCGGGAATCGCATCGCCGGGATCAGACCGCTGAGCAGCGGGATCGACGCCTGGTTCTCCAGGTCGCCGCTGCCCAGGGCGGGCGCCGGGGCTCCGACGACGTGGCCGATGCCCGGCTTGCCGAAGCTCATGTTGTAGGCGAAAAGGGTCCAGATCACCAGGGTCATGGCGAAGGCGTAGAGGACCATCAGCGCCGAGTTGACGGCCCACTTGCGCTTCATGAGCCCCGCGTAGAGGATGGCGAGGCCGGGGATGCTCATGATCCCGACCAGCGTGGCCGAGGTGAGCTGCCACGCGGTGTCGCCTGAGTTCAACCAGCTGGGATCGGCTGCAGGCATGTGGGGGCTCTCCCGGTGCGTACGGGTCCTTGGTCCATGAGGCTAGGTGGGGATGCCCTGCCTCGATATGGGCGCAGTGCCCAACCACGCGGCCCGCAGCTTTTGGCGGAGGCTACGAGCAACTAGACTCCGGCCGGGATGCCAGACGAGGTCGACCGGCTGCTGGACCGCATCGAGAAGCTGGAGGAGCGGGAGCGCTTCGCCGACGCCCTCAAGGTCTGCCGCCGAGCCTGCGAGATCGCGCCCGAGGAGCCGGCGGTCTGGGAGGCCCGCGGCGAGACGGCCCTGCGCAGCGGCGTCCCCGGCGAGGCGGCTGAGGCACTGGACCGGCTGACGCGCCTGGAGCCGGGGTCGGCGGACGGGTGGTTCCGCCTTGGCGAGGCGCTCCAGTGGTGCGGGCGCCATCGGGACGCGGACACCTGCTTCGAGCGCGCCGCCATCCTCGACCCCGACGACCACGTCCGGCCCTTCCGGATCACCCCGGAGGAGTTCGAGAGGGTGACCGGCTCAGTGCTCCGGACCCTGCCTCCCCAGGTCACCGACTTCCTGGAGAGCTCCGGCACCGGGGTGGTGGTGCGCCAGCTGCCAGCCCCCGAGATGGTGAGCGAGGACCGCCTGGACCCCCATGCGCTCGGCTACTGGCTGGGCAACGTCTACGGCGCCGCGGCCGGGTGGGGGGAGACCACGCCGGCAGCTATCGAGATCTACCAGCTGAACATCGAGAACTGGTGCGCGGATCGGGGCGGGCTGATCGAGGAGATCCGGCGCACCGTGCTCCACGAGGTCGGCCACGCGGTCGGCATGGACCACGCCACGCTGCAGGCCGACGGCTACGCGTAGGCGAAGCGCCGGAGCCAGGACATGCCCACGGATGCGCAGGTCGAGAGCGCCGAGGCGGCACTGCGCCACAACATCCGGCTCCTCACCCCGACCGCGCCCGCCTCACTGAGCCGCGCCGCGGAGGAGATCGGAGGAGCGGAGGGCCTGGCTCTGCTCGCACACCGGGCCGCCGTCGAGGCCCTGGCCGTCGAGGGTCTGAGGCCCGACCAGGAGCGCGTGCTCCGGCGCACCGCCCAGACGGCGGGAGGGCACGTGCTCAGCGACCGCGAGGGCACCCGCGCCCTCCTGATCGGACCCATCGGCGTCCTCGCTTCGGTGGCTGCCCACCTGTTCGAATGGGGCTCTGCCACCGAAGACCTTTCGCGCGCCCTCTCCGCCGCGCTTGCCAGCCGCCACGCCCGGCCTCCGATCGCCTGCGGGGAGCGGAAGCTCACAGCCGCCGGCGGCGCAACCCTGGTCATGGGCGTGGTCAACGCAACCCCCGACTCCTTCTCCGGTGACGGAGTCGGCGGCGACGTCGACGCGGCGGTCGAGCTGGCCCAGCAGATGGTGGCGGACGGTGCCGACGCCGTCGACGTGGGGGGCGAGTCGACGCGGCCCAACTCCCAGCCGGTCGACGCCGCCACCGAGCTGTCCCGCGTCCTGCCCATCGTGGAGGCGCTGGCGGCGCGCCTGCCCGTGCCCGTCTCGATCGACACCAGGAAGGCGGAGGTGGCCGCCGCCGCCATCGCGGCGGGTGCGACCATGGTCAACGACGTCTGGGGACTTCGCGGCGATCCGGCCATGGCCCAGGTCCTCGCCGCTCAGCCCGAGGTGGCCCTGGTGGTCATGCACAACCGTAGAGGGCATCAGTACCGCGACCTCCTCGCCGACATCGCCCGCGATCTCCGGGAATCACTGCTGGTCGCGGCCCGGAACGGGATAGAGCCCCACCGCATCGTCGTCGACCCCGGATTCGGCTTCGGCAAGACGCCGGCCCAAAACCTGGAGCTGGTCCAGCGACTGGGCGAGCTGGGCGGGATCGGGCACCCCCTGCTGGTCGGTCCGTCCCGGAAGTCGACGATCGGCCTGGTCCTCGGCGGAGCTCCACCCGAGCTGCGGGTGGAGGGCACCCTGGCGCTCTGCATCCTGGCGGTCGCGGCCGGGGCGGAGATGGTCCGGGTCCACGATGTCGCCGCCGTCCGCCGCGGGCTGCGCCTCGCCGACGCGGTGCTGCGGGAGATCCCCGAGGAGGTGCGCGAGGCGCCGCTGCCGGGACCCACCGGGTGAGGCCAGCGGGCGGCGGTGGAAGCGCCACTGGGGTCGGCGCCTGGAACGGGGCCTCCGGCGCTGACGAGACGCAGGCCTCCCCTTCCGCCCCGACCGAGTGGGCCTGGATCGCCCTGGGGAGCAACCTGGGCCACCGGGGCCGGGCCCTGGCCTGCCTGCGGAGCGCCCTGGAGACCGCTGGCCTGACCATCGAGGCTGCCTCCAACGAGGTGCTTACCCTGCCGGTGGGGATCACCGCCCAGGGCTGGTTCCACAACCAGGTGGTGCTGGCCCGGGCCCCGTCACCCTGGGCCCCGGCCCGCTGGCTCGAGGTCTGCGAGCAGGCGGAGGCGGCCTGCGGCCGCCGTCCCACCTACCGCTGGGGACCGCGCCGCGCCGACGCCGACCTCGTCCTGCTCGGCCGCGCGGGCGAGGTGTCGAGCACCGGCAACCCCCGGGTGCCCCACCCAGAGCTGCCCAACCGCCCGTTCTGGCACCGCCTGATTGCCGAGGTCGACCCATCGGTCGCCGCCGCGGCCGGCCGCTGAGCGACCGGACGGGGACCTTTCGACCAACGTCGCTCGGGGGAAGCAACGGTGTGGGCGCGAGCACCCTCTGCGATCGGTCCTCCGCTCAGGCCCAGAGCGCGATGCCTTCGCCGGAGATGCCTTCGGAACCGCTCCCACCCGGCCCGGCGCGGGCCACGTGCGTGAATACCG
The DNA here is from genome assembly GCA_035624785.1 of Binatia bacterium. GTDB lineage: Bacteria > Chloroflexota > Dormibacteria > Aeolococcales > Aeolococcaceae > JAJZNI01. The sequence continues at coordinate 60,752 of DASPQV010000014.1, read as the reverse complement.
GTTGTGAACTTGATTGTCCACAACCCCTCGGAGGGGGTTGCTTCGCGATGGCGGGGTGGTACTGCCTGGCGCGATCGCACCCGGCCTCACCCCGAGCGCCGCTCCGCCCCCAGGGTGCCTCCTCAGATCGGCAGGCGATCGGCGAGCTGGGGGACCAGCCGGAGAGCGGCCAGGATCTGGTGGGCGATCCCCGGGAAGTCGGGCGGGGTCTCGAAGTCGAGGAGCCAGCTGTGCTCGGCGGTGAACTTCTCGACCAGGGTGGTGGCCCCGAGTGCGGCGATGCCCACGTGCACCGAGGGGCGGTCGTCGTCCTTGAAGGCCTTGGCAAGCAGCCCCTGCACGGTATCCACCCAGGTGGGCAGCTCGGCCAGGTCGCGCAGCTCGTAACCGCCGTCCCCGAGCACGAACTCGGCCTCGAGCTCCAGGAAGGGTTGGGGAACCAGGTTGCGGTGGGGGCAGTCCTGGGACTCCTCGTCGTCGTGGTACAGCTCGCAGTCCGCCCCCGGGCCGTAGGCGGCGATGTAGGTGAGCAGCGCATCCCAGACGAAGCTCAGATGGACGTGGTAACGCGAGGGGGGATCGGCGGAGCTGAGCCGGATAGTGCATTCGAATCGTCGGTCCCCCACCGACGGCTCCAGGTGGTGGCGGACGTCCTCGACGTACAGCCCGGCGCCGTCCAGCGCCTCTATCAGGTCAGCGGAGACCTCCTCGTAGGACGGGAAGCCAACCCCTTCCTGCTCGGGCTGCCCGGCCGGCTCGGATGCAGAGTGCTCTGGCACTCCGGTGCCTAGCGCCCCCGGGCGCGGAGCCGCCGCACCGTCAGCGCGCCAAGGTTGAGCAGCAGGACCAGGCCGAAGAGCGAGGCCAGTGACCCCACCATGGGCGTCTCCACCGGCGGCACGTAGTAGCCGTAGGTGGCCATCACGGCGGCGGCGACGAGACCGAGGGCCAGGACGCCGAGGAGGACGGCGGAGACCCCGGCGACGGGATCGGGGCCGCGCCTCGCGGACGGCCGCGCGGCGCCGTCACGGGGCGCCAGCATTGGCGGTGTGGCCACAGGCTGAGTGTACAAGCGGGATCAAGCGCGCCGGGGGGGTCCTCAGTCGGTGACGTCGGCCGCCCTCACGCCCGCGAATCGGTAACCCACTCCGGGCACCGCCAGGACGTAACGGGGACGGCCAGGATCGTCTTCGATCTTGCGGCGCAGGTTCCGGACGTGGACGTCGATCACCCGGGTGTCCATCGGATGGCCCAATCCCCAGACCGCATCCATGATCCGCGGCCGCGACACCACCTGCCCGGCATTCTGGGCGAGGCAGGCCAGCAGGTCGAACTCGGTGTGGGTGAGAGCCACGTCCCCGCCCGGGCGGGTGACCCGCCGCTCCGCCGGGTCGATAGTCAACCCCCGGAAGTCCATCCGAACGGGGCCGTCGCTGACCTCCCGGGCGGCGCGCTCTCTCGCCTTGCGGAGCTGGAGGGATATGCGGGCCAGCAGCTCGCGCTGCCGGAACGGCTTGAGGATGTAATCGTCAGCACCGATCTCCAGGGCGAGAACGATGTCGATCTCGTCATTCCTGGCGCTGAGGATGATGATCGGCAACTCCTCGCCACGGCGCCGCAGCTCTCGGCAGACGTCGAAGCCACTGGTGTCGGGCAGCATCAGGTCGAGCAGCACGATGTCGGGCCGGAAGGTCTGGGTGCGAGCCACCACCTGGGCTCCCCGGTCGGCCTCGGCGACCACGTACCCCTCGCTCTCGCAGGTGAGCCGAATGGCCCGGCGCACCAGCTCGTCGTCTTCGACCACCAGCACCTTGGGGCGGTCCCCTTCCACAACTCAGTAGGGTACACACGCCCTCGAGAAGGGGAAGAGGCCCGGGGCAGGAGGGCGAAGGGGCCGACGACGGGGGATGGAAGGCCCCGCAGCAGAAGGGCGGAGGGGCCGCCGCAGAGGAGTGGAGAGCCCCGCCGCAGAGGAGTGGAGAGCCCCGCCGCAGAGAAGAGGGATGGAGCGCCCGCCGCGGGGCGCCCGCCGGGACGCATGCGGACGCCAGCGCTCGAAGCCGGCCGCAGCGGCACTTGGGGGCCGGGGTTGTTACTATACGGCCGAACTCAGAGAATCTGTCCGCCCCTCGCGCGGCAACTCTCACCCCTATCGGAGAAGGGCCTGTGCAGACTCAGGGCTCGTTGCAGGAGTCGAGCCTGGCGTCGCTCCTCCAGACCATGCAGACGGAGCGCGCCACCGGAGCTCTCTCGCTGGAGAGCGACAACGACAGCGCCAACCTCTACTTTCTGTTTGGCCACCTGTTCCACGCCCAGGGGCCCGCGGGTCAGGGCGAGGACCTGGTGATCAACGCTCTCAGCTGGCAGGACGGGCGCTTTCGGTTCGATCCTCGGGCAAAGCTGCCCCCGGAAGAGACCATCAAAGCCTCGGCCTCCGAGCTGATCGCCGAGGCTGAGCGGCGAGCCCCGGCCGCCGAGGCCGCCCAGGCGGAGCCATGGGAGGGCGAGCCGGCGTATGGAGAGGGAGAGGTGACCCCGTTCGAGGCCGGCTCGTACCCCGAGGCCCCGGCGAGCGGTTACCCGGAATCGGCCTGGGAGGCGCCGCTCCCCCAGCAGGAGGCGGGACCGGGACCGATGGTCGCTCCCGAGGCTGCCTCCACGTACTCGGCCTGGGCCTCACCGTCCCCCGCCGCCGCCACGGGTCGGAGCGCCTACGAGGCGCCCCCCGGCTACCCTGCCCCGGACCTCAGCCAGGGATCAGCGCCCCCGGCCTATCCGCAGCAGATGCCCGAGGCTCCGGTGGAGCCGGCGCCCACCGCCCCACAGGCGGTGCTCGGCGCCCCCGGCGCCGTTCCCCTCGAGATCGTGTACCCGCTGCCCTCCGGCAAGGTGCAGTACGAGGGCCTGAAGAGCGCCTTCGTCGACTTCCCCAAGCTGCTCAGGACTCTCAGGGGGGACCGCCATACCGGGTATGTCCGTCTCGCCGGGCCGGACTTCGCCGCCGTGCTCGTGTTCCGGGACGGCCATCTGCTCGAGGCGCTCTCCAGCGAGCCGGGAGCCCAGTCGGGCGAGCCTGCCTTCCGGGCGGTGCAGCGCAGCATGGAGGCGGGCACCAGCACCCTCGACGTGGTGGACCTTCCCGGCGAGACGGTGGACGCGCTGGCCCAGCTGCTCACCGCGCCGCTCCTCTACACCGGCCTGCTGGGCCGCTTCGTCCAGTTCGACGCCCTGCTTGCCCACCTCAGCGAGGAGGGCATCGAGGGGGCCGTCATCGTGGTCTGCGACGAAGACACCGGCATCATCCTGTTCAGCCAGGGCCACGTCCTGGGCGCCTACACCCAGAGCAATCCGACGCTGACCAACGCCACGACGGCGGTCGCCAAGATTGCCGGCGAGAAGGGCTCGCGCATCGAGGTCAAGAGCGGGGGCGGTGCGGTGACCGGCATCGACGTGGAGCGCGCTCTCTCCCGAGCGTTTTGAGGCGAAGTTCGGCCGCCTCCGGGACCCTGCGTGCGCCGGGTGGCCGGCTGGCCTCGATGCTCGATCGGGGCGCAGGCAACGTGTCGCCTCCGCCCGGGCCCGGCGGTCGGGCGCGGGGGAGGCTCGCCGCGCTTCCCATGTGGGCGGCGATCCTCGCGTCGTCGCTGGCGCTGACCGGCTGCTTCAGCGGGCCCCCCCAGATCGTGGCCCTCCGCCCGCCCGCGGGCTCGACTCAGCTCGACGCCAACGCCACCGTCGAGGTCGTCTTCGACCGGCCGGTGGACCAGGCCAGCGTCGCCGCTCATTTCACGGTGTGCGCCGTCAAGAACGGTAACTGCAAGCCCGGCCTTCCCGGATGCCCCGACCTCTCGGCCGCCTTCAGTGCCGTTCCCAACAGCCCCTGCTGGGTCAGCTGGCTGCCCACCCAGCCGGGCTTCGTGCTGCACCACCAGGGGGCCCTGTTCGCCCCCAACACCATGTACCAGTTCAGCCTCGGGGCGGGAGTGAGCTCCTCGGACGGCACCGTCAACTCCCTGGACCATCAGTGGGACCTGACCAGCGCCGCGGCGCCCGCGCTCACCTCGGCCACTCCGGCCAACGGCGCCACCGGGGTGCCCCGCGACGTCGCCATGAGCCTCTCCTTCTCTCGGGCGATGTCGCTGCAGGCCATCTCGGCGGGCATCCGGCTGTCGCCGCCCGTGACCGGGCTGCGGGTGATCGTCGACAGCCTCGACTCCGCCGCCTTCGAGGTGCTCCCCGAGCAGCCGCTCAGCCCCGCCACGGCCTACACGCTAACCCTGACCCAGGCCGTTACCGACGCGCAGGGACAGCCTCTCCTCGCTCCGGTGTCCCTCCACTTCCGCACCGGCCAGCTCTCCAGCGGCGAGCACGCGGTGGTGCTCGCCGGCACCGTGGGGGGGCTGCCCTCGGCGGTGGCCGTGGCGGGGCTCACCTCGCCCGTCAGCGGTGAGCCAATCCCTGACGAGATCCTGGCCCAGGCGCCCGTATGCCAGACGCCAGGTGGCTGCGCCGGCATCCCCCAGGGTCAGCCCATCGCCGCCATCGAGGAGGCCGCGCTGGCCCCGGGCGCCCGGTGGCTGGCGGTGGTCGAAACCGGCGCGGAAGGCGTGGCCGGCCAGCCGGTGCTGCGCGTCATCGACCTGGCCACCGGGCAGGACCGCCTGAACCTCGCGGGCGCGCGATTTCCGGCCTGGTCTCCCGACGGCTCCGTGCTCGCCTTCGTGGCCGGGGGCACGGTGCAGCTCTACCAGCCCGTCGCCGGCAGCATCTCGTCGCTGGAGCCGGCATCGGCGCCTGACGGGCCCCCGGTCTGGACGGCCGCCGGTGACACCCTGGCCATCCCGGTGGCGGCGTCCGCCGCCGGCCCGGCCCATCTCGAGCTCGCCGCCCCCGCGGTCGGTGCCCTCTACTCGCTGCCCGGGCTGAGCGGGGAGGTGAGCCGGGTGGTTGCGGCTCCCACCGGAGAGGAGCTGGCCGTCCAGGTCACCGCCCCCGATGGAGGCACAAGCGCCTGGGTCATCGATCCGTCCGGCGACCGCCCCCCCACCGAGATCGGGGCAGGCCTGGTGCCGGTCGGCTTCACGGATGACGCAACCCTGATCGCGGCGGCGCCCAGCGGCTCGGGCCACCTCGCCTTCGAGAGTGTCAACCTCGGCAGTGGCACCGCCAACGCCCTCGCCGCCGCCCCGGGTGAGCCCGACTTCAACTCAGCCGCGGTGGACCCGAGCGGCCGGCAGCTCGCCTACCTGGACACCACCTCCCTCGGTCAGCTGGACGTCCTGGTCGCCAACGCCGACGGAACCGGTGTCGTGCCGCTCGCCGGCTTGAGTGGAGCACTCGTCCCCGCGTCGATAAGCTTCAGCGGCTGAAGCGCCATGCCCCGCCAGCTGCTCTTTCTGATCGCCGACACCGGCGGCGCCCATCGCACCCTGGCCACCGCCGTGGCCAAGCAGCTCGACCAGGCATGGCCGGGTGAGTTCGAGACAGCGATCGTGGACCCCTTCACCTCGCTGTCACCGGGGATCGCCGGGCGCACCACGGGCCTATACGGTCCGCTGATCCGGCACGCCCCATGGCTCTGGGGCGGCCTCTGGCACAGCACCAACTCCCGGTCCATGGTGAGCATCGTCGAGCTGGCTCTCCGCACCGTCGATCCTGGGATCCGCCGCCTCGTCGCCCAGCTCCAACCGGCCGCCATCGTCTCCTTCCACCCCCTCCTGGGCCGGGCGGCGGCGCGGGCCAGGCAGCAGGCCGGCAGGCCGATTCCGGTGGTCAGCGTGGTCACCGACCTCGTCGACGTCCACGCTTTCTGGGCGTGCCCCGACGTCGATCTGATGATAGTTCCCTCTCCCGTGGCCCTCGACCGCTGCCGGCGTGACGGCGTCCCGGCCAGCCGGCTGGTGGAGATCGGGCTGCCGGTCAGCCCCGCCTTCGCCGCGCCCAGGCCCGAGCGGGAGGCGCAGCGGGCCGGGCGCCTGGCCCTCGGCCTGGATCCCAACCGCTTCACCGTGCTCGTCTGCGGAGGCGCGGACGGCTCCGGAGGCATCGAGCACCGCGCTCGGCGCCTCGCCGGCAGCCCGCTCGACGTCAACCTGGTGGTCGTCTGCGGGCACAACCGGGGGGCCCAGCGGCGCCTGGCCGGCCTCAGCGACCGGCATGGCCAACGGGTCACCGTCCTCGGCTTCATCGGGAACATGGCGGAGTGGATGGCTGCCTCCGACGTTGTGGTGTCCAAGGCGGGGGCGGGGACGATCGCGGAGGCGCTGTGCGCCGGGCTCCCCCTGCTCATCGCCTATTTCCTGCCGGGCCAGGAGCGGGGCAACATGGAGTGGGTGGTGGCCACCGGAGCGGGCCGGTACGTGCCCAGCGATGACGAGCTGATCCGGGAGCTGGCCGTGCTCTCCCTGCGGGGATCCCCGGGCCTGGCCGCCATGCGGGCGGCGGCGCTCCGGATCGCCCGACCCCGCGCCACCTGCGAGGTTGCCGAGGCGATCCGGTCGATCGCCGGCGCGGGGCAGGGATGAGCGGCGGGACGGCCACCGCAGCGGAGCCCGCAGTCCCGCCGCAGCCCTCGACCATCCAGCGCATCCGGCTGTACAACTTCCGCAACTACTCGGAGCTGAACCTGGAGCTGGAGGCCGGGCTCAACGTCTTCGTGGGCCAGAACGCGCAGGGCAAGAGCAACCTCCTGGAGGCGGTCGCCACCCTCCTGCTCACCCGCTCTCCGCGAGCCACCACCCCGGCCGAGCTGCTCCGCTGGGGCTGCGACGAAGCAGCGGTGGACGCCGTGATCGCCCAGCCCCCAACGGCGGCCAGCCTCGGGCTGAGGCTGAGACGCTCGGCCGAGCCCGCCACCGCGGAGACGCGGCGGGAGGGGCGGCCGGCGCCGGGGCCGGCGGTTGCCGCGGGGAGCCGGCGGGTCAGCCGGACCTCGCTCCTCGAGGGGAAGCCGGTCCCCGCCCGCTCCGTCCTCGGCCGCTGCCCCGTCGTCCTCTTCTGGCCGGATGACCTCCAGCTGGTCAAGGGTGGCCCGGAGGCACGGCGACACCTCGTCGACACGCTCATGAGCCAGCTCGACCATCGCGGCGCCGAGGCTCTGCTCCGCTACCGGCGGGTGCTGGAGCAGCGCAACGCCCTTCTCCGCCAGGTCCGTCTCGGAGCCCCGGCGAGCCAGCTCGACCCCTTCGACGCCGCCCTGGCACGCCATGGTGCTCGGGTGCAGGTGGGCCGTGCTGCGGTGGTGACAGGTCTCGATCCCATCGCCCGGTCATTCATGGGTCAGCTCAGTGGCGACCGGGAGCAGCTCCGTCTCCGCTACAGGCCCGGTTCCGGCATCGACAGCGATGACGAGCAGGTGGTGGCATCGGCGCTCCTCGAGGCACTCGCCCGGAGCAGGAATGAAGACCTGGCTCGGGGCATCACCCTGACCGGTCCGCATCGAGACGACCTCGACTACCTGATCGACGGACGCCCAGCCCGGCCCAATGCGTCCCAGGGCCAGCAGCGCAGCGCCGTCCTGGCGAGCAAGCTGGCCGAGCTGGCCTACGCCCGGGATGTGTCCGGCCGCGTCCCGGTACTCCTCCTCGACGATGTGCTCAGCGAGCTGGACCAAATCCGCCGCGGGCAGCTTCTCGATGCCCTGATGTCCGGGAGTGGGTCTCCTCAGACGCTGGTCACCAGCGTCGACGGCGTGGGCCTGGAGCGAGCCGAGGTCAGGGTGTTCGCGGTCCGCGAGGGGAGGGTGCTTCGACGGTGAGCCGTGGGAGCAGGGCGCGGCGGGCGGCTGCCTCCGAAGGGGGCCGGGCCGAGCACATCGGCACCATCCTGGATGACGCGCTTCGAGGCATGGGAGTCAGGCACGAGGTGAGGGAGGTCCAGCTTCGGGACGCCTTCATCGCGGTGGTGGGTCCCGCTCTGGCCCCGCTGTGCCGCGCCATCTCCATCGAGAAGGGCGTCCTGCTGGTCGCCACCAAGAACAGTGCCCTCGCTCACCAGCTGCAGATGGAGATGCCGACGATCGTGGCTGGGCTCAACCGAGAGATGGGAGGTGAGCACGTCAAACGTCTCCGCTTCACCGCGTTGGGCTAGCTCAGGCCGCCCTCAACGGCCAGCCAGCAGGAGGGTCTCGACCTTGCCGTCAGCGTCTCGAGGCGACGCTCAGGGAACGCGGACCGGCATGATCACGGAGAGGTAGTCCTCACGCTGATGGGGCCGCACGGCGGCAGGCTGCAGTGGTCCATTGAACCCGAGCTCGACATCCTCCGCATCGATCGCCTGGAGAGCATCGAGGAGATAGCGGGAGTTGAAGGCCACCTGCACCTCATCACCGTCGACCTTGGCGGGGATCGGAGCGTCATGGTCGCCCACCTCTGCGGTCTGAGCCCGTATCTCGAGCTCGTTCACCGCTGCCCGCAGCCTCACCGGATTGGCCGCATCCCGAGCCAGCACCGACGCCGTCCGGGCGTTCTTGAGCAGGACGGCGGTGGGCAGCACCACCGTGGTGGCCGACTGGGGCGGGATCACCTGGCTGTAGTTGGGGTAGTTGCCCTCGATCAGCCGCGACGACACCTCCACGTCTCGAAGGGTGAAGAAGACCTGGTTGCGGTTGGGACTGAAGGTGAGGGCGATGAGAGGCCGTCCGGGGTTGACCGCCCGGGCCACCTCACTCAGGTGCCTGGCGGGGACGATCGCGGTCACCCGCGGCACTCCCTCCTGGCGCGGCTGGACCTCGAGATGCTTGACCGCCAAGCGGTGTCGATCGGTGGCGACCAGGGTGAGCTGGGAGCCCTCCACCTGGATGAGGACACCGGTGAGCACGGGGGTCTGCTCGTCCCCCGAGGCGGCTACCGAGGTCTGCGCCACCCCTTGCTGGAACTGGGCGGCATCGACCTCGAGAAGCGGCTCTGCCTCCCTTGCCGGCAGAGGTGGGAACTCCGCCGCGTCGATGCCGTGCAGGTTTGTCCGCTGAGCGCCGCTGCTGAGACGGAGGATCTGGGTCCGCGCCTCAACCTCCATGGTGCAGAGAGGCTCCTCAAGAGAAGCCACGTACTCCGCGATCAGCCGCGCGGGCACCGTGATCCTCCCCTCCTCGAGGACCGTGGCAGGGACCAGAGCGCTGATCGTGAGATCGAGATTGGTGGCGGTCACCCGCAGTCCCTCCTTCTCCGTCTCCAGCAGGACGTTGCTGAGCACCGGAAGGGTGGAGCGGGGTGACACCGCGCGTGAGACCAGGCTCAGCGAGGAGCTGAGCGCCGAGGGAGCGACCGTGCAGCGGAGAGTCGAGCCGGTCGCGACGTCTGTGGGCCAGTTGTTCACCGCGGATGACTCCTTGAGACCGGAGAGTCTTTAGATAAGAAGTGGTTAATAGGGGTGGGCAAACGTGGGACAACCGGCCGGGCTGAATTCGGCTGGCTGTGCACAACCCGCCTCGGGCTGTGCGTGGAGGGGCCCTCTTCGGGGAGGTTATGCCCAGGTGGCGCTGGGTCGGGGAGCTGTCCACCGAGGGGCCACCGGGTGTCCACAGCCTTCTCCTCAGCCTCGGGTGTGGATGCGCTCTCGGAGGATCGCGATGTCGTTCTGGAGACGGACATCCTCGTGGAGCAGCTCGCTGATCTTCTCGATGGCATGGAGGGCGGTGGTATGGTCCCGGCCGCCGAAGACGTCGCCGACGACGGGGAGGGAGGATTCCGTGTCCTCACGGATGAGGTACATGGCGACTTGGCGCGGGAAGACGATGTGCTTGTCGCGGCGGCGACCCTTCATCTCCTCGACGCTGATTCCGTAGTAGGCCGCGACGACCTCCTGGATGAGCGGGATCGAGACCGGCTGGACGTCGGCGACGGGGATGATGTCACGGAGGATCCGCTGGGCGGTCTCGAGGGTGACCGGCTGGGTGTTGATGGAGGCGTGGGCAAGGACCCGGGTGAGGGCTCCCTCGAGCTCCCGGATGTTGGTCTGGATGCGGTGAGCGATGAAGCTGAGCACCTCGTCGGGAACCAGCCGGGTGTTGGGGCCGAGCTTGCTGCGCAGGATCGCCAGCCGGGTTTCGAAGTCGGGTGGCTGGATGTCTGCGATCAGACCTCCCTCGAAGCGGCTGCGCAGCCTGTCCTCGAGGGTGGGAATGTCCTTGGGGGGCCGGTCGCTGCTCACCACGATCTGCTTCTGGATCTCGTGAAGCGCATTGAAGGTGTGGAAGAACTCCTCCTGGGTGCGGTCCTTCCCGGCGAGGAACTGGACGTCATCGATGAGGAGCACGTCGACACCGCGGTATCGGTGGCGGAACTCGGCCGTCTTGTTCTCCTGGATGGCAGTCACCATCTCGTTGGTGAACTTCTCCGAGGTGACGTAGGCGACCCGCGGGGAGCGGCGGTGGCCTTCTCTGACCGCATGCCCGATGGCGTGCATCAGATGGGTCTTGCCGAGTCCGACACCTCCGTAGATGAACAGCGGGTTGTATGCCTTGCCTGGTGCGTCGGCAACGGCACGGCACGCGGCATGGGCGAAGTGCGATGAGTTACCCACCACGAAGGTGGCAAAGGTGAAGTCGGGATTCAGCCGTGCGTCCGCCGTGGAGCTGTCGTCGCCGTCGGGGAAGCTGTCCGTGTCAGGGAAGGGCGCCGGCTGGTCACGAGGCGGGCTCGCCCTGGGATCCACGGTGACCTCCACCTCGCACTCATGGCCGAGGAGACCTGAGAGCACCTCCTGGATCACTGACAGGAACCGCTCGGAGACCAGCCTTCGGGCCAGGAGGGTGGGGACCCCGATGACGAAGCGGCGTCCGTCGCTCTCCACCAGGGTGGCGGTGGCCAGGAAGCCGTCGTAGCTGGGCCGGGCCAGCTGGAACTGCAACTCTTCCTTGGCGGCCGCCCAGATCTGGTCCGGCGACGACCGTCCCGGCTCGCTGGTGAGGGTGCCCTCCTCAGCGCCGATCGACAACCCGGGACCGCCTCGAGACTGCCAGCGCCGAAGCCACACCTCAGTCCTCCGCGTGCCGCCGTTCATCGTCCACTTCTCCACAGAATGTCAACAGGAGTGGATAAATCGCGGCGCCGCTGCCGGACGGGGCTGACGACGGATAGCTGGGGCGACTGCGGGAGCTCGTCCCGCCGGAGCACCCGCCAGTCTAGCAACGCAGGGGGTGGCCGACAACCGGCGGGAGCGGCAGCGGCTCTGGCAGGTCTGCCCATATCGCGGGGCGGGCCGGGCCGGTATACTGGCCCGGATTCACGCCGTCCGGCTGCGGCGCCTGCGCGTCCCCGCACGCGATCCCCTCGGAGCAAGTCAGGAGAGCTGACATCAAGCGGACCTACCAACCGAAGAAGGCTTACCGCCGCAAGACCCACGGCTTCCTCACCCGGATGGCGACATCCGGGGGACGGAATGTGCTCAAGGCGCGGCGGCTGAAGGGACGAAAGCGCCTGACCCCGACCGGTCCGCGCTGAGTCGGGTGGAATGCGGTGCGCCTCGGTCAGCGCGGCCGGGGGATGGACGCGCGGGACTGCGGAACGTCTGTGTGGGCGGGGCGGGGCCAGCGGCGGTCCCAGGGCAGCGCTCCATCACCGCACTCTGCGGATCGCCTGCGTCATCACGTCCACGGGTTCACCCCGGTGATGAGGTTGAGGTCTCCGGTGCCAGGATCCAGTGAGGCCGGGCCGGGACCGCGGATGCAGCCCGGCTCACCCCGGCTGGAAGCGCTCCGTGGCCACGGTCGGTTCGCGGCGGTGCTGGATCAGCGCTGCCGGGCGCGCTGCGGAGCCGTCCGGGTCGACGCGGCCCGGCGAGCGGACGGAGGCCTCCGCGTCGGCCTTTCCACTCCCGGGATGAGGCGCGCCGTGGAGCGCAACCGGTTGCGCCGGCGCCTCCGTGAGGCGCTCAGGTGCCTGGGACCGGCCGACGGCTACGACCTGGTGGTCAGCTCGGACGCCGGAGCCCTCGGTCTGCCCTTTGCCGAGCTGTCCCGTCAGGTGGCCGAGGCCGCCGGCAGGGCCATGGAGATGGCGGCTCGCCCTCCTGCGGGTGAACCCCCTCGCCCGGCGTCGGGGCGAGCGCAGAATGAGGCGCACCGCCCCCCGGAGACCGCTGCTCGCCCAAGTGGTGGGGCCATGTCATGACCCGCCTCAGCCTCTGGTTCATCCGCCTCTACCAGCTATCGCTCGGCCCCGTGTTCGGGGCGATGAGCACCTGCCGCTACCAGCCGACCTGCTCCCGCTACACCGCGGAGGCGATCCGCCGGTTCGGGCCACGCCGCGGCTGGTGGCTGGGGATCCGCCGGATCTCTCGGTGCCAGCCGTTCTACCCCGGTGGGCATGACCCGGTACCGGAGGAGTACGTCAGCTGGCGTCAGGCCAGGCACGTCCATCGAGCCGCGAGGCTCGCCAACAGGAGCTCGGCGTGATCCCACCGGTCCCGGTCGCCGATCCCCATCCGCTGCTGGCGGGCGTCAACTTCCTCAACCCGCTGGACTGGGTGAGCGTCCTGCGCTTCCCGATCGGCGGAGTCATCTACCTCCTCAGCCACGCCTTCAACGCGGTCGGGTTCCTCCAGGTCATCGGCCCCTTCGGCCTGGCCATCGTGGTGACGACGCTGATCATCCGGGGACTCCTCTTCCCCATCTTCCGCTGGAGCATCCGCAAGCAGCGACAGGTCCAGCGCGAGCAGCGCCTGGTCGCCCCTCAGCTCAACGAGGTCCGGAAGCGATATCGGGGCAACAACCAGAAGATCTACCAAGAGACCCAGCGGATCTACGCCGAGCACGGCATCAGCATGTACAGCCAGCTGGGCGGCTGCCTCCCGGTGCTGGTCCAGCTCCCGGTGCTCTACGGCCTCTACTGGGGTATCCGGGACGTGATCGGGTCCGGGACCACCTGGGGCGGGATCAAGGTGACGTTCGACCTGCTCCGCGGCGTCCCGCTCCATTTCCTCTGGATCCCCGACGTCTCCAGGACGGTGGGCGAGCAGATCCAGGGCTGCGCGATCAACGCGAAGGTGTGCGCGGTCAACTGGGGCCACCTCTTCTCCCCGCCCGGCAACCTGGCCCTGCTCATCTTCCCGGTTCTCACCGGGCTCGCCTACTTCATCCAGTCGAAGATCACCATGCCGCCCATCCGGGCGGACATGAGCGAGCAGGAGCGGCAGATGGCCTCCTCGATGCGGATGGTCGTCTACTTCATGCCCCTGATGAGCGTCTTCTTCGGGTTCATCTGGCCACAGGGACTCACCCTGTACTGGCTGACCGCCTCGCTGGTGATGATCGGCCAGCAGTTCCAGCTGATGGGCTGGGGGTCCATGAAGGTGCCGCCCTGGTTCCCCGGGGCGAGGCGGGTGACACCGCTGTCCTTCCAGACGGCCGATCTGGGCGCGATCAAGGCCCCGGCCCTGACCTCGAACGGGTCGGGGCAGGATGGACGGGCGCCCGGCCCGGCCGGGCGCGCGCCGGTGCGAACGGCCACGACCAGGAGGTCGACCAGCCGTCCGGCTCCCCGGCCACCGACCACCCCGGGCATGGGACGGGCCCCGGCCCGGCCCCAGAGGAAAGCGAGGCGCCGCCGCTGAGGCACGTGGCGCAGCAGGAGAGTCGCAATTGCACGAAGCTGAGAGCGTGGTGATGGAGGAGGAGGGGAGGGGCGTCGAGGCGACGGGAGCGACCGTCGAGGCCGCGATCGCGGCGGGACTGGCGGAGCTGGGGGTCGGGGCGGATCAGGTGAGCGTCGAGGTGCTCGCCCGGCCCGCCCAGGTGCTGCCGGGCGAGAGGGTGTCGGGAGGCTCGGAGGCCAGGGTCCGGGTGGTGAGGCTCGACGATCACACCATCCGCGGCCGGGCCATCCTCGTGGATCTGCTGGAGCGGATGGGCATCCCGGCCCGGGTCACGGTTCGCCGCGCGGCGCCGACCCCGGACGCTCCCCCGCCACCTCCGGTGCTCGACATCGCCGGCGACGACCTGGGGTTGCTGATCGGCTGGCGCGGTGAGACCCTGCGCGCGCTGCAGACGGTGGTCAACCTGATGATGGGTGACGCCGAGGAACCGGGGGCGCGCCGTGTCATCCTCGACGTGGAGCGCTACCGGGCGCGCCGCGAGGATCAGGTGCGGGAGCTCGCCCTGCGTCTGGCCAACCGGGTCAAGCGCACCGGCCAGCGCTACACCCTCGATCCCATGCATGCCTACGAGCGTCGGGCCATCCACGTGACCCTCGCGGGGGACAGCGGCGTCCGCACCGAGAGCATCGGTCGGGAGCCGGCGCGGCGGGTGGTCATCCACCCCACCGGCCCTGCCCAGCCCGACCTGCCCGAGCTGCCGGATCGCTTTGGCCGCGGGCCACGCCGCGACGGACCGGGCGGTCGCGAGCACGGCCGCGGCGGTGGGGGCGCTCCGGGCGGTGGCGGACGGTCCCGCTGGTCGCGGCCCTGACCGGCGCTGAGGCTCCTCCCGCCGGCGTGCCCGCGAGGGATGCGCCCGCCGCCGGGATGGCGGGCCTGGTCCGCGGCTATGAGCTCCGCCGGCTGGCCGGAGGTGCGCGCCTGATCAGCGCGCCGATGGTGGCGCGGCGCTCGGTGGCCATCGCCTTCATGTTCGCGGTGGGTTCGCGCCACGAGGAGGCGGCCACCGCGGGGCTCAGCCACTTCATCGAGCACATGGCGTTCAAGGGTGGGGGCCGTTACCCCTCCGCGCAGGCCATCTCCTCAGCCATCGAGTCCGTGGGCGGGAGTGTCAACGCCTCCACCGACAAGGAGGAGACGGTCTTCTACGCCAAGGTCCCGGCAGCCCACCTGCGGCTCGCCTGCGAGGTCCTCTCCGACATGATCTTCCGCCCCCTGCTCGATCCCGCCGAGATCATCAAGGAGCGGCAGGTCGTGATCGAGGAGCTGCGGATGTGCCTGGACAACCCCCAGGAGCACGTGAACACGCTGTTCGACGAGGTGATGTACCCGGGCCAGCCACTCGGCTGGGACGTCGCCGGAACCGAGGAGACGGTGAGGGGCTTCGACGCCGAGGCGTGCCGCGGTCACCTGGGGCGCCACTACCACCCTGGCCGGTTGGTGATCAGCGTGGCGGGGGCCATCGACGAGGACGTCCTGCCCCTGCTGGAACCCGGGATCGGGGCTGCCGGCGAGGCCGCCGATGGGGAGCCGGCGCCAGCCGACGAGCGGCGGGACGGCGTCCTCCGCCTCCTCTCCCGCCGAACCGAGCAGGCCAACGTCATCCTGGGGGCGCACGCCTGCTCCTACCGGGATCCCCGCCGATGGGCGCTCGATCTCCTCAACGTCGTCCTCGGCGAGGGGATGTCGAGCCGGCTGTTCCAGGAGCTTCGCGAGGAGCGCGCCCTCGTCTACGACGTCCACTCCTTCGTGAGCAAGCTCCGCGACAGCGGCTGCCTCGGGATCTACCTGGGCTGCGAGCCCCGGAGCGCGGTCAGCGCGGTGGGACTGGCGGTCGATCAGCTCGCCGACCTGGCGGCCGAAACGATCCCGGACGACGAGCTGCGCCGGGCCAAGGAGTACGTCAAGGGACGGCTCCTGCTTCACCTCGAAGGCACCGGGGCCATGACCCAGTTCCTCGGCCAGCAGGAGCTGCTCGCCGGCGAGATCCTGGATCCGGACCGGGTGGTGGCGGCCGTCGAGGCGGTGTCGGCGGAGGATATGCGCCGGCTGGCGGCGGAGATCTGCGGCCGGGGCCTTCGGGCCGCCGTCATCGGGCCCTTCGCCAAGCCGGACCGGTTCGAGAAGGCGCTCGCCCGTGTCTCGTAGGCGCCCCGCCCCTCCGATCCGTTAACGTCTCGTCGCCCATGGCCGACGAACGCACCCTCTTCCTGGTGAAGCCCGACGGGGTCCGCAGGGGCCTGATCGGCGAGATCATCGGCCGCCTCGAGAGGCGCGGGCTCCGCCTGGTCGGCCTCAAGCTCATGACCATCGATGAGGCGCTCGCCGGCCGTCACTACGCGGAGCACGTCGCCAAGCCCTTCTACCCGGATCTGGTCGAGTTCATCACCTCCGGGCCGGTGGTGGCGATGGTCTGGCAGGGTCCCGGGGCGGTGGCACTGGTGCGCTCCACGATGGGGGCCACCGATCCGGCGAAGTCGGCTCCGGGCACGATCCGGGGCGACCTCGCCAGCTCCATGCCCGACAACCTGGTGCACGGCAGTGACTCACCGGGGCGAGCCGAGGTCGAGGTGGGCCTCTTCTTCCGCGAGGCGGAGCTGGTCGACTAGGACCAGCCGCGAGGGCGGCGGCCACCCGGACCGCGGCACGCGGGGTCAGTCGGGCGGCGGGACCGGGGAGGCCCGGGCGGCTCCGCTGAGCGCCCGCGACAGTGATACCCAGCGGCGGCGGAGAGGCAGACCGAGGGCAATGATCCCCACCACCGGCTGGGGCTCACTGGGAGGCGCAGAGCCGGTGGGGGCCAGGGTCGGCCCGGCGCCCAGGCCGCCGAAGCTGCCGAACGGCCAGATCCGGAGGATCGCCTTGGCCAGGATGCGGCTCCGCGAAACCAGCCCGAAGTAACGGGAGTCGCAGGAGAAGTTGCGATTGTCACCCATGACGAAGTACATGCCGCTGGGGATGTGCACCACCTGGTCGATGGCGTCGACCTTCACGACCGGGGAGGGCGATATGTCGGAGCTCCAGTCGCCGAGGACGTAGGGCTCCTCGATGCGGTCCCAGGGCCCGCTGCCCCCCGGCTCGACCCACACCTGGAAGGGCTGCGTGTCGGTGACGATCTCCAAGCTGTCGCCGGGAAGCCCGATGATGCGCTTGATGTAGTCGGCCTGGCTTCCCTCACAGGAGAGCGGCGGATCGAGGATCACGATGTCCCCGCGCGCCGGGCTGCCGAGCGCGTAGGAGATCTTGCTGGCGATCAGGAAGTCACCGCTGCTCAGGGTGCCGTTCATGCTGTCGCCGTCGACCCGGACGGTCTCGACGCAGGTCCAGATCACCGCGTAGAGCACCACCGCGATGAGCAGGACCTCGAGGATGTCGCGGACCCAGGTGTTGCCCCCGTGCCTGGGGGGAGCAGGCCCCACCGGCTCACCCTCCAGGGGATCTCCGGAAAGGCCCAGATCCGATGGGGGCATGCCGGTCTGAGCGCCGGACGCGGTGGGCCGGTTCATCGGGGGCTGGCCGTTGGGTTGGCGGCCGGGCAGCGGTGGGAAGGCACCGCGACCAGGCCGGAACGCAGGCCCGCCACCGGGCCGGCGGCGACCTCGGTGGGGGACAACGGGCCCGGCTGGCGCACTGCCGGTCGATTATAGGGGCGGCTCCTGGGCGCCCCCCCGCCGCGGGATGACGGCCCCGCTGCCGCTGGCCCGGGAGCCCCGGAGCATCGGGGAGCGCCGCGCCCTCCGCCGGCAGCGGTCACGCCGCTGACCGTGGCGGCGGCGGAGAACCCGGGCTCACGCCTCCCCACCCCGCGCTGCGACAATGAGAGACGAGGAGCGGCCGGCACCCACACGGCCGGCCCCGCAGGGAGGATGTCATGGCTCTCCTGACCGTCTCACCTTACAAGGCCAAGGAGTTTCAGCTCAGCGGTCTCCACGGCATCTCGGACCAGACCCTGGAGGTCCATCTGGGACTTTATGCCGGGTATGTCAAAAACACGAACACCCTGACCGAGCAGATCGTGGAGATGTCGCAGAAGGGGCAGACGGGCAGCCTCGCCTATAACGAGCTCACCCGCCGGCTGCCCTTCGAATACAACGGCATGGTGTTGCACGAGTGGTACTTCGACAACCTCGCCAAGGACACCGGGGGCGAGATCTCCAGCTCCTCGCCGCTGGGCCGTGCCCTGGGCGATTCCTTCGGTGACATCGAGACCTGGAAGCGTGACTTCACGGCCATCGGCGGGATGCGCGGCGTGGGCTGGGCGGTGACCTACTTGGACCCGGCCACCAAGCGGCTGTCCAACCACTGGATCACGCTCCATCAGGACGGCAACATCGCGGGCTTCAAGCCGGTCGTGGTCATGGACGTCTGGGAGCACGCCTTCCTCCTCGACTACAAGCCGGCGGACCGGCCCAAGTACATCGAGGCCTTTTTCCGCAACCTCAATGTGGGTGCGTGCGAGGCGCGGCTCACCGGGGCGGAGCGGCCCACCGGCTGAGGCAGGGGGCAGAAGGAGGGCGGGGCTCACGCGGACGCAACCGGCGGGACGCCGTCCTGCCGCGGCGCATCGGCGGCGCCAACTCACCTCGGGGCTGCGCCCAAGTCATCGGTGGTCGCATGGGAGTTCCGCAGGGTCAGCTGGCCCGCTCACGGGTCAGGTATCACCGAACCCCTGAGCGCGGCTGAGCGGCGGCTGGGCCGGGCGCCGGCCCCGGCTACAGGGGCGGCCCGCCCACCTGCCGGTAGAGGGCGTCGAGGTCCTCGTCGGCTGAGAACTCGATGACCAGCCGACCCCCCTTCCGGCGCCGCTCGAGCGAGACGGGCAGATGGAGGGCGCGCTCGAAGCCCCTGCGCAGGTGCTCGTCCTCGGGGGAGAGGGTGGAGCCGCGCGGGCGGCGCTGGTCAGTCGATCCCGGCGAGGATTGAACGTCGGTCTCGGCTCGCTGGACCAGCTGCTCGGTGGCGCGGACGGTCAGGCCCTCGGCCACCACCCGCTGACCCAGATTGACCATGGCCTCGGGATCCCTGACGGCGAGGAGGGCGCGGGCGTGGCCGGCGGAGAGCAGGCCGGCCGCCAGAGCCTCCTGGAGCGGCGCCGGCAGCTGGAGCAGCCGGATCGCGTTGGTCACCGCCGGCCGGGTGCGGCCCAGCCGCAGCGCGATCACCTCGTGCGAGAGGCCGAAGGCATCGGCGAGCCGGGAATAGGCCGCCGCCTCCTCGAGCGGGTTGAGGTCCTGGCGGAGCAGGTTCTCGGTGAGGGCGAGCTCCAGCGCCTGGCGCCCGCTCTCGGACGCCGGCCGGAGGATGGCGGGTATCTGGCTGAGGCCGGCGATCCGGGCGGCCCGGAGCCGGCGCTCGCCAGCGACCAGCCGGTAGCCGGTCGGGTCGGGTTCGACGACGATGGGATGGAGGAGGCCGTGGCGCCGGATGGAGTCCGCAAGCGGAGCCAGGCCGGCGTCGTCGAGGTCCCGGCGGGGCTGCTCGGGGTTCGGCCGGACCCGGGTGGGGTCGACCTCGATCAGTGCTGGGCCGCCGCCGAGGTCCCGGCCGGGATCGCTGCTGGCCAGGAGGGCGTCGAGACCGCGGCCCAGGCCGTGCCGTCGAGGAACGGGCGGTCGGGAGGACGGCGCGCCTTGGTCGTCGGCGGTCATGCCAGCGACGGAGCCCGGGTGGCTCCGGCGTCCTCGAGGCGTGCCTCCAGGTTGGCGGCCAGCTCCCGGTATGCCTGGGCCCCGCGCGAGGTGGGAGCGTAGAGGGTGATCGGCAGCCCGTAGCTGGGCGCCTCGCTCAGCCTGACGTTGCGCGGGATCAGCGGGTCGAGCACATCCTCGCCGAAGCGGGCACGGACCTCGTCGACCACCTGGTTGGCCAGGGTGAGCCGGGCATCGTGCAGGGTCAGGACGATCCCGGCGATGCGCAGGCGGGGATTGAGGTCGCGGCGGAGCAGGTTGATGGTGTGGGTCAGCAGGCCCAGTCCCTCCATCGCGTAGAACTCGCACTGGATGGGGACGAGCAGGCTGTGGGCTGCGACCACCGCGTTGACCGTGAGCAGGCCGAGGCTGGGGGGGCAGTCGAGGAGGACGTAGTCGAGGGGGTCGTCGGTCAGAGCCTCGAGCGCGTAGGTCAGCCGCTTCTCGCGCCGGGCCACGCTCACCAGCTCGATCTCGGCCCCCGCCAGGGCGATGTCGGAGGGAATGAGCTCGAGCCCGCCGACCTGGGTGGCCAGGCGTGCCTCCGCCAGGGGACGCCCCAGCACCAGGACGTCATAGGTGCTGGCCACGATGTCGCGTCGGGCGATGCCGAGCCCCGAGGTCGCGTTGGCCTGAGGATCGCAGTCGATGATCAGGACCCGGCGGCCTCGCTGGGCCAGCGCCGCGCCCAGGTTGACGACGGTGGTGGTCTTGCCGACGCCCCCCTTCTGGTTGGCAGCGGCGAGGATCAGAGGAGGCACGGGTGAGGATTATGGCCCCGCGGCGCCGGCCCCCGACGGGTCCCGGAGGTCCAGGTTTTTCCACCGTTTCCCCAATCCCATTGACCGAGGTGGAGCCTGGTTTTGAATTCGCAAAGCCCGCCTGAGCCACAGTGCTCCTGTGGAAAAACTCGCGGGCTGTCCGAGGGCGTCGGGGCCCCCCGGCTGGGGCAGCGTTTCACGTGAATCCTTACGGTGAAACAGCAGAAACCAGGCGGAGGGCGTAAGCTGCTCGGCCATGCAGGCGGCGCCATCCGGACGGTCAGGCCTTCAGGGCGTCCGCGTCGGCGAGCGGGTCGACCCTCCCGCCGATGACCTGTCGGTCGGCTGCTTCCTCGGCCTGCTGGCAGGCGAGGGGCACTTCGGGGGCGACGGGCGGCAGCCGCAGGTGACCCTGCGCATGCACGTCCGTCACGAGAAGCTGTTTCGCTGGCTGGTGGCCACCTTCCCGGGGGGGCGTCTCTACGGCCCCTACGACCATGCGGGTCGCCGCTATTACCAGTGGATGGCTCGGGGGCGGTACCTGCGCGAGGAGGTCGCTCCCCTGATCCAGCGCCATCGGGAGTGGCTTGACGACCACGTCGGCGCCCGGTTCGACGCGATGTGCGCTCGCTACGGGATCGCCGCGGCCCCGGCAGCGAACCCGCCGGCGGCGGTGGGCCTCGGTCCGCCCGAGCACGCTCCCTACACTTGACCGCGATGTCGCTCGCCAAAGAGGCATACCGCTGGAGCCTGCTGACCGCCGTCCCTCCCCGGGAGGTCTTCTCGGTCATGGAGCAGATGCTCGGCTTCTTCCCCTTCCGCTACGAGGTGACCGGGGAGGACAGCGCCCGCATCGTGGAGTTCCGACGCAAGGGGCTCTTCGGCCAGTGGTCGAAGCGGGTGGGACGCCGGACCCGATGGGTCACCTGCCAGGCGCAGGTGACGGACTCGGGAACGGTGGTGGCCATGGCCGCCAGCCGGGGCCGCGGCGCCGTCCCTCGCGCCCTCCAGCTGGTCCAGCTGCTCACCCGAGGGGTCTCGGACCAGCGCACCATCTACCGCCGCCGGGCCATCCCGTTTGGGCCCGTGAGCCTGGTCGCGTCCTGGGCCGGCATGCCTTACGAGCTGTTCACCGAACCGGACTGGGAGGCACGCCGCGCCGGGCGGATACTCACCGCCAGCCGGATCGAGGCGATCCCGGGCGGAACCGGCCCGTTCACCAAGGTCCGCCTCGCCGACGGCAGCGAGGGATACGTCGAGACCGATCAGATCGTGGCCGCTCCCGAGATGGCGACTCGGGAGGCCCAGGTGGAGGCGGCCCGGTTCGTCTGAGGGCCACCTCAGGCCTCGGTGGCCGCCCTCTCCCCCTCTCGTATCAAACGGGGTGCCCGCCCTCATGGCGGACACCCCGTCGAGCGCTCGGAGACGTCGCGGTCGCCTCGGGCGATCGCGTCTCCCTAGGTCAGTAGGGCCCCGGCGATCAGCAGGCGCCCCCGGCGCTGGTCGGCTGGGTTCTCGAACAATCACTCATCGGCATGACCCTCCTTTTCTTGGAGTGCCACCTCGCCCCTGGCCGCGCAGCGTCGATTGGTGATGAGGGGTGCGGGAGGGCGAAGGGCCGGAGACGCTGGCGTCAGTGTATCCGCAACCGAGGCCGGGAGGCCCCAAACCCGCTGTCAGAGCGGCTGGCGGCCGGCGATGCCGGTGTCCCGGGGATGCCACCAGCCGACCTCCGTCTCCTCCAGTTGCCAGCAGAGGTAGACGGGCTCCCCGCCCCGCAGGGCCGGGAAGTCGCAGAGGCCCGTCGCCGGATCGCGGAGGATGACCCCCAATCCGCGGATCTCGTCGAGCACCGTGCGGAGGTCGGCCGAGGCCTGAAAGGCGGCGGCCGCGGCCTCCGCCGAGCCGTTCGACTGCCCGACGTGGGCCAGGCGGCGGCGGGCCGCCACCGCCTCCTGCGACGTCGCCACCTCCTGGAGGCGGTTGATCAGCCCGCGCAGCCGGGGCAGCAGGGCATCGGCATCGGCCTTCTCGAAGAGGCGTTCCGGCTCGCTGGGCACCCGCCGATCCTAGCGACTGGCCCAGCCGGCTGCCGGTCCCGTGGGGCGCCGGCTCAGTACAGCCCCAGCTCCAGCTTGACCTCATCGGAGGCCATGGTGCGCGGGTCCCAGGGAGGATCCCAGACCAGGTTGACCCGGACGTCCTCCACCCCCGGAAGAGGGGCGCAGACGGCGTGGATCTGAGACTGGAGGATGCTGCCCAGCGGGCAGAAGGGGGTGGTCAGGGTCATGTCCACGGTGAGCAGGCCCTGGTCGTCGATGTGACTGCCGTAGACCAGCCCGAGGGAGACGATGTCGATGCCGATCTCCGGGTCGTAGACCTCGGAAAGGGCGTCGAGGACCATCTCCGCCGAAGCCCTGAGCCGGGCGCCATCCCGCGGCGCGCGATTCCCGGCCGTCCCCTCCGGCGCGTCGGGGAGCCGCCCCGGTTCCTGGCTCACGCCGCGTCGCCCTCCTCGGCGGCGCCCAGGGCGCGGAGGATGCCGTTGCAGGCGAGGGTGGCGCACTTGATCCGGACGGGGTAGGCCCGGACCCCCTGGAGCGCCTCGAGGTCCCCCAGCCCCTCGGCGTCGCCGTTGCCCACCAGCATCTCCCGGAAGCGACGGGCCAGGCCGCAGGCCTCCGAGCAGGGAAGGCCGGCCACCTCGTCGAGCAGCATGCTGGCCGCCGCCTGGCTGATCGAGCAACCCCGACCGGTGTAGGCGATGTCGGCCACCCGGTCGCCCTCGATCCTCCAGCTCAGGCGGATCTCGTCACCGCAGAGCGGGTTGTCAGCCTCCAGGGTGCCGTCCGCCGGGGCCACCTCGCCCCGATGCCGGGGGTTGCGGTAGTGGTCGAGGATGATCTCGCGGAAGAGCTCGTCGTCCACCGGGGTAATCCCCACTGTCACACTCAAGATTGTACCCAGCCCGGGTTCGGCGGGACCGCAGGGCACGGTATCAGGGCTGTGGCCGGCGCCTCCCTTTGGCGCTGCCGTCGAGAGGTTACCGCGACCACGCTGGCAGAGCGGAGGGGCGGGTGGGCCCGCCCCCATCCTCAGGCGAACCAGCCCTCGACGTCGGCGATGGCGTTGATGGCCCCCTGGGCGTTGTAGAGATCGAAGGATCCGGGCGAGCTCGAGGTCGCGAGCTGGACGATCCCGAGGTTGGGAACCACCTGACCGGGACCGGGGTTGAGATCGGAGGCGGTGGGCAGCGCGGCGTCAGCCGGATACAGGGTGAAATAGGTGGCCGCGCTGCCGCTGACGGCGGTGACGTTGGCGACCAGGGCGACCGGTGCGCCGCCGCCCGGGGCGGGAACGCCATCCACACCGGCGACCTGCACCTGGAGGGAGGTGGCGGTGGAGAGAGGCGTCCCCGAGCACTCGGTGCTGTAGCCGACCTGGGTGGCGGCCCTGGTGTCGCAGATCCGGACCGGGCTGACCGCGAAGTAGCGTGCGCCGGCGGTGCTCTCCCGGCCGCTCCCGAACCAGCCGTTGACGTCGGTGATGAAGTTGATGGTGCCCTGCGCGCTGTAGACGCAGACGTCCTGATCGGGGCCGCCGAGCTGGTCCGGGCCGAGGGGAACGATCACGCGGTTGGCCAGGACGCCGCCACCGCCTACGTTCAGGTTGGAGAAGGACGGCGCCCCGCCGGGGCAGGTGCCGCCGCTCGTGGTTGGGGCCACCGAGAGGTAGGTGCCGGTGGTGCCGAAGACCGCGGTGAGGTTGAGGGCGACCGCCGCCGCGGTCCCGTCGGCCGGCAGCGAGCCGGGGCAGGCCGTGCCGCCCGGGCAGCCGGAGAGCACGATCTTTGTCCACTGTCCGGCCACCAGCGGATGGCCGGAGCAGGCGGTGGAGGTGCCCGGTCGGGTATCGCAGAGCCGGAGCGGCGGCAGGGGGTGGAACAGGCCCGGAGTGGCCGCTCCTCCCGAGCTGGCCATGAAGTAGCCCTGGACGTCGGCGATCATGTTGATAGAGCCCTGAGAGTTGTAGACGGTCACCTGTCCGCCGGAGCCGAGGGCGGCCACCACCAGGTTGGCCTGGATGGCGCCGCGGGGGACGTTGAGGTTGGATGCCGTGGGCACACCCTGGCCGGTGGGGTAGGCGGTGAGGTAGGTGGCCGCGCTCCCCTGGACCGCGGTGAGGTTGAAGACCACGGCATCAGCCCCGGCCGGCACCGTCTGCGCCTCGGGGCCGGCCACCTCCGTGACCTGGAAGGTGAGCCCGGCTCCCGGGCCGATCAGGTTGTCGGAGGCGCTCCCGGAGCACTCCGTCCCGGTGCCCCGCCGGGTGTCGCAGAGGCGGAAGGGTTCGAGGGCCGTGTAGGCGGAGCCGGCCGGCGCTGCCGAGGCGCTGACCTGGACCTGGACGGCCGCCGACTGGCTGGCCGCGAGCCCCGCACTCCCCCCGTAATCCGCGGTGACCGCGTCGTCCCCAGCGGGGAGGGACGTGGTGATCAGGGTGGCGGCTCCGGAGCCGTCCACGGCGACCGCGCCCAGGCTGGTGGCCCCGGTCACGAACGTCACGCTCCCGGACACCGGCCCGCTGTGGCCGGCTGCCCCCGCCACCTGGGCGGTGAGGGTCACCGCCTCGCCGGGGAAGCTCATGGTCGGTGAGGCCGTGAGCGTCGTCGTCGAGGCGGAGGGCGCGGCGGCGCCGCCGAAGGCGGCCAGCCCGTTGGGGGTGCCCAGCCCGGTCGGGCCGTCCCAGCCGGGGCCGGCGTTGCACAGGATGGTGCCGCAGGATCCGTCGCTGCCGCTGGTGACGTCGTTGAAGCTGGACGACTGGTCCGCGGGGCCGGCCGCCTGGTAGAGGCTGGACGCCGGCGAGCTTGCCGGGGTGCCACCGAGCGCGTACATGGCTGCCACGATGGGCGCGCCCACCGACGTGCCGCCCGCCGTCAGCCAGTTGCCTCCGGAAGCCCCCGCGTTGCTGTCGTAGACCGACACCCCGGTGTCGGGGTCGCCAACCACCGAGATGTCGTTGTCGGCCCGGTGGGAGCAGGCCGCGGTGATAGTCGGCACCGAGCCCTGCCAGCTGGGCATCGGCTCGTAGGCGCTGCAGCCGCTCCCGGTGGCGCCCTCGCCGTCGTTCCAGACCGTCTCGGACCACCCCCTCGGGTTGGAGGGGTCCCGGACCAGCGAGGTCCCGCCCACGGAGATCACGTAGGGGGAGGACGCCGGCCAGGCGACGCCATAGCCGATGTCCCCCGCGCCGAAGGTGGTGGGGATGCCCGGATGGTCGAAGTAGCCGTCGGCCTGGACCTCGTCCGGTACCTCCGGGCCCCCGAAGCTGTTGCTGACCTCGGTGGCTCCCAGCCGGACCGCGGTGTCCTCGGCCGTTCCCAGGTCAGTGGTCACCTCGCTGGTCGCCTCGACCAGCAGGATGCGGCAGTTGGGGCAGGCCGCCGAAACCATGTCCAGGTCGACCGAGATCTCCCCCGCCCAGTTCTGGTTGTAGGTGGGGTAGCTGGTGCCGCCGTTCTGGTCCACCTTGCGGAAGCAGCCGTTGGCGGTGGTGCATGCCGGCAGCCCGAACTGGGACCGGTAGACGGCGAGATCGGACTCCGCGGACGGGTCGTCGTAGGCATCGACGACCGCCACGGTCCGGGCGGCGCCGGCTCCGGACTGCGGGCCGGGCAGCGAGTAGGCGGAGTCGAGGTCGGCCGGCGCGTAGCCCACCGGCGATGGGGTGCCGAGCGCTCCGGAGCTGAGGTAGGTCTCGCAGCGCATCCTGCCCGCCGGGACGGGGCCGCACAGCGGATGGAGGCCGCCACCCTGGGGCAGACCGGCCGCCAAGCCCAGGGAGCCCCATCCCACCGCGAGGCCCGCCGCCACGGTGGAGAGGAGGAGCGCCGCCGAAGCGACGACGAGGCCAGCCTTGGACAGCGGGCGTGGCATCTGTTCTCCTCCGTGGGCGGGAGCGCGCCCGCCCGAAGGCGAGCGCGGGGCGCCGGATTGGGGCGCGACCAGGCTAGGGGCGCGGACCCGAGGACTGGGTCACGGCCCTGTAACGAGGGATCGCGTGCCGCGGGCGCCAGCGAGGCGCTGCGACGCTGCGAATCGGGTCACAGTCGCGGCGTCCGTCGTCACCGGCCGGCAGCCCGCACAGAGGGCGAACGCCGCGAGGTATGCGTCCATCCACAACTTGGGAGAGGCGGTGGGCCGAGCCGCGAGCTGCCTCCAGCGCAACGCCGCGAACGACGTAACTGTCCGGCGGCCAGCCCGTTCTGCTTGCCAGTGAAGAACCGCCGTCTCACCGCACTGGCCCTGGCGCCCGCCATCCTGCTGGTCGCGGGATGCAGCTCGACACCCCGGCCCACGCCGACCCGGTCGCCCGGATCACCCACCGCCGCGAGCGGAGGCCCCACCTCCTGCACCCAGAGCTGGAGCCTCACGCCCGTCCTGGTTCCGAGTGGGGACGATGTCTCGAGCACCCGGCTCAGCGGCGTGGCGGTGGCCGGGCCTGACGACGTCTGGGCGGTGGGGTCGACCGCGTCCAGAGGCGGCACGCCACAGACCCTGGCCGAGCACTGGAACGGGAGCGCGTGGGCGATCGTGAACGCGCCCGACGCCGGCAATGCCCGTGGCCTCGGCGGCGACGCACTGACGGCGGTGAGCGTGGTCAGTCCGGATGACGTCTGGGCGGTGGGTTACATCGGGGATCCCATCACCTCCTACGTCAACGGGGTGCCGGCCATCCCGGTCGGAGAGACCCTCGTCGAGCACTGGGACGGCACCTCGTGGTCGATCGTGACCGCGCCGGATGTGGGGAGCCGCGACGGGACCGCGCCGCTGGACGTGCTCACCGCCGTGGATGCCCTCGGCTCCGCGGACGTCTACGCAGTCGGGGTCACCGAGTGGCCGCTGCAGGACCCCAGCTTCGCTCCGGTCGCGGCCCAGCCTCTCGTCGAGCACTGGGACGGGACCCGCTGGTCGATCATCGGCGTACCCGACCCGGAGGCGGCCGCGCCCGACTGGGCCATCAGCCCTCCGAGCGCCGCCCCCGGACCGCCTCCAACCCAACCGCCCGGGGCCGGGCCGATCGGGTCAGCCGCGCTGCTGGGCGTCGCCGCCGGCTCACCCGACGACGTCTGGCTGGTCGGAGGCTACCAACGGGACGCGGGATACACGACGTACAGCCCCAGCCCTTGGAAGACCCTCACCGAGCACTGGGACGGCACCTCCTGGCAGATCGTCGACGCCCCCGACGCCACCCTCCCCGAGGAGGTGAACGGGACCATCGAGGCCAACGACATCCTTGCCGCGGCAGACGGCGCGGCCGCCGGCGGCATCTGGGCGGTCGGTGGGGCGCTTCCCTCGTCCGGCCTGACCCTGCGGCTGTCCGGCTCCACCTGGAAGCTGGTCGCCAGCCCCGCCGTCTCCGTACCCGACCAGCCGGTGACGGGCTCTTCGCCGGCCAGCCCCACCGAGTTCATGCAGGGGAGCAGTCCCCTTGCTGCGGTGGCATCCGTGACGGCTGACGACGCGTGGGCGGTGGGGGCGATCATCGAGCACTGGGACGGCAGCGCGTGGGCCCCCCTGTACACGCTCGACGGGCAGACGTTCGGCTACCTCACCGGGGTGGCGACATCGCCGTCGAGCGGGCTGTGGGCGGTGGGTGGGACGACGGTGGTGCACGGGACATGCGCGTGAGCGGTGCCGCCGTAACCGATGCCGCAGCCCCGCGTTCCCCGAGCGTGGAACCGCCGGTGCACCGGGCAGCGTTCCGTCGGGCCACCTCCACGGCTGTGCGGTTGAGGCGAGTCGCTCTCCTGCTGGTGGCGGCCGTGATCCCGCTGTGCGCCTCCAGTCCCGCAGCCACCGCCGCTGTCCAGGCGAGCCCGGGGAGCGGAAGTGCCTCCCCCGGAAACGGCCAAGCAGCGTACACCTGGACCGAGCAGCACCCGACCAGCTCGCCGCTTCCTCGCGACTCCGCCGCGGTGGCCTACGACGCCGCGACCGGAAACGTGATGGTCAGCGGCGGCGAGGCGAGCTGCAGTCCCGGCCTGCCCTTCGTGTACACGGACACGTGGACCTGGGACGGCACCGCCTGGCAGCAGGTGGCCAGCGATGCCCCGGCGGTGTTCGGCGTCCCCTTCGCCTACGACGACGCCACCAAGACGGTGGTGCTGATCTGGGCGCCGCCCTGCGGCTCGCTCACCACCAGTCAGTGGAACGGGGGCACCTGGTCGGACAACGGCGGGATCAACTCGGGAAACGCCTGGCCTGATCCCGACGGAGCCATGGCCTACGACCCGGCCACCGAGGCGCTGCTGCTCTGGTCTCCCACCCCCGGTTATCAGCAGTCCGAGCCTTCGACTCCGCCCCCGGGCTCCTCGACGTGGAGCTGGGACGGATCCGAGTGGAGCCAGCTCTCGCCCGCCATCGAACCGCCCGACTCGCTGGGCTGGACCCGCGACGTGGCCATGGTCGACGATCCAGCCAGCGGCCAGCTCCTCCTCTACGGTGAGCACTCCCAGAGCATGTGGGCCTGGAATGGCACCACCTGGTCGGAGGTGCCGCTTCCCCAAGCCCCGTCGGCCCGCGTGGGCGCCAGCGTCGTCTACGACGCCGATCTCCACGAGGTCCTCCTGTTCGGTGGGGCCACGGTGAGCGGCTACGTCGACCAGGCCAAGCCCTACCAGGCCGAGACCTACACCCTGGGTGCCCCGCTGAACGATCTCTGGGCCTGGGACGGAACGACCTGGAGCGAGCTACATCCGGTCACCACCCCGCCTGCCCGCTTTTACAGCCAGATGGCCTACGACGCAGCGACCGGTCAGGTCGTGCTCTTCGGTGGCTCGGTCAACACCGTGGCCGACGTGGCCGACACCTGGGTGTACGGGCCCACCAGCTAGGCATCGAGCGGAACCTTGGCATAGTTGTTGCCACAAGTGGCCTAAAAGGGGGGGTGCGCCAACCGGGGGTGCACCCGGCTGGCCAACCCCGCGGTCGTGGCCACCGGCGCGGCGACTCCCCTACACCCGGAAGACCCGGCGCACCTCGGCGATCCCCTCCCCCAGCCGGTCCACCTCAGCGTGGGTGGTGTAGAGATAGACCGACGCCCGAGTGGTGGCGGCGACTCCCAGCCTGCGCATCAAGGGCTGGCAGCAGTGGTGCCCGGCCCTCACCGCGATGCCCAGCCGGTCCAGGATGGTGCCGGTGTCATGGGGGTGGACGTCGGCGACGTTGAAGCTGACCGCGCCGCCGTGGATGGAGAGGTCGCGGGGCCCGTACACCGTCGCGCCGGACTCATCCAGGACGTCGAGCATGTGCCGGACCAGGGCCACCTCGTGGTCGTGGATGTGGTCCATGCCCACCCGCTCCAGGTAGTCGCAGGCGGCGGCAAGCCCGGCGGCCGAGGCCACGTCGGGGGTGCCGGCCTC
Source organism: Binatia bacterium (assembly GCA_035624785.1). Lineage (GTDB taxonomy): Bacteria > Chloroflexota > Dormibacteria > Aeolococcales > Aeolococcaceae > JAJZNI01. Next base: position 31,284 of record DASPQV010000014.1, on the reverse strand, counting down.
GAACTTGTGGGGGACGGTGTTCCAGGTCGTCCGCTCCAGCTCGACCCGCTGGATCATGCTGCCCCCGCCCAGGAAGGGGGGCATCCGCTCGAGAAGCTCGGGACGGGCCCAGAGCGCCCCGATCCCCATGGGGCCGCACATCTTGTGGCCGGAGAAGGCGAGGAAGTCCACCCCCAGGTCGCGCACCGAGACCGGCGCGTGGGGCACCGCCTGGGCGGCGTCGACGCAGACCAGGACGTCCCGCTGATGGGCGGCCTCGGCGATGGCCCGGATGTCGTTGACGGTGCCGAGCACGTTGGACTGAGCGCTGAGGCTGAGCAGGCGGGTCGGTGGCTCCAGCAGCTCGTCGAGGTTGGAGAGGTCGAGCCGGCCGTCCCCGGTCAGGCCCAGGAAGGCGAGGCGGAGTCCGGCCCTTTCGGCGGCGAGCTGCCAGGGCACCAGGTTGCTGTGGTGCTCCATGACGCTGAGCACGATCCGGTCGCCGGGCCGGAGCAGCTCCCGCGCGTAGGAGCTGGCCACCAGGTTCAGGGCCTCGGTGGCGTTGCGCAGGAAGACCAGACCCTGCGGGTCGGCGTCGATGAACGCGGCCACCCGCTCGCGAGCTGCCTCGAAGGCCTCGGTCGCCTCGCTGCCCAGCTGGTGCACCCCACGGTGGACGTTGGCGTTGGTCTCGCGGTAGTAGCGCTCCACCGCATCGAGGACCGCCACCGGCTTCTGGGAGGTGGCCGCCGAGTCGAGGTAGGCGAGGGGATGGCCGTTGATCTCCCGGTTGAGGATCGGGAAGTCGGCGCGGACCCGCTCGACATCGACGGGCCCGGCCGCGACCGGGTTGGCAGGGTGGGCTGCGTTGGAGGGATAAGCGGCGGTGGAGGAACGGTGAGCGGCGGTGCTCACGGGGGTGACCCTCCGGGGCAGACGCATCTCCGCGTCGCCAGCGGCCCCGCTCCGCCCCGCCCCCTCGGCATCCGGGGGCACTGAGGTGCCGGGGTGGTTGTAGACAGAAAAGACCACAACCGGTTGGCAGGGGTGGGGTGGTCTCGCCCGGTCCACATCGGTGCGCTGGCCCTGATCATTCGCTGAGCGAGACCCGGATCATCCCGTCCTCGACCTCGACCCGGTGCACCCGCACCGGCTCCACCGCCGGCAGGGTGATGGCGTCCCCGGTGCGGAGATCGAATGCCGATCCGTGCAGCGGGCACTCCACGGCGCAGCGCTCGAGGTCCAGGTCGCCTTCGGAGAGCGAGGCCTCCTGGTGGGTGCAGGTGTCGTCGACGCAGTGGAGCTCGCCGTCGACGTTGAAGATGGCGATGGGGAGGTCGCCGATCTCGACCCGCGCGGCGTGCCCCGGGGGGATGTCCTCCACCCGGGCCACGGTCAGCCATTCAGCCACGATCACGATCCTGCTCCGACAGGCAGGGCTCCCGCCCCCTGGCCCGGCCGGACGCCGGGCGCACCGCTGCCGGTCGCCAGCCCGCCGCCTGCCGAGGCCGGCGCGCCGGAGAGCGAGCCCACCGCCTCCGCCTCGAGCGCCGCGACCAGCCATGCCCTCAGGCTTTCCTGGGCGACGTGGTCGAGGCAGTCGGCGAAGAAGCCGCCGACGATCAGCCTCTCGGCCTCCTCGGCGGGGATCCCCCGTGACATGACATAGAAACGCTCGTCGTCGTCCACGTGGCCGACCGTGGTCCCATGGCCGCAACGGACGTCGTTGGCCTTGATCTCCAGGCGCGGGACCCCGCTGGCGCTCGCCCCGTGGGTGAGCAGGAGGTTGCGGTTGATGACGTAGCCGTCGGCGTGGACGGCGTCGGGCTCGACGTCGATGAGCCCGCTGTAGACGCTCTGGGCGCGGTCCCGGGCGGCCACCTTGAGGAGCAGCCGGCTCCGGGTGTCGCGGCCGCGGTGGAGCTGGAGCGACTGGTGGTCGAGGTGCTGCTGCTGGGCGGCGAAGCAGACCCCGAAGATGTCGGCCTCGGAGGCCTGCCCCTCGAGCATCACGTCCCAATATGCCTTCTGCAGCCGGGAGCCCAGGCTCGCCCCGATGAGGCGGTAGCGGGCGGCCGCGGCGCAGGTGGCCCGGCGCGTCGAGACCTGCCAGGTGCCCGGGGGGAGCTGCTGGATGGGAACGTCGTCGAGGCGGGATCGGTCCGAGAGATGGATGGCGGTGGCGCTCACCGAGAGCCGGGGAGCCTCGTCATCCGATCCGACGTGATCCTCCACGAGGGTGAGGGACCCCTCCGCGTCGACCACCACGACGGTGGCGGGGAAGCCGGCGGCTCCCGCCGGCGCCGCCAGGTGGCTGATCCAGAGCGGGGTCCCCGCCTGCGCCCCGCGCGGCACGTAGACGAAGGCGCCGCCTCGCCAGAGGGCGTTCCAGAGGGCGAGAAAGTACGAGTCGCCGGCGCCGATGCCGGAGAGGCCACGCTGGACCAGCTCGGGGTGGCGGAGCACCGCCTCCTCCAGGGAGGCGACGATCACCCCCTGGGCGAGCAGGGGCTCGGCATTCTCGATGGCCGTGGTGCCGTCGGCGGAGCAGAGGAGCAGGGCCGCCTCGGGCAGCGCCTGAGCGTGGCGCGACCTCGCTCTCTCCAGAAGCGAGTCGTCGTCGGTCAGCGGCTCCTGGAAGTCCTCGACCGTGAGCTTGGCGATGTCGGTCCGGCGCCAGTCCTCGTCGCGCATCGAGGAGGGTTTGGGCAGGGCCGTGAAGGCGTCCCAGGCGGTGGTGCGGCGGCCGGCGAGCCAGGCCGGGCTGGTCGCCAGCCGCGCCTCCAGCGCCGCCCGGCTGACGGCGCCGGCCCTGGTGGCGGTGTCGGTCACCCGATGGCGCCCTCCATGGAGAGCGCCAGCAGGCGGTTGAGCTCGACGGCGTACTCCATCGGCAGCTCCTTGACGAAGGGCTCGAAGAAGCCGTTGACGATCAGCGCGGTCGCCTGCTGCTCGTCGATGCCCCGCGACTGCAGGTAGAAGATCTGGTCCTCGCCCACCTTGGACACCGTGGCCTCGTGGCCGAAGGTGACGTCGGGGTTCTCGATGTCCATGTAGGGGTAGGTGTCGCTGCGCGACTCCTCGTCGAGGAGCAGGGCGTCGCAGCGAACGTTGCACTTCACGTTGGTCGCCTTGGGCAGCACCTTGATGTGGCCGCGGTATGAGGTGCGGCCCCGCCCCTTGGAGATCGAGCGGCTGACCACGTTGCTGGTGGTGTTGGGGGCGACGTGGATGCACTTGCTGCCCGCGTCCTGGTGCTGGCCGGTGCCGGCGAAGGCGGCGGAGAGGATCTCGCCGTGGGCGTGCTCACCCATCAGGTAGATCGACGGATACTTCATCGTGATCTTGGAGTTGTGCGCCACCACGCCGTTGGCGATGAAGTTGGCGGCGCCGTCGACCTCGATGTCAAAGGTCGGCACCACCTCGCCCTTCTCGATCTTCATGACCGCGGAGAAGTAGACGGGGACCTCGGGGAGATGCTCGCCGAAGTAGAGGAAGTAGTGCTCGTAGAGCTTCTCCTCGACGCCCAACGGCTTCAGCTCGCGGCGGGACCACTTGCTGATCTTCAGGGGATTGAGCCCGCAGGAGAGGGCCAGGGCCTTGATGTCCTCCAGCAGGTCCCGGTTGACGCTGGTCAGCGAGATGTTCTTGTGGTTCAGCCGGATGTGGCCGTCAGCGGCGATGTAGCCGTCGATGAGCGCCCGCTTCTGGTCGAAGGGGATCGTGTAGACCCACTTGGGTAGGCGCTTGGTGATGGCGTTGCCGCCGAAGCCGATGGCATCGAGGAACCGGCAGAGGCCGGCGGAGTTGGCCCGGAGCTGGACCCCCTGGCGGCTGGTGGTCTCGATCCCGAACTGGGAGGCGAGCACCTCGTGGATCCGCGGCTCGGCCGGATCGTTCAGGGGAGCGCAGAAGATGACCCGAGCCTGCTCCTTGAGGCCGTCCCCGAGGTAGAAGCCGAGCAGCCACATCAGGTCGGGATTCGTGGCGCCTGGCGTCTGGAAGGGGTTCCTGGACCGTTTGACACGATCAAGCACGGGCAGCTCGTATGGCTGGCCGTTGTCCGGGATCAGCCCTGAGATGGCGATCTCGTCACCGGGGTTGATCTCATCCAGGCGCAACCACTGCACGGAGCGAACCTTGCCCACCTTTCGGAGGGTGAGGAAGGGGTGATTGTCGGTGGCGACGACCTCTCGATGGTCGACCGTGGTCATGCGGAAGGTCTGGCGGGGCGGGTTGACCTGGGTGGCGACCACCCGCTGACGGGTCCACTCGAACTCGGGCGTCAGGCTGTATACGACGTCGCCCGGCTGGATCTGTTCGATCGTCTTCACGTCGTTGTTGGTGAAGACGCGGGTCCCTGCCGCCAGGCAGCCCAGGTTCCCGTCGATCCATTCGACCTTCGCCCCCTCCTTGGCGATGGCGCGCTTGGTCACCAGGTTGTAGACGTTGTCCGACCAGTTCTGGATCGTCGTGTAGCGGACGTGGGCGCCGGGCTGGGCGATGATCTCGACCACCGCCGCATGCAGCGAGTCGCTCGAATAAGTCGGCGCCGTGCAGCCCTCGATGTAGTGGACGTAGGACCCCTCCTCGGCGATGATCAGGGTCCGCTCGAACTGGCCCATGTTGTCGCTGTTGATCCGGAAGTAGGCCTGGAGCGGGATCTCGACGCGGAGGCCCTTGGGCACGTAGACGAAGGACCCGCCCGACCACACCGCGCTGTTGAGCGCCGCGAACTTGTTGTCGTTGGGCGGGATCACGGTGCCGAAGTAGCGCTTGAAGATCTCCTCGTGCTCACGCAGCCCGGTGTCGCAGTCGCTGAAGAGGACGCCCATCCGGTTGAGGTCCTCGCGGATGTTGTGGTAGACGACCTCGGAGTCGTACTGGGCCGAGACCCCGGCCAGGAACTTGCGCTCCGCCTCGGGGATCCCGAGCCGGTCGAAGGTCTGGCGGATCGACTCGGGGACCTCGTCCCAGCTCCGCCCCTGCTCCATGACCGGCTTGATGTAGTAGTAGATGTTGTCGAAGTCGATCCCGGAGAGGTCGGCTCCCCAGGTCGGCATCGGCCGCTTCAGGAAGTGGTCGAGGGCCTTGAGCCGGAACTTGAGCATCCACTCCGGCTCCGCCTTGTGCTTGGAGATGGCCGCGACCACCTCGGGGGAGATCCCCTTCTCGGTCCGGAACACCGAGACGTCGACGTCGTGGAACCCGTACTTGTAGTCCTTGGTCAGCTCGTGCGCCTGTACGGCCATGGTTGCTCAGACCTCCCGTCCCGCGCCGCTCAGCGCCGCGATGAAGGGGTCGTAGCCCTCGCGCTCGACCCGATGGGCAAGCTCGGGGCCGCCGGTCTCGACGACGCGACCCTGGTGCATGATGTGGACCCGGTCCGGGGTGAGGTGCTCCAGGATGCGGTAGTAGTGGGTGATCAGCAGCACCCCCATGCTGCCCTCCGCCCTGTCCATCACCCGGCGGACGCCCTCGGCGACGGTGCGCAGGGCGTCCACGTCCAGCCCGGAGTCGGGCTCGTCGAGGATGGCGAGGCGGGGCTGGAGCATCGCCAGCTGGAGGATCTCGGCCCTTTTCTTCTCGCCGCCCGAGAAACCGTCGTTGATGTAGCGGGAGCGGAAGCTGGCGTCCATGCGGAGCGCCTCCATCTCCTCGCCCAGCCGCTTGATGAAATCGCGGGCGGGCAGCTCGCGCCCCTGAGACCGGAGTGCGGCGCGCAGGAAGTTGACGGTGGTCACCCCGGGGATGGCGATCGGCGCCTGGAAGGAGAGGAAGAGGCCGAGCTGGGCCCGCTTGTCGGGGGTGAGCGGGAGCAGGTCCTCGCCGCCGAAGCTGATCGAGCCTCCGGTCACCTCGTACTTGGGGTGCCCCATCACGGTGTAGGCGAGCGTCGACTTGCCCGAGCCGTTGGGGCCCATGAGGGCGTGGACCTCGCCGACCGGGATCCGGAGGTCGACCCCGTCGAGGATGCGCTTGCTCTCCACCGAGACGCGCAGGCCCTCGACCCGCAGGTCGGCGGGCGTGCCAGCGGCGGGATCGGACAGGGCAATGGCCTCAGACATGGGCGACCTCCCTGCGCCGCGGGCTCGCCTGCCGCTGCCCGGTCTCGGCCGCCAGCGGGGCGAAGGTCTGCACCAGCGAGTGGTCGGCGACCAGGTCGCCGATGGTGGTCTGACTGAGGACCGCATCGATCGACCTTTTGAGCCGCTGCCAGAGCGGCTGGGAGGCGCAGTCGCCCTCCCGGATGCAGCTCCCCGGCGTGTAGTCCTGGGCGAGGCACTCGACGGGGGTGACCTCACCCTCGACCACCCGGACCACGTCGAGGACCGAGATGGTGAGCGGGTCGCGGGTGAGCCGGTAGCCGCCGTGGACGCCGCGGGTGGACTCGACAAGACCGCCCCGGCGCAGCTGGGCGGCCAGCTGCTCGAGGTAGGAGAGGGGCAGGTGCTCGGCCCGCGAGACCTCGGCGAGGCTGATCGGGCCCTTGCCGCAGCCCCGGGCGAGCTCGGTCATCATCCGCAGCCCGTAGTGGGCCTTGGAGCTGACCCGCATGCTGAAAGATGCCGACGAGGAAATTCCGACCGTCATGGTGGGAATTGTACCCCGGAGCGGCACCGGGGGCGACGTGGCCCTGGCCCTGGGCGTCAGCGGCCCCGCCCCGCCCGCGGCCGCAGGACCGAGACGCCGCTGCCCCGCCGGATCCGTGCCACCGCCACCCGCACCCGCTCGGTGGCGGCCTCGATCTCGTGCTCGGTCGTCCCCCTCCCCAGGCTGAGCCGGAGGGCGCACCCCGACCGCTCGCCGTAGCCCATGGCCTCGAGGACGTGGGAGGGCACCGGCGCCCCGCTGGAGCAGGCGCTTCCCGCCGAGGCGCAGACCAGCAGCTCGTCGAGGACGGCAAGCAGGAGATCGCTGCGGCACCCGGCGACGACGAAGCTGCCCAGGCCGGGAAGCCGGCGCTCCCGGTCACCGGTGGGCTCCAGGCCGTCGATGCGCGAGGTCAGCAGGTTGGCCAGCCGGCCGGCGAGGAGCGAGAGGTGCCGGAAGTCCGCCTCGCGGCGCCGTTCCGCCAGCTCCGCCGCCACTCCGAAGCCGGTGATGCCCGCCACGTTCTCGGTGCCGCTGCGGCGGCCCCGCTCCTGCCCGCCGCCGGTGATCTGGGCGGTGGGGAAGACCCCGTGACGGGCAAGCAGGGCTCCCACCCCCTGGGGCCCGTAGGCCTTGTGGGCGCTGAGGCTGATCAGGTCCACTCCGAGGGCGTCGAGGCCGAGGGGTAGCTTGCCCAGTGCCTGGATCGCATCGGTGTGGACCAGCAGGCTCGGGTTCCGGGCTCGGGCGGCAGCGGCGATGGCGGGGAGGTCCTGGATCGTGCCCACCTCGTTGTTGGCGAGCATCACCGAGACCAGCACGGTGTCGGGGCGGACGGCGGCGGCCACCTCCGCCGGGTCGACCCGGCCGACCCGGTCGCAGCCGGTCACGCTGACCTCGGCCCTCCCGGCGTCCACGAGGGCCTGGGCGGTGGTCAGGACCGCCTCGTGCTCCACCGCGCTCACCACCAGGTGGCGCCCCCGCTCCGGGCCCCAGCGGTCCACCACCCCCCGCAGAGCCAGGTTGTCGGCCTCGGTCCCCCCCGAGGTGAAGATCACCTCGCGGGGGGCGCAGCCGGCGGCCGCAGCCACCCGGTCGCGGGCCTCGTCGACTGCCGCTCTCGCCCGGCGGCCGCGCTCATGGATCGACGACGGGTTGCCGAACTGCTCCCCCAACCAGGGCAGCATTGCCCGGCGCACCTCCGGGTCCAGGGGGGTGGTGGCGGAGTGGTCCAGGTAGATGGTCTCGGCATGCTGGAGGCGTACGCCAGCGCCGTCCCGGTCGACGGGCTCCACGGCGGACAGTCTATGGGCCGCTTCGCGTCCCGGGGCCCCTGGCGGGCGCGACCTGCGAGGCCGCGCCCGCCTTCCCTGGGACCCGCGGTGGTCCCTAGGTGGATGGGGGATCGGTCGGGTTCCGGCCTCCCGATGACCCCGTCGCCTCCGAACCAGATGCTGCCGTCCGCACGCCTGGAAACCTGCAGATCAGCGCCTGGCTCGGGAAGCTGCCGGGTAGCGGGTGGACGCCGGTGACCCTGCCCGAGCCCGACGTCCGGACCAGGAGGCCACCCGCGGTGTTGCCTGGGATGTAGGTGAGTGCGGTCGAGCTCGTCATCGGTCAGCTCGATGGGCTGGTGATCGGGGCGGAGGACGGCGGACTGGCCGGGTCGAGCTGGCCGATGAACTCCGCGGTGTCGAACCAGACGTCGCCGTCGGCCCCGCTGGTGATGCTGCTGATCCAGGGCGCGCTGACGAATGTGGAGGGCAGCGGGTAGATCCCGGTGACCTGCCCGGAGGCGGACATGCGGCAGAGCAGGCTGCTGACCCCGTTGGCCGAGGTGAACCAGAGGTTCCCGTCTCCGCCGGCGGTGATCGAATCAGGGCTGCCGCACGACGCGGTGGAGTACTCCTGCACCGATCCGTCCGAGGCGATCCTGGCCAGCCTCTGGTTGGAGTACGAGGCCGCCCAGATGGCGCCGTCCGGGCCGGCGGTCAGGGCATCGCGGATCCCCAGCACGCCCGGCTTCCCGCCGGGGATCGGGAAGACGCTGATCTGTCCCGAGGTGGTGATCCGGCCGATGCTGGCGGAGTAGGGGATGTCGAACCAGAGTGCGCCGTCGGCGCCGGCGACGATGGTGTAGGCGGGGTCCTGGGGTTGCGGCAGCGGGTAGGTGGTCACCCGCCCGGAGACCGTCATCCTGCCGATGAAGGCCTGGGGATCCTGGCTGGACGAGCTGCCGATCCCCGTCCACCAGAGGGCGCCGTCCGGCCCGTAGGTCACCGTGTAGGCGCCGAACCCGGGAACCGGGAACTCACCGTCCAGGGTCCCGACGGAGCTCCACTCGCCGATGTAGACCTGGCCGTCATGGCTCTCGGTGGTCCAGATGCAGCCCGCCCCGAACGCCGGACCCCCCACCGAGCCGGACGTCCACGACGATGGAGCCGGGTAGAGGGTGACCCTTCCCGCGGGAGTGACCTGGCCGATGCCCTGGGCGGAGGCGAACCAGACGCCGAGCGGGCCGGGCGCCATCCACTCGGGCCCGCCCGACGCGGCGGCGACCGGGTACGCCTTGATCCCGCTGATCGCCGTCCCGCTCACCGGTGACCCGGCAGCTGAACCGCAGCCCCCGGCCCCCGGCGTGGGCGTGGCGGCGGCCGTCGGGGTTGGCCGGGGCGTCCCGGTGCCAGGGCTGGTCGCCTCGCGTGTGGCTGAGGGGGTGGGGACGGTGAGGGTCGTCGGGGTCCCGCTGACCGGGGTGCCGCTGACCGGCGCCGTTCCCGTGGCGGTCGGCGAGGTGACAGGGGCGGCCGTCGGGCCCAGGTGGCCGGCGGCGAAGCCGATGGCGATGGCGGTGGCGGGAACCGCCGCGAGGGCCACCGCCGCCAGGACCCGCGAGAGCCGGTAGCGCCTCGCTCCGACCCTCTCGGGGCGCGGATAGGTCGAGTAGCCCTTCAGGTACTCCCTCAGCCGCGGGATGAGGTCGTCGTCCTCCGGCGGCTCACTCATCGCTCAGCTCCTTCCTCAGCCGGGCGAGCGCTCGCGAGAGGTGGCTGGCCACCGCTCCGCCACTGCAGCCCATGAGCTCGGCGCACTCGGTGAGGGTGTAGCCGTGGCCGTAGTGCAGGGCCACGACCGCGCGCTGCTTCGGGGAGAGGGTCGCGTAGGCCCGGTGCAGGTCGAGATGAGCCCCGCCGCCCTCCAGGTGCCGCTCCGCCTCGTCGACCTGGTCGCGGCGCTCACCCCCCCGCAGCCAGCGGCGGACCATGCTGCGGCGCCGGATCGCCTGGCGGACGCAGATGGTGGTGAGCCAGGCTCGGCTCCGCTCCGGGTCGGTCCTGCCCTCCCACCCCCGCCAGGCGGCCAGGGCGGTCTCCTGCACGGCATCCTCCGCCTCCACGGGATCGCGCAGGATGGCCAGGGCTATCGAGAAGAGCCGCCTGCCCTCAGCCTCGAGGAGCCGCTCCAGCTCGGCCGCGTCCACACGGCCGCTGACCGCCATGGTGCGGAAGTCTGCGGCCATGGAGATGGAACCAACCACATCTCTTATGTGCCGCCTGGCGGGCCAACGCATTACGGCCGGCCGGGCCGCGCCGGACGGGAGGGGCCCCAATCGCCCGGGGCTCCGGTATCATGCGGCGCCGGGGCCGCGGCTCCGGTCGCGGCGCGGAGGAGAGAGATGACCGCCATCATCGACGTGGTGCCGGCCCGAGACCCGGGCTGGAGCAAGGAGGCGGCGGTGCGGGCCTCCGACACCACCGAGGTCTCCCGGTTGCTCAACCGCCTGCTCGGCGACCTGGCCCGGCTGGACACGGTCCGCCAGCCTCGCCTCGACTACCTGGACGCGCCAGCTCTCGACGCGGTGCGCGGCGACCCCGACGCCTACCAGCTGCTGGGCCGGTCGGCCGGCTCGCTGGAGGACGGTGGCGAGCGCTGCATGGCCACCGCGTACTGGCGGGACGGAGCCGAAGGCGAGGTCGAGGTGGAGCTCGAGGTGGCCGACGACGAGGTGGTGTGGAGCCCCCTGGCGGCGGTCCGGGCCACCGCCCCCAGCCATCACCTCCATGCCGTGGTCGACTGCCACCAGGGCAGGATCGAAAGCCTCGAGCTGGGCTGAGCCCAGCGCGGCCGGGTCAGCGGCGCGGCGCCCTCACTGGAACCACCCCTGCACGTCGACGATGGCGTCGATCGAGCCCTGGTTGTTGTAGAGGTCGAGCGCCCCGGCGTTGATGCCCGAGGTGGCCAGCTGGACGATGGCCAGGTTGGGGGTGATCTGGCCGGCGCCGACGTTGACGTCGGAGGCGGTCGGCGCCGGGCTGCCGTCGGCCGGATACAGGGTGAAGTAGGTGGGCCGGGTTCCAGCCACGGCGGTCACGTTGGCGATCACCGCCACCGGCGGATCGGGTCCCCCGGCCGCGGGAATCTGGTCAATGCCCGCCACGAGCACGGGGAGGACCTGGCCCGGGGTGAGGCTGTTCCCGGAGCACTCGGTGGCGGTGGCCGCTCGCGTGTCGCAGACCCGGACCGGGGGAACGGCGGAGAAGAGCGCACCGGCCGGGCTCTCCTGGCCGTTGCCGAACCAGCCGTTGACGTCGACCACGAAGTCGATGGTGCCCAGCGAGTTGTAGACGCAGATATCCTGATCAGGCCCGAGCGGCACCACGACCCGGTTGGGCAGGTTGGTGTGGCCGGGGACGTTGAGGTTGGAGAAGCCGGGAGGCCCGCTGGGACAGCTGTCCGCCTGGTTCGAGGGGGTCACGCTCAGGAAGGTGCCGGCGCTGCCCTGGGTGGCGGTGAGGTTGAGGGCAGCTGCCTCGGCGGTGCCGTCGGCGGGCAGGGACGGCGTCCCGGCGGCGGCGCCGGGGGGCAGCCCCGAGAGCACCACCCGGGTCCATGCTCCCTGGCCGAGCGGGATCCCGCTGCACTCGGTGGTGTAGCCGACCGCAGCGGCGCTCCGCGTGTCGCAGATGCGCAGGGGCGGCATGGGGTGGAACCCGCCCGCGCCCGGCAAGCCGCCGGGGGCCGCGAAGTAGCCCTCGACGTCCACCGCAACGTCGATGCTGCCCACCGAGTTGTAGAGGCTCACCTCGCCGCCGGTGCCCACGGGGACCACCGCCAGGTTGGCCTGGATGACACCGGCCGGGACGTTGAGGTTGCTGGTGGCGGGCAGCCCGTTGCCTGCGGGGTAGAGGGTGAGGTAGGTGGCGGCGCTGCCGGCGATGGCGGTGACGTTGAGCATCACCGCCTGGGCGGCGGCGGGCACCGACTGTCCCTGCGGGCCGCCGACGCCGGTCACGCGGAAGGGCAGCGTCTGGCCCTGTCCGATCCGGTTGTCCGCCGACCCTCCCGAGCATTCCGTGCCGCTGCCCGCCCGGGTGTCGCAGATCCGGAAGGGTGTCAGCGCCGTGTAGGTGCCCGAGGCGACGTAGGTGTAGGCGAGGATGTCCGTCGCCGAGATCCCGGATGGCTCGGTGACGGTCACGTTGACGGTGCCGCTGCCCGGTGGGCTCACCGCGGTCAGCTGAGTGGCGCCGCTGACCGTCACCTGGGTCGCCGCGCCGATCCCGAAGGTGACGCCCGCGCCGGCCTGGAAGCCGGTGCCGGTCAGGGTCACGGTCTGGCCTCCCGCCGCCGGCCCCAAACCGGGGCTGATCGACGGCGGCGACGGCGGTGTCGCCGAGCCGTAGGCCACCGAGAACCCATCGCCCTCGGAATCGGGGACGGAGGGCTGGGAGATCACCTGCGTGCCGGCGACGTTGACCATGGTCAGCGACTCGCCGGCGGAGAGGGCGGGGCCGCGCCCGTCCACCGCGCACAGGTCAAAGGTGGTCTCACCGTAGTCCGCCAGGTTGCTCTGCTGGCAGCCGCCGCCCGGCGTGCAGACCTCCGGTTCCTCCACCACCCATTCGGCGGTCTGACCCGGGCCCCCGAAGGGCTGCTCGGTGGTGAAGGGGGCCGCCCCCGTCAGGTCGTCGAGGCTGATCACCCACTCCCCGGTCGCCGCCCTCTGAATGCTGGCGCACACCGTGTCGCCGGCGGAGACGGTGAGCGGTATCGGGGTGGCCGGCGCCAACGGGGCAGCCGGGGTGAGGATCTCCCACCAGGCTGAGTAGCTGGCCGAGAAGGGGGCCGAACCGCTCGACGACGACCAGTCCTGCTCGGTGCCGGTCTGGATCAGGTAGGCGTCGCCGGCGAGCCCGCCGTCGATGCCCAGCCAGGTGCTCGAGTAGGTCGGCCCCGGGGTGAGCAGCACGGTGGGGACCGTCCAGCAGCCGGCGACGGAGGTGTACGCGCCGCTGGCGCCGCTCACGGTGTAGCCGGACCAGTTCGGGGACAGCTCGCTCTCACGGGTCCCGGGGGTGGCCAGCGCGGAGCGCCCGGGAAGCCGGATCACCGGATGGTGGTGGACCGCCGGCGGGCCGGCTGCAGCTGCGGTGGCCGCTCCCAGGCTGGCCAGGACCAGCCCGGTGACCACGGCGGCGGCGATGCGTGCTGCCCGGCGTCTCACCTCGGCTCGGTCATTCGAACCACCCCTCGACGTCGACGACGGCGTCGATTGTGCCCGAAGCGTTGTACAGGGCGGCGTCACCCCCGGCCGAGCCGGACCCACCGAGCTGGACGATGACCAGGTTGGGGATGGTCTGGTGGGGCGTCGCGTTGAGGTCGCTGGCGTTGGGCGGGCTCCCCGACCCCGCCGGGTACGCCGTGAGATAGGTGTTGGCGGTGCCGTTCACCGCGGTCACATTGGCCACCAGCGCCATCGGGGTCGAGCTGTTGGGGGCCGCGGCGGCGACGCCGTCGTCCCCCGCCACCGAGAAGCTGAGAGTCTGCTGCGGGTGGAGCCGGTCCCCCGAGCACTCGGTTCCGGTCTTGGATCGGGTGTCGCAGAGGCGCACCGGAGCGAGGGGATGGTAGTAGGTGCCGCGCGCCGACTCGCTGCCGTTGCCGAACCAGCCGTTGAGGTCGAGGATGAAGTTGATAGTCCCCAGCGAGTTGTAGAGGCAGACGTCCTGCTGGGGACCGAGCGGGACGATCACCCGGTTGGGCTGGTTGGTGCCGCCGTTGACATTCAGGTTGGAGAAGGCCGGGGGCCCGGTGGGGCAGCTGTCCGTCGCATTCGGCGGGGTCGCGCTCAGGAAGGTGAAGCTCGTCCCGGAGACGGCGGTGAGGTTGAGGGCTATCGCCGCGGCGGTGCCGTCGGCGGGAACTGACGGTGAGCACGCGGGGTTGCCCGGGGGGCAGCCGGAGACGGTCACCTTGGTCCACTGACCCGCCCCCAGCGGGGTCCCCGAGCAGGCGGTTGCGGTGAAGGGCCGGCTGTCGCAGATCCTGAGCGGCGGGATGGGATGGAACAGGCCGACGATGCCGGCTCCGGCGGTGGTGGGCGCGGCGAAGTAACCCTCGACGTCGATGGCGACGTTGACCTGGCCCTGGTCGTTGAAGACGCTGATGTCACCGCCGGAACCGGGGGGAACGACCACCAGGTTGGCCTGGGTGGCTCCCGGCGAGAGGTTGAGGTTCGAGGCGTTGGGCGGTGAGGCCCCGGTGGGGTAGACGGTCAGGTACGTGTAGGTGGTCGCGCCGATGGCGGTGACGTTGAGCACCAGCGCCCGGGCGCCGGCCGGCACCGACTCACCGCTCTCCGGGTCGGTGATCCCGGCGACCTGCACGTTGAGGGCGCTCCCCTGCCCGACGGGGTTGTCGGCGGTCGCACCGGAGCACGGCGTCCCCGCGCCCTCACGGGTGTCGCAGACCCGGAAGGGAGTGAGCGGGGTGTAGGTGCTGGCATCCCAGAGCAGGCTGCTCGCCGAGCTCAGGAACTCGTCGACGTCCACGTCGAGGGACGGGTAGCTGCCGGACATGCCCCCACTCTCCAGGTACTGCCAGGCGACCGTGGTGTTTGCGCAGGGCAGCGGATACGGGTTCCAGGGAAGGGCGTTGGCCGGGCTGGGGACGTAATTGGGATTGCCGTACTCGGTCTCCGGCTCGCTGTCCCAGAGCACCACCCCGGTGGCGAGGGCGGGCATGCTCGCCTCCGCCTGGCAGTACCCGCCCGGACCGTTGCTGCAGGGCTGCGAGTTGGTGCTGCCATCCGGGTTGCTGGCGCAGGCGAAGGGTCCCCCGAAAGAGTTCTCGTAGAAGCCGGGGACGAAGCCGCTGCCCGAGGCGGCGAAGGTCTGGTACCAGCTCTGGATGTAGGCGGCGGTGATGGGGTCGCTGTGCTCGACGTCGCGATAGATCGCGGTCCCGGCCGGGGCGCCCAGGGCCAGGGCGGCCTGGATGGCCTGCTGAGCCTCGGCGGCCCCTCCGGGATTGCTGGACCCGAAGCGGCCCGGATCGAAGATCAGCATCAGCCCCAGCCCCTGGGCCTCGGCGTAGCTGACCTCGGCGCTGGTCAGCGCCGGGTAGGGGCTGCAGGGCGCGTTGGGGCTCAGGTAGCGGGCGATGAACTCGGGCTGGCCCAGGCTGGCGACCGTGCCCGGGACCACGTCCTGGGCGGTGTCACAGGCGTCGATCCCCCAGAGCGTGGCGGCCCCCGATTGGGCCGCCGCCGGGAGGGCCGCAACATGAGCGGTGACCACGGTCGCCGCCGCCGCCACCGCCACGGCGGCGAGGATGCGCAGGCACCGCCTGCTCCTGGGCAAACGAAACCTCCAGGTGCGTGTCGCTTTGTGATGTGCGCGCGGCGCGGCGGCCACCGTGCGTCGGCGGATTCTCGCATGAGATGGGCCGGCGTGACGCATGCAGCCGCCGAATCCTCGGTGGCGTCCTGGTTGTCGAGCTGACTAGCCAAACCAGCCGACAGCGTCGACCACGACGTCGATGGCGCCCTGCGAGTTGTAGATGTCCACCCTGCCGTCGGGGGCGACCGCCACCACCGCCAGGTTGGCGATGGTGGCGCCGGCGTATGGGTTGAGGTCGGAGGTCCCCGGCGGGTACATCGCCTCCGGATACAGCGTGAGGTAGGTGGCCTGGGTGCCGCTGACGCCGGTGACGTTGGCGACCAGCGCGGTGACGGAGGCCGGCAGCGGAGGAGTGCTCACGATCTGCACCGGCAGGGCCTCACCGGGCGCGAGGGTCTCGCCGGCGCACTGCGTCCCCTGGGTGTACCGGGTGTCGCAGATCCGGGAGGGGCCGAGAGCGTAGAAGAGGCTCCCGCCGGTGTCGTCTCCGTTGCCGAACCAGCCGTTGACGTCGACGACGACGTTGATCTTTCCCAGGTCATTGAAGACGCAGACGAAACCCGTCCCCTGGTAGTCGACGACCGGGGTGATGACGCGGTTCGGCTGGTTGATCCCGGCGGGGACATTGACGTTGGAGGCCAGCGGGGCGGCGCCGCAGACCGGGAAGGCTCCGATCAGGGTCGGCGGGTAGACGGTGAGATACGTCGCCGAGGTGCCGCTGACCGCGGTGAGGTTGAGAATTGCGGCCTCGGCATCACCGCCGGTGGCGACCCCGGTGGCGCCACCGGTCACCGCCACCAGCCGGGCCTGGCCGGGCCCGAAGGGCGCGTCGACGGCCGGGATGCAGGGGGTGCCCTGGCCGCCCCGGGTGTCGCAGACCCGGACCGGCGGCGACTGGGCGTGGAACAACCCGGCCGGCCCCGGGGTGCTCGAGGTGGAGCCGGATCCGCTGGTGAAGTAGCCCTCGACATCCGCGACCACGTCGATGCTGCCCTGGTCGTTGTAGATGCTGATCTCGCCGGAGCTGCCCACGGCGACGACCACCAGATTGGGGATGATCTGGCCTGGGGCCGGGTTCAAGTTGGAGGCGACGGGCACGCCACCTCCGGCCGGGAACACCGTCAGGAAGGTCGGCTTGGTGCCGAGCACCGCGGTCACGTTGAGGA
Organism: Binatia bacterium; assembly: GCA_035624785.1. Classification (GTDB taxonomy): domain Bacteria; phylum Chloroflexota; class Dormibacteria; order Aeolococcales; family Aeolococcaceae; genus JAJZNI01. The sequence continues at coordinate 14,864 of DASPQV010000014.1, read as the reverse complement.
CCACCGCGGTGGCCCCGGCCGGAACCGTCTGGCCGGAGTACCCGGAGGGGACGTAGCCGGCGACCGGGAGGTTGCGGGTCTCGCCGGGGCCGAGGGCCCCGCCGCCGCACTGGACGCACGTCGCCAGGCGCGTGTCCAGCACCCGGTAGGGAGCCACCGGGGTGTAGCTGGAGGGGGCCACGTAGAGATAGGGCGCGGGCCGGCTCGAACCGAGTCCGTCGGTCGCGATCGCGCTGACGCTGCCCGGAACGCCGGCGGGTGTCACGAAGGTGACGGCATCCGGGCTGAGGCTCGTCAGCGTGACGGCCTGGCCGGCGAAGCTGAGGGTCGTTCCCGGCCCGAAGTCCGAGCCGCTGACGGTGACCAGCGTGCCGCCTGCCACGGGACCGGCCGCCGGGGTCAGGTTGGCGATCGAGGGTGCGGCGTAGCTGAGCCGTCCCACCGCGGTCCCCCAGTCAGCGGCGTTCGCGGTATCCAGCTGGACCTCGCCGGCGAACCAGAAGTCGTAGGGGTGCATGGGGTCCATGGCACCCCCGGTCACATCGCCGAAGACGCACTGACCGGTGATCGGGTTGCAGCCGGCGGCCGGGGGCTGGGCGGACTGGTAAGGCCCGGCTCCGGACATGATCGTGACCGGGTCGGAGAGGGAGGTCTGGCCGGCCGGGACCCCCACCGCGAACACCGAGGGGTCAGCGGTGCTGCTCGACGCCGCGAAGGTGCTGAAGAGGTCCCCGGCCGGGTCGATCCCGAAGGACGGGTAGTAGGCGTAGGTTCCCGGGATGGCGAGGGTCATCTCGGCGGTGACCTGCATCGGGCTGGTGGCGACCTCGAGGTACCGGATGCAGGCTCGGGCCGCGGTGTCCTGGGCCGGGGTGCAGGTCTCGTCGAAGCCGGTCCAGAGCAGGCCATCACTCCAGGTCGCGGCCGCGATCCTGTCGTCGCCGGTCGCGATCAGGTTGCCGCTCCCCGCCTGCGGAGCGGCGGGCGGCGAGACGGAGTAGCCGTCGCTGAGCGGCAGCTCGGTGTCCGTCTGCTGGACGGAGCCGGCGGCGGCGCCGGTCAGGGCGTCGACGAACAGCGCGGCCGTCTGACCGGGGACCAGGTCCGAGGCCCCGTCGTTGGCCACCATGTAGAGCGTCGATCCGGCACCGAGGTCGGTGACCGGGGTCAGCCCGAAGTGGGCCGTCTCCGGCGGCGCCGGCGTCCCGCTGGCGGGCAGGATCACCGGGTGGAAGGCGCCGGCCAGGAAGAGAGCCTTGCTCATGACCAGGGAGCTGTCGCCAACCCAGAGATGTTTCGAGGTCTCCTCGTCCCAGGCCACCGCCACCTTGTCAGCTGAAAAGCCCAGCCTCGGCCGGGCCGCGGTGACGCCGTAGTAGAAGGGCCGGAAGGTGGTCGCGCTCCACTGGCCGGTCGGGTCGCCGGTCGTCGTGTGCAGGACGAGGACCACGCTGCAGGTGGAACCGTCGGGCGAGCCTGCCGCGCACGACTGGTTGGCCGGCGGGGTCGTGGTCAGGCTGAGGGTGAGGTAGAACTGCTCCGCCTCCGGGTCATAGGCGACGCTCGGATCCGCGATCTGCCAGCCGGTCGAGGCCACGAAGTTGTTGAGGTCGATCTGGTTGCACCCACCCAGGCTGTACTGCACATAGCTGAGCCAGGTGGGTCCGGGCGCCGGGCAGATCGCGCCCGGCCGATCCGGAGCGGGAGCTCCGTCGCGCTGGTAGACGAACAGCGCGGCGTTGGTCGACTCGACCACCCAGCTGCCACCGACGGCGATCTGCGGATCGGGAGGGGTGACGGTCTCGTCCGCCGGGCTGAGCTCCTGGACCTGGGTGGACTGGGTGGTCCCCGGCCAGGATTGGAGGAGAAGGGGAGCCGCAGTGCTCGCCGGCATGGAGCCGGCCGCGGCGGCAGGCAGCGGCCGGCTGGTGGCGCCCACCCCCACCGCCAGGATGGTCACCGCCAGCGACGCCGTGAGCTTTCGCAGAGCGGAGCCGGCGCAGTCCCCCACGGTCGCAGCAGATTAGCCGAACCAGCCCTCGGTGTCGACGACGGCGTCGATGCTTCCCTGGGCGCTGCCCAGGTCGATGATCCGGTCGCCGCCGACCGCCACGAGGATCAGGTTGGCCAGGGTCTGACCGGGGTTGCCAGTCACGTCGAGCACCACGTTGACAACACCTGCCGGGCTGTAGACGCAGATCGAGCCGTTGGAGGGGTGATAGAGCCCCGTGCCGCCCGACCCCGAGAAGAAGTAGCCGACCACGTCCACTACGACGCTGACCGTCCCCGCCGAGTTCCAGATGGTCACGGCTCCACCGCTGCCCAGGGCCGGGATGGTGTGGCCGGCCACCACCTGACCCGCCGACGCGCTGACCGTGGAGGTGCCCGGGAAGCCGGCGGGAGCGAATGGGCGATGGCTAAGATCGGCCCGATGAAGGCCCTGATCCTGAGCGGCGGTCAGGGCACCCGGCTGCGGCCGATCACCCACACCAGCGCCAAGCAGCTCGTGCCCGTCGCCAACAAGCCGATCCTCTTCTACGGCATCGAGTCGGTGGTCGCGGCCGGGATCACCGAGATCGGGATCATCACCGGGGACACCGGACCCGAGGTCCGGGCCGCGGTCGGCGACGGCTCGCGCTTCGGGGCCTCGGTGACCTTCATCCCCCAGGAGGCGCCCCTCGGCCTGGCCCACGCGGTGCTCACCGCCCGGGACTACCTGGGCCAGGACCAGTTCGTCATGTACCTGGGCGACAACCTGATCCGGGACGGGATCACCGAGTTCGTGGACGAGTTCCGTCAGACCTCGCCTGATGCCGAGATCCTGCTGGCCAGGGTCCCCGAACCGCAGCGCTTCGGCGTGGCCGAGCTCCGCGACGGCCGGGTGGTCCGCCTGGTCGAGAAGCCGGCGGTCCCGCCCTCGGATCTCGCCCTGGTCGGGGTCTACCTCTTCTCGTCCCGGGTCTTCGAGGCCATCGAGAGGATCGACTACAGCGCCAGGGGCGAGCTGGAGATCACCGACGCCATCCAGCGGATGATCGACGACGGCGCCCGGGTCGTCCCCCACGTGATCAGCGGCTGGTGGAAGGACACCGGCCGGCTGGAGGACATGCTGGAGGCGAACCGGATCATCCTCGACGCCCTGGAGCCGCGCATCGAGGGCCAGGTCTCGGAGGACGTCCAGCTGGAGGGCAAGGTGACCGTCGAGGCGGGCGCCCAGCTGAGGAGCTGCCGGATCCGCGGGCCGGCCATCATCGGGGCCGACGCCGTGATCGAGGACGCCTACATCGGCCCCTTCACCTCGGTGGGGCGAGGCTGCGTGGTCCGGGGCGCCGAGGTCGAGCACTCGATAGTGCTGGAGCGCAGCGTCATCGAGGGGGTGGCCGGCAAGATCGAGTCCTCGCTGCTCGGCAGGGAGTGCGTGGTCCGTTCCTCCCAGGTGCGGCCGCGGGCCCACCGGCTCATGCTCGGCGACCACTCCCACGTGGAGCTGGGTTGATGGCCTGGCTGCCGATCCCGGAATCGGTGGAGCGAGTGCTCCAGGCCATGGCCGGGGCCCCCGCCGCCCAGCGGCTGGGGCCCATCGACGGGGTGATGGTCAAGACCTTCCGCAAGCACGCCGACCAGCGCGGCTACTTCATCGAGCAGCTCAAGCGGGGGGACCTCGACGACCTGGGGAGGCCCTTCCTGCCCGACCAGCCCTTTGCCCAGATGTCGCGGAGCCTGGCCTATGCCCGGGGCGGCAACCCCCCGGAGCTGATCAAGGCCTTCCACTGGCACCGCAAGCAGTGGGACTACTGGGACATCGTGCAGGGCAACGCCCGGGTGGTGCTGGTCGACCTCCGCGAGGGGTCTGCGACCCAGGGGCAGATCCAGAGCCTGATCCTGGGCGAGCACGCGCCCCGGATGGTGGCCATCCCGCCCTTCGTGGCCCACGGCTACCAGGTCCTCGATCTGCGCGACGTGATCCTCAACTACTACGTGACCGAGCCCTACGATCCGGCCGACCCCGACGAGGGGAGGATCCCCTGGAACGACCCCCGGATCGGCTTCGACTGGAGGATCGAGAACATCTGAGGCCGGGCCCGAGCCCTTCAGGTCCTCGGCCCGCCGGGCGCCAGCCCACGCCGGCGCCGGCGCTTGCGATGCGCATGCGTGGAAGGCAAAATGCATGCATGCCCAACGTCCAGATCAGAGAGGTCCCGGACAGCGTCCACGCCGTCCTCCGCCGGCGGGCTGCCGACGCCGGCCAATCGCTGCAGGAGTACCTGCGCGGCCGGTTGATCGCCGAGGCCAGCCAGCCCACCCTCGACGAGGTCCTGGCTCGGGCCGGGGGGAGGGCGGGGGGCGGCGTCCCGTTCCGGAGCGCCGTGGCGGCCCTGAGGACCGACCGGGCTCGCCGGTGATCGTCGTCGATGCCAGCGTGCTGGCGCCGGCGCTGGGCGATGACGGTCCCGATGGGGATGCGGCGCGCCTCAGGCTGAGGGGCGAGCGGCTGGCGGCACCTGAGATCGTCGACCTCGAGGTGCTCTCGGTCTGGCGGCGACAGGCCGGCATCGGGAGGCTCCCGGAGCGCCGTGCCGCGATGGGACTGGAGGATCTGCTCGCAATCCCACTGCTGAGGGTGCCCCACCTGGCCGTGCTCCCCCGCTGCTGGGAGATGCGCGACAACCTCAGCGTCTACGACGCCGCCTACGTCGCGGTGGCCGAGCTGCTCTCAGCGACCCTGCTCACCGCGGACCGCCGACTGGGCGCCGCGCCGGGCATCCGGTGCTCCGTGGAGGTCATCTCGTGATCGCCGGGCCGGCCCCACCGCCCGTGCACCGGGCGATGCCCCGGCGGCATCATGGCGCGGTGCCACGAGAGGGCCGGCGCCCGCGGCCTGGAGGTGATGGTCTGACATGAGGCTTCTGGTCACGGGAGGGGCCGGTTTCATCGGCAGCGAGTTCGTCCGGATGACGCTCAGAGAGCATCGCGAGGACTACGTGGTGGTCCTCGACAAGCTCACCTACGCGGGCAACGAGCGCAACCTGGACGCGGTCCGGGACGACCCCCGCTTCAGCTTCGTCCACGGCGACATCTGCGACCCCCACGCTGTCGGGCCCCTGGCCCGGGAGACCGAGGTGATCGTCAACTTCGCCGCGGAGTCCCACGTGGACCGGTCGCTGGAGGCGCCGGGGAGATTCATCCTCACCGACGTCTACGGCACCCATGTGCTCCTCGAGGCCGCCCGGCAGGCCGGGCACCGCCTCTTCGTCCAGATCTCGACCGACGAGGTCTACGGGGAGGTGAACACGGGGAGGAGCCGGGAGGGCGACCCGCTGCGGCCGCGCAGCCCCTACAGCGCCAGCAAGGCGGGGGGCGAGATGCTGGTCCAGGCCTACCGCGCCTCGCACGGGGTGCCGGCGATCATCACCCGGGGCTCCAACACCTACGGGTGGCACCAGTACCCCGAGAAGATCATCCCCCTCTTCGTCACCAACGCCATCGACGGCCAGCCGCTGCCCATCTACGGCGACGGCGGGGCGGTCCGCGACTACATCTTCGTCGAGGACCACTGCCGGGGCATCGACGCCGCGATGCGCCGGGGGACTGCCGGCGAGGACTACAACATCGGGGCCGACTCCGAGGTGAGCGGGGTGGAGGTGGCCGACACCGTGCTCACCCTGCTCGGCCTGCCGGCCGCGCTCAAGCAGTTCGTGGCCGACCGCCCCGGCCACGACCGGCGCTACGCCCTCGACTCCGCCAAGCTCCGGGCCCTGGGCTGGCAGCCGTCGGTCTCCTTCCGGGAGGGGATGGACCGGACCGTCCGCTGGTACCGGGAGCACGAGGACTGGTGGCGTCCCCTCAAGAACGGCGAGTTCTGGGAGTTCTACAAGAGGAATTACCGGCCCCGGGCCGCCGGCGTTTGAGCGCCCCATGCGGATCGAGGTCATCGGCTCGCGGGGGCAGCTGGGACGGGAGCTCCTCCAGGTCCTGGCGGCCACGCCCCAGCAGCACTCCGGCCATGACATCGAGAGCGTCGACATCGCCGAGCCCGCCTCGGTGGCCGCCCTCCTCGACGACGTCCGGCCCGACGCCGTGATCAACTGCGCCGCCTGGACCCGGGTGGACGCCGCGGAATCGGAGCCGGAGGCCACCTGGCGGGTCAATGCCGTGGGTCCGCGGGTGCTCGCCCGGGCCTGCCACGACCGCGGGGTCCTGCTCTGCCACCTCAGCACCGACTACGTCTTCGATGGCAACGCCACCCGGCCGATCCCCGAGGAAGCCGGCCCCAATCCCCAGAGCGCCTACGGCCGGAGCAAGCTGGCCGGCGAGCACGCGGTGCTGGCGGTGCTCCCCCGGCATCAGATCGTCCGCACCGCCTGGCTCTACGGCCAGGAGGGCCCCAACTTCGTGCTCACCATGCTCCGGCTGGCCCGTGAGCGGGGAGCCCTGCGGGTCGTCGACGACCAGCGCGGGTCGCCGACCTGGACCGGGCACCTGGCCCCCGCCCTGGTCCGTCTCGTGGAGCGGGGAGAGCCCGGGACCTACCACCTGACCAACTCGGGTGACACCACGTGGTGTGGATTTGCCCGGGCCATCGTCGAGGAGGCTGGCCTGGCCGTGCCGGTCGAGCCGATCTCCACCGCCGGGTACCCCACGCCGGCGCCCCGCCCCGCCTATTCGGTGCTCGACAACCGGGCCTGGCGGGAGCTGGGCGAGGCGCCGCTCCCCTCCTGGAGGGCCGGGCTCACGGCCTATCTCGACGCTCTCGGGGAGCGGAAGGCTGCGGCGACCTGAGCCCTGCCGAGCCCGCGCCCCCGGATCTCACTGCTCGACCCGCCGGTACGGCAGTACCGGTGGGGCCGTTCGTTCGACTGAGGAGCCTCCGGCTCCCGGATCTCACTCCCTAACCCACCGGTAGAATCGCTGATCGCACATGAGGGTCCACCTGGGCTGCGGTGCGGTCCACCTCGAGGGTTGGGTCAACGTCGACAGCGACCGCACGTCCCGGGCCGATGTCCACCAGGATCCGGTCGCGTTCGTCCGAGGCCAGGCCGACGGCATCGATGAGGTGCTGCTCGGAGCTGCTGTCGAGCGCCTCGCTCCCGACGACGCCGTCGATCTGCTGATCGGGCTCGGGCTGCTGCTCCGCCCGGGGACCCCGGTGTCGGCGGTGGCCCAGGACGCCCGCGCCGTGTGCCGCGCCTACCTGGACGGCGACCTGGACAACGCCGGGCTCAACCTCTCGCTCATCGAGCCGAGCGACGCCGCGACACCGAAGCGGTGGAATCACGACGCCGAGTCGCTGCGCCGCCTCTTCGAGCGCGCCGGCCTCTCCGACATCCAGCCCGCTGACCCCTCGGGGTGGCCGGAGCTCGCCGTGGCGGGCGCACCGCTGATCGCGGTGAGCGCCCGGGTGCCCGCCCGGGCCGGGACCCAGCCGGAAGCCGGCGAGCCAGCGGAGGCCGCCGGCTCCGTCGCTCAGGCGTCCGAGCCCGCCGCTGCCGCGAACCTCCCCCCCAGCGCAGAGGCCTTGGAGCGGGCCACCAGGGGCGCCCTGCCGGGTCCGGGATCGCCGGGCGGCCCCTCCGCCGAGGACGCGCTCCTGGCCGAGATGCGCCGGCTGCGTGCCGAGCTCAGGCGGGCGCGCGAGCTGCTGGGCGATCCCGAGGCACACCGGCTGGACATGCGGCCGGCACGGGAGGCGGAGGAGACCCGGCGGGCGATCGCCGCCATCCACGGGTCGGCCACGTTCCGGGCTGCCTCGGCGGCGAGTCAGATGGCTCGCCGGCTACTCCCCGCCGGCTCACGCCGGGGCCGGGCGGCGCGGCGGATGCTGGGCCGCAGGCCCCAACCCTCAGCGCCGCCGGCGTCCCCGCCGCCCAACCCGTTCGACCGGCCGGGCGGGCAGAACCCGGTCGAGGCGCTGCGCCAGCGGGTGGCGTCGAGGGCGGTGACCAGGCCCCAGCGGTTCCACCTACTCGTCCTGGCGTCCGGCTCGGGAGATCTCGGCTCGACCCTGGACTCGCTCCGCTACCAGACCTGGCACCACTGGCGCGCCACCGTCTTCCATGGCTCGGCCGGAGCTGGCGGAGCGGATGCCGTACCCGGCGATGCAGCCGCTGGAGCGGCCCGGTCAGGACCCGACCCCAAGGAACCGCGCATCGTCCACCACCAGGGGGGCACGCCCGCCGCGATCAACGCCGTGCTCAGCGTGATCCCGGCCCGCGAGATGGCCATCTTCCTGCGGCCCGGCGACACCCTGGTGCCCGGCTGCCTCTGGCAGATCGCGGCGCGAGCCCGGTGCGACCCGGCTGTCGACCTGATCAGCTGGGACGACGAGCTGGTCGGGCTCGGCGGTGCCCGTCGACGGCTCCGCCTCCGGCCGTCCTGGTCCCCCGAGACCCTGCTCTCGGCGAACTACCTCGACCGAGCGTTCGCCCTCCGGGCCGGCCGCATCCGGTCAGCCGGCGGTCTGCGCTCCGAGGCGGGGACCGCCTGGCTCTGGGATCTCCTGCTGCGCTGCGACCTCGACCCCGCCGCCGCCGTCCGGATCCCGCGGGTGCTCACCCGCAGCCGGCGGGCCGCCCGCCCGCGACCCGACGATGCCGCCAGGGTGGTGACCGGCGCGCTCCGGCGCCGAGGCCTCCCGGGTGCCGCCCGGTGGGCGGATGGGGCAGTCCGGGTGGATTGGTCGCCCCCGGCCTGGCCCCGGCTCAGCGTGGTCATCCCGACGCGGCACAATCGCCCCCTCCTCGGTCCCCTGCTCGACGGCCTGGCCAGTGCCGACTACCCCGACCTGGAGGTCGTGGTGGTCGACAACGGCCCGCGCACCCCGGAGAACGAGCGCTGGTATGGGGAGCGCGCCCACCCGCCGACGGTCCTGTGGTGGGACCGCCCCTTCAACTACTCGGCGGTGAACAACGCCGGCGCCAAGGCGGCCAGCGGCGAGCTGCTCCTCTTCCTCAACGACGACATCCGGGTCGCGGGTGACCCCGGGTGGCTGCGCGAGCTGGCCGGCTGGGCGATGGTGGAGCAGGTCGGCTCGGTCGGCATGCAGCTGGTGAACTCCCGCGGGCGGATCCAGCACGGCGGGGTCGTCCTGGGGGTGACCGGCTTCGCCGGCCACCTCTTCGCCGGGCTGCGGCCCGGCGCATCCACCCTGCTCGGGCCCACCACCTGGTATCGCGACCTGCTGGCGGTGACGGCGGCCTGCGTGGCGGTGCGCCGGGAGGAGCTGGAGGCGGTGGGAGGCTTCGACGAGAAGTTCCAGCTCTGCGGCAGCGACGTCGTCCTGGGACTGGCTCTCCACGCGCGCGGCCGGCGCAACCTCTGCATCCCCAGCAACGCCCTGGTCCACCGGGAGGGGGCGACCCGGGGCAGCAGGGTGCCCGAGGCGGACTACTTCGCCTCCTGGTGGCGCTACCAGCGCTGGCTGCGGGCCGGCGACCCCCACTTCCACCCCCGGCTCTCACTGCGGACCGGGATCCCCCGGCTGCGCCGGCCCGGCGAGCCCTCGGCGATGGCCATGGTCGGTCCTCTTCTGGGGCGTCAGATGGAGGTGTGGCAGTCCCAGAGCGAGCTGGCCCGGGCCGGCGAGCTGGCCCAGCAGTGCCGGATCAGCCCCGCCGACGTCGAGGCGGTCCGCGCCCGGCACCGCGCCGACACCTCGCCGCGCCCGCCGCGCACCGTCAACTGGTTCATCCCCGGGATCGACAGCCCCTTCTACGGCGGCATCAACACCGCCTTCCGGATCGCGGCCCGGCTGGCCACCGCCCACGGGGTGCGCAACCGGTTCGTGGTCTGCGGCCTGGGGCCGGAGGAGTTCATCAGCTCGGGGATCACGGTCGCATTCCCGGAGCTGGCCGGCGCCGAGGTATGGATCGCCGACACCGACGAGCGGGTGGCCCTCGCGCCCCCGGCCGACGCCGCGATCGCCACCCTGTGGACCACCGCCTACCAGGTGGCGCTCTACCCCGGGGCGCCCCGCAAGTACTACCTGGTCCAGGACTTCGAGCCGATGTTCTACCCGGCCGGCACGCTCTACGCGCTGGCCGAGGAGAGCTATCGCCTGGGCCTCTACGGCATCTGCAACACCGACAACCTGGCCCGCCTCTACCGCTCCTACGGCGGCACCGCCTGCCACTTCACGCCCGCCGTCGACCCGGCGGTCTTCCACGCTCGGGGCCGGCGACCGCGCCGTCCCGAGGACCCGGTGACCCTGTTCGTCTATGCCCGGCCGGGTCACTGGCGGAACTGCTGGGAGCTGGCCCTGCCCGCCCTCGAGGAGCTGAAGGACCGCCTCGGCGACCGCATCCGCATCCTGGCGGCGGGCTCCTGGGCGGGCGGTGAGGCCCGGGACCGCCCGGCAGCGGTGAGGCAGCTGGGGCTCCTCGACTACGCGGAGACCGGGGACCTCTACCGGACCTGCGACATGGGGCTGGCGCTCACCGTCTCCGAGCATCCCTCGTACCTGCCCCTGGAGCTGATGGCCTGCGGCGCCGCGGTGGTCGCCTTCGACAACCCGGCCGGCCACTGGCTGCTCCGGGACGGCGTCAACTGCCTGCTGGCGCCGCGAACGGTGGACGGGCTGGTGGACCGCCTCGAGACCCTGGCCCTCGATCCGGTGCTGCGCCGCCGCCTGGCTCGCCGCGGCCTCGAGGAGATAGCCGAGCGCCACTCCGACTGGGATGAGGCGCTGAGCGGGATCCACGGCTTCCTGACCGATCCCGAGGGGACCGGCACCGCCGATCTGGTCGGGGGCGCCGGCTTCGCCGGTGCTCCAGGGCCGGCCGAGGGGGCGCCGGGCTCGGGAGCGCCGACCGGTCTCTCCCGCGGCATCCGCCGCCCCCTCCCCCCGGCCTGGGCGGACCGCGCTGGCGAATCCGACCCCGACGGCCGGTCCTCCGAGTACCGGGAATGGCTTGCCGGGCATCGCCCCACCGGGGGAGAGCTGCTCCGGATGCGCAGCGCCTCCCAGGGCTGGAGGGAGAGGCCGCTGGTCAGCGTGATCATGCCCGTCTACAACCCCGAGCCCGGCTGTCTCGAGGAGGCGGTCCAGTCAGTCCTCGACCAGACCTACGAGCGCTGGGAGCTGTGCATGGTCGATGACGGCTCGACCCGGGAAGGCACACCGGAACTGCTCCACCGTCTCGCCACCCGCGACCCGCGGATCCGGCTTCAGCTCCGGGAGCGCAACGGAGGCATCTCGGCGGCGTCGAACTCCGCACTGTCGGCGGCGGCCGGGGACTTCGTCACCCTGCTCGACCACGACGACTTCCTCGAGCCCCACGCTCTCCACGCCCTGCTCGAACCGCTGCAGGACCAGGCCGAGCTCGATTTCGTCTACTCCGACGAGGACAAGCTCTCCCCCGCCGGGGAGCGGGCCAATCCCTTCTTCAAGCCGGACTGGTCCCCCGAGCTTCTCCTCTCCCTCAACTACGTCACCCACACCGTGCTGATCCGGCGCAGCCTGGTCGAGGAGGTGGGCGGGTTCCGGTCGCACACCGACGGAGCTCAGGATTACGACCTGTTTCTCCGCTGCACCGAGAGGGCGCGCGGGATCGCCCACGTCCCGCAGGTGCTCTACACCTGGCGGCAGGTGCCGGGGTCGGCGGCGCTCTCGCAGCAGGCGAAACCCTGGGCCTACGCCGCCGGCCTCACCGCGGTCAGGGACGCGGTGGCGCGGCGGGGGATGGATGCAACCGTCGAGAGCGCCCGGGTCAGCGGCTGGTACCGGGTGCGGCGGCGGGTGCCGCCCGACACCGGGGTGACGGTGCTAGTCCAGGGAGGCACCCAGCCGGTTCAGGTGCGCCGCACCGTCGAGAGCATCCGGTCCGCCGGCACCGAGGCCGTAAGGGGTGTGACCTTGCTGATCGGCGAGGGCATGGCGGACGAGCTGGCGGACCTGGCCGGTGGGGAGCGGGTGCGGGTCCTGAGCGTTGCCGGGAGCTGCGGCCGCTCCCGGGCCCTCAACCTGGGCCTGGAATCGGCTGAGAGTCCCTTCGTGATCCTGGTGGCCGGGGACCTGCTCGTCCGCAGCTCCGATTGGGTCGAGGCGCTGCTCGAGGAGGCCCTGTCCGCCGACGTCGTCGCGGTTGGCGGGCTGCTGGTCGACCCCGACGGCAACCCGCTGCACCAGGGCATCAGCCTCGGCAACGGTCCGGGCGCGGGCCCGGCCAGCCTGCGGATGCCCCATTCCTGGCTGGACCTGATCCCCGCCTGGCCGGTGGCTCGGGAGGTGAGCGCGGTGAGCGCCGCCTGCATGCTGGTCCGGGTCGACGGCTGGCGCGGCCTGGGCGGGTTCGACGAGAGCTTCCGCCTCTCCCACCACGATGTCGACCTCTGTCTCCGCGCCAGGGCGGCCGGCCATCGGGTCATCTACACCCCCCACGCCGAGCTGGCCACCCAGGAGCGGTCCGTCCCCGGCGAGCTCGGGGCCGGGGACGACGCGGCGCGCTTCGCGGCGCGCTGGGCCGCCGATCTGCAGGGCGCCGACCCCTACGCGATCCCGCACGTCCGGTGGGTGGAGGGCCGCTACCGGCTGGTGTAGTGCGGCGACGATAGACTTCGAGTTCCCAAGGCAATCCCCCCGAGGACGGCATGGCCGCTGAGAATCCCGGGAGCGCCACAGGCGCGCCTGATCCCGCCGCGCTATACGGCCACTCCTACTACGCCCGCTATTACGTGGAGGGCGGCGAACGGATCCCCTACGGCCGGACCGACCAGTGGCTGGCGGTGTTCGGCTCCTTCGCCGACCGCATCGTGGCCGAGATCGGGCCCGCCAGCGCGCTCGACGTCGGCTGCGCCCTCGGCCTCCTGGTCGAGGCGCTCCGCGACCGGGGGGTCGAGGCCAGCGGCTTCGACGTCTCCGATTACGCCATCTCCCAGGTGCGAGAGGACGTTCGAAGCCACTGCTGGGTGGGCAGCGCGCTCGACCCGATCCCCGGCCGCTACGACCTGGTCACCTGCGTCGAGGTCCTGGAGCATCTTCCCGCCGAGGAGGTGGACGGCGCCGTCGCCAACATCTGCGGGGTCACCGACGACGTCCTGTTCAGCTCCACCTCCGGCGACTACGGGGAGGAGACCCACCTCAACGTCCGGCCGCTGGAGTACTGGACCGGCCTCTTCGCCGGCCATGGCTTCGTTCGCGACCTCGGCTTCGACGGGTCCTTCATCACCCCCTGGACGGTCCGCTACCGCCGCGCCCGGGATCCCTGGCCCCGGCTGGTCATCGACTACGACCGCGAGCACTGGCGGCTGAGCCGCGAGGCGAGGGCGCGCAACGCCCTGGTCCTCTCCCAGCTGGAGCGGATCGGGGCGCTGGAGGCGGAGATCGCCGGCCTGCGCGCCTCCACCCAGGCCACCGAGCTGGAGCGTTGGCGGGCTGAGGTGGCGCTGAGCCGGGCTCGGGCGGCCGAGCTCCAGGCCGAGGTCGACCGAGTGCTCGCCGAGCAGCGGGGCAGCGTCCTTCTCCGCGCCGCCGCCCGGGGCCGCCGGGCGATGCAGCGGGCCGCCCCGGAGGGCAGCCGGCGGCGGCGGGTCACCGCCGCAGTCGCCCGAATGCTCTCAGGGGATAGCGGGACCCCCCCGGGGTCCTGAGCGGCTTCGGGGGAGGCCGTACCTCGGCAGGTGAGGATGTTCGCGGTGGCATATGACTCCGCGAGATGGGCGTGGCTCGCTGTGCCGAGCCTCGTCGTCTCAGGTGACGACCCGCGGTTTGCGTCCAATCGTGCCGGCGGCGGCGAAGGATACATAAGCGCTGGGTAGTTTGTCCCCACGGAAGTTGTGGTGAGCGCCACCTCGAACCCCCTCCTGCCAAAGGATTCCCAAGGGCCTGGCCCCGCTGGCGCCGGGAATCGTCCCGTGGGCGATCGGGCCCCCCGGCTTCCCCTCGTGACGCCGCTGTGACGAATTCCCCTTGACAGACATCGCGGGTATCGGCGACCATCCGGGGTCGCGCGCCCGCCTTGGGCCGTGGAACGCTGTCCGCACGCCTGGAAAGCCTGTCCATGGAGGGTTCCGAATTCCGTGACTAGATCCCTTGGCAGTCTTTGGAGAGGCCGCCCATCTGGCGTGCCGGTCGAAGGAGGGCAATAGGCAGTGAGAACTTGGACTGGACTGCGGGGCATGGGACGCGTACCCCGCATTGGCTTGAGCCTCGTGGGAGGCGCAGCCGTCGCCGTAGCCGCGCTGTCGCAGTTCGTCCCGGCGAGCGCCGTCTCATCGGGCTCGTTCTACGACGCGATCAACACCACCCGGGTGATGGACACGCGGACCACCGGGACCACGCTGGGCCCCGGCGGGACGACCACCCTCTGCCTCCTTACGGCCTGCGGAGCCCCGAGCAACCTCATCGGACATCTCTTCGCCACGGCGGTGTCCCTGAACGTCACCGTGACCAACACCACCGCGGCCAGCTTCCTGACCGCGTATCCGGCTGGTACCACCCGGCCGACGGTATCCAACCTGAACTGGGTGGCCGGCCAGACGGTGGCCAACGCCGTGGTGGTCCCGATCGGGACCTCGGGGACCAATGATGGCGCGATCACCTTCTACAACAACCAGGGCAAGGCGGACGTGGTGGTCGACCTCAACGCTGAGTTCACCACGCACACCGCCGCAGCCTATGTGCCGGTGAGCCCGACCCGGATCGCCGACACCCGGGTCGCCAGCGGATACCCCAATGCCGGCCAGACCATGACCGCGGGGGAGACCGAGAACTTCCTCGTCCAGGGTGAGGGACCGGTTCCCACCACCCCGGAGGTCCGGGGGGTCGTGCTCAACGTCACCGTGACCGATACGACCGCGGCCAGCTTCCTCACCGTGTGGAACAACGGCGACGAGTCCATGCCGGTCGCGTCGACCCTGAACTGGGCGGC
>DASPQV010000013.1:0-22561 GCA_035624785.1 Binatia bacterium | reverse complement strand
CAGGGCCGACGGGAAGTCCTTGCCGGTGGCCCCCCAGCCGACCACCACGACCCGGCCCGACTGGTCCGCCGCCAGCAGCAGCGGGTAGGAGGCCGAGCTGCCCACCGAAGGCACGGAGGCGATCGTCTGGTTGAACTGCTGGAGCGGGATGTCGGCGCCCACCACCAGGCCGTTGCCGTCCAGGGCCCAGACGCTCACCACCCACTGCCCGAGCAGCTGGTTGAGGTACGGCTGGGTCCACTGGTTCGCCGGGGTGCCGCTGGACGGCTGGATGAAGGCCGCCGAGCCCTCCGGCAGCAGCGTGACCGGCGCCCCCTGGGGGTTGGCGGCCAGGTTGACCCCCTGGATGGGCTGCGGCGGCGGGGCGACCAAAGCCGCGTTGTCGGCGAGGTCGAGGATCCAGACATCGGCTATCGAGAACCCCTCGGAGTGCGCCAGGATCCCGGTCATCTGGCCCAGGACCGGCTGTCCCATCTTCTTCAGGGTGGTCGCCTGCTGGTCGACCGTGACGGTCACGCTGGCTGGCGCGGTGCCCACCAGCAGGTCCGCCGGCGGCGGCGTGCTCGACCCCGCCGGGGCCGGCGCCGTCGCGGTGAACCCGGTGACGTAGACGCCGTCACTGGAAGACCAGGGCTGGGTGGGCGCGATCGCGCCGACCCTGGAATCGACCCCGACGGTGCTCGCCAGCCCGTCCAGGCTTCTCGGGAGTTGCCCCAGCGAGTGGGAGAGGTTGCCCGCCCATTTGGAGATCCCGTCCTGGAGGCTCTTCTCCGCGCCGCTCACCAGGGTCTGGTCGGTCTGATTGGTGGTCTGCTCGATGATGGCGCGGAGGTTGATGGCGGTGAGGACGAAGAGGACCCCCGCCGGCACCAGGGCAACCACGAGCATGGCGGCCAGGAGCCGGTCGCGCAGCCGGCGTCGCGGGTTGACCAGCGGGAGCGTCAGGCGAGGACGCCGCATCTCCATCTCCGGCTTCTGCAAGGCCGAATTCGTGTTGAGTATACGGCCGTCCCGCCGGCCCCAGAACGCGCCAAGGCGGTCGCGGTGAGGAGCCGCTGGCTGGATTGACAGGCCGTACCCCGTGGCGGCCGGGCCACTGCTCGGGATGGCGGGGTCAGGCCCGGCCGTAGAATGGCCCGGGCCATGGGCCGTCTGCGCGGATGAGAGACATCGCCGAGCTGGTCCTCGACGCCGCGGTGGCTGAGAGAGCCGAGTACGCCGACTGCAGGGTGGTGCAGCGTCAGGTCCAGGCGGTGGCGGTCAAGGACGGGCGGTTCGCCGAGACATCCTCCTTCGAGGACGAGGGGGTGGGAATCCGCGCCCTGGTCGACGGGGCCTGGGGGTTCGCGGGGGTCGACCGTCTCGACGCGGAGAGTCTGGAGGAGGCGGCCCGGCTCGCCTGCCGGCTGGCTCGCGCCTCCGCCCGGGTGCGGGTCCGGCCGGTGCGTCTGGCTCCCTGCCCGCCCGTGGTCGGGCGCTACGCGACGCCGGTGAGGAGAGACCCCTTCGAGGTGAGCCTCGAGGACAAGCTCGACCTGCTGATCCGGGCCGACGAGGCCATGGGCCGGGTCGCCGGCGTGACCACCCACGAGGCCTCCCTGGAGTTCGTCCGTGAGCACCGCTACTTCGGGAGCAGCGAGGGTTCCCGGATCGAGCAGCTCATCGTCGAGTCCGGCGGCGGCATGGACGCCACCGCCACCAGCAGCGACGAGGTCCAGACCCGCAGCCATCCCAACAGCTTCGGCCGCCAACAGCTCTGCTCCGGCTACGAGGCCATCGAGGCCATGGATCTCCCCGGCAACGCGGAGCGCATCGCCGCCGAGGCGGTGGCCCTGCTCTCGGCTCCCGCATGCCCCAGTGGCACCATGACGCTGATCCTCGACGGCACCCAGGCCGCGCTGCAGGTCCACGAGTCCTGCGGTCACCCCACCGAGCTGGACCGGGTCCGCGGCGACGAAGCTGCCTTCGCCGGGACCTCGTTCCTGACCCCGGACCTGGTCGGTCGCTTCCGCTACGGCAGCGAGCACATCACCATCACCGCCGACGCCACCGCGCCGCTCGGGCTCGGCACCTTCGGCTGGGACGACGAGGGGGTCACCGCGCAGCGGACCGTCCTGGTCGACCAGGGCATCTTCCGCGCCTACATGAGCTCGCGCGAGACCGCCGCCGACTACGGCTGGACCAGCAGTGGCGCGATGCGCGCCGATTCCTGGAACCGTATCCCGCTGATCCGGATGACCAACGTAAACCTGGAGCCGGGCACCTCCAGCCTCGAGGAGATGATTGCCACCACCGAGTCGGGTGTCTACCTGGAGACCAACCGGTCGTGGAGCATCGACGACCGCCGCCTCAACTTCCAGTTCGGCACTCAGAACGGCTTCCTGATCGAGGACGGCAAGCGAGTGCGGCTGGTCAAGAACGCTCTCTACGCGGGTCGCACTCCGCAGTTCTGGAGGTCGTGCGACGCGGTGGCGGGCCCGTCGGAATGGCGGATGTGGGGGACGGTCAACTGCGGGAAGGGCCAGCCCGACCAGGTAATGCATGTGGGCCACGGCGCCGCGCCATGCCGGTTCCAGCGCGTGGCGGTTTCGGCGTCGGCCTCGTGAGCGCGTCGCCGGCGGAGCTGCTGTCGATCGCCGACTCGGTGCTCGAGGCGGCGGGGCGGGATTCCGCCGAGGTCGCCGTGGTCGAGCAGCAGCATTCCCTGACCCGCTTCGCGCGCAACCAGATCCATCAGAACGTCACCGAGACCTCGCGCCGGATCCGGTTGCGGGTGGTGGCCGCCGACCGGGTCGGGGTCGCCGAGGTCCGGGGAGAGGTCGAGGGCGCCACCGAGCGGCTGGTCACCACTGCCGAGGCCGCCCGGCTCCTGGCCCCTGCCGGCGAGGTCACCCCGCTGCCCAAACCCGACGCCGGTCCCGACGGTCCGGTGGCCTTCAGCCGGGCCACCGCCGAGTCCACCCCCGAGTGGCGGGCCAGCCAGGTCAGGGCCATCGCCCGCCCCGTGGCCGCGGCCGGGTTCGAGGCCTTCGGGGTGGTCGAGACGTCGGTCACCCAGACGGTGGTGGTCAGCGGGACCGGAACCAGGCGCCGGGCCGAGAGCAGCACCGCGAGCATGACCTGCCTGACCCGGGGCGAGGCCGGCTGGGGATACGCCGCTCGCCACCATTCCGACGTCAACCGCCTCGACGCCGAGGCCCTGGCTCACGAGGCGGTGCAGGCCTGCGGCCGCAACCAGGGGGCGACCTCCCTCGAGCCGGGGGTCTACCCGGTGGTCCTGGCCCCCTACGCGGTCGCCGAGCTGGTGGCGCACCTGGCCGACCTCGGCTTCAGCGCCCAGGCCCACCAGGAGCGCCGCAGCTTCATGCGCCCCGGGGAGCGGCTGATGAGCGAGCGGCTGACCGTGGTGGACGACGCCGCCGACCTGGCTTCGATGCCGTTTCCCTTCGACGACGAGGGGGTCTCGACCCGCGGGGTCAGCTGCGTCGAGGAGGGCGTGTGCCGGGGGTTCGTCCACGACAGCGCCACCGCCCTGAGGGAGAACGTGCCCTCAACCGGTCACGCGCTGCCCATGCCCAACACTTACGGGCCCTGGGCTCGCCACCTGGTGGTCAGCCCCGGTGATCGCAGCCTGGAGGACCTCCTCGTCGACTGCGGCACCGGTCTCTATGTCACCCGCCTCTGGTACGTCCGGGACGTCCATCCTCTGCACACCATCATCACCGGGATGACCCGCGACGGGACCTTCCTGATCGACCAGGGCCGGCTGGGCCGCCCCGTCCGCGATCTCCGCTTCACGCAGAGCATCGTCGAGGCGCTGGCCGAGATCCGCGGGGTGGGGCGGGATCGCTCCATCGAGCTGGACGAGGGAGAGCGCGCCCTCCTGGTGCCGGCCGTCTGTCTGGGCCACTTCGCCTTCACCTCCTGAGCTCCGGGATCAGCCGCCCGGTTGGTATATGCTCGCCCGGCCGTGGCGACGAAGAAGGTGCTCATCATCGAGGACTACTACGCCCTGGCCGACATCGAGCACCTTCTCTGCACCATGGAGGGCTACGAGGTCCGCGTGGCCAAGAGTGGAGACGAGGGACTTGGCGTCATCGCCGAGTTCAACCCCGATCTCGTCCTCCTCGACCTCATGCTCCCCGGCGAGCTGAGCGGCACCCAGGTGCTGGAGAGGATCAGGGAGGAGCGCGGTCAGGAGCCCAAGGTGCTGGTGGTCAGCGCCCTGGTCAATCCCACCACAGCGCCCAAGCTCGAGGCCTACGGCAACGTCCAGACACTCGCCAAGCCCTTCAAGATCAAGGAGCTCGCCGCCCGCATCCAGTCGATGCTGGCCTCATAGCCGCGTCTAGCCGCTTTGACCTGATCAGTCCGGGCCGCCCCCGTGGATTTGCCATCCCCCCGGAAGGCCGGCGAGGCCCATCGCGCCCAGCGCCACGATCGCCAGGTAGAGCGCGGAGGCCGTGAACCCGTCGACCACCAGGGCGGGCACTCGTGCGCTGGTGCCGGCCACCAGACCCAGCACCAGGCTGGTGGTGGCGAGGCCCATGGCGGTGCCCAGGCCCCGGGTCGTGTTGAGGATCCCGCTGGCCAGCCCCGCCTGCTCCCGCGGCGCCGAGCCCATGATCGCGGCGTTGTTGGGAGGCGTGAACAGCCCCAGCCCGGCGCCGACGACGGCCAGCAGAGGGAGGATCAGCGGGCCGGCCGGGCGGGTGGCGGCGAGGGCGAGGAGCGCCGCCGCGGTGACCGCCATCCCCGCCACGGTGAGGGTCCGGGGTCCTACACGGTCGGCGGCGCGACCGGCGAGGGGCGCCACCACCCCGAGGGCGGCAGGCATCACGGTGAGCTCGAGCCCGGTCATTCCGGAGGAGAGGTGCTGAGGCCCGTCCTCCAGGTAGAAGGGGACGATGAAGAGGGTCCCGAACATCACCAGGTAGGAGAGCAGGCCGCTGGAGATCCCGGCGGAGAAGCGGACCCGCCGGAACAGGCCGAGCCCGATGACGGGGGCCTTGGTGCTGCGCTCGCGGATGACGAAGAGCACGGCGAGCACCACGCCGCCGGCGAGCGCGACCACGATGTCGGGCGAGAGCCAGCCGTCCTGATCTCCCAGCGATATCGCGTAGAGCACGGCTGCCACCGCGGGCACGAAGAGGGCGAGGCCCGGCCAGTCGAAGCGCGCCCGGTGCTGGAGGTCGCGGCTCCGCGGGATCAGGAACCAGGCCAGCACGGTGGCGGCGAGCCCGACTGGGACGTTGACGTAGAAGATGAGCCGCCAGCCACCGAGGGCGATAAGGCCGCCGCCCACGCTGGGCCCGAGGGCGAGGCCGAGAGCCTGGGCGGCGCCCTGGACGCCGATGGCCCGGCCCAGCTTCTCGCGGGGCATGGCCAGCAGGATGATGGCCACGCTGTTGGCCTGGAGCATCGCCGCGCCGACCGCCTGGACCAGCCTGAAGGCATCGAGGCTGAGCAGCGTCGGCGCCAGCCCGCAGAGCGCCGACCCGACGATGAAGACCACGAAGCCGTAGGTGTAGAGGAGCTTGTGACCGACCATGTCGGCGATCCGGCCGAACGCGGTCACCAGGGCGACCAGCACCAGCAGATAGGCGAGCCCGACCCACGCCACCGCGCCCAGACCGGCGTCGAAGGTGCGGCCGATGTGCGGGAAGGCCACGGTGACGATGCTGGCGTCGAGCTGGCCCATGAAGGCGCCGATGCAGACGGTGCCCACCGCGTACCAGTAGGCATTGGGCCGGCCCGCGATGCCGCGGGGCCGCGGCGGCTCTGTCAGCAGGCGCTGCCAACGGGTGCTGCGCATGCCCGCCACTCCCTGTACGCTACCACCGCCGTCATGGCTGGCCTTCACAGCACGCTACGAGCCGCGCGACCGGCCCTGGTCCTCCTGGCCCTGGCGCTGGCGGCCTGCGGCTCGTCATCGACCGGCCCCGTGGCCACGGCCTCCGCCTCCACCAGCATCGTTCCATCGCTGGTCAGCTCACCGGCCCCGGGCTCACCCAGCGCCTCTCCGACCGCCCCGGCGACCGGCTCCGCAGCGCTCTCCGCCTGCGAATCGGGAGCGCCCGCGTCGCCTCAGTTTCCGGCGAGCGGCCCGCCCGTCGCGGTGGTGCGCGACCAGACCCCGGAGCAGATCGTCGAGCTGGTGGACGCGCAGGGCGATGTCCTCAACCAGGCGACCACCGATGTCTCCAGCGGTCCGTTTCCGGTCGGTGTCGGGCCGGACGGCGTCTTCCTCTATCACCAGGACACCGGGGAGATGGACCTGCTCGGTGAGTCGGGGCAGCCCCAGGACCTCGGCCTGACCGCTCCGGGGCAGGGCGACGATCCGGCCACCTCGGCCGCCGAGTCGCCCAACGGCCGTTGCTGGATCCTCTCGCTGGCCACCTGGAGCGGGCAGGGCACGGAGATGTCGGCGACGACCCATCTCTACATCGGCATCAGGGGTAAGGCCCCCACGCTCGCGGCCACCTTCAGCCGCGCCAACACGGTGAGCAACGGGACCTGGGGAGGCGGCTTCCAGGTGCTGCGCTGGGATGCTGCGGGCGTGCTGCTGGGCTCCTCGCCCACCGACGTCGGCGGTGCCGGCCCGTTCATCGGCGAGGACTATTCGCTCGCCAACGTGGTCCGCTACGATCCCGGCACCGGGGCGGTGTCGTCACCGCTCTGCGCCCTGGGCAACGCCGCCCGCTTCGCTGATGCCGCCACCGATGGAAGCGTCGCCTGTGTCACCGGTGAGGGTTCCGACGCCAGGATCACCGTCACCCACACCGACGGCACCCAGTCCACCATCGACACCGAGGCGCCCTACGCCGGCCAGGTCGCCTTCGTGGCCGGCTCCTCGACGCTCACCTTCTCGACCAGCTTCGGCTCCACCGAGGGAGGCGGGGCCTGGACCGACACCCTGTGGACCGCCACCCTCAGCGCTCCGTCGGCACTCCCCCAGACCCTCCGGAGCGGTGACCAGGCCTCCTGGGACGAGAGCGGTTCGGCACCTCAGAAGCTGATCGGCTCCAGCAGCATCGTCGAGCTGGGCGCACCGTCGAGCAGCGCGCCGACATCGCTGGTCACCATCGACCTCGGGAGCGGCAAGGCGACCACGATCGGGCCCGCTGACGGGATCCTCGGCGTCCTCTGAGCCCGGCCCGTTTCACGCTGCCGGCGACGCGGCGGGTCCCTGCCGCGCGGGCGGCCCCGGCTCCTCCGGCGCTCCCCGTCCCGGGCTCTCCTCGAACCGGCTTCCGTACACGGCGAAGTACCGCGCCTGCGGGTGGTGCATGACGATGGCGGCGGTGGACTGCTCGGGGACCAGCTGGAACCCCTCGGTCAGCGACACGCCGATCCGCTCCGCCGGGACGATCCGGAACAGCGTCTCGTGGTCGGCGAGCTCCGGGCAGGCGGGATAGCCCCATGAGTAGCGCCGGCCGTGGTCTCGAGCCAGCCCCAGCTCACGCCGGATGTGGGCGTGGATGTACTCCGCGGTGGCCTCGGCCATCTGGGTGGCGAAGCCGTGGATGCGCAGCATGTCGTCGTAGTCGCCCTGGGCCTGGAGGCGGTTGGAGAGCTCGCTGGCCCCAGGTCCGGTGGTCACCACCTGGAGTGCGATCAGGTCGCGCTCGCCTGCGCCCGCCAGCTGGCGCGGACGCACGTAGTCGGCGAGGCAGAGCCGGTTCTGCTCGGCCTGGCGGGGAAAGTGGAACCTGCCGATCTCCCGCTCCCGGTCCGACGGGTCGAAGACCACCACCTCGTCCCCCTCGGCCAGCGCCGGCCAGTACCCGTAGACGGCCTGCAGCTCCAGCCAGCCGTCCCGCTGGGCCTCGCGCAGCGACCTCTCCAGCCGGGGCTCCAGCTCGGTGCGCACCAGCTCTTCCCACCTCTTCGGATCGCGAACGCCCCGGAACTGCCAGCTCATCTTGAAGAGGGAGGTGCGGTCGATGTGGGGATAGACCGCCTGGGGATTGATGCCCGTCACCACCTGGGCCCCCCAGAACGGAGGGGTGGGGATCGGCACGTCGCTGCGGGTGTCGCTGCGAGCCCGCGCCGGGGCCGCCGTTGCGGCCGATCCGTCGCTCTCCCTGGCCAGCTCGCGCTGCCGGAAGGTCCGCGCCTCGTCCCGGATCCGCTCCACCAGCGGGTCACGCCGGGCCGGGTCGATGAGCTGGTCGCAGGTCTCCAGGCCCTCGAAGGCGTCCTTGCAGTAGAAGACGCCGGGCTCGTAGAGGCGCTCGCCGTCGAGGTGGAGGATGCGGCGGCCGAAGCCGCGGTTGATGGCCGCTCCCCCGATGATCACCGGGTAGCGCAGCCCGCGCTTGTCCAGCTCGGCGACCATCATCGGCATCTGCTTGCTGGTCGAGACCAGCAGCGCCGAGAGGCCGATGACGTCGGCGCGCACCTCCTCGGCCTTGTCGATGATGGTGTTCAGGGGCACCTGCTTGCCCAGGTCATGGACCGTGTAGCCGTTGTTGGAGAGGATGGTCTTGACCAGGTTCTTGCCGATGTCGTGAACATCGCCGAAGACGGTGGCCAGCACCACCTGCCCCTTGGCATGGCCCTCGGAGCGATCCAGGTGCTGCTCCAGGTGGGCGACGGCGCGCTTCATCACCTCGGCGCTCTGCAGGACAAAGGGCAGGATCAGCTCCCCGGCGCCGAACCGGTCACCCACGTCCTTCATGGCCGGCAGCAGGATGTCGTTGAGCACCGCCACCGGGTCGCGGTCACGCAGCGCCTCGTCGATCAGGGCCTCGATGCCCTCCTTGCGGCGATGGAGGATCTGAGCGTGGATCCGCTCCGGGGCCGCCATGCCCGCGAAGGGGTCCACCTTCTCGGCCCCCACCCTCTCGGTGACCCCCGCGAAGTGCTCGATGTAGCGGGCCAGGGCATCCTCGCGCCGGTTGAAGATCAGGTCCTCGGCGAGCTCGCGGCGCTGCTCGCCGACCTCGGCGTAGGGAACGGTGTGGGCCGGGTTGACGATGGCCGCGTCCAGGCCCGCCTCGACCGCGTGATGGAGGAATACGGAGTTGAGCACCGCCCGGGCCGGCGGGGTCAGACCGAAGGAGACGTTGCTCACCCCCAGTGAGGTGAGCACACCCGGGAGCTCGCGCTTGATCAGCCGGATACCCTCCAGGGTCTCCAGCGCCGAATCGGCCAGGTCGGGGTCCCCCGTGGCCAGGGTGAAGGTGAGGTCATCGAAGATCAGCTGGTGGGCCGCCAGGCCGTATTCGCCACACGCGATGTCGCGGATCTGGCGGGCCACCTCGAGCTTGCGCTCCCGGGTCTTGGCCATCCCCCTCTCGTCGATGGTGAGGGCGATGACCGCCTGGCCGTGGTCGCGGACCAGCGGCAGCACCGCGTCGCAGCGGGCCCGCCCGCTCTCCATGTTTATCGAGTTGACGATGCCCCGGCCGGGGTAGCTCTCCAGGGCCACCCGGATCACCTCGGCCTCGGTGGAGTCGATGCAGAGCGGCACCTCGACGGCCTGCTGCAGGGTCTTGACGGTGGCGGCCATCTGGCCGGCCTCGTCGGCCCGCTCGGTGAGCGCCACGCAGACGTCGAGGGAGTGGGCGCCCCCCTCGACCTGGCCCTTGGCCACCCGCAGGATGCCCTCGTAGTCGTCGGCGAGCAGCATCTCCTTGATCCGGCGTGACCCCTGGGCGTTGACCCGTTCCCCGATGAGCAGCGGCCTCGGCTCCTGGTGCAATTCGATCGCCCGGATGCTCGACGCCAGCCTCGGGCGCTCCTCCGGTGCCCGCGCGGTGGCGGGCAGCCCGCGCACCCGTGCCACCACCTCCCCGATGTGAGCCGGGGTAGTGCCGCAGCAGCCGCCGACCACATTGATCCGCAGATCGCGGACGAAGCTCGCCAGCTGCTCGGCCAGCGGGACGGGGAGCATCGGGTAATGGGCACGGCCGCCCACGTTGATGGGCAGCCCGGCGTTGGGGATGCAGGAGATGGGCAGCCGGGTGTGCTCGGCGAGGTAACGGAGCGGCTCACCCATGTAGTCCGGACCGGTCCCGCAGTTCAGCCCGACGACGTCGACGCGGAGACCCTCGAGGATGGTGAGCACTGCGGCGATGTCGGTGCCGAGCAGCATCCGCCCCGAGACGTCGAGCGAGGCCTGGGCCTGGATGGGAACGGTGCGCCCGACCCGCGCCATCGCCTCGCGAGCACCGAAGACCGCGGCCTTCATCTCCAGGATGTCCTGGCCGGTCTCGATGATCAGGAGGTCGACGCCGCCGGCCAGCAGGCCGCAGGCCTGGGTCCGGAAGGCGCCGGCCAGGTCGCGGAAGCTGATGGCGCCCAGCGATGGGTCGCTGCTCGCCGGCAGGTAGCCGGACGGGCCCATGCTCCCCGCCACGAACCGGGGCTGATCAGCTGTGGAGTGCTCGTCGGCGAGGCGGCGGGCCAGCTTCGCGGCGCTCTCGTTGAGCTCCTCGGTGCGTCCCTCGGCGCCCCACTCCCGGTGGCGGATGGGAGTGCTCTGGAAGGTGCAGGTCTCGATGACGTCGGCGCCCGACTCGAGGTAGGCGCGGTGGACCCTCTCGACCAGGTCGGGGCTGTGCAGCACCAGACCGTCGATCCACCCCTCCAGGCGAGGGCCGCCGAACTGCTCGGCGGTCGGCTCGAACGCCTGGAGGGCAGTTCCCATGGCGCCGTCGAAAACCAGCACGCGCTCGTCGAGCGCGCCCAGGTAACCGCTCCGCGGGCTGGGCAGGGCGTGAGATGGGGGTGTGGAATCCATAATCGGTGCTGGCTAGTGTCCTGGACCCGGAGCCTCCGGCGCTCCGGTATCGGCGCAGGCGGCCGTGCTACGCTCGGTAGCCGGCCGAACTGTGGCCACTATACGAGAGGAGATCACTTGGCTCGACGTCCTCCCCGTCCCGGTGTGACCCGCCGGCGCCCGCCTGCGCGGCGTCGGGAGGTGGCCGGCGACGGCGCCGCACCCGCGGAGGTCAAGGAGGAGACGATCGAGATGGACGCCACCGTGGTCGAGCCCCTGCCCAACGCCATGTTCCGGGTCAAGCTGCAGACCGGGCAGGAGGTCCTGGCCTACACGTCCGGGAAGATGCGGAAGTTCTACATCCGCATCCTGATCGGCGACAAGGTGCGAGTCGAGCTCAGCCCCTACGATCTGAGCCGGGGCCGGATCACCTTCCGCTACAAGTAAGAGCGCGCTCGCCGGGCCGCAGGCCCGCCGCCTGGACCCTGGCGCCCAGACCGGTCCCCTCCGGGGACCTGCCTCGCTCATGGTCTCCGGGCCTCGAATCCAGGACACTGGTGGAGGCATGGCCGTCTACATCGGGGTCTTCGTGGTCCTGGTCCTGGGGCTGCTGTTCGCCTACCGGGCCATGGGTGCGCCCGCCTCGCGCCCCCCCGCCGACCTGGACCCCGGAGCTCTCGCCGCTGCCCTGGAGGAGGCTCTGGGCCTCCTCGACACCGAGGACCCGCCCGCCTCGTCGGGGATCCACCGGGCCCGCCGGCTGGGCTCTGGCGTCGCCCAGCGGGTCGCCCAGGCGGATCCCCGCCCGGATTCCGAGCACGCCTCGGCCCTGGGGCTGCTCGGCGCCGCCGCCGACGATTGCGCCTGGGCCGCCCGGATCATGGAGAGCTCGGCATACCCGGGAAATCCGGGGCTCCAGGCTGGCGCGCGAGCCCTGCTCGACCATGCGAGCCGCTGCCTCGAGGCGGTGAGGGCGGGCGCGGCAGCCCCTAGCGCAGCGTCCCGGAGCTGAGCGTCTCGCGGAAGTGGGCGACGGTGGCCTCGAGACCCTTGGCCAACCCGACCCGTGGGGTCCATCCCAGCTGGGAGGCGGCCAGGGAGGCATCGAGGCAGGAGTGCTGCTGCTCTCCCCGCTTGGCCGGCCCGTGCCGCGCGGGCGCCGTGACCCCGGTGATCCGGGCCAGCTCGGAGTAGAGCTGGTTGACATCGGTCTCGACACCGGTCCCGATGTTGTAGCTGCCCGGCGGGGCGCTCATCGCCGCCAGGTTCGCCGCGACCACGTCCGACACGTAGACGTAGTCGCGGGTCTGGCCGCCGTCTCCGTTGACCGTGGGCAGCTGGCCGCGAAGCAGCCCGTCCGCGAAGATGGCGACCACGCCCGCCTCACCGTGGGGGTCCTGGCGGGGGCCGTAGACGTTGGCGTAGCGGAGCGCCACGAAACCCATGCCGGAGAGCTGCGCGTAGACCTGACCGTACAGCTCCCCGGCGGCCTTGGCGGCGCCGTAGTTGGATGCCGGCCGGAGCGGATGGGTCTCCGGGGTGGGTCGTTCGTCGGTGTCCCCGTAGATCGCGCCCCCGCTGCTGGCGAACACCAGTCGCCGAACCCCGGCCGCCGCAGACGCCTGCAGCAGGTTCACGGTGCCGAGGACGTTGACCCGCGCGTCCTCGAGCGGCTCGGCCACCGAGTAGCGCACGTCGATCTGGGCGGCGTGATGGAAGACCACCTCCGGCCGCGCCTCCGCGAGGATGCCCTCCAGCTCGTCGCAGACGTCCGCCTCCACGAGGCACGCCCCCTCGGGCACCTGGGAGCGGCGGCCGCGCGAGAGGTTGTCGAGGACGGTGACCCGGTGGCCGGCGGCCACCAGCGCGTCGGCCAGGTGTGAGCCGATGAACCCGGCCCCCCCGCTGACCAGCACTCTCACCGCAGAGATCCTCCCCCTCGTCTCACCCCAGCCGCTCTGCCGCCGCCGCGCCGGGCGGAGTGACCCCGGCATCGTGCTCCCGGCGCTCGCCTCTCGCCGACGCGGTCTCGGTCACCCTGGAGCGCACGTTGACGGCCGCGAAGGCGATGAACCCGAAGACCAGCAGGCTCGCGTAGCTGATGCTGCCGTCGAGCAGCGCGATCGCCGTGGCCCGGGTCACACCGACATCGGTCACCACCACGAGCGCGCCGACGACACCGGCCTGCACCAGGCCCAGGCCTCCCGGAGTGAACGGGATGGTGGTCAGCAGCGCCGCCACCAGCGCCACCAGGACGAATTGGGAGATGCCCACCTGCCCGCTGTATCCCAGAGCGGCGATGACCAGGCCGAGCCGGCCGGACTCGCAGATCCAGACGGAGAAGGTCAGGCCCAGCAGGGTGGGCCAGCGGCGCAGCGAGGTGACGGCGCCGAACCGGAAGGACTCGTAGCGGTGGAAGATCCCCTCCGGGAGCAGCCGGAGCAGCCGGGTGCCGCGGCCCGCGCGCATCGCCAGGATCACTCCGATGCCCACCATGCAGAGCAGGCTGCCGAAGATGACGTAGGGGACCAGCGCCGCCGACGAGCGCTTGTGGAAGACATAGCCGCCCGAGACCAGGAGGAGCGCCATCAGGACGCAGAGGTCGAGGAGGCGCTCGCTGACCACCGTTCCGAATGCCTTGCTGCCGGGGATTCGCTCCCGGACCCCGCCCAGGTAGGCACGGTAGACGTCGCCGAGCTTGGCGGGGACGACGCAGTTGACGAAGAACGACGCCAGCACCACGGGAGCCAGCCGCCTGGTCCTGCGCACCTCCCCGGCGTTGGCGAGCAGGACCTGCCAGCGAGCTCCGCGGGCCACGAAGGAGAGGTAGTAGACGAGGAGGGCGAGCGCATAGAAGAGGAGGTTGGCGTGGCGGATCTGCGCCCACGCGCCTCCCCAGTTGATCGGCGCCCGCCAAACGGCCAGGGCCACGATGACGAGCGCGGCCACGATCGAGAGGAGGGTGCGCTTGGTGAAGATGCGGCCGAGGAGCGCCGGAGCCTGGTCCGGGTCCGACTCCTCAGCCACCGGTCTGGTTAGGCCCACGGTCCGATCCACCGTAGCACGGGCATCGTCACGCCCCGGTGACGCCGGTGCGGCGGCGGGGTCCGACCCGGGGGCGGGATCGCCCCGGGGTCCGGCCGCCGCGCGCTGCCAGTGGCCCTGCCCAGAGGCGCCCGTCCGCTCAATGGACGCGCTGGGTGAGTCGGGACGCATCCCTTTCGGCGAGCACACGGGCCACCTGCCCGACCTGTCCCTCGGTCCCCGAGCGCGCCGAGACCGGCCGGCTGTCCCATCGCCGCAACTTGAAGACGCCCTTGAGCGAGGTGTAAGGGATGCCGAGGGTGCGCATCTCGGGCAGCCCGGGCTCCACGGTCCGCCAGAGACCGCCGAAGCGTCCCAGGCGCGGATCGGGGGCGATCGAGGCGCGCATCACCTGGCCGTCGACGAAATGGAAGGCGGCCCGATCCCACTTTGCGAGGTCGGCGGGCACAGGCTGCGCGTTGCCGACCACCACCTGTCGGATGGCGCTCAGGGGAAACAGGGCGCGCTCGTTGTTGGGATCGGCTCCGCGCACCTCCGCCTCAAGGACGGCAGCGTCGAAGCTGAGGTCGCCGACCTCCGCGTGGACGATCTCACCGTCGAGGAAGCTGATCAGCACCACGGGCACGGCGCAAGGGTACGCCTCGGAGGAGCGGATCGGCCCGGGCGGCCGGTCCGGTCTGGGCGGGCTGGTCCAGGTCGGCTGTCCTGCGCGCGGGGGCGGTCACGAGCCAGGCCTGCCGAGAGCGGTGGGTCGCCTTCAACCCCGGGGGAGTGCGCCGCGCAGCCGTCGTGCTGGGTCTGTCCGAGGTCGGCGGGGGCTTCGCGCCGCGCTTCGGGTTGTGGACAAGACCGGCTCCAAGCCGGAGGTCAGGTGGGTAAGCGAAGGCCCCCACGAGCCTCAGCTCGCGGGGGCCTCGGGGCAGGATCCGCTGCGCTCAGGGAGCCGGCGGAGCTGCTGGTGCGGCCGGGGCAGCCGGTGCTGCCGGTGCGGCGCGCTTTGCGGTGCGCTTGGCGCTTGTCCGCTTCGCCGGCGCGCGCTTGGCTGCCACTGCCGGGGCGGCACGCTTCACCGTCCGCTTGGCGGTGGTGCGCTTGGCGGCCGCTGCGGGGGCGGCACGCTTCACGGTGCGCTTGGCGGCGGTGCGCTTGACGGCGGTCCGCTTGACGGCGGTGCGCTTCGCGGGGGCCCGCTTGGCGGTGGTGCGCTTCGCGGTGGTCCGCTTGGCGACGGTCCGCTTGGCGACGGTCCGCTTGGCTACGGTCCGCTTCGCCCCGCGCCGCTTGACAGCGCGCTTCGGGGCCGCAGCCCCAGCGGCCGCTGCACGCCTTCGCGCCGGCCGTGCCGCACCGGCGCGCACCTTTGCGGCGACCTGCGCCACTGCCTTGCGGAGCTCGCCTTCGAGGCGTGCAACCGACTTCTCGAGTCCGACCAGTCGCTTCTCCAGGTCGCCGACGGGCAGCGCCTTGACCAGGCCCTGCACCGCCTTCAGAAGATCTCCGCCCGCGCCGGCGCGGCGTCCCGGGGTCCGGGCCCGACGAGCCGTACCTTTGACGGCTCGTGCCGCACCGCCGCCTTTGCTTCGTCTTGTCCTGGCCATAAGCTGTGAGCCTCCGTGGTCTCCGCCAGCCGCTGTGTCGCGCTGTCGGTCCTAGGTTTTGGACAGGGAGTGAATAATCCCCGCCGCAATCGCCGCATAGCATGGGGCCTCCCCACAGGATTGTCAACGTGTTGTGGACGACTCAGGTATAGTCGCGGTGGATCCGGTCCGGTTCCACGACCGCGAAGCGCGTCGACCACCGGCCGATGCGAGGTGAGATCACGTCCGGGAGCACGGTGAGCGGGGTGCCCGATGATGACTGACTCCTCCGGACCGCATCCCCCGTACGCCACCGCGGCCGCGCTGCTCGACCGGGCCGCCGACGCGGTCGGCCTCGACGACTCGATCCGCACCGTGCTCCGCCAGGTCAAGCGCGAGCTGGTGGTGCATTTCCCGGTGGAGATGGACGACGGCTCGTTCCGCGTCTTCACCGGATTCCGCGTCCAGCACGACAGCGCTCGAGGCCCGAGCAAGGGCGGTATCCGCTTCCATCCGAGCTTGACACTGGACGACGCGCGCGCCCTGGCCATGTACATGACCTGGAAGGCGGCGGTGGTCGATCTTCCATTTGGCGGGGCCAAGGGGGGCGTGGTCTGCGATCCCAAGCTGCTCAGCCGGGCGGAGCTGGAGCGGTTGACCCGCCGATACACCACCGAGATTGCCATGCTCCTGGGCCCGGAGAAGGACATCCCCGACCCCGGGCTGGGCACCGACCCGCAGGTCATGGCCTGGTTGATGGACACCCTGTCCATGCACGCCGGGTATTCGATGCCGGCGTCGGTCACCGGCAAGCCGTTGGAGATCGGCGGCTCGGAAGCACGCCTCGCCGCGCCCGGCCTCGGCCTCGCCCTGACCGTGCTGGAGGCGCTCCACGACCGGCGCATCGACGTGAGCGGCGCCACCGCTGCAGTCCAAGGCTTCGGCTCTGTCGGTGCGATCACCGCTGCTCAGCTGGCCGCGTCCGGCATTCGTGTGGTGGCGGTATCGGACAGCCGGGGTGGCGTGCATCGCGGCGGCGGCCTCGACGTCGACGCCCTGACTGCCATCAAGAGGGCGGGGGGCGCGCTGGTCGACCTGGCCGGTGCGGACGCGATCAGCAACGCCGAGCTGCTGACCCTCGATGTGGACGTGCTGGTGCCCGCTGCCGTGGAGTCGCAGATCCACGCTGGCAACCAGGGTGCGGTGCGAGCGCGGGTCATCGCCGAGGGCGCCAACGCACCGATCACCCCCGATGCTGACGACGCGCTCGCCGACCGCGGCGTGATGGTCGTCCCCGACATCGTGGCCAGCAGTGGGGGCCTGGTGGTCTCCTACTTCGAGTGGGTTCACGATCTGCGGACGCTCTTCTGGGATGCTGAGGAAGTCGCCTCCCGTGAGCGCGAGCTGATCCTCCGCGCCTATGACCGGGTCCGCCGCCGGGCATCCGCCGAGGGCGTGAGCATGCGGCTGGCGGCCTGGGAGATCGCGGTCGAGAAGGTGTCGAGGGCCACCTTGCTGCGCGGCATCTACCCCTAGCCCGACGCCGTGACCGCCACCGCGCCCGGTGACAGCGTCAGCGACCCGGCGGGGTCGAGCTCCGCCGGCGCATCACCGTTGCGAACGCCAACGCCGTCCCGGTTCCGTAGATGAGGTGAGCGGCGAGATCGGGGGCGAGCTCGGCGAGCGGGTACTCCCAGAAGGGGCGGTACAGGCCTGTAACCGGGAGGAGCAGGTAGCTGCTCCCCCACACCGTGGCTCCGAACAGTGGGCCCCAGACCGTGCGCCGGCGCAGCGGAGCCGAGGCCAGACCGAAGACACCTCCCCACCACATCCCGTAGCTCCAGTGCACCAGGGTCCCGGTGATGCGTGCGAAGCGCGCTTCGAGAGTCCGCTGGGTGAGACCCTCGTAGACGCGCTTGCCCACCTGCGCGGGGACGGGCGCCGTCTGCCATTCCTCGGCCTGCGTCTCGGCGGTCCAATGTTCGCTGTCCTCCCACGAGGCTGGGCGCAGTGAGGCGCGTCCGGCCTGGCCTGGCAGGTCGCTATCGCTTCGGTGGGGCGGCTCGCCGCTGATCCGCTGACGGAGGTACCAGAAGAGGTCCATGGCGGCGGTTCCGGCGGCGCCGGCGATGGCACCGCGGATCACCGCGCCGACTGGGCTGGGTCGGCTCATCCTCTCCAGGGTACCGACGATCTGCCGCCTTGACCATAGGAGGGCGCGGCTCGCCGCCCTGGCCGGCGCAGCCGAAAGCCACCTGCGGGCTAGAGCTGGACCCTGACCCCGAAGAGCTGGTACAGGGTGGACCCCAGCTGGGCAGCGCTGAGCTGGCCTGCATCCACTGCCAGCAGCTTGCCCTGCGGGCCGTAGAAAGCGGTCAGGGGGAGCCCGGCCGAACCTCCCAGCGACTCCTTCAGGCCGCTGCCATCACCGCCTCCCACATCCCGCGCCAGCGGCCACGAGCCGATGCCCTCCTGCCGGGCGATGGCGAGACCGCCGCCGCTGTCGTCGCTGTCCACCCCGATGAAGGCCACCTGCCCGTGCAGCTCCTGGGCGGCCCCGGCGAGCAGGGGAAGCTCCATGACGCAGGCCTGGCAGGATGAGGAGAAGACGGTGACAACGGCCGGCTCACCCCGGAACGACGCCAGGCTGACCTTTCCTGCGCCGCTCAGCCGGGGCAGCACGAAGGCTGTGGCCGACGTGGAGTAGCCGGCCCCTGTTCCCGAGGAACCTCCTCGGGTCACCAGCACGGTGGTCGCGACGGCGGCTGCCACTACCATCAGCCCGGCCGCCGCCAGCGCGCTCCATCGCGTTCGCCGCGCCTCACAAGGTCGCATAGGCGCCTGATTAACGCGCCGCGCGGAACTTGGTTCTTCTGCGAGCGACGAACTCCTCGGTGCGAGTGCCCGTCCTCGGCTCCTCTGTCCGTCATGGCCCAGTACCCGTGCCGGTACCGAGGCATCCTCGGCTCGGCCCTGGAACCTTTGGCTCCGGGCCTGGCTGCTTCAGCCTCAGTACGCGTGCCGGTGCTGAGGCATCCTTCGCGCGGCCCTGCAGCCTTTGGCTCCGGGCCTCGCTCGGTCAGCCTCAGTCGAGCTTGCGGTACCAGAGGGAGGTCGAGCGCAGCCCGGACCCGTCCGGCCGCAGGGCGTAGTCGGGGATGACCCCCACCCGGGTCCAGCCCAGATGAGAGTAGAGGTGCTCGGCATCGCTTCCCGTCTCGGTGTCGAGCACCAGCAGGGTTCGGCCCATGGCCCGGGCCTCCGCCTCGAGTCGCCGCATCAGCCGGGCCCCGATGCCGCGCCGTCTCACCGAGCGATGGACCAGCATCTTCTGGACCTCGGCGCGATGGCTGGCGTTCGACTGCCAGGCCAGGACGAGCTGAGCGCAGCCGACCACACGCCCGCCCATGAAGGCGGCGAGCACGACCCGCCGGCCCAGCTCCATCTCATGGAGAACGCCTGCGAACCAATCTCGGGCTTCATAGCGGGCGAGCGGTGCCACGAAGCTCACCGAGGCCCCGCCGTCGACCGCGTCCACCAGCAGCTCGGCGAGCTCGTCGAGCCGCCGTCGCGCTGAGACGGCATCGAGCCGCCGGATCAGGATGTCGGGCTGTCGGTCCACCTCGCTGCCCGCCCGGGGACGGGCCGAAGGCTCGGGTAGTGCGGTCACGGCCGGAAGGGTACATGCCGGGTGGTCCCGACCCGTCGGGAAGAGCCCCCCGCGCCGCCTGCGGTGGGGGCGCGCATCATCCTGGGTCCATGGGCGAACCGCTTCCCTCCACCTACCGGGCCATGGTCCTCACCGAGCGGCGCGCGCCGCTCCGGGCCGAGCTCCGGTCAATTCCCGACCCGCAGGGGGGTGACGTCCTGCTCAGGGTCGCCGCCTGCGCCGTCTGCCGGACCGATCTCCATGTGGTCGACGGTGAGCTGGGCCGGGGCAGCCTCCCGATCGTCCTCGGCCACCAGGTGGTCGCCACCGTCGCTGGCGCCGGACCCCAGGCCGCCCTCGCAATCGGAGATCGAGTCGGTGTGCCGTGGCTCGGTTGGGCCTGCGGCGCCTGCGAGTGGTGCCGGGCCGGCCAGGAGAACCTCTGTCCGAGGGCGCGCTTCACCGGCTGCGACCTGGACGGTGGCTACGCGGAGTACGCGCTCGCCGACTCCCGCTTCTGCCTGCGCCTCCCGAGCACCTACGCGGACGTCGAGGCGGCGCCGCTCCTCTGCGGGGGGCTGATCGGCTATCGGGCCCTGCGCATGGCAGGGCCGGCCCGCCGCCTCGGCTTCTACGGCTTCGGGAGCGCCGCCCACATGATCGTGCAGGTGGCACGGCACCGCGGCGCGGAGGTTTTCGCCTTCACCCGAGCCGGCGACCGGCCCGCTCAGGAGTTCGCGCTCCGGATGGGGGCGGCCTGGGCCGGGGACAGCACCGGGCCGGCACCGGTCCCGCTCGACGCCGCCATCATCTTCGCCCCCGCGGGCGAGCTCGTCCCGCTCGCCCTGGCAGCCATCCGCCCGGGCGGCGTGGTGGTCTGCGCGGGCATCCACATGAGCGACATCCCCTCATTTCCCTACTCGCTCCTCTGGGAGGAGCGGGTGGTCCGCTCGGTCGCCAACCTGACCCGCGAGGACGGGGTGGACTTCATGAGGGTGGCGGCGGAGGCCCGGATCGACGTGGAGACCGAGGTGCTGCCCCTGTCCGAGGCGGATACCGCGCTGCAGCGCCTCCGAGCCGGTCAGGTCCGCGGCACCGCGGTGCTGGTCCCCGGGCTGTGAGATCCTGGCGGCGGAACCCGGCCCCGCCCTGGCCCGAGGTGTGAGTTTCCTCAAAGGGGGTACAACCACCCTGTGACCGAGAGCAACTCCGAGCTTCTGCCGATCCTGCCCCTGGACGACGTCGTCGTCCTCCCCCACATGACGGTGACCATCCCGGTCCACGGGGATCAGCGCGCCGCGATAGAGGCGGCGAGCCAGGGCAACCGGCTCGTCCTCCTGGTCCCCCGCATCGAGGGCAAGTTCGGCAGCGTCGGCACCGTCGCCCGGCTCATGGAGTCCGGGAAGCTGCCCACCGGCACCGAGGTCTGGATGATGACCGGCCAGTACCGCGCCCATCTCGGGGCCGGCCAGGCGGACGTGGGCGGAGCCCTCTGGGTGCAGGTCGATCCGGTTCGGGACAGCGAGGAGCCCTCCGACACCGAGCTTGAATTGGCCCGCGAGTACCGGGCCCTGGTCGAGAACCTGCTCGAGATCCGGGGCGCCGGCAACGCGATCCAGTTCCTCCGCGAGGCGCGCACCCCGGGGCACCTGGCCGACCTCTCCGGCTATTCACCCGACCTCTCCCTGGCTCAGAAGCTCGAGGTCCTCGAGACCGTCGACGTCGAGGAGCGACTCCGGAAGCTGATCGACTGGACAAAGGGATACCTGGGCGAGGCGGACCTCAAGGACCGGATCCGCACCGAGGTCGCCGAGGGGATGCAGAAGACCCAGCGGGAGTTCATCCTCCGGCAGCAGCTCGAGGCCATCAAGAAGGAGCTGGGCGAGGGCGGCGACGACGTCGTCTCCACCTATCGCAAGCGACTCGCCGAGGCCGGCATGCCCGAGAAGGTCGCCGAGGAGGTGAGCCGGGAGATCGAGCGGCTGGAGCGCACCAGCGAGCAGAGCCCGGAGCACGGCTGGATCCGCACCTACCTCGACTGGATGCTGGACATGCCCTGGAGCAAGCGGTCGGAGGACAACTTCGACCTCAAGGCGGCACGCGAGGTGCTGGACCGGGACCACACCGGGCTCGAGGACGTGAAGGACCGGATCATCGAGTTCCTGGCGGTCCGCAAGCTTCGCCAGGAGCGCGGTCTGGAGATCGTGGGCGGGCGCGGCTCCGGGGCCATCATCACCCTGGTGGGCCCGCCCGGGGTGGGCAAGACCTCGCTCGGCGAGTCGGTGGCCCGAGCCCTGGGGCGGAAGTTCGCCCGGATGTCGCTGGGCGGCATCCGCGACGAGGCCGACATCCGCGGCTTCCGGCGCACCTACGTCGGCGCCCAGCCGGGCCGGATCGTGCGCGCCCTCAAGGAGGCGGGCACCAAGAATCCGGTGATCATGCTCGACGAGATCGACAAGGTGGGCGCCGACTGGAGAGGCGACCCGTCGTCGGCGCTCCTCGAGGTGCTCGACCCTGCCCAGAACACCACCTTCCGGGACCACTACCTGGAGGTGGACCTGGACCTCTCCGAGGTTCTCTTCATCCCCACCGCCAACGTCTCCGAGACCATCCCGGCACCGCTTCTCGACCGCATGGAGCTGATCCGGCTGGACGGCTACACCGAGCAGGAGAAGCTGGCGATCGCCCGCGACCACCTGCTGCCGCGCCAGGTCGCCCAGGCGGGGCTCACCCCGGACGAGGTGCAGGTGCCCGACGAGACCATCCTGAAGGTGGTCACCGAGCACACCCGCGAGGCGGGCGTCCGCAACCTCGAGCGCGAGCTGGGCAGGATCACCCGCAAGGTGGCCACCCGCATCGCCACCGGCGCCGCGGTGATCCCGGTGATCGTCGGCCCCGAGCAGACCCGCGACTACCTGGGCAAGCCGAAGTTCGACAACGAGGTCGCGGAGCGGACCGCGGTTCCGGGTGTGGCCACCGGCCTGGCCGTGACCGGCGTCGGCGGCGACGTCATCTTCGTGGAGGCGGCCACCGGTGGCAGCGACGGCAGCCTCACCCTCACCGGCCAGCTCGGCGACGTCATGAAGGAGTCGGCGCAGATCGCCCTGTCCTACGTTCGGTCGCATGCCGCCCGGCTGGGGATCGACCCGGCGGTGACCGCCAAGGGATTCCACATCCATGTGCCCGAGGGCGCCGTTCCCAAGGACGGGCCTTCGGCCGGAGTGACCATGACCACCGCCATCGCCAGCCTGCTCACCGGCCGCCCCGTCAAGAGCAGCGTGGGCATGACCGGCGAGGTCACCCTGCAGGGACTGGTGCTGCCCATCGGCGGGGTCAAGCAGAAGGTGCTCGCCGCCCACCGCATGGGCCTGACCGAGGTGGTGCTGCCCAAGCGCAACGAGAAGGACCTCGACGACGTGCCCGAAACGGTGCGCAAGGTGGTCACGTTCCACCTGGTCAGCCGGGTCGACGAGGTGCTGGCGGCGGCCCTGGAAGCGCCTCACGCGGAGACCGGCGAGGCCGCCTGAAGGTCGCGCGGGCCCCGGCTGAGCACCGACTCCG
>DASPQV010000012.1:0-9203 GCA_035624785.1 Binatia bacterium | reverse complement strand
CCGAAACGGTGCGCAAGGTGGTCACGTTCCACCTGGTCAGCCGGGTCGACGAGGTGCTGGCGGCGGCCCTGGAAGCGCCTCACGCGGAGACCGGCGAGGCCGCCTGAAGGTCGCGCGGGCCCCGGCTGAGCACCGACTCCGCCCAGAGCTGGCAGGCTGTGGCCGCGCCGGCCGGGTGATCGCGTCATCAGGCTCGAACGCCGCCTGGGCAGGGCTCTCATCGTGCCGTACCCCGTTTAGGCCAAATCTGGCCTAAAACGGGGTCCGCAGCAGGAGGTGGCCCTCCGCCTGGGCACGGCCTTGCCGATCCTGCCCGGATCTCGTGGACCTCGCCGCCAACGCTGGATCCAACCGTTCCCTGCGACCGTGACGTGCTGCCCAACTCATCCCGCATTGGTCTCCCGGACATCGGAGGTCGAGATGGTCACCATCAGCGTGTAGGCGACCGCAATCCTCGGCTCCATGCCCACCAGCAGAGGGTGCTGCTGAAAGTCCCTGGGGCAGGAAGTGCGCGCGTGAGAGAACCAGGATCATCGGGTCCCGGCCCTGCACCTCGCTGAGCCGGTGTCGCTGGCGGTCGTGACCGGTCAGCTCGTAGTCCGGGAATGTCGCCCCGGGCGCCGTCTCCGCTCGCATCGCGGACCCTCCCATCGCTGGATCGGGCCCTATCCATGGTCTCAGTCGGGGCAGGGGCAGCGCCTCAGGGATTGGGCGGTCGCCGATTGTGGAGGATGGCCTCGATTGCCCATAATCCGGCCGCCGCCCAGGCCCGGTGCCGATGCGCCGAGAGGAGCTGCTGGATCCGGTGCGGCTTGGAGGGGCGGACGATGCTCAAGCCTCGTGTGACAGGTGGAGCGGTGCGACGGCTGGCCGCCGTCGCCTCGCTGGGTGTGGTGAGCGTGCTCGGCCCGGGACCGCTTAGCGTCGGGGCAGCCGGCGCCGTGCCGGCTCCCCATTCTCTCCATGCTGGCGCTGCCGCCGCTCTGAGCCGGGTGGTTGCCGCGGACCGCCTTGGCATGCATCCGCTCGCGTCCCAACCTGGCTCGGTGTACTACAACTGGTCTGGCTACAGTGTCCAGGGCACCTCCGGCCTCACCTCGATGGCTGGGTGCTGGACCGAGCCCGCGGTGACTCCCGCGTCCGGAGACAGCTATGCCTGGGCGTCGATCGCCGTCGACGGAGTCACCGACCAGAACATGCTGATGGTGGGCACCGCTGCGGACTGGTACCAGGGCGAAGCCTCGTACATCGCGTTCTGGTACAGCGGTTCGACCAACACCGGTGCCAACATTGACGCCGTCGTCGTCAAGCCCGGTGACTCCATGTGCGCTGGCCTTGCCGCGGGAGCGGCAGGCAACTGGACCGTTACGGTCACCGACGAGTCGACCGGGGAGCAGTACAGCACGGCGCAACCCTACCAGGGCCCGCTGAATGCCGCCAGCTGGCTGCTTCTCAATCCTCAATACCCGTCATCTCCGCTGATGGGTTTCGGTCAGGTGACCTTCGACAAGGCGCTCCTCGACGGCGGCAACCCGCATTTCACGCTTGCCGACAGCATCGAGATGGTTGACCAGTCGGGCAACAACGTGATTGCTTATCCTTCTCCGCCTGACGCCGACACCGACGGTTTCACGGTGACGTACACGGCCGGCGTGAGCCTGGCCACGCCCTCCGCCTACCAGCCGCTCGCTCCCTACCGCATCTGTGACACGCGTGCGGGCAGTGGAACGTCATGTTCCGGGGTGACCGTTGGCCCGGGCGCCGTGCTCGACGTCCAGGTGACCGGGGTCCCCGGCCCAGCCGGGCAGCAGGTGCCCTCTGGGGCCACGGCCGCCGTGCTCAACGTGACCGCGATCCAGTCGACCGCCGCCACCTACCTCACCCTGTATCCGCCTGGAGGCCAGCGGCCCACGGCATCCAACCTCAACGTCACGGCCGGGGCCATCCAGGCCAACCTGGTGGTGGTCGCCCTGAGCAGCGGAGGCCAGGTGGCCATCTACAACGCCCAGGGCTCGATCAACGTCGCGGTCGATGTCGAAGGTTACTTCTCCTCCGCGACCGCCTCGGCCGGCCCGGGTCTGTTTCACCCCATACCCCCCCAGCGGACATGCGACACGCGGAGCGGCAGTGGGTTCGCGTGCAGTCCCCTCGGCGCCGGTCAGTGGGAGAAGCTGGTGGTCTCCACCTGCCTGAGCGGCGCCTCCGGCTGCTCGGGACAGATTCCCGGTGACGGCACCGCCGAGGCGGCCGTCCTCAACCTCACCGCCGTCCAGCCCTCTCAGGGGACCTTCCTCTCGGTGGCCCCCACGACCACGCAGGGGGTGTGCCCCACCGGGGCGCCCGGCTTCTCCAACCTCAATGTCGTCGCCGGCACGATCCTGCCCAACCGGGTCATCGTCCCGCTCGGCCCCGACGCTGCAAATGGCCCTGACCGGGACGTCTGCGTCTTCAACTCCCTGGGCACGGTCAACGTCGTGGTCGACCTCAATGGCTGGTTCGGCACGGGCAGCGAGACGTCGCCAGGGGCGCGCTTCTACAGCATCCCACCGCTCCGCCTCTGTGACACCCGGGGCGACGCGGGCACCGGCTACGTCACCGAGTGCTCCGGGGTCAACCTCACCCAGGGGGGCGCGATCAGCGTTGCGGTGGCCGGTGCCTACGGCTTGCCGGCGGCCGAGCAGATGTCGACGGCTCCGGTGGCGATGATCGCCAACGTGACCGCGGTGGACGGCAGCACCGCCACCTACCTCACCCTCTACCCCTCGGACTTTATGCGGCCGCTTGCCAGCGACCTCAACGTCGGCCCGGGCCAGGTCGTGCCTAACCTGGCGATCGTGCAGCTAGCCGCCCCGGGGAACAATGGGGGTGAGGTCGACGTCTTCAACGCCGCCGGCCGGATCGACGTCGTCATCGACCTCGCCGGCTGGTTCCAGCCATGAGGCGGTATCGGCCGACCTCCCGCCCGAGGTGGTTTCGGTGATGAGACGCAGCGCCCGACAGTTGGTCGTGGCGGCAGCGGCGACCGGGATCGCGCTCCTCTGCCCGATCACCGCCGCGGCGACCCCCGGGCGGGCCGCCCCCGGTCTCCAGTGGCGGAGTCAACCGATGATCCGTGCCTCGATGCAGCCCATGCGGCCCTCCATGGAGGCCGGGATGGACTCCTTCAACTGGACGGGTTACATCGTTTCCGGCCGTGCTGGGATGGTCGGTGGTGTTTCGGGTTGCTGGACGGTTCCGACGGTGTCCCCCAGCCCCGAGGACGCCTACTCCGCCGCCTGGGTGGGCGTCGACGGTGCGCCCGAGGCCGATGACTACCTGCTGCAGATCGGCACCGAGCAGGATTGGGATGCGGAACAGGGCGCTGCCGCGTACGACGCATGGTGGGAGGTCATCACGCCGTCCTCACAGAATCCGCCGACCGAGATCGCCAAGGTGAGCCCTGGAGACGCCATCTGCGCCAGCATCGCCAGGGGGACCGGGGGGAGCTGGACCATCTCGATGACGGATCAGACCAGCGGGGGCCAGTTCAGCACGGCGCAACCCTTCGGTGGCCCCGCAGAGTCCGCCGAGTGGATCGTGGAGCGTCCCGTGCTCGAGTCCGCGACGGAGTTCTACCTCGCTGACT
Organism: Binatia bacterium; assembly: GCA_035624785.1. Lineage (GTDB taxonomy): Bacteria > Chloroflexota > Dormibacteria > Aeolococcales > Aeolococcaceae > JAJZNI01. The sequence continues at coordinate 5,578 of DASPQV010000012.1, read as the reverse complement.
TGGCGGGCTTCAGTCAGGTGGCATTCCAGACCGCAAAGTTGAATGGCGCCAACCCTCAGCTCACGATCGGCGAGAGCGGGCAGATGCTGGATCTGACCACCATGAGCGTGCTCGCCTATTCATCGGCGCCCAGCGCAAGCGGTGATGGTTTCACGGTGACCTGCGGGCTGCCGCCCGGCGGCGGCCTCTCCTCGCCCGCGCCGGCGGCCGCCGCATACACACCGCTCTCTCCCTACCGGGTCTGCGACACACGGGCCGGGAGCGGGACACCCTGCTCCGGGAGCCAGATCGGCCCGGGTCAGAGCCTGGCCGTGCAGATCACCGGGACCGGTCCCGCTGACGGAGCTGTTCCGCCGAACGCCACCGCGGCGGTTCTCAACGTGACCGCCATCCAGGGCACCGCCGGCACCTACCTCACGCTCTATCCCTACGGGACGGCGCCTCCCACCGCCTCCAACCTGAACGTGCCAGCCGGCGTCAACCAGGCCAACCTTGCGGTGGTCGCCCTGAGCACATCGGGGCAGGTTGCCGTCTACAACGCCGCCGGGTCGATCGATGTCGCGATCGACGTCGAGGGCTATTTCGCACCCCCGGCGGGTGCGTCCGGCCTCTTCCATCCGATCCCACCGCTCCGAATCTGCGACACCCGGGCCGGGACCCGCACCGTGTGCTCGGGCACTCCGCTCGGATCCGGCCAGTGGACCAAGGTCGTGGTTTCCGGTTGTCCCACCGGGATCGCCGGCTGCTCCACCTCCGTGCCGGCTGACGGTACCGCCGAGGCCGTCGCCGTCAACCTCACCGCCGTGCAGGGAACGCAGGGCACCTTCCTCTCGATCGCGCCGACGGCCAAGGATGGCACCTGCCCGTCCACGGCCCCGACCTTCTCCAACCTCAATGTGAGCCGCGGCGAGATCCTGCCCAACCGGGTGATGACTCCTCTGGGCCCCGACAGCTCCGGCGGCCCCGATCAGGATCTCTGCGTGTACAACTCCGTCGGGACCATCAACGCCGTCCTCGATATCAACGGCTGGTTCGGAAATGGCGGCGAGAGCACGCCAGGGGCGTTCTTCTACAGCATCCCGCCGGTCCGCAACTGTGATACGCGGCCCTCAGCGGCGGCTGGGTACACGACCGTCTGCTCCGGACCCATCCTCGGTCCCGCCGCCACGCTGACCATCCCTGTGGCGGGTCTCGCGGGGGAGGGGGTGCCAGCAGGAGAGCCGGGCGCCTGGGTGGTCGCCGTGGTCGCCAACGTGACCGCCGTGGGCGGCTCGGCGTCGGGCTACTTCACCCTCTATCCCGCCGGCGACTTCATGCCCACGGCAAGCGATCTCAACATGGGACCCGGTCAGGTCGTCGCCAACCTGGCGGTGGTACAGCTCGACACGACGCCGACCGACGCCTCCTTCGGCTGCTTCGACCTCTACAACGATCAGGGCAGCATCGACGCGGTCGTCGACGTGTCAGGGTGGTTCCAGCAGTGAGCTGAGGGAGGGGCGCTCCGCGACGGCCAGAGGTCGCTTCTGTGCCGCCGCAGGACGCCTCGCTCGCCGTCGAGAGGTGCTCTGGGCCCGCGGACCCGCAGGGCGTCGCGCTCGGGCGGGTGGCTCCCTCTGCCCTCCGTATACTCGATCGGTGGCCATGGACCTCTTCGGTGATCCGCTCCAGCGCGAGATGGACACGGTGATCGGCACCCTGCGCGCCGATGCGCGCGATCTCCGTGTCTTCTTCCCGGTGCTGGCCGCCAAGCTGACCGCCGCCCTCCCGGACGCCGTCGAGGTGGAGCGGGAGGGCGCCATCTTCGCCCGGAACCGCCCGGTCCGGAAGATCGTGGTCCGGCTCGACGACGATCTGCTCGAGGCGGAGCTGACCCGGGACGGCCTGGTCTGCCGCGACGCCCGGGTGCTCACCGGGATGTCCGAGGAGATCGAGCTCGACGCCTGGCTTCGGATCCTGCTCAGCGCCCTTCGCGAGAAGGCCAAGACCACCGCCGATGCCAGCGCCGCCCTCCGCTCCCTGGTGACCTGAGGCCGGCGCCGGCCTCCTGCCTGGCCAGTCCCCCGCGCGTGGCCTGAGGCCCCAGCCCGCGGCCCCTTGAGGCCGCTCTCCCCGCGCTCAGTGGTGATGGCGGTTGCCCGGCGGGTTCGCCGACCCTCCTTATTTGATAGTGACTATATAAACTTTGGCCCGGGCGGGGCTGGGCGACGGAGCCGCGGAGGCAGCGTAGCCGACCGGGCCAACCACCAGATGTTGTGGCTGGGTTGCCCTGGGAACACCAGATGGCGGGACGACCCCGGTACGGGCTCTGGTACCATTCGACGATGGGAGATAACCTGAGCCGGCCGGCCGGCCGGCGCTGCGAGGGGGGCGATGGAGATTGAGCTGGGGCGCTCCAAGCGCGCCCGCCGAGCCTACGGATTCGACGAGGTCGCCCTCGTCCCGGGACGGGTCACCATCGATCCGGATGAGATCGACGTCAGCTTCCAGCTCGACGGCAACCGGCTGCCCATCCCCTTCCTCGCGGCGGCCATGGACGGCGTCGTCGATGTCCGCTTTGCCGCCGAGATGGGCCGGCTCGGGGGCCTGGCGGTCCTCAACCTCGACGGTGTCCAGTGTCGCTACGAGGATCCGTCCGAGGTGCTGGCTGCGATCGCCGCCGCCCCGATGGAGGAGGTCAACGTCCTGCTCCAGAAGGTCTACCGGGCGCCGATCCAGGACGGGCTGATCGGGCAGCGCATCGAGGAGATCCGCAAGGAGGGGGTCACCTGCGCGGTCTCCACCGTGCCCGCCCTGGCCGAGCGCCGGGCCGGACTGGTCCAGGAGGCGGGCGCCAGCTGCCTGGTGGTCCAGGGCACCGTGCTCACCGCCCGTCACGTGAGCCGAGCGTACAAGCAGCTCTCCTTCCGCGAGCTCACCTCGCAGCTCAGCATCCCCGTGGTGGTCGGCAACTGCGTCGACTACGCGACCGCCCTCGAGCTGATGGACACCGGCATCAAGGGACTCCTGGTCGGAGTCGGTCCGGGGGCCGCCTGCACCACCCGTGCCGTGCTCGGCGTCGGTGTCCCCCAGGTGACCGCCACCTCTGACTGCGCCGCGGCCCGTGACGACCACCTGCGCCGCAGCGGGGAGCGGGTGGCGGTGATCACCGACGGAGGCATGCGGCTGGGAGGCGACGTCGCCAAGGCGTTCGCGTCGGGAGCGGACGCGGTCATGATCGGCTCGGTCTTCGCCGCCGCGGCGGAGGCCGCGGGCCGGGGCAACCACTGGGGGATGGCCACACCCGACCCGAACCTGCCTCGTGGCACCCGGATCCGCACCGGGATCAGGGGACCGCTGCGCGAGATCCTCTTCGGGCCGGCTCACGTCGACGACGGCTCGATGAACCTGGTCGGTGCGCTCAAGACGGCGATGGGCGTCTGCGGCGCCCGCACCATCGCGGAGTTCCAGGACACCGAGATGGTGATCGCCCCGGCGATCAAGACCGAGGGCAAGGTGCAGCAGCGCGAGCAGCGCGTCGGGATGGGCATCTGAGGTGGCGGCCGCCCCGGGACTCGCCGGCGCCGCGGTGGCCGCCGCCAGCGCGGGCTCTCCGGCGGGAGCGGAGGGCCGTGCGGCGGATGCCCACCGGGCCCCGGGCGGCTCTCGGGATCCAGCCGCCATCACGGCCGGCCAGGACAGCGTCCTGGTGCTCGAGTTCGGCAGCCAGTACGCCCAGCTGATCGCCCGCCGAGTCCGCGAGGCCCACGTCTACTGCGAGCTGGTGCCGGGCACCATCTCCGCCGAGGAGGTCCGCCGGCGGGCGCCACGGGGCCTCATCTTCAGCGGCGGGCCGGCCTCGGTCTACGAGCCCGGTGCACCCCACCCCGACCCAGGTGTGTACCAGCTCGGACTGCCCATCCTGGGGATCTGCTACGGGATGCAGCTGCTCGCCGATGACCTGGGCGGCCAGGTGGCCCCGGCCAGCCGCCGCGAGTACGGCGCCGCCCAGCTCGAGGTCGACGAGCCCGCCGGCCTCTTCGAGGGCGTGCCCGCCGAGACCGGGGTGTGGATGTCCCACGGCGACATCATCAGTGGCCTCCCCGACGGATACCGCCCCATCGCCCATTCACTCAACTCGCCGTGCGCGGCCTTCGCCGGCCCCGCGGGGCGCTTCGGCATCCAGTTCCATCCCGAGGTCGTGCACACCCCGGCCGGGAAGCAGATCCTCGCCAACTTCCTGCTCCGTGTCTGCGGCTGCGCGCCGACGTGGGAGCCGGCCTCCTTCATCCAGAGGACGGTCGCCGAGATCCGGGCCCGGGTGGGCTCGGAGCGCGTGCTCTGCGCCCTCTCCGGCGGGGTCGACTCGGCGGTGGCGGCGACCCTGGTGCACCGGGCGGTGGGCGACCAGCTCAGCTGCGTCTTCGTCGACAACGGACTGCTCCGCCGCGAGGAGGGGGAGCGGGTTGTCGAGGTCATGTCCCGGCAGCGTCACATCCGGTTGGTCCACGTCAACGCCGGCGACCGGTTCCTGGCCGCGCTGAACGGGGTCACCGACCCCGAGGAGAAGCGGCGGCGCATCGGCAGGACCTTCATCGAGGTCTTCGAGGCAGAGGCCGCCAAGCTCGGCGAGATCCGCTTCCTGGCCCAGGGCACGGTGTACCCGGACGTCATCGAGTCGACCTCGCACGACACCGGTCACGCCCGGACCATCAAGACCCATCACAATGTCGGTGGGCTCCCCGCCGACCTTCGCTTCCAGCTTGTCGAGCCGCTCCGCTACCTCTTCAAGGACGAGGTGCGCCGGGTGGGACTGGAGCTGGGGTTGCCCGAGGACATGGTCTGGCGTCAGCCCTTCCCCGGCCCCGGCCTGGCGATCCGGGTGATCGGCGAGGTCACCCGCGAGCGGCTCGACGTCCTGCGCGCGGCTGACTGGATCGTCATCGACGAGATCAAGCGCTCCGGCCTCTACCGCAAGGTGTGGCAGTCCTTCGCCATCCTGACCCCGATCTCGTCGGTGGGCGTGATGGGTGACTTCCGGACGTATGGCAACGTGGTCGCGATCCGGATCGTCGAGTCCGACGACGCCATGACCGCCGACTGGGCCCGGGTCCCCTACGACGTTCTCAGCCTGATCAGCCGCCGCATCGTCAACGAGGTGCCGCAGGTCAACCGCGTCGTCTACGACATCTCGAGCAAGCCGCCATCCACCATCGAGTGGGAGTGAACCCTCGCTGCCCACACCTAGTTGTGGACGCCGATGTCCACAACTGCTGGTCCCAGGGTGACCCGCGCGGTCCTGGCGTGGTTGAGCGGGACGGAGACTCCCGGACAGCCTGCGGGAGCGCTCGACCGCGCCCCGCGGCGGCTCGGAGGTGCTCGATCGCGAGAGGTCGGAGCTAGCCCGCCTTGCTCACGATCGCCTCGGCCTCTGCCGCTGACATCGGCGGCCCGAGCACCGGCTGACCGGTCTCTCCAGCGACCCTGTTCATGGCCGCGAAATCCATTGTCGACGGGTCGGGCCGGGACTGCGTCGCGGGCACGCCCACCGCCTTGATGAAGTTGAGGAACGCGGGGCCTTTGTGGGTCTGCAGGAGCACGG
>DASPQV010000011.1:0-100895 GCA_035624785.1 Binatia bacterium | reverse complement strand
GCAGCGTAGAGCACGGTGAAGGCGACCGGCCAGGCCGGGCTCGGTGAGCGCGCCGTCAGCCGCGCCAGCGCCGGGAAGCAGTACACGGCAGGGTAGTTGCCACCAAGGTGGACGCCGAGCACCGAGACCGCAATCAGGATCGCGGCGCTGTCGAGCCGAGAGTGCGTCGGCTCCAGGGCCCTGGCGAGCCAGATCTCGAAGGCCAGCAGGGCGGCGAGGTACCCGAGCAGACCGGGGAGGCCCAGGAGTTGGCGGGCAAAGCCGGCCACGCCGCTGATCGGGCGCCGGGAGGCGGTGTTGAGCAGGTCGTGGATCAGCGAGCCGTCCCAGCGCCAGGCCACCAGAGCCACCGCGCCGGTGACGATGCAGCACCAGAGCACAGCAACGGCCAGTCGCCGGCTTCGGCGGTGTAGGAAGCCTAGTGCGGGAAGGGCGGGTATGGCGTTGAACGGCCGGAGCACCAGGGTCACCGCACCCAGAGCCCCCGCGACGGAGCGCCGCGGTCCGTTCACGAGGAACACGGCGGCGCTGAGACTGGCCAGCGCCACCGCAGTGTTGACCTGGTCGATCCAGACCAGGCCGATCGCCGGCGGCGAGAACAGGAGCGCGGCAAGCCAGGCGGTCGGGCGCTCGCCGTCACTCCGGCCCCAGGCAAACAGCACGGCGGCCAGAAGGGCCAGGCTGCCCACTTGGGTCAGCGGCTGAGCCACCCGGTCAGGGAGGAGGGCCAGGGGCGCGTACAAGGGAAACGTCGTGGCGGGGTAGCTGATCAGGTTCAGAGCGGTCGGCGGGCGGCCGCTGAGCAGGGTTCGCGCCGCTCCGAGGATGCCGTAGAGGTTGGCGCCCAGCCCGCCGTTGCGGATCTCGAGGGCCGTGAAGCAGGCCGCCGAGGCGGCCACGGCCACGACGGCCAGCCCCCCGTGACGCCACTCACTGCGTGCCCGCCACCGATACGGCGTCAGCCTCCCGTGCCCTGCCCCCATGGGAGCAGCGGCCCTGGCCCGCGAGGCTGGGCTCTCCGCGATCACCCGCCCACTGTAGAGGTGGCTGCGCTGAGTTCCGGGTTGGGTGGCCTCATCGTCACCGAAGCGTCGACCGGGGGTCCGATGTTCCCGGCCGTGGGCGTCACCGGCCGGCGGGGGCTCCCTCCTGCCCTGGCGGGCGTGGAGGCCCCGACGTCGACCCCCCTCCACAGCTGCCGCCTTCCCCGTCCGGTTCAGCCCTCCAGGGCGGCCACCAGCTCTTCCTGAAGGAGCCCGAGGGCGAGCAGCACGCGGTACTCGGGGGAGCGCCGCTGCGCGTCATCAGCCCGCTGATCCCAGCCGTCCTCCTCGAGGCCGAGCAGGCCACCCGCTGCCAGGCGCAGGTGGTTCAGCCCCCGGGCCCAGGCCAGGGCCTGCGCCTCGGTGAGCGGGGTGACGTCCTCACCGGAGCCGATGCAGTCGCGGATGACGTCCAGGTCCGCCTCCCGGTTCCGCTCCAGGTCGGGCCGGACCCACCGGTCGTACTCCGCCTCGAGCTTGGGGTCGTGGTAGGCGACCGGCGCGGTGCGGGCAACCCGTCCCAGGTGGGGGGAGAGCTCGTCCACGATCCTTCCGATGGCCGCTCGCTCGTCCGAATCCAGGTGAAGCTGGATGCGGCCCCGGCGCTTGCGGACCTCGGCCATCGCCCGCCGGCCGCTCAGTCGCGAGCCAGGGTGGCCTGAAGGCCGAAACCGTGCAGCTGTGCGACCGAGACCTCCGCCTGCTCCCTCGGCTGGGTGGCGACCACCGCCTTGCCCTCGTGGTGCACCTGGAGCATCAATCGCGTCGCCGTCTCGAAGTCGTAACCGAAGAGGCGTCGGAAGACGAGCACGACATATGACATCAGCGTGATCGGATCGTTCCAGACCAGGACATCCCAGCCCGGGTCACGGACCGAACGCTCGCTGCCCGACGGGGTATCGACGGGAGCGACGATCGGCGCCGGCGGCTGGACCTGGGCGGGTGCCATCGGCCTTCAAGGTTAGCCCAGCACGAGCCGAGCTGGGGAATGCCGCGAGGTCCCCTTCCGACCCGTCAGCTCGCGGTCTTCGCGTCAGACAGGTCGAAAATGTCCTTCCACACCGCGAAGGCCTGAGCCGGCCTCGGCTCAGGAGTGGTCGGCCCCTCGAGCACAGCCTGGAGCGGAAGCTCGCAGTTGTGGCAGATGATCCAGATGGGTCCGGGCTCCGTGATCCGGCGCTCGAGGCGATGCTTGTGGCCGCATTCTTCGCAGGTGATCGTGACCCTCATGGCGTCACCGAGGGTCGCACGGAGCCTGCGACGCTCCTCCCGAGGGTCCTGTATTGCCCCGGTCACGCGTTGAAACGAATCCCTGACGCCAGGCAGCGGCGGGTGCCCGTTGGGCAAACCGGGATGCAGGGCCTGCGCAGCCCGCGCTCCGCCGAGCCTGGCAGCAGCCGCGCGCAGCGCGGGAATCCCCGACGCCCCCGCCGGTGCCCACGGGCTCGCCCAGGCGCCCGACCCGGTGCCGACCGCACCATGCGCTCGCTGCCGCCTCGCCGCATGGGCCGGCGCCGAACCGTACCCTGTTAGACTGGCCGTGCCGCAAGGCAACGGTGCAAACGCGCCCGTTCATCGCCACCACGCGGCGTTCAGCGCGGCATGCCCATCGCCCGGCGGGATCCGGCGGTCCCGCCGTGAGAAGAGAAGGCAGAAGGAGACAGTTGGTCACCACCGTAGAGACCGAGGAGCGCGAGCCCCTCACCATGGAGGAGCTCCTCCGCGCGGAGGAGAGCAGTGTCAGGACGCTCTCGTACGGCGACATCGTCGAGGGCACGGTGGTGCGTGTCGACCCCGAAGAGGTCCTCGTCGACATCGGGGCCAAGTCGGAGGGGGTGATCTCCAACCGCGAGCTGTCGGGCCGCAACGAGGCCGCTGTCACGCTCACCCCTGGCGAACGGATCAAGGTGTACGTGCTCCAGCCCGAGGACGAGGAGGGCCGCGTCATCCTCTCCCTGCGCAAGGCGCGCGCCGAATCCATCTGGCAAGCGGTGGCCGAGAAGGAATCGGAGGGCGAGATCCTCGATGCGGAGGTCCGCGAGCAGAACAAGGGTGGGCTGATCGTCAACATCATGGGGTTGCGCGGCTTCCTGCCCTCGAGCCAGGTGGCCCGCCAGTTCTCCGGCAACCTCCTGGAGCTGGTCGGCAGCAAGATCCCGGTCAAGATCCTCGAGGTCAATCGCAAGCGCAACCGCCTGATCGTGTCTCAACGCGCCGCCCAGGACGAGGACCGCGCTCGCCAGCGCGAGGAGCTCTTCGAGAAGCTGAAGGTCGGTGACCTGATCACCGGCAAGGTGAGTGGGCTGACCAGCTATGGCGCCTTCGTGAACCTGGGAGGTGCCGACGGTCTCATCCACATCAGCGAGCTTTCCTGGGACCGCATCAACAACGTCTCGGACATGCTGAGTGTCGGCGACGAGGTCCGGGTCAAGGTCATCAAGCTGGATCCCGAGCTCTCCCGGATCAGCCTCTCGCTGCGCCAGATGAGCGAGGACCCCTGGGACACCATCGAGGACCGCTTCCCGCCGGGAAGGATCGTCGAGGGCGAGGTCACCAAGACCAAGAAGTACGGAGCCTTCCTCCAGATCGCCGATGGCGTCGAAGGCTTGCTGCACATCAGCGAGCTGTCCTGGGACCACGTGGAACGGACCGAGGACGTCCTCAAGGTGGGCGAGACGGTCAAGGTGATGGTCCTGAGCGCGGATCGCTCCCGGCGGCGGATCAGCCTCTCCCTGCGCCAGCTCCACGGCGGTGGCCCAGAGGGCCCGGCGGAGTACGTGCCTCCTTCGTACGACTTCGGGGAGCCCGTGGATGAGCCGCCCTCCGAGGCCGGCTCGGAGCCCGCCGCGGAAGGCGGTGAAGCGCCGCCGGCCGGGGCGGCCGCCGAGGTCTCCGTTGAACCCGACGCCTCGACCGAGCCAGGTGAGGTGGCCGGGGAGGCGGGTGGCCCCGACCTGGAGGTCCTGGCTGAGGAGGATGAGGAGACCTCCGCGGACCCGGCGGTGAGCGCCGAGGACGAGGACGAGGGCTAGGCCAGAGAGCGGGAAGGCCTGGGCCAGGGGGGTATCCCGGCAACCCGCCACCCCTCGACCCGGGGCCCCGCTGCTCCCCCTGGTCGCGGCTGGATCGCGGGCCCGGCTCCCGCAGGCTGGCGGCCCCCCGGGGTCAGCCGCAGGCCTGCCCAGGGGCCGGGTTCGGCCCCAAGAGCCGAGGGACCCCGGTGACGGCGCCGGCACGCCTTCCCCCCAATCGGTACGTACAGGGGTGACCAGCCCCCGGGATGGGCATAATGAGGTTACTGGACGATGGCCCTGAGCTGACCCCTTCCTCCGGACGGGGGGGCCGGGCGGGGCGCGGAGGCTGGCTTGTACCCGTTTGAGCGGTTCACCGAGAGAGCGAAGAAGGTGCTCACCCTCGCTCAGGAGGAGGCCGAACGCTCGCACCACTCCTACATCGGCACCGAGCATCTGCTGCTCGGCCTGCTGCGGGAGGGTGAGGGTCTCGCTGCCAAGGTGCTGCACAACCTGGGCGTCGAGATCAACAAGGTGCGCAGCACCATCGAGTCGGTGCTGGGCCGGAACGAGCGGATCATCATTCAGCAGATCATTCCCACCTCCCGGGTCAAGAAGGTGATCGAGATCTCCTTCGAGGAGGCCCGGCGCATGGGCAACAACTACGTGGGCACCGAGCATCTGCTGCTCGGGTTGCTCATCGAGGGGGAGGGCATCGCGGCCCACGTGCTCGAGGACCTGGGAGCCAATCTCGACAAGGTTCGCGGCGAGATCGAGCGCCTGCTCCACGAGTCGGGGCTCGAGGAGGAGGCCAAGGAGTCCCAGAAGAAGCCCAGCAAGACGCCGCTGCTCGACCAGTTCTGCCGCGACCTCACCGAGCTGGCTCAGAAGAACCAGCTCGACCCCGTCATCGGCCGGGCCATGGAGATCGAGAGGGTCATCCAGATCCTCTCGCGGCGGACCAAGAACAACCCGGCCTTGATCGGCGAGCCCGGGGTTGGCAAGACCGCCATCGCCGAGGGGCTGGCCCAGTCGATCGTGCTCGGCAACATCCCGGAGTCCCTGATGGGCAAGCGGGTGCTCACCCTCGACATGGGCTCGCTGGTCGCCGGGACCAAGTACCGCGGTGAGTTCGAGGAGCGGCTCAAGAAGATCCTCGACGAGATCCGCCAGTCTCGCGAGGTGGTGCTCTTCATCGACGAGCTGCACACCCTGGTTGGCGCCGGAGCCGCCGAGGGCGCCATCGATGCTGCCAACATCCTCAAGCCGGCGCTGGCTCGCGGCGAGATCCAGTGCATCGGCGCCACCACCCTCAACGAGTACCGCAAGTACATCGAGAAGGACGCCGCCCTGGAGCGGCGCTTCCAGCCGGTCTACGTCGATGAGCCGACCCTGCAGGAGACCATCGACATCCTGCATGGCATACGTCCCCTCTACGAGAAGCACCATCGGGTGAAGATCACCGACACCGCGCTCAAGTCCGCCGCCGAGCTGTCGGTGCGTTACGTCAGCGACCGTTCCCTGCCCGACAAGGCGATCGACCTCATCGACGAGGCCAGCGCCCGGGTGCGGATGAAGCTGACCACCACCCCCGATGAGCTGCGGTCGATGCAGAAGGAGATTCGCGAGCTCCAGGGCCAGAAGGACGAGGCGATCGCCGGCCAGGACTACGAAACCGCGGCCAGCTTCCGCGATCGCGAGAAGAAGCTCAAGGAGAAGTACGTCTCCGAGGAGATGGCGTGGCGCGACAAGCTCGGCGCCACCGTTCCCGAGGTGACCGAGGAGCACATCGCTGAGATCATCAGCTCCTGGACCGGAGTGCCGGTCTCGCGGCTGGTCGAGGAGGAGACCTCCCGCCTTCTCAAGATGGAGGAGGAGATCCACAAGCGCCTGATCGGCCAGGACGAGGCCGTCAAGGTGGTCTCCCAGGCGGTGCGCCGGGCACGGGCTGGCCTCAAGGATGCCCGCCGGCCGATCGGATCCTTCATGTTCCTGGGCCCCACCGGTGTCGGCAAGACGGAGCTGGCCCGCTCCCTCGCCGCATTCCTCTTCGACAACGAGGACGCCATCATCCGCCTCGACATGAGCGAGTTCATGGAGCGCCATTCCACGGCGCGGCTGGTTGGCTCGCCGCCCGGTTACGTCGGCTACGACGAGGGCGGTCAGCTCACCGAGGCGGTGCGCCGCCGACCCTACAGTGTGGTGCTCTTCGACGAGATCGAGAAGGCCCACCCCGAGGTCTTCAACATGCTCCTCCAGATCCTCGAGGACGGGCGGCTCAGCGATGCCAAGGGAAAGGCGGTCAACTTCGCCAACACCATCGTGATCATGACCAGCAACCTGGGCATCGCCAACCTCAAGGGCAATCTCTCACTGGGCTTCCAGCCGGCCGTGGCCGACGAGCGCACCGCCGACCACGAGCACGCCAAGATGCGCGACACCATCATGGATGAGCTGAAGCGGGCCTTCCGGCCTGAGTTCCTCAACCGGGTGGACGCGGTGGTCGTCTTCCAGCGGCTGACCCACGAGCAGATGCGCCAGATCGTCGAGCTGATGCTGGCGAGGATCGCCGCCCACCTGGCCTCCCAGGAGCTGCAGCTCTCGGTCACCGACGCCGCCAAGGACCGGATCGTCGAGGAGGGCTTCGACAAGATCTACGGTGCCCGGCCGCTGCGCAGGGTGATCCAGCGGGTGATCGAGGACCCGCTCTCCGAGGAGCTGCTCCGGCTTCGTCACGGTCCCGGCGACGTCGTCCTGATCGATGTCGTGGACGGCGAGGTCAAGATGGAGCTCCAATCCAAGTCGCCTCGGCGCGAGCGCGGCGAGAAGAAGGAGAAGGCCGAGGCCGCCGCCGCCGCGCCGGCCGAGGGCTGACACACCAGCCGTCTGAGGCGCGCTGACCCGGGCGCTCCGAGGCGTAGCATCCCTGTCTGCCGGAACGGATCGGCAGGCTGCCGCCTGCCGGCGGAGGTAGCAGACAGGTGGAAACGGCTCAGCCCGCCTCGACCAGGGGATCGCGAGATATCGCAGCGCTCGTCGACCAATTGACACTGGATGAGAAGGCGGCGCTCACCGCCGGCGCGGATGCCTGGCACACGGTCGCCGTTCCCCGGCTGGGCATCCCGGCAGTCAAGTTCAGCGACGGGCCGACGGGGGCGCGGGGCGAGACCACCTTCCTCAGTCCCTGCACCCCCTCGGTGTGCATCCCGTCGCCGACGGCGCTGGCAGCGACGTGGGATCCCGAGGTGACTCGTGAGGCGGCCGCCGCGGTGGCCCGCCAGGCCCGGGACAAGGGTGCCCGGGTGCTCCTGGCCCCCACCGTGAACCTTCACCGCCACCCCCTCTGGGGTCGCAACTTCGAGGCGTTCTCTGAGGACCCGCTGCTCACCGCCAGGCTGGCCACGGCCTACATCCAGGGCGTCCAGGAGACCGGCGTGGTGGCCACGGTCAAGCACTTCGTGGGCAACGAGACCGAGTTCGAACGCAACACCGTCTCGTCGGTCATCGATGAGCGGACCCTGCGCGAGCTCTACCTGCTGCCCTTCGAGCATGCCGTGAAGATCGCCGGAGTGCTCGCCCTGATGACCAGCTACAACCGGGTCAACGGCCGGCATCTGCCCGACGACGCCCGCCTGCTGGGCGAGGTCCTGCGCCGCGAGTGGGGCTTCGACGGCCTGGTCATGACCGACTGGGGCGGGCTGTCGAAGACCGTGGACGCAGCCCGCGCCGGGCTGGACCTGGAGATGCCCGGCTCCGGACGGTCCTTCGGTCCGGAGCTGGCGGTCGCGGTCCGGCAAGGTGCCGTCGACGAGGGCTTGGTGGACGCGAAGGTCCGGCGCCTGCTCACCGTGCTCGATCGGGTCGGTGCGCTGGACGACGCCCCGACGGATGAGGAGCACCCGGTCGACCGGCCCGAGGACCGGGACCTCACCAGACGCGCCGCTGCGGAGGCCACGGTGCTGCTCGCCAACCGGGGCGTGCTTCCCTTCGCCCCCGGCGGGATCGGACGGCTCGCGGTGATCGGCCCCAACGCTGATCGACCGGCGATCGTCGGCGGCGGCAGTGCCCGGGTGGTCCCCCACTACCTGGTCACGCCGCTCCAGGCGCTCCAGGACCGGGTGGGCGCCGGCTGCGAGATCTCCCACGAGCCGGGAACCGATGGCGCCGGCATCGAGAGGGCGGTCCGGCTCGCCGCTGCCGCCGATACCGTCCTGGTGATCGTGGGCACCAGCGACGAGGTCGAGAGCGAGGCGTTCGACCGCGAGAGCATGGACCTCCCCGGCCGGCAGGACGAGCTGGTCCATCGGGTGCTCGCCGCCAACCCCCGTACCGTGGTGGTGGTCAACTCGGGTTCCCCGGTGACCATGGCCTGGGCCGACCAGGCGGCGGCGCTGCTCCAGGTCTGGTTTGCCGGGCAGGAGCTCGCTCACGGTCTCGTCGATGTGCTCCTCGGCGAGGCGGATCCCGGGGGACGGCTGCCCACCACCCTGCCGCTTCGCCTGGAGCACACGCCGGCCTTCGGCAACTTTCCGGGCGAGAGCAGCCAGGTCCGCTACGGGGAGGGGCTGCTGGTCGGCTACCGCTGGTACGAGGCTCGCCAGCTTCCCGTGCGCTTCCCCTTCGGCCACGGCCTCTCTTACACCACTTTCGAGATCGGCCCGCCACGACTGTCGGTGCCCGGCCTGGCGCGGGGTGAGCGGCTCCGGGTCGAGGTGGCGGTCACCAACACCGGGAGGCGGCGCGGTTCCGAGGTCGTCCAGCTGTACGTGGCTCCTCCGGGTAGCGGGCACCTCCTGCCTGGGGGACGGCTCCGGCCGGTGAAGGAGCTGAAGGCATTCGCCAAGGTGTGCCTCGACCCGGGAGCGACTACCACGGTCGTCCTGGAGCTGGGCGAGCGCGCCTTCGCCTACTACGACGTCGAGGACGAGGATTGGCGCGAGCTGCAGGCTCGCCACCCCATCTCGGTGGCCCACGGCCACGACGCGCCGCTCCACCGCGAGCGGGCCGGCTGGTACGTCGACCCGGGGACCTACCGGATCGAGGTGGGGCGCTCGTCGGCCGACATCGCGCACAGCGTCGAGGTCCAGGTCAGCGGCGGCCCCCAGCCACTCGACCCGTCGGTGCCGCCCGCCTGAGGGTCACCGAGCGAGGCGCGGAGCCGCGGGTCCCAGGACCGAGCGGAGGATGCCGCGGCACCGGCACCCGCCCCGAGTGACCGTGGCCGGGACGGACGCCGGCGCATCGCCGGCCCCCGTCCGCGTCATCCGATGATCAGCCCGTCACCTGGACGGTGACATTGCGATAGTGGCCGCCGGAGAGCGCGGTCGTGCCGCTGGTGATCAGCCAGATCCCGGTGTGGACGTCGGTGATCCGGTTGTCTTCGATGACCGTGCCGGTGTCCGGGGTGCTTGCCTCCCAGCCGGCGGTGAGCAGGCGCCCCCCAACGTCGTCGCTAGGGCGTGCTTCTCGCCTCCGCGTCGGTGGCCGGTGACGGGAACGTCCCCATCCGGCTCGCGCCCCTCGCTTCAGCGTCGGTCCCCCGCGACCGGTGCTGCCCGGCCGCGCGCCGCACGCCTCGACGACCGCTCTCTGAGCTCGACCGGAATCGCCAACGCTGGGAAACCCACCAGCACCCGCCGGAGCACGATCTATCTGCCGCACATCGGTTGTGGACTTTCTGGTCCAAAACTCCTGGGAGAGCGTGGGATTGCCTCGCGGTGGCGGGGTTGCGGGGCCTGGTGAGATAGCACCCCCGGCAGCGCCCGGGAGCCGAGTCGGCGGATCCCGCGACCGTCAGCTGCGGAGCAGCGTCGCCAGCTCCAGGAGGCCACCCACGTGGGCATGGTCGGCTGCACGGCAGAGACGGAGCGGGTCGAAGTGAACCGGGCGGATGCCGGCGGCGCGGGCGCCCTCGACATCAGCCCTCAAGCTGTCGCCGACGTGGATGGTCGCCTCGGCTCGGGCAGGGCTGCGCTCGAGGGCGAGCTGGAAGATCCGTGGATCCGGCTTGGCGACGCCGACAACGTGTGAGTCGACCAAGGCCTCCAGCCGGACTCCGGCTCCGGGGCCGACCTGACAGACGCCGAGCCCGCGGAGGATGGCCTCGACGTGCCCATGCTCGGTGTTGGTGACCAGGGAGATCCGGACGCCGGTCGCCGCGACGGCGCGCAGTCCCCTCCTGCACCCGGGGATGACCCGGGTGTAGAGCGGGCTTCGGCGCTGGACCCGCTCTATGGCCGCCGCCGCGGCCGCCACCAGGTCGGGCTCGACGCCCGCGGCGCGCGCGTAGGCGACCCAGAAGGGGCCGCGGGCGAATCCGGGCGGCGGCTCGGGCAGGCACTCGACCTCGGCGAGGGCGAGGTAGTGGGCGCGGTCGAGGCCGTCTTGCTCGGTGTGAGCTCCGGTGCTCTCCACGGCGCGGCGGATGGCCCCGTGATCGGGCAGGAGGAGCAGGCCGCCCACGTCCAGCAGGACCATGTCGGCCATCGCCGGTGCAGGCACGGCCGGCAACGATAGCGGCTGAGGCGTGGCGCTGGCACGATCTGGAGGTTCACGGGTGCTCAACGGTTGCGGGGCTGAAGCTGGGCGGCCTGCCGCAGGCGGACTTGCCCGCAACCTCAGGTGATGGCCGAAAGATCCCACACGCGGGCGTCGCCGGCCGGCAGGCGGAGTATGACCCCTGGGCTGGCGCTCCTCTCTGCGGCGAAACGCACACCAGCGGTCCCGCCGAGATACTTGCCCGCAATCATGGTGCGGGCGGCGGTCACGTCGGTGTCGATCAGCTGAGGGATGCCGCGGACCTCCACGCCACGAAACGGCCGAGCCGCTTCGAACACGACGAGCACGCAACGGGGATCGCGGCCGAGATGGCGGAGCTTCACATCGCCCCTGGCGATCACAACCTCGAGCCAGTCGCCGGTCCAGCGGAACCAAACAGGGCTGACGTGCGCACTGCCGTCGCGACGGTAGGTCGTCAGCACTGCCGGAGCGGGAGATTCGAGCAGGGAGCGGACTCGCTCGAGCTCATCACGGTCCATGGCAGTCGATGGTAGGGCCGATCCGGGTGGAGCGGTCAGGGGCGGGACCGGCATCTCCCGGGACCTCGCGACGATGGTCGGACCTGACAGCAACCGCAGGCATACGCCGGCCAGGCGCCTGGACCGCACCGGGCAGCCGCTATGCGGGCCACTGACCCATACGAACCGGTGTCTTCCTGTCCGCCCCGATCGGCGGGCCCTCATCCTCATGACCAACGAGGCGGTGAGCCCACCGGCATAGCTCTGGGGAAAAGGGCCGGCAGAGCTCTTCCACCAACCTCGTCAAGCGGTAAGACATCCGCTGGGCGTGAGCGGAGTCAGGCGCGGATGGGCCTGCCCGGAAGAACCAAGCTGAGCGCTCGCGCGAAGTTCGGCAAAGCGGCAGTGCGTAGGATCCGCAGGTGGCCGCCGATGGCCAGGTCGACGAAAGCGTACCCCCTAAAGACCCGACCCCTGCGGAGCCCCGTAATCGCCGTGATCAGGACACTTTTGGACCTGAGTGGCGCGCGCCAACGGAGCCGCTCTTGGTTCAGGGTGAGCTCGACGGGGACCTGCCAGCCGTACCAGTACACGTTCCAACCTGCGAGCGCTAGGACACAGAGGATGGGCACGAGCCAGGCGGGGCCAAACGACGGGGTGGTGAGGACCGCGAGACCGACCCCGAAGATCACAACGATGAACACGAAGCAGCAGGTCCAAAGGACGAAGAGGACCCACGGTGTGGCGCTGCTGTGGTAGCCCAGGGTGCCGGTGTCCACTGAGGCGGACGCTAGCACGGATTGTCGCGGGGTCGATGCTCGAGCCTGGCCAGCCAACCAATCCGACCAACCTCGTCAACCCCTAAGGCATCCTCTCGGCTGGTCCTGCGTGCCTACGGCGCCCGGCCGGCGACTGAAGGCCGGCGTCACGGGCGTTGGCACCTTCCGGGATATGGTGCGACCGCCGAGCGCTGCAGCTCTCCGACTCCTAAGAGGTTGGCGCCAGCCCTTCAGGTTGCGGAAGCTGCAGAGCCCAGAAGACATCCACAGCGAACTCACCGCTCGCCGGGTCTGGATCGCCGTAGATCTCCCACAGGACGCCCGTGAGCCGGTACCCGTGGCTCGCGCTCCAC
Organism: Binatia bacterium; assembly: GCA_035624785.1. GTDB lineage: Bacteria > Chloroflexota > Dormibacteria > Aeolococcales > Aeolococcaceae > JAJZNI01. The sequence goes on along the minus strand of DASPQV010000011.1, from coordinate 88,693 downwards.
TCGCGCACAGCCTCGTGCGTCTCGCCGAGCCTGGCGACCGGGCCGGCATGCCGCGCCATGGCCACCAGGCCGCCCGGCAACGTTGAGGGGACGACATCGCCAGATGGTTTGAAGGTACGGCTCACTTGAACCCCGACCTCGACGTTGGGAACGTCGTCCTTGTAGAGCATGACGTTGTGGCCACGCTCGTAGAGTCCGGGCGGGGCTTGACCTCGGATGAACGCCCAGACCTTGTCGAGCAGGGGCCCCCACACCTTGGGGAACTGCTCCCACGTCGTCGACGTCGCCACGACCGCCGTCGGAATCGGGCCGACCGTTTCAACCGTCACATCGACTGCCATGACCGTACGCTACCGGAACGGGCGCAGACTGCGATCGGCGGCCATCGGTTACCTGCGCTTTCAGCCGCGCGGCGATGCGTGAGGCAGGAAGGTGCTGACCGGTGCAGCCATACAGGCTGACGAACCTGGCCACCGTATGCCGGGTCCATCACCGGAAGGTGCACTGGGGGCCGGTGGCCGGCCCCCAGCGGGTCAGGCGGTCGGTCCGACCGTGGTCAGGCCCAGCTCCCGGGTGACCTGCTCCCTGAGGATGAACTTCTGGATCTTGCCGGTCACGGTCATCGGGAAGGCGTCGACGAAGCGCACGTACGCTGGGATCTTGTAGTGGGCGATCCGCCCCCGGCAGTAGTCGCGGAGCTCATCCTCGGTCGCCGCCGCCCCAGAGCGGAGGCGGACGCAGGCGCACACCGCCTCGCCGAGGCGGGGGTCGGGGACGCCGATCACGTACGCCTCGCTCACCGTCGGATGGGTGAGCAGGAACTCCTCGATCTCGCGTGGATAGACGTTCTCGCCACCCCGGATGATCATGTCCTTGATGCGGCCCGCGATGTTGATGTAACCCTCGTCGTCCATGACCGCGAGATCGCCGGTGTGCATCCACCCGGCCCGATCGATGGCGCTGGCGGTGGCCTCGTCGTTGTTCCAGTAGCCCAGCATCACCAGGTAACCGCGGGTGCAGAGCTCGCCGGTCTCACCTCGCGGAAGCGTCACCCCATTCGAGGGATCCACGATCTTGATCTCGACGTGAGGGTGCACCCGGCCAACCGTGGTGCAGCGGCGCTCCACCGGGTCCTGGGTGCTGCTCTGCGCTGACACCGGCGAGGTTTCGGTCATGCCGTAGGCGATGGTCACCTCGGCCATGTGCATGCGCGAGACCACCTTGTGCATGACCTCGATGGGACAGGGCGAGCCCGCCATGATGCCGGTGCGCAGGCTGCTCAGGTCGTGATCTGCGAAGCTCGGCTCCTCCAGCTCGGCCACGAACATGGTGGGCACCCCATGGAGGGCGGTGCAGCGCTCCTCGGCCACGCACTGGAGGGTCGCCATGGCGTCGAACGACTCGGACGGGATGACGATCGCGCTGCCGTGGGTCAGGCAGGCGAGGTTGCCCAGCACCATGCCGAAGCAGTGGTAGAAGGGGACGGGTATGCAGACGCGGTCGGCCTCGCTGAGCCGGAGCATCTCGCCGGCGAAGAACCCGTTGTTCAGCAGGTTGTGGTGGGTGAGCGTCGCACCCTTGGGACTGCCGGTCGTTCCGCTCGTGTACTGGATGTTGATGGGGTCGTCGGGGTCCAGACCGGCGGCCCGCCGCTCGAGCTCGGCCGGGCCGACGGTGGCGGCGCCGTCCTCCATCTCCCGCCAGGAGATCTGACCCTCTCGGGCCCCGTCGTCCAGGACCACGACCCGGGTCAGCGAATCCGGTGGCTCGCAGGCGGCCAGCATGTCGAGGTAGGAATAGCCCTTGAACGCCGGAGCCAGCACCAGCCCGCTGACCCCTGACTGGCGGAGCGCGAAGCCGAGCTCGACGGTGCGGTAGGCGGGGTTGATGTTGACCAGGATGATCCCCGCCCGGGCGGTGGCGAACTGCATGAGGACCCACTCCAACCGGTTGGGGGCCCAGATGCCCACCCGGTCCCCCTGGTTGAAGCCGAGCCCCATCAGCCCCCGCGCCACCGTGTCGGTGCGCTCCAGCAGCTCCCGGTAGGTGAGCCGCACCCCCTGCTGGCGGGACACCAGCGCCAGGCCGTCCGGATGGCTCCCGGCGATCCGGCTCAGGCAATCTCCGATGGTCTCGCCGAGGAGCGGGGTGGGGTGGGCGCCGTGGGCGTAGCTGAGCGTCCGGAGCGTGGGCGGGGCGGCGGTGACGGCCATCGGGAGGACCTCCAAGCCCGGCAGGGCCATCTCATCCCGGCAGGGCACCCCATTGTCGCGCCAGCCCGGCGGGTTCGACAGCTGGACAGCCCGCCCGCCCGGGCGGTATCGTACGCATGTTCGTGCATTGCTCCGAGCCGGCTGCCAATGGTCGACTGCCCCGTTCTGGGTACGCTAGGAACTCCGTGGCACACGAGACCATCGAGATCCGAGGCGCGCGCGAGCACAACCTCAAGAACATCGACCTGAGCCTGCCCCGCGACAAGCTGATCGTGATCACCGGGCTGTCGGGGAGCGGGAAGTCGTCGCTCGCCTTCGACACCATCTATGCGGAGGGACAGCGGCGCTACGTCGAGTCCCTTTCGGCCTATGCCCGCCAGTTCCTGGGCCAGATGGAGAAGCCGGACGTCGATCACATCGACGGGCTCTCGCCGGCGATCTCCATCGACCAGAAGGGGACCAGCAAGAATCCCCGGTCCACGGTGGGCACGGTCACCGAGATCTACGACTACCTCCGGCTCGTCTACGCCCGGATCGGCCATCCCCACTGCCCCAAGTGCGGGAGGGAGATAAGCAAGCAGACCATCGAGCAGATCGCTGACCAGGTCCTGGCGCTCCCCGAAGGGACCAGGCTGATGGTGGCCGCCCCCATGGTCCAGGGCCGGAAGGGCGAGCACAAGGACGTGCTCCAGGAGGCCCGCCGGAAGGGCTACGTGAGGGCTCGAGTCGACGGCCAGATCCTCGACCTCAGCGACAGGATCGAGCTGGACAAGAAGTACAAGCACGACGTCGAGATCGTGGTCGACCGCGTGGTCATCGGTCCCGAGCTGCGCAGCCGGCTCACCGATTCCCTGGAGCAGGCCTCCAAGCTCAGCGATGGTCTGATCCTGCTGATCCCGGCCGACCAGCCGGCCGGCCCAGGTGAGCAGGACGGGGCCGCCGAGCGCCCGGGCGCCGCGGCGGAGGAAGTGCCGACCTCGGACGGCGATGGGGCCGGCGGCGCCCCGTCCCTTGAAGCCGGCGCCGTTGCCGCCGTCGCGCGCCCGGCTGCCTCCGAGGCTCCGGCCGGCTCGAGAGGACGGGCCGCCGCCCGGGCCCCTGCCGGTGTCATCGCGGCGGGGGACGGCGCCCCCTCGGCGGCAGAGCCCCCCCACGTCACCGCCGCCCGCTCGCCCGAGACAGCCGTTGCGTTCCAGGAGCAGCTCTTCTCCCAGGACTACGCCTGCGTCTACTGCGGCATATCGATGGAGGAGCCCGCGCCCCGCAACTTCTCGTTCAACAACCCTCACGGCGCCTGCCCCACCTGCACCGGTCTGGGCATGCGCATGGAGGTGGATCCGGACGCGGTGGTCCCCGACCGGTCACTCTCCATCGACGAGGGGGCGCTCTCGGGATGGAGCCGCGGGCCCTCCCAGATCTGGATGCTCGATGTCCTGCAGACCGTCTGCCGCCGCTACCGCATCCCCACCGACGTGCCGTTCGGGGAGCTGCCGGCCCGGGAGCAGCGGGTCATCCTCTTCGGGCTTCCCAAGGACGAGACGGTGCGGATGCGCTATGTCTCCCACACCGGCAGGAGCCACTCCTACGAGGCCGCCTACGAGGGTGTGATCCCCAACCTGGAACGCCGCTACCGCGAGACGGAGTCCGATTGGGTCAAGCAGGAGATCGAGCGGCTGATGATGCAGAAGCCGTGCCCTGCCTGCCAGGGCAAGCGCCTCAAGCCGGAGTTCCTCGCGGTGACCGTCGACGGCATGAGCATCATGGATTTCACCGCCCTCCCGGTGGCCACCGCGCTGCGCCGGCTCCAGACCCTGCGGCTCACCGAGCGGGAGCAGGAGATCGCTGGCAGGGCCTTCAAGGAGATCCGGGAGCGTCTCGGATTCCTCCGCGACGTCGGCCTGGACTACCTGAGCCAGGACCGGCCGTCGGCGACCCTGAGCGGCGGCGAGAGCCAGCGCATCCGCCTGGCCACCCAGATCGGCAGCAAGCTGATGGGGGTGCTGTACATCCTCGACGAGCCCTCCATCGGGCTGCACCAGCGGGACAATCACAAGCTGCTGGCCACCCTGACCACCCTGCGTGACATTGGCAACACGGTCATCGTGGTGGAGCACGACGAGGAGACCATCCGGACTGCCGACTTCATCGTCGACATCGGTCCGGGGGCCGGAGAGCGGGGTGGCGAGGTGGTCGTCGCCGGGACCCTGGAGCAGGTGCTCCAGAGCCCGGCCAGCCTGACCGGGCGGTACCTGCGCGGCGAGCTGGTGATTCCGATGCGGCGCTCCCGCCGTCCCGGCACCGGGCGGGCGCTGACCCTGATTGGAGCCCGGGCCAACAACCTCAAGGACATCACGGTGCAGCTCCCGCTCGGCACCTTCATCTGCGTCACCGGGGTGAGCGGGAGCGGTAAGTCGACGCTCATCAACGACATCCTCTACCGCCGCCTCGCCCAGGCGCTCTACCGGGCCAAGGCTCGTCCCGGCGCTCACGACAAGCTCGAGGGCATCCAGCACATCGACAAGGTGATCGACGTCGATCAGTCGCCGATCGGCCGGACGCCGCGCAGCAACCCGGCCACCTACGTGGGTGTGTTCACCGACATCCGTGACCTCTTCGCCAAGCTCCCCGAGGCTCGGATTCGGGGGTACAAGCCGGGGCGCTTCTCGTTCAACGTCCCGGGCGGTCGCTGCGAAGCCTGCGCCGGCGACGGCATGATCAAGATCGAGATGCACTTCCTGCCCGACATCTACGTCGCCTGCGACGTCTGCAAGGGAAGGCGCTACACCCGCGAGGCCCTGGAGGTGAAATTCCGGGGCCGCTCGATCGCGGATGTCCTCGACATGACGGTCGACGAAGCGGCCGATCTCTTCGCTCATCAGCCTCGCATCGTGCGCCGCCTGCAAACCCTCAAGGACGTCGGGCTGGGCTACATCCGCCTCGGCCAGCCGGCCACCCAGCTCTCCGGCGGCGAGGCCCAGCGGGTCAAGCTCTCCACCGAGCTGTCCCGCCGTGACACTGGGCGCACCCTGTACATCCTCGACGAGCCGACCACCGGGCTCCATTTCGCCGACGTGGAGAAGCTGCTCAGCGTGCTCCACCGTCTCGTCGATGTCGGCAACACCGTCATCGTGATCGAGCACAACCTGGACGTCGTCAAGACCGCCGACTGGATCGTCGACCTCGGCCCCGGAGGCGGCGACGACGGGGGCGAGGTGGTGGCCCTGGGGACCCCGGAGATGGTCGCCGGCGAGCCGAGGAGCGCCACCGGTGTCTACCTGAGGCGGATCATCGCGCGGTCCCTGGGCAACGGTTCGCGTCCAGCCCCGCCGGAACCTCGGTCCGGGGGGCCGGCAGGGAGGTCCCGGACCCCCGCTGCCGCCCACCGCTGAGACGGTGCCCGCCGCCGGGAAGGCTCACCCCCAGCCTGGGTGCCCCCCACCGTGGACCGCGGCCGGAACGCGGATCAGACGCTCTCGGCTGGCGGTCCGGGCGCGATCGGCTGGGACGCAGTTGCGGCCGTGGCCGGATCGGGGGTGGCGACGTGGCAGGCCGCCTGGTGCTCCGGTCCCATCGGCCGGAGCCGGGGGGTGACCCGGGAGCACTCATCGATGGCCAGAGGGCAGCGGAAGCGGAAGCGGCAGCCCTCCGTGGGGTTGATCACCCGTGGGGGTTCGCCGAGATCGGTGGTCGCCTCGACCGACACCTCCTCACGGGGATCCGGTACGGCCGAGAGGAGGAGCTGGGTGTAGGGATGCTTGGGCTGCGAGAGCACGACCTCGGTCGGTCCCGTCTCCACGAGGTGGCCGGCGTACATCACCAGGATGCGATCGGCGACGTACCGGGCGCTGGCCAGGTCGTGGGTGATGTAGAGGATCGACACCTCCTCCCGCTGGCGGAGGTCGGCCATGAGGTTCAGGACGCCGGCCCGGATCGATACGTCCAGCATCGACACCGGCTCGTCGGCCAGGATCAATCTGGGCCTCAGCGCCAGCGCCTGGGCGAAGCCGACCCGCTGCCGCTGGCCGCCGCTCATCTCGTAGGGGAACTTGCTGAGCATCTCGGCTGCCGGGGTCAGCCCCACCGCCTCGAACACCCTCTCGGCCTCGTCGTGGCGGGCGGCGCGTCCCAGCTCGCGCCGGTGAAGCCTGAGGTTGCGAGAGACCCCATGCGAGACCCGGAAAACGGGATTCATGGAGCTGTACGGGTCCTGAAAGACCATTGGCACCTGACCGCGATACCAGAGGATGTCGGCTCGCGAGCGCAGGCTCTCCACGGAGCGGCCGCGGTAGTGGATCGTCCCTCGGGTTGGCCTGTAAAGCCGGGCCAGCAGCCGGGCGACGGTGCTCTTGCCACTGCCGCTCTCCCCGACCAGCGCCACTATCTCCCGGTCCGCGATGGTGATGGTCAGGTCGTCGACTGCGTGCAGCACCCGGTTGGAGAGGAGGCCGCCGAGGCGGAAGTGACGGGTGAGCTCCACGGTGCGGAGCAGGGGCGCGCCGCCGGCTGGGCCTCGGCCGTCCGTCGTGTCAACCGTGGTCATGGCTTGACCGCGGCCTGCCGTTCGGGTGCGGCCTCCGTGATCGCCTCGTCGTAGAGCAGGCATCGGACCTGTGAGCGCCGCACCGGGTACAGCCTGGGCGGGACGCTCGAGCACGGTGGCATGGCCACGGGGCAGCGGGGCTGGAAGCGGCAGCCCGACGGCGGCCGGCCCAGATCGGGAGGGCTGCCCGGGATCCCGATGAGCTCGCGGCGGGGGCCATGGATGGAGGGGAAGGCGTCCAGCAGGCCGCGGCTGTAGGGGTGCAGGGGCGGGCTCTCGAACATGGCCCGGGTCGGCCCCACCTCGGCGACCTGTCCCGCGTACATGACCAGGAGGCGGTCGGAGTATCGGGCGACCACCGACATGTCATGGGTGACGAAGATGACCGCGAATCCCAGCCGCTCCTGGAGCTGCTTGACCTGGCTCATCAGGGAGCGCTGGGCGACCACGTCGAGGGCCGACGTGGGCTCATCCATCATCACCAGCTCGGGGGTGAAGAGCAGCGCCATGGCGATCATGGCGCGCTGCCGCATCCCACCGCTCAGCTGGTGCGGATAGCTGCGCAGGTGGACCGGATCGATGCCCACGATGCGGAGCACCTCAGCGGACCGTTCCCGGATCTCCTCGGTCCCCATGTCGCCGTGGGCGCGCATGGTGTCCCTGAACTGGGCCTCGATGCTCTTCATGGGATTCAGGGCGTTCATCGCGCTCTGCATCACCACTGAATAGTCGCGCCAGCGGATGTGGCGCAGCTCCGTGTCGCCGAGGCGGACCATGTCCTGGCCCTTGAAGGTCACGCTGCCGCCGGCGATCTCGGCTGGGGGGAAGAGCAGCTGCGCGATCGCGAAGACCATGGTGGACTTGCCGCAGCCGGACTCGCCGACCACGCCCAGGAACTCCCCGGGCTGCAGGTCCAGGTCCACCTGGTCGACGGCACGGACGTTGCCGGCATCGGTGATGTAGTCGACCGACAGGTCGCGAACCTCAAGCAGCGCGCCGGGCACGGGGTCTCCGGACGGCTCGAAGAGCCGGGTTGCCGATCTCGTCGAAGGCATAGTTGAGGAGCGCGAAGGCGACTCCCATCAGCACCACCGCAAAGCCGGGGGCCAGCGCCCACCAGGGGTTGCTGCCCCCCTGGATCGCGTCGTTGTTCTGCGCGTAGTAGAGCATGGTTCCCCAGGTGACCTCGCTGGTGTTGCCCAGGCCGAGGAACTGCAGGCCGGCGGCGGTGGCCACCATGTAGGTGGCCAGACCCATGAAGTTGGCCACCAGCAGCGAGGTCATGGTCGGGAGGATCTCCGCGAAGATGACGTACATGCTGCGCTCGCCACGGACCCGCGCCGCCTCGAGGAAGTCGCGGGTGCGCAGCGACAGCCCCTGGGAGCGGAGCTGACGGGCGCTGAATGCCCAGCCGGTGACGATCAGGGCCGCGATGATCGCCACCGTCCCGGCGCCGGTGAGATAGGCCGCCAGGATGATCAGCAGGGGCAGGGTGGGGATGATCAGGAAGATGTCGATGAATACCGACAGCACCCGGTCGACCATGCCCCCGAAGTAGGCGGCGGCGACCCCGAACAGCACTGAAAGGAGGGTCGCACCGCCGCCGGCCACCACGGTGATGATCAGGGTGAGCCGGGTGCCCCAGATGAGCTGCGCATAGACGTCCTGGCCGACCTGGGTGGTGCCCAGCCAGTGCGCCCCCGAGGGGCCCACCGCCTGCGGGTAGATCGCCGCGTTGGGATCGACGCGGGTGAAGACCTGGGGGAACGCGGCGACGAACGCGAGGAAGAGGAGGAGCAGGAGCCCGGCGGTGGCCTTTCGGTTGCGCAGTATGGCGGCGCTGAAACGCTGGAAGCTGGCCCTGCCGAAGCCCTCCTGCGTCGCCGGGGCGGCGCTGAGATTGGCCTCCATCGCCGGTGCCGCCATCTTCAGGTCTCCCGCGTCCGGGGATCCAGCACCGCGGTGGCGAAGTCCGCGGCCAGGACGCAGATCAGCACGGCGAGGGTGAAGAGGAGGAAGAGCGCCTCCATGAGAGGCAGGTCATGGGTGTCGGTCGCGGTGAAGAACAGGTAGCCGACCCCCGGGTACGAGAACGTGTACTCGACCAGGATGGCGCCGCCGAGGACGAAGCCCATCTGCATCGCGAAACCCGTCAGGTTGGGCAGGATGGCGTTGCGCGCTGAGTAGTCGAGCATGATCCGCCAGGGGGCCAGGCCCTTGGCCCGGGCCATGCGCACGTAGTCCTCGGCCAGGGTGGTCACCATGTTGTTGCGCATCGTGTAGACCCAGGTGCCGGCCAGGGTGAGCACCAGGGTGAGGGCGGGCAGGAAGGCGTGGGACAGCACGTCGCCGATGAAGGCGGGCGACAGTGATGGAGTGGAACCCAGGCTGTAGTTGCCGTTGGTGGGGAACCACCCCAGCGTCACCGCGAAGATCAGCAGCAGCAGCAGGCCGAGGAAGAAGACCGGGAAGGCGGTGACGATGAAGAGCAGGGGCGGCAGGACGCTGTCCAGCTTGCCGCCTCGCCGCCATGCCGCCACCACTCCGAGCAGCGTGCCGAGCCCGAAGGAGATGATCGTGGCGACCCCGACCAGCCCCAGGGTCCAGGGCAGCGAGGTCATGATCTTGGTCATCACCGGCACCCGGTCGACGGTCAGGCCAAACTGGCCGGTGAAGCAGTTGCCCAGGTACTGGAAGTAGGTCAGCACCACGTTCTGCTTGACGTTGACCCCGAACTCCACCTCGAGGGCCCGGAGCACGGAGGGTGGGGCGTTGCGCATCGAAGCGTAGACCGCCTCCGCCTCGTTGCCCGGCATCACCCTGGGCAGCAGGAAGTTGACGGTGAGAGCGGCCCAGAGGGTCACCAGGAAGAGGCCGAGCCGTTTGGCGATGTACCTCATGGCGGCCTGGCTTCCTGGTGCCCTCTGCCGACGTCCCGGCCTAGCTGAGCGGGAACAGGTGGGTGAGCACTACACCCTCATCAGGGTAGGCCCACACCGCGGGCAGGGCGTACGGGTCCTGACTGGTGGGCCAGCCCCCGAACGAGGTGGTGTCGTACTGGTACCAGGTGACTCCCTCGGTGACCGGGATGAAGGGGACATCGTTGACCATGATCTGCTCGATCTGGTGCATGATGCTCACCTGGTCGGAGGTGCTGCTCGCTGTGGCGAAGCTGTCGAACAGCTGGTCGGTCTGAGAGTCCTTCCACTGCGAGTAGTTGGTCGAGCCGATGTTGCCGCTGAAGAGCGCGTCCCGCAGCTCGTAGTAAGGCGACGGGCCGCCCGATGGCTGCTCGTAGTAGGCAAGGGTGAAGTTGCCCTTCTGGAGGTTGGGCTGGAGCACGGAGCTGTTGTCCTCGTCCACCACCTTGACCTGGATCCCGGCCTGCTGGAGCTCCTGCTGGATGACCTGGAGCGACGAGTCCCAGTCGGTGTAGCCGGTGACGGTCTGGAGGGTGAAGGAGAGCGGCTGCCCCTGGGCATTCTGGTAGATGCCGTCCGAACCCTTGGTGAATCCGGCCGACTCCAGCAGCTGGTCAGCCTTGCTCACTGAGTAGGTGGTGTTGTCGATCGACTTGTCGTACCAGGCATCGAAGGTCGGGGTGACGATGCCGGTCTGGTTGGCCGGCGGCTCGTAGCCGTCCTCGCCTCGCTGGGAGACCTGGGACCGGTCGATGGCGTCCGAGATCGCCTGGCGCACCGCCACGATGTCGAGCAGCGGTGCCGTGGTGTTGATGTAGATGCCCACGTTCTCGGCAGGCGGGAACCAGTAGTGCCGATGCGACGGATCGGGGGAGATGTAGTAGGACTGGATGTTGGGGATGTACTGGGCGCCCCACTGGGCGCCGCCCTGCCGGAGCACCAGGTTGGCGCTGCTGTTGCTCAGGTAGGCGGGGTACTCCAGCGTCTGCACCTGCGGCACCGGGTGGCTCGCCGTGCTCTGCCAGTAATGGGGATTGCGGCTGTACTGGATGTTGTTGGGCGAGCACGAGGAGACGGTGTACGGCCCGGTGCCCACCGGCTTGCTGTCAGCGTACGAGTTGTTGGTCAGCTGGCTGGTCGGCACCGCCGAGAAGATGTGCTGCGAAACGATCGGGGTCTGGTCGGCGACGTAGTAGAAATAGGTCTGGGCCGGGGCGTCGAAGGTGAAGGTCACCTGATCGCCCTGAGCGGTCACCGCGGTCAGGGGACCGCCGTCCGCCTTCCAGAGGCCCAGGGCGTCCATCGCCGAATACTGGCTCTCCAGATTGAAGGTGTAGGCCACGTCCTGAGCCGAGAAGGGCTGGCCATCGTTCCAGGTCACCCCGCTCCGGATCGTGAAGGTCAGGGTCTGATCGCTGTTGCTCCACTGGTAGGCGGTGGCCAGCCATGGGGTGGAGACGTTGCTGCCGTCAGCGTTGGTCTTGAGGGTGTCGACGTAGTACAGCTCCTCGTAGACGAAGCCGAAGGAGAGGAAGGTGTCGGCGCCGTTGAACGGGTTGAACTGGCAGGTCCAGGTGCTCCCGTTCTCGTTGTCGATGACCATCTTGCCGCCCACCGTGCCGGGGTTGGTGGCGGAACCCCCGCCCCCCGAGGTGGACGCGGTCCCGCAGGCGGCCACGGCCATGCCGGCGGCCAGTAGCAGAGTGAGAAGTCTCGAAGGTCTCATCGGGGGGCCTCCATTCTGGCCTCACCCGGTTCTCTGGTCCACCACATCGCCGTGTCCTCCCGTACGGGCCTGAACCCCCCTGGGGCTGCCGTGGGCAATTTATAGGAAACTTACCTGAATATGGAGAGCGATGTCAAGCCCCCTCACCGAGCCCTCTGGAATTGGCAGGGGGGGTGCGCGCGGAGGAGGTTGACGGGACCTCCTTGCCTATGCTATAGGTAAGTTTCCTAATAATCGTCACCTGAAGGAGTGAGCGCTGTGCCCGGACGAGAACCGGCGACGCCAAGCCTGGTCCGAGCCATCAACCTGCGCTCGATCTTCGACGTGGTTCATGCCGGCGGCTCGGTGGGGGCACCGAGGGTGGTCCGGGAGACCGGCCTCTCGCGGCCCACGGTCGCCGAGTGTCTCGCCCAGCTCCTCGAGCTGGGCCTGATCCGGCGCGCGGGCCGGGGCCGAGGGCTCCCCGGCCCAGGGGCCCAGCTCTACGCCGTCGATCCGCGCGCCGGTTGGGTGCTGAGCTTGGACATCGGTCGGGAATGGGTGCGCTGCGGGCTGTCGGACCTCACCGGGGGCTGGGTGGGGCGGACCGCCTCCCGGACCACGGCGGTGACCGCCGCCGCCCTGATCGCCCAGCTGCGCCAGGTGGCCACGCACCTCCTCACCGAAGCCGGCATCGCCTTCGAGGAGGTCGACCAGGTGGTTGTCGGCACTCCCGGTGTGATCCGTCCGGGTGAAGGTCATTTCTGGCTGGCTCCCAACCTACCCGGGTGGGAGTCGGTCCAGGTGATCACCGACCTGCGGGAGGCGCTGGTCGCCCCCGTCACGTTCGAGAACGACGTGAACCTGGCCGCGGTCGGCGAGCACACGCAGGGCGTGGCCCGGGGTCTCCGGGATTTCGTCCTTCTCTCCGTCGGCACCGGGGTTGGGATGGGCGTCGTCCTCGACGGCGAGCTTCGCCGCGGTGCGGGTGGCCTGGCGGGTGAGATCGCCTACCTGGCTCTGGACATGGATGCCCCGGCCGCTCAGCAGGTTGCCCAGTGGGGGACGGGAGCGTTCGAGCGAATGGTCTCGGCGGCTGCCATCGTCGGGCTGGCTCGCGACCGGGGGCTCGTCGATGCGCGTTCGGCGGCGGACGTATTTCGCCTCGCCCGGGCCGGCACCACGGCTGCCCAGCAGGTGATCGACCTGGTCGCCAGCCGGCTGGCTCACGCCATCGCCGCGGTGGCGGCCGTGCTCGATCCCGATCTGGTGGTCCTGGGCGGCGGGGTAGGGTCCGGAGGCGGCGACCTCCTGCTCGGCCCCACGGGTCGGGTGCTCGCCCGGATCTCTCCCTTCTCGCCTCGCTTGGCGGTATCGACCCTGGGCTCCGACGCCGTGCTCACCGGAGCTTCCGCTCTGGGGCTGCGCCTCACCCTCGACGGGGTCTTCGAGCGCGCTGCCGGCAACGGCCGGTTTGGTGAGCCTGCGGCGCGTGGGCTCGGCCCGGGAGTCGCGGTCGCTGCGCAGCCGCCTCTGGACCGGGGAGGGTCGATCGCTGGGCAGCCAGCTGTGGTCGAGGGCCCGCCGCCCGCCGCAATCCTGGCGGGACCGCCCGGCAACCCGGAGGCGATGCCATGAAGATCGCGGTCGTCGGCGGTGGCAGCACCTACAGCCCGGAGCTGGTCGGGGGCCTTGGACGGCTGGGTCACCGGGTTACCGTCGATGAGCTGGCCCTCCAGGACATCGATCCCGAGCGGCTTGCCGTGGTCGGCCGTGCTGGAGAGCGCATCGCCCTGGCTCACGGCTACGAGGGCCGGGTGACCCTGACCTGCGACCTGGGCCGAGCCCTCGATGGTGCCGACTTCGTGATCTTCCAGATCCGCGTCGGGGGCCAGGCAGCCCGTCACCTCGACGAGACCCTGCCCCTTGCCTGCGGCTGCGTCGGCCAGGAGACGACCGGCGCGGGCGGCTTTGCGAAGGCGCTGCGCACCATCCCGGTGATCCTCGAGATCGCCGACGAGGTGCGGCGACGAGCCGCTCCGGGCGCCTGGATCATCGACTTCACCAACCCGGTTGGGATCGTCACCCGCGCCCTGCTCGACCATGGGCATCGTGCCCTCGGCTTGTGCAACGTCGCCATCGGCTTCCAGCGCCTCTTCGCCGGATGGCTGGGGGTGTCGCCCGAAGAGGTCGACCTGGGCCACGCCGGCCTCAACCATCTGACCTGGATCCGGCGCGTGGGCGTCGCCGGCACCGATCGCCTTCCCGACCTGCTCCGCGAGCGTGGTGCTGAGCTCGCCGACCACGTCGAGCTGCCGCGCGCGGTGCTCGACTGGCTCGGGGCCGTCCCCTCGTACTACCTCCGCTACTACTACGCCCACGACCGGGTGGTCGAGGAGCTCCGGCATCGGCCGAGTCGCGCCCAGGAGGTCGCCGACCTGGAGAGGCAGCTGCTCGAGCTCTACCGCGATCCCGCGCTGCGGGACAAGCCGGAGCTGCTGACCCAGCGAGGTGGCGCCTACTACAGCGAGGCGGCGCTCCAGCTCCTCGCCTCCCTCGTCGACGGCCGCGGCGACGTTCAGGTCGTCGACCTCCGCAACCGTGGGGTGATCGCCGAGCTGCCCGACGATGCCGTGATCGAGGTTCCGGCCAGGATCGGGCGCGACGGGGCGCTCCCCCTGCCGGTCCCCCCGCTTCATCCCCACATGGCGGGGCTCGCCGCCCACGTCGCCGCTTACGAGCGCTTGGCGGCGGAGGCGGCCACGTCGGGCCGCCGCGACGTCGCCCTGCAGGCCCTGATCACCCACCCGCTGATCGGCCAGATCGACCTCGCCGAGCGTCTGCTCGACAGCATCCTGGCCGCCAACCGGGCCTCGCTTCCCGCCTTCGCATGACCGAACCGCAGATCGTGCTGGCAGTCGACGGGGGCGGCTCCAAGACCGACGTCGCGCTCCTCCGCGGCGACGGCCGGGTTCTCTCGGCGGTGCGCGGTCCGGGATCGTCGCCGCACCACCTCGGCCTCGAGCCCGCCCTCGACGTCGTGGAAGCACTGGTGAGCGCCGCCGGGACCGAGGCTGGCCTCGACGTCCTGGACGGTCAGCGGGCGGCCGTGGCGGCGGTCTTCATGGCCGGCGCGGACCTCCCTGAGGAGGAGCGCCGGCTCGGGGCTGCCATCGATGCCCGCGGCTGGGCGGCGCGGAGCGAGGTCGCCAACGATGGCTTCGCCCTGCTCTGGGCGGCCACCGGCGACGGTGTCGGCATCGCCGTCACCGTCGGCAGTGGCATGAACTGTGTCGGGCGGCTGGCGGACGGGCGGCGGGCCTGGTTTCCTGCCCTGGGCAGCATCACCGGGGACTGGGGCGGGGGCGCCGATATCGGGCTGGCCGCGCTGGGGGCCGCGGTGCGCTCGGATGACCTCCGGGGACCTGCCACCGCGCTGAGCCGGGCCGTCTCGGAACACTTCGGCGGCGCCTCGGCGCTCGAGGTCGCCGTCGCCATCCACCAGGGCAGGCTTGCCCAAGACCGATTGCGTGAGCTGGCGCCGGCCGTGCTGTCCCTGGCTGAGCAGGGTGACGGCGAGGCGCTCGCCATCGTCCAGCGGCAGGCTGAGGCGGTGGCGACCTTCATCCGTGGGGCGGTGCAGCAGTTGCAGGTGGCAGGCGAGGAGGTCGACATCGTCCTGGGTGGAGGCATCCTGGCCTCGCTGGCCTCGGCGACTCTGCAGCAGATCCGCGGCGCCATCTCCACGTTGGCACCACGGGCCCGGGTCAGCGTCTGCCGAGCTCGACCGGTGTTGGGGGCTGCGCTGGCTGGGCTGCACATGGTGGGCGGTGACCCGGCGGCGGCCGCGCTGGCTCGCCGCGAGCTCAGCGACACCCGGATCCGGCCGGTCAGAAGCCGGGCTCCGACCGAGCGGCCGACCGACTGACTGGCCGGATCCGCCGGGGGGTCGGATCCGGACGCCCGGAACCCGCGGCTTCGCCGAGGATCAGTTCCCCGGCAGGTTGAGGAAGGTCGACCCGCTCAACGGCTGCACCTGGCTGCCGACCAGTGCTGGGCGGAGACGCTGCTGGGCCGCCTCCGACACGCCCATCGCCGCCAGGCCCGCCAGCGCCGCGCCGAGCACCGGCAGGGACTTGCAGATGACCGGGCGTGCCCGGGGGAGCACGGTGGCGAGCCGGCGGCGGACCCGGACGACTGTGGCTGCCCCTTCCTCGGCCAAGAGTGACCCGGAGAGGACAACGTCGAAGGGCTGAGCCCCGATGCCGAGACGGCGGCTCGCGGCCACGACGTACCGCACGATCTCGTCCGCCTGACGGTCGAGAAGCCCGTCGACCACGGGGTCGTGAAGGACGGCCGCGAACACCACGAGCGGCACCAGCTCGAGGAGGCGTGCCCGGGGAATCTGGCCGCTGTTGATCGCCACCGCGACCTTGGCTGCGGTGGGGAGGCGAAAGTACTGGGAGACGCGCTGGGATAGACAGGTCGGCTGTCCACGGCCCTCCTCAGCCCGCACCGCGGCGGCCAGGGCGGCGATCCCCAGGGACTCGCCATCTCCCCAGTCCCCGCTGAGCGGACCCAGGGCAAGGAATCGCGCCGTGGTCCCGGAGGCGACTCTGCCCACGCAGTTGATCCCTGATCCCACGAACACCGCGACGCCTTCGCCCTTACCGTTGGCTGCCCAGAGGCTGGCGAAGACGTCATTGGCGACGCTGCTGGTGAGCGACCAGCGGCGGGCGGCGATTCCCTGGCTCAGCCGCTGCTCATCCTCGGGCGTGTCGACCCCGGCCATGAAGTACATGCCGAGGGTGGCACGCCGCTGCTCCGCCCCCACGCCGGCTGCCAACCATGCTTTCTCGAGGATCTCAGCGAGTGTCGCCAAGGAGGACTCAAGCCCGAGCAGGTCGGGTGATGCACCCGGACCCCGCACCGCGGCCAGCAGACTGCCATCCGGCGCGACGATGGCCGCGTCCGTCCTGACGTTGTCGCCGGCGACGGCGAGCAGGGCGCGGTCACCGCTCATCGCCGGAGCCCTCGAACTCGAACATGATCGCACCCAGCCCTCGCCCGCCTCGTCGAGAGGCGGCTTCTTGCCTCGCCACGAGTATCGATGGGCTTGCGAAACAGGCCGATCACGGGCGTGCAACCATATATCGCTGATGTCACCCACGGCCGCGAAGCCCGCTCTGCTTCGAGCCATCAACACGCGCGCGACCTTCGAGCTGGTGCACGCCAGGGGTCCGATGACCCATCCCGCGATCGTCGATTGGACCGGCCTCTCGAAACCCACGGTCACCCAGGTCCTGGGCCAGCTGATCGACCGCGGTCTGTTCCGCATTGCCGGTCGCACCAGAGGACTGCCCGGCCCCACGGCCCAGCTCTACGACGTGAACCCTCATGCCGCCTGGGTGCTCTGCCTCGATATCGGCCGCGAATGGCTGCGCGCCGCCCTCACCGACCTGAACGGCCGGGTCACCGGCGAGCGGGCGGTGAGAACCTCCACCGGCGGGGCCGGCTCCCTGATCGGGCAGCTCCGTCGCACCGCCCTGCTGCTCACCGAGGAGGCCGGGATCTCACTCACCCAGGTCACCCAGGCAGTTGTCGGCACTCCCGGGGTGATACGTCCTGGAGAGGACCACTTCTCACTCGCCCCCCAGCTCCCAGGTTGGGAGTCCAGCGAGGTCATCGGCGACGTTCGAGCTGCGCTGGTGGCTCCGGTGAGGTTCGAGAACGATGTGAATCTGGCCGCCCTCGGGGAGCTGAGCGAGGGATGCGCCCAGGGCAGGCGTGACTTCGTCCTCCTCTGGATCGGCACCGGGGTTGGCATGGGGGTCATCCTCGACGGTGAGCTTCGACGGGGTGCGGCGGGTCTGGCCGGCGAGATCGGCTACCTCCGCCTCGACCGGATAGCGGACGGCGGACGCGCGGACTCCCCTCCAACCTGGGGTGCGGGCGCATACGAACGGCACGTCTCGGCTCCCGCCATCGTCGCAGTGGCAACCCGGCTTGGCCTCGCCCACGTCGACAGCGCCGAGGCCGTCTTCGCCCTGGCCAGGTCGGGGAGCACGCGCGCCGCCGAGGTCGTGGCTGTCGAGGCACGCCGGCTGGCCAGCGCTGTCGCCGCCGTGGCCGCGGTCCTCGATCCGGAGCTGGTGGTCATCGGCGGCGGGGTCGGAACCGGAGGGGGGGACCTGCTCGTTCCCCAGATCGCCGACGTGCTGCGTGGGATCTCGCCGTTCACTCCCCAGCTCGCCGTCTCTAGGCTCGGCTCTCAGGGGGTGCTGGCCGGAGCGCGGGCGCTGGGGATGCAGCTGGCCCTCGACCGTCTTCTCGGAGACGCGGGGCGTCAAACGGCTGCAGCTACAGGGCGTGCTGCGCCGGGCGCGGAGGCCGGATCGCCCGCTCGCGAACGCAGAGCCAGCCCCTCCGTTCAGCCCGACCGCGTCCAGCCGACCGGCTCGGGCGGTCGAGCTCGGAGCGACGCTCCGTAAGGTCCCCGGCGGGGCCACGGGCAGACTGCGCCGAGCCGCTCCGGCCGCCTTCCTGCCTGGCAGCTGCCCTGGTGACCGATACGACGGCCATAGGTCGCTGCCGGTTGGGTCCCTGGGGCCCGGTTCGACCAGGACCGACGGCGCTGCCGAGAGTGGCCGGCTTGCGCTATTTTTCGCGGGTGATCGAGTTGGGTGGCGGCGACGATCGCCGGCAGCGGCTCCGCCGCCTCGATGACTGCCTCACGCTGCTGGAGCAGGCGCACGAGCTGGAGATCACGGTCGTCACGGAGGCCATGGCGACCGCCATAGCCGACCGGGTGCCCTCGGTGCGTCCCGGCATGCTGGTGGCCGAAGCCATCGAGGAGGTGCTCCGGGAGCAGGAGCCCTACATGGTCCAGGTCCGGCCGGAGGTCTCGCGCCGCATCCGCCGCCGTCGCGACCCGTTCGACGTCAGGCTCCTCCTCCAGAGGCGCTGAACCCCAGGGGAGCGGTCCGGCGTCGCGCGGCCGGCGAGGCCCCGCGCCCCCTGATGAGCTTGCACGTCCTGGCAGCGCCCGCTGCAGTCGCCGACTGCACAGCTGCGGAGCACCCGGGGCGCTGACCGCGTCGAGGTCGAGCCCGTTTCCGACCACCGCTTGCGGGTGTCGCCGGTGGCTCCGGCGATGCTGGTCGCGCCCGAGCGTTTGCGGCATGGCCGCGGTGAGACGAGTACACTCCGGCGGCGATGAGCGCCTTCGGTTTCGATCCCGATCAGGTGTTCCGGCGCCGCCGTCCCAGGGTGGTGGGGCCACCCCGCAGCTATCGGCGCTGGCGGATCGCGCTGATCGTCATCGCCGTGATCGTGGTGCTGCTCGTCGTGCTCAGCATCCTGATGGGCCTGAGGGTCAACTATCTCTTCCTGTCCAGCCTCGGGCATTCCAATGTCTTCTGGACCCCGCTGGTCACTCAGGCAGTGCTCTTCGTCATCGGGCTGGTCCTCACCGGCGGGCTGGTGTTCGCCAGTGTCCCGTTCTGGGCGCGGGCGGCCAGGGCCATGGATGTGACCGCCGGCCGGATCACCTTCTGGGTGGGGGTGGCCATCGCGGTGCTGGCCGGGATCGGAGGCGGCGCCCACCTGGCCGGGTCGTGGCAGGACGTTCTGCTCTTCCTCCATGGCCATGCCTTCGGGGCCACGGACCCGGTCTTCGGCATGGACTACGGCTTCTATGTCTTCACCCTGCCGGTCATCGACAGCTTCTCGGCGCTGCTCTGGGCGGGCGCGATCATCGGGTTGCTGGGCGCCGGCCTCCTGGCCGCGGGCAGCCTGGCGGTGATCACCGCGCCCCAGGAGATCGACATCCAGCTCCACCCCGCCGAGGGCAAGAGCGCCGACGATGCCCTGCGGATCAGCACGATGCACATCGGGGCGGCGCTGGTCGGCATCTTCGTCCTGGCCGCGCTGGGAGCCCATTTCGGGGTCTACCACCTCACCACCGACAGCCACAGCCAGTATTCGTTCGTCGGGCTCGACGCCACCGAGCTCAACGTGATCCGGCCGGTCTTGGGAGCCCTCCAGGTGATCGCCCTGGTGTTCGCGGTGGCCACCATCCTGCTGCTGGTGCTGCGGCGGAGCCGGCGCCCAGGCTGGGGCACCCCCGCCATCCTGGGCGGAATGCTCTTCGGCTGGCTGATCCTCGCCGGCCTCGTCCAGGGCATCCCCGCCGCCGTCTACACCGCGACCGGTGTCAACCCCAACGCTGAGCAGGCGCAGGCGCAGTCGATCGACAACTACCTGTCCGCCAGCCGCTATGCGTGGGGACTCGAGACCAGCCAGTCGTCCGACCCGTCCGCGGACGTCGTCAACGAGCCCTTCAACACGGTCACCACTCCCAGCCTCAGCGGCGATCTCGCCAAGGACCCCGGCACCCTGGCCAACATCCGGATCCAGGATCCCACCCAGCTGCCCGCGGTGCTCAACCAGATCGACAAGAGCCGCAGCTACCAGGGCTACGACCCCAACATCACGATCGACCGCTACCCCAACTCCAGCGGCCAGGAGACCGAGGTGATGATCGGGGTCCGGGAGATCGCCGAGGGCGACATCCCCAACTCCAACTTCGTCAACAACAGCTTCGTCTACACCCATGGCTACGGGATCACCGCGGTCTCGGTCAACCAGGTGGGCCCCGAGGGGGAGCCCAACATCCTGGACGGCAAGCAGCCCATGCAGCAGGTCGATCCCAGCGCTCCTCCGGCCCTGGATTTCGACGCTGGCAAGGGCGATCCGAGCATCTACTGCGGGGAGCAGACCACCCAGCCGGTGGTGGTCAACACCAACCAGCTGGAGTTCGACTACCCGTCGACGCCGGACTCCTACAGCCATGCCGGCGCCGGCATGGCCGGCTTCAAGATCAGCAACCCCTTCGACAAGCTGGCCGTCTCGCTGACCCAGTTCGGCGGGCTCAATCTCTTCCTGAGCGACATCCCGAACGGCCAGAGCGTGGTGCTGATGAACCGGACCATTGACCAGCGCATCGAGACCATCGCCCCCTTCCTCACCGTTGACCAGGACCCCTACATCGTCGTCGATCCCCAGACCGGCCACCTGATGTGGATCGCCGACGCCTATGTCGAGACCGGCAGCTTCCCGGAGTCGGACAACGTCGGCGGGATCTCCTACATGCGCAACGCGGTCAAGGCGGTGGTCGACGCCCGCACCTGCCAGGTCACCCTCTACGCGGTGGACGTGAACGAGCCGCTGACCGCAGCCTGGAACGCCATCTACCCCGGTCTGCTCCACCCGCTCAGCCAGATGCCCTCCTTCCTGGTCCAGCACCTGCGCTACCCCGAGGACCTCTTCAGCAACCAGCTCCAGGTCTACGCCCAGGTCCACGTCGACGACAACCTCCCGGTCAGCAACCCCCAGGTGGCCGCTGACTTCTTCGCCAAGAACGACTTCTACAGCGTCTCCCAGAACCTCAATCCCGACGGCAGCACCAGCACCGCGCCCCCGCAGTACGTGGAGCTGACCCTGCCAGGGAGCACGGCCCCGCAATTCGTCCTCATGGACACGTTCAGCCCCTACCAGAGCGGCAGCGGCTCGCAGGCCCAGAACATGACCGCCTGGCTGGCGGCGGAGTCCGATTACACCCAGACCAACCATCCCCAGCTGATTGCGGTTCCCCTGGGCAACAACACCAACGTGCGCGGGCCGTACCAGTTCGACAACAACTCCAATACCGACCCCACCATCAGCGAGCAGCGCACCCTGGTCGGCCAGGCGGGCTCGCAGGTGGTGCTGGGCAACGTCATCGTGCTGCCCTTCA
Source organism: Binatia bacterium (assembly GCA_035624785.1). Lineage (GTDB taxonomy): Bacteria > Chloroflexota > Dormibacteria > Aeolococcales > Aeolococcaceae > JAJZNI01. The sequence continues at coordinate 67,518 of DASPQV010000011.1, read as the reverse complement.
ACGACGATTCCTTCCTCTACGTCCGGCCGTTCTACGTCCTGCCCAACAACACGAGCGTTACCCAGTTCCCGCAGCTTCGCTTCGTCATCGTGGGCACCCAGAACAGCGTCGCCCTCGGCACCAGCCTCAGCACCGCCGTCTCGACGCTCTACAACGTCAGCGCTTCGGCGCTGCCCAGCGCGCTCGGCCCGACGTCCACGACGCCCTCCAGTCCCTCGCCGACGCCGAGCCCGACTCCGAGCGCGTCGCCGACGGCCACTCCGGCGGCGTCGCCGGGCGCCGCATACACTCCGCAGGAGCTGGCAATCATCAGGGACCTGGTCACCCAGGAGGCCAACCTCAAGGCCGCCTACGCGAGCGGCAACCTCTCCGCGGCGGGCCAGGCCCAGGCGGCCATCGACGCGGACATCAGCCAGCTCCAGGCCCTCCTCGAGGCGGGCGGGGTGAGCCTGCCCACGCCGACGCCGGCCGTCTCACCGTCGCCCAGCGCCTCGCCGTAGCCGGCCGGGGTCCGGGGCGACGCCAGGGCCGCTCCGGCCGCCGAAGCCGGTGGCGAAGGTGGCGTACCCTGCGGGATTGATGGAGGAGATCGCCCCCGGCATCCGCCAGCTGGACACCCTGCTCGGCGGCATGGAGAGGCTCACCGCCGGCTTCCTCGTCGAGGGCACCCAGCCGGCTCTGATCGAGACCGGCTCCCGGAGCTCGACGGACACCGTGGTGGCCGCCTTGAAGGCCGCCGGGGTGGGCCCGGAGGACCTTCGCTGGGTCGTGGTCAGCCACATCCATCTGGACCATGCCGGCGCGGTCGGCGACATGGCCAGGGCCTTCCCCCGAGCCAGCGTGGTCGTCCACCGGAGGGGCGCCCGTCACCTGGCCGACCCCTCCCGACTGATCAGCTCGGCGGCCATGGTCTACGGGCCGCTGCTCGACGAGCTCTACGGCCGGATGCTGGCCGTCCCGGAGGAGCGGCTGGTGGCCGCGGGCGACGGGCTGGAGCTCGACATTGGCGCGGGTCGCCGGCTTCGCCTGGTCGATTCGCCGGGTCACGCCAAGCACCACCAGGCGATCCTCGACGAGCAGACGGGAACGCTCATGGTGGGTGACGCCGTCGGGGTTCTGCTGCCCGACGTGGGGATCCTCCGACCGGCGACGCCTCCGCCCGACTTCGATCTCGAGCTCGCCATCGCCAGCCTGCACCGGTTCCGGTCCCTGAGGCCCACCCACCTCGTGCTCACCCACTACGGTCCCGTCCCCGACCCGGACGCCACCCTGGCGCGGGCCGAGGAGGAGCTCCGCCGCTGGGTCGGCCTGGCCGAGCGGGTGACCCGCGAGAGGCCTGATGCCGGGGTGGATGGCGTGGCCGCGGCGTTTGCCGAGACGTTCGTCGAAGAGCAGGTGGGGATGACCGACGAGGGCCGCCGACGGTTCGAGGTGCTCAACGGCCTGCACAGCAACGCCGCCGGGATCGTCCGCTACCTTTCCCAGCGGTCCCAGCCCAGGGTGCCGGAATGACCACCGGTCCGGACGGCGGCGCGCCGGGAGCGGGGTCCCGGCGCCGGAGCAGGATCGGCAGCCCATCACCGGGGAACGGTGCCGGCGAGGGCGCCGCCGCCCCCCTCGAGGCGGCCTCCTCCCGGCGACACCGCCGATCTCCTGCCGAGGGCGCCGGGCCCCGCGACGGAGATGAGGAGGCTCCCATGCGCCGGCATCCCGCCGAGGGCATCCGCGCTCCCGGAGAAGGCCACTCAGCTGAGGCCCCGGCACCGCGACCGGCGAGCCTCGGAACCAGGATCGTGGCCGGGGTGATACTCGCGGCGCTGCTGGGAGCGGTCGGCGGCGGCCTGGCCGCCTGGGCGATCTACCAGCACTTCGGTCCGGGTGAGCGGACCATCACCCAGTTCGTGACCGGTCCGGCCAGCAGCAAGGGCGAGACCATCGGCCAGCTGGCTCAGAGTGAGGCGGCCTCGGTCGTCTCGATCGCCACGCAGCCCACCACGGCGAGCGGGCTGGCCGGAGGGAACGCCGGGTTCGCCGACGGGGTTGTGGTCAGCTCTGACGGCCTGATCCTGACCAGCGCCCACGCCGTCAAGGGCGCCACCCAACTCCGGGTCGGCCTCGCCGACGGCCGGGGATTCGACGCCGTGATCGCGGGCACTGACAGCGCCCATGGCCTGGTGGCGCTGCGAGCGCTCGACGCGACCGGGCTCACCCCGATCAGCCTGGCCTCGGCGCCACCGTCCGTTGGCGACGCGGCGATCGCGGTCTTTCGACCTCCCGAGGGCCAGTTGAGCGTGACGGTCGGCACCGTCAGCGCGATCGGTCAAACCGTGACCACCGACAGTGTCACCGGAGCGTCGGTCACCGACGCCATCACCGTCGACGCCACCGCCGAACCCGGCGCCGACGGTGCTCCGGTCATCAACAGCGGAGGGCAGCTGATCGGGGTGATCAGCACGGTGACCGGCGCCACGGCGCCGCCCGGGATAACCGCCCTGTCGCTGACCGCCGCTCGGGCCCTGCTCGCCGCGGCGACCGGCGGGACCCCCGGGCCCTCGGGCAGCTTTGGGGCTGAGGCCATCTACCTGGATCCGGCGCACGCGGCTGCCGCCGGTTTGCCGTCCGGGGCCCTGGTCGAGGCGGTCGTGCCCGGCGGGCCCGCCTCGCAGGCCGGCCTCCAGCCGGGTGACATCGTCACCGGCGTCGACGGTGTGAGCGTCGACGCGACCCACCCGTTCGATCCCGGCAGCCTCGGGCTCAGTCCCGGGGAGAGCGCAGTCCTGACGGTGGTGCGAGGCGGAGGCAGCCCGCTCACCGTGCTGCTGGTGGTGGGCACGGGACCCTGACGCCGTCCACGCGCCGTCTCGCGGCTGTTCAGGAGCCTGTTAGGATCGCTCGCCGATGGAGATCACCTACCTGGGCCACTCGTGCCTGCGGCTCAAGGGCAGGGACGCCCAGGTGGTGGTCGACCCCCCCGCCATCACGCTTCCGGGGATGGGGCGCTCTCACCCGGACATCATCGTGCGCACCGACGGGGACACCGTTCCGGAGAGGCTCCGGCCACGGGATGGCCAGCCTCAGGAGGTGAGCGGCTCGGGGGAGTTCGAGGTTCTCGGAGTCAGCGTCCACGGTCTGCCGGCCGGCCCGGTGACGATCATGCGGATCGAGATCGACGACATCAGCGTCGTGACCCTGGGACGTCTCGACCGCCAGCTCACCGAGGAGGAGGTCGAGCAGCTCGGCCGTGTCGATGTGCTCGCGGTCCCCGTGGGCGGGGTCGACGCACTGGGTGCGGCGGCCGCCACCAAGGTGGTCAACGCCATCGTCCCGGCCATCGTGGTTCCGGTGCGATATCGGTCCGGCGGGGTGGCCGGTTCCGGCGACTACGAGCCCCTCGACAAGTTCGCCAAGGAGATGGGCCTCACCGAGGGCAGCCTGGCCTCCCAGCCCAAGCTGACCCTGACCGGATCGATGGGATCGGTCGAGGAGACCAGGGTGGTCATCCTCGAGCCTCGCGGCGCCGTCTGACCGGTCGCTGCGGCGGAACCGTCGCGGTGCGACTCGCGAACATTGGTTCTTGGTACCATTCCCAAAACCCACCCCCTCGGGAGGTCCACCCGCGACGATGGCGAAGTTCATTTTCGTGACCGGGGGGGTCGTCTCCTCGCTGGGCAAGGGGATCACCGCCGCCTCCATTGGGACCATTCTCAAGGCGCGCGGCCTCCACGTGGGGATGCAGAAGCTTGATCCCTACATCAATGTGGACCCGGGCACGATGTCGCCGTACCAGCACGGTGAGGTGTTCGTCACCGACGACGGGGCGGAGACGGACCTTGACCTCGGCCATTACGAGCGGTTCGTGGACATATCGCTTTCCCAGGCGAGCAACGTGACCACGGGGCGCATATACGCCAGCGTCATCGCCAAGGAGCGGCGGGGCGACTATCTCGGGGGCACCGTTCAGGTGATCCCCCACATCACCAACGAGATCAAGGCGCGGGTCCTCCGCGTCGCCGAGAACGAGCTGCCCGAGCCGGAGGTGGTGATCGTCGAGGTGGGAGGGACGGTCGGTGACATCGAGTCGCTGCCTTTCCTCGAGGCGATCCGCCAGTTCAAGAATGACATCGGCCGCAACAACGTCTGCTACGTCCACCTCACCCTGGTCCCCTTCATCGCCACCAGCGAGGAGTTCAAGAGCAAGCCGACCCAGCACTCGGTCAACACCCTGCGCTCGATAGGCATCCAGCCGGACGTCATCGTGGCTCGCAGCCAGCAGCCGATCGGGGAGGCCCAGAAGGACAAGATCGCCCTCTTCGGCGACGTCCCGCGGCGTGCCGTCATCAATGTCCCCGATGCCCACTCCATCTACCAGGTGCCGCTCATGCTCGAGGAGGCCGGCCTGGGTGACTTCATCACCGAGCTCCTCGGCATCCAGTCCGGGGAGCCCGACCTCGCCGACTGGCGCCGGATGGTGTCGCGCATCGAGGCTCCCAAGCCCCCGGTCCGGGTCGCCCTGGTGGGCAAGTACATCGCCATGCCTGACGCCTATCTCAGCGTCACCGAGTCGCTCCGACATGCCGCGGTGCACTGCGGCGTCGACCTTCAGCTGGAGTGGGTGAGCTCGGAGGAGATGGATGCCAAGGGCGAGCGGCTCGCCGAGGTCGACGGGGTGGTCGTGCCGGGCGGTTTCGGGCACCGGGGCATCGAGGGCAAGGTGCTGGCGTCTCGCTTCGCCCGCCATCACCAGGTTCCTTATCTCGGTCTGTGCTTGGGGATGCAGTGCGCCACCGTGGACATCACCCGCGAGGTGCTGGGCACCGACGACGCCAACTCCACCGAGTTCAATGCCTTCACCGCGAACCCGGTGATCGACCTCCTTCCGGAGCAGCGTGACATCGAGAACAAGGGCGGGACCATGCGCCTCGGCGTCTATCCCTGCAAGCTGCTGCCGGGCAGCCGAGCCGCCGCGGCCTATGGCGAGGCGGTCGTGTACGAGCGCCACCGCCATCGCTTCGAGTTCAACAACCAGTACCGCGACCGTCTGGCCAAGGCTGGGGTGGTCTTCAGCGGCACCTCGCCCAACGGACGGCTGGTCGAGATCATCGAGCTCCGGGACCATCCTTTCTTCGTCGGCTCGCAGTTCCACCCGGAGTTCCGGTCCCGGCCCGGCCGCCCCCATCCACTGTTCCGCGAATTCATGGTCGCGGCGTGCCGGCATGCCGGCGTCACCGCGCCGGCCATCCCTGGCACGGTCGTGAGCGAGCCCGCTGGCACGGCGCTGGAGCCGGCGGCCCCCGTCCTGGAGGGCTGACCCAGCACCGTTCCAGCCGGATACGGGGTCGAGTGCTCCGCACTCCGGGATAATCGGAGCGATGAGCACGAGCGCGCGCCAGGCGGGCGCGGTCTCGGCGGCGCGGCTCAGCCGCGAGCGCCACCGCGGCCTCGAGCTTCTTCGAGCGACCGAAGCGGCGGCTCTCTCGGTGGGTCGCTGGCTGGGCCGCGGCGACAAGATCGGGGCACGCGACGCCGCCCAGCGGGCCATGGAGGAGGCGCTGATGGGCATGCCCTTCGATGCCCGGGTGATCGTGGGGCCCGAGAGCTCCGGCACCGGTCTGGCGTCCGGCCGCCGGCTGGGGGCGGGCCGGGAGGCGGTCGACCTCGCGCTGGACCCGGTGGACGGTGTGAGCCTGGTTGCCAAGGGTCTCTCCCAGGCCCTCTCAGTGGCGGCTGCCGCCGAGCCCGGTGGGATCGCCCCTGTCCCCCCCTGCGCCTACATGCACAAGCTGGCGGTGGGGCCGCGCGCTCGAGGCGCCGTCGACGTGACCGACAGCCCGGAGAACAACCTCCGCCGGATCGCCTTCGCGATGGACGTCCAGGTCCAGGATCTGACCGTGATGGTCCTCGACCGTCCCCGCCACCAGTGGCTGGTCGAGCGGGTGCGCACCCTGGGAGCTCGACTGGCTCTGATCTCGGACGGGGACATCGGCGCGGCGCTGATGACGGCCTGGCCCGGCAGCGGTGTCGACGTCATGATCGGCTCGGGGGGCACCGCCGAGGCGGTGCTCGCCGCCTGCGCGCTGCGCTGCCTGGGCGGGGAGATGCAGTGCCGTCCGTGGGCCCGCAACGAGGATGAGACGGCCGCACTCCGCGCCGCCGGCATGGATCCGGATGCCGCCCTCTCCCTGACCGACCTGGTCCCGGGGAGAGACGTCGCGGTCGCCGTCACCGGCGTCACCGGAGGCGGCCTGCTCCATGGGGTCCAGTACCACAACTGGTGGGCGGAGACCCACAGCCTGGTGATGCGGGCGCAGAGCGGGACGGTTCGGGAGATCCGGGCCAAGCACCACGTCGCCCTCGATCCCGAACAGGCCGAGCGCCTGGTCTAAGGGCCTCAACCCTGCAAGCAGGGGGCCGCCACGGCTCGCACCGCCTCTTGACTTCCGCCGTTGCTGTGTAATCATGTAATCCATGAATGCTCCATACCACCGCCAACCGTATCTCGAGCCCAGCCCCGCACCAGCCTTGACCGAGGAGGAGCTGAGGGGCTGGTTTGCCGGCCGGCTGCCTCAGGATCTGTTCAGCGGTCCGCCCACCATCACCATGGACCGGGACGAGATCCTGGTGGTCGGAGAGATCCCGGACGTCGAGCTGGAGGCCGGAGCCAGCGACTCGGCCCGGGCCACGGCGCGGTCGGCGCGCATCGAGCGCTTCCGGGGCGAGACCAAGGAGGCCCGGATCGGCGTCGCCAGGGACGCCGAGAGGCTGTTTGGCCGCAAGGTCTCCTGGGGTGCAACCTGCGGGGGTGTGAGCCAGCACTTCACCACCCTCGGGGTGCCGGTCATGACCCGGCTTCGGCTGGCCGACCGCCAGGTGCTGGACACGCTCATCGACGCCGGTGTGGCCAGGAGCCGCAGCGAGGCCCTGGCCTGGTGCGTGCGGCTCGTCGCCCGGCACCAGGGCGAGTGGATCGACAGCCTTCGGCGGGCCCTGGCCGAGGTCGAGAAGGTCCGCGGCGAGGGCCCCGGAGCCTGAGGCATGGCCGGGTTGGAAGCCGAGGAGGCCGCTCTCGACGCCTATTCGCGGGCGGTGAGCGGCGTCGCCGAACGGCTGTCGCCCTCGGTCGCCGCGCTGCGGGTGGAGGGGTCCCGCCGCGGCGGCATGAGCAGGCCCGGCGGCTCGGGCTCGGCGGTGGTCCTGGCCCCGGACGGATACCTGGTGACCTCGGCCCACGTGGTCGGCGAGGCTGGGGGCGGCACCGCCCTCTTCGCCGACGGGCGCGAGCTGAGCTTCGCCGTGGTGGGCCGCGATCGCTTCTCCGATCTCGCCGTGATCCGGGCCAGCTCGGGCTCGCTGGCCCCGGCGCAGATGGGGGACGCCGACCGGCTCCGGGTCGGCCAGCTGGTCGTCGCCATCGGCAACCCGTATGGCTTCGCCGGATCGGTGACCGCAGGAGTGGTGTCAGGACTGGGCCGTGCCCTGGTGGCGCGCGCCGGCGAAAACACCCGCCTCATCGAGAACGTCATCCAGACCGATGCGGCGCTCAATCCCGGGAACTCGGGGGGCGCACTGGCCGACAGCCATGGCTATGTCGTCGGGGTCAACACCGCCCTGGCGGGGGCCGGGCTCGGCTTGGCCGTCCCGGTGAACCGGGCGACGCAGGCGATCCTCACTCAGCTCATGCGCCAGGGCAGGGTCCGCCGAGGCCACCTGGGCGTGGCGGGGGCGGCGCGACCCCTGCCGCCCCGCGTCGCCGCGACCCTGGAGCAGGGTCGGGGCATGGGTGTGACCGAGGTGCTGCCCGGCTCGCCCGCGGCGGCGGCTGGACTGAGATCCGGGGATGTCATCGTGGAGGCGGGCGGCCAGATGATCCGGGACGCCGCCGACCTGCAGCGGCTCATGGTCGGTGACGTCATCGATCGTTTCGTGGTGCTCCGGATCCTCCGGGACGGCGCCATCGCCACGATCACCGTGATCCCGGACGAGCTGCGGGCCGCCTGAGCGTCCAGCGAGCCGGCCGCCTGGCAGCAGCGGCCGCCGCCTCGGTGGCAGCCTGCCACGCGGCAGCGCCGTCTGCGACTCTAGGGTGTCCCGGCGAGCCCCAGCGGGGCGGGGGACGGTGGTGCCGGGCCCGACGGCTTGCTGAGGTGGAGCCGGACCAGGGCGGCCAGGGCGAGGCCGGTGGCCGGGCCGGCCGGCAGGGCCACGTCCCGGCTCTCCCATCCGGTCGCGAACTTTGCCTTGAAATGAGAGAGGCCCCGGTAGCTGTAGGTGCGCCAGCCGCGCCGGTAAAGGTGGGCTCGGAAGCCTCGCGCCATCCGTCCATCGGGCGCGTCGCCGAGGCTCTCTCGGAAGGGCACGGTGCCGAGCAGAACCCGGCTCAGGCCCAGGCCGCGGGCGACCTCGATGGCCGTTGCGATGCAGAGGTCCGCGGCCCCCGGGGCGGCGTCGTCGCTGCGCCGGACCAGGTCGAGGGCGATGCCCGAGCTGCCCATCCCGACCCAGGAGCAGAAGGCCTGGAGGCGCCCCTCCCGGTCGCGCGCCACCGTGTACCAGGTCCCGGCACCGGGGGTGTCCTGGAACCTTCCCAGCGAGAAGCCCATCTCCCGGCCTCCCCGGCGGCTCAGCCAGGCCCGGGATACCGCGGCCGCCTCCGCCCAGAAGGTCTCCGAGGCCTGCGCACCGCGCAGGACCGCACCCTCCAGGCCGGCACGCCGGGCTCGGGCCAGCTCGTGGCGAACATCGGCGCGGGCTGGGGTTCGGAGGTCGAATTCTCCGAGGTCCACCACGGCCTCCTCTCCGAACTTGAGGATCCGCAACCCGAGCCCGCGGTACATCCCCCGCAGGGAGGCGTCGGTCTGGAAGAAGCAGGGGATCCAGCTCTGGTGGCCACAGAGCTCGAGGAAGGCGCCGGCCGCCTCGGCCTGACGGGATCCCTGGGCGAGCGGATCGCCCACCGACACCGCGACACCCCATCGGACCTGGAAGGCCACCGCCCCGCCGCCGCTGGCGAGGCACCTCTTCTGCCGGTCGCCGGCGAAGCAGGAGATGTGGGTCCTGCCGTGGAGGAGGCGAAGCCGCTCCATCTCCGTGGGATCGCTGAGCAGAGCCGCGCCACCGTGGGTCGCCGCCCGGGCGGCCACCACCGCCACCGCGGCCAGCATCGCCGCGAGCCCGACCCCAAGTGCCGGCAGGTTCTGCGGGTCCGCGACGCTCAGAACCCCGGCGGGCAGGGCGACCACGGCGGCCGCCAGCAGAGGCCGGAAGCGCAGCGTGCTCCCCACCACCGCGGCGACGAGGCCGCAGGCCAGGACCAATGGGCCGATCGACCGGCCGAGGAGGATCGGATGATGAGCGGCGGTCAGCACCCCCGGGTGGATCGCGGCCAGCATCACGCCGGCACCCGGTATCGCGCTCATCTAGCCGGTTACCCGTGACGTGACCGGCGCCCACGGCTGGGCGCCCCAGAGCTGCCCCAGCCAGGTGAGGCTGTTCACGACCTCCGCCCGCCAGGCCTCCCACCCATGGCCACCGGGGACCTCCTGGACGTTCACCTTCGGCCAGCCGAGGTTCTTCAGGACGCTGGCGAACTGGTTGGTTCCAGCGCTGATCCCGTCATCAGCGCCGTATCCCAGATAGATGGGCATGCGGTCAGCGACCGGCACCCGGGCCGCGGTGTCGAGGGGGCTGTTGGCCGCGGTCTTGGACCCGAAGATGTTCTCGCGGGCCGTGAAGTACCCGGAGTAGCTGCCCGCCCAGGAGAACACCGTGGGATGCCGGAAGGCCAGGTTCATGGCCCCGAATCCGCCGCTGCTCAGCCCGGCGATGCCCTGGTAGCTGTAGCCCAGAGTGCGGAACTGGCCGTCGACCGCGGGGACCACCTGGTCGACCAGCCAGCTCTCGATGTCCCCGTTGGCGACGTCGCCCCACTCCGTGTCCTGGCTGTTGGTGCCGTTGCCGTCCGGCATGACGACGAGGAGCGGCGGCACCGTGCCTGCGCCGATCAGCTGATCGAGAACTCCCTGGAGCTGGCCGCCGTTGCCCAGCCACTCCTCGGGATCACCCGGGGAGCCGTGGAGGAGGTAGAGCACCGGGAGCCGGAGTGACGGGTCCGCGTCGTAGATGCCGGGGACGTAGACGACCACCAGCCGGCCGCCGATCACCACGGATTGGATCCGTCCCGGCAGCTGCCGCAGCGCGGTGAGGTCCGGCGTCGGGACCGGGGTCTCAGCCTGCGAAGTCCCGGTCTGCGGGCTGCTGCTCGGCGAGTCGGGACGGGTGGTGCTGGACGCGGTGGGGGCGCTCGCCCCGTAGTCGACGAGAGCGCTCAGCGGACCGTCCTGGAGGGCCGTGCTCGCGGCCATCCCCGCGATGACCAGGATGGCGGCCGCCGCGGGGACCGCCGGCCAGAGACGACGCCGGCCGAGCAGCGCCCGCAGCCGGGAGAGGTCGCGGACCAGCCCGGTTCCCAGGGCGGCGCCGATCACGACTGCGAGGGCGGCCAGCAGCAGCATCCCGAGCGGCTGGAGCACCCAACCCAGGATGTCGGCGGTGGCATGCAGCCCCGGGGTCGGCGGCGTGGTCGCGGCCCGAATCAGGAACGGCACCACCTGGATGCCGACGAAGCCGGCCAGCCCTCCCAGGCGGGTGGCCCCGGACTGCCGTGACAGGGCCGCCACCACCGCCGTGGCCAGGGTGACCAGGACCACCGAGGCGAGCAGGGCACCCCGCTCGGCATCCATTCCCATGGCCACGAACCACGATTGCAGGCTCGGGCCCGCAAGCCAGCCGGACAGCCCGGTGAGGGCGGCCGCGGCCGCCGCCGATATGAGGGCGGCGTGGGCGCGAGCCGCCGCGCCAACGCGCCGCATCAGGCGCACCGGCCAGGCCGGGCGCGCGGTCGGTCGAGGCCCCGAGACGGGGCTCTGCCGGCGGCGGAAGCGAGGGCCCATCTCCTATTTCCCGGAGGCCGGCTCGCGGCCGGGTGCTGTCGGAAAGCACCCGTCACGTGCCACCGATCCGAAGCGTACATCCATACATACGCGACGCCCGACCTCGGGGTTACGTTCCGGTTAACTCGGTCCGGGCTCGGTTTTGCGCAGACTCCTGACATGCGGCTCTGTGTCGCCGACAGCTCCGGCGCCCTCCGAGTCTGGGGGGGCCTGCGGCCCGCGGCGCGCTCGGGGCGGGCTCTCCTCCCGCTGGCCGCAGCAGACACGATCGCGCTGCCCGGGGGAGCGACGATTGCGCACCTGCCAGGGCGGAGGGCGATCGGCCTCGACGCAAGGGGTGGAGCGGTCGAATTGGACCAGAGATGGCTGCCGGTGGCCGCCGTGCTCCCGGTCGGTTATCTGAGAACCCTGGTGCCAGCGTCGCGGCCGGCCGCCGCCGCCGGCCGCCTGCCCCTCTTCGGTTACGCCGCGGTGGGGGAGAGGGATGGGGAGCTGGTGGCGGCGGCTCTCCGCACCGACTCCTTCGAGTGGTGGCAGCCCCGTCGCCACGGAGGCCGCGGACCGTGGCCCCGCCGGCTCCCCGGCGCCGTGGCCGCCGCCCGCACCGCCCTGCCCCGGAACCGCCTGGTCGACCATCTGTCCCGCTGCGCCCAGGAGTACCGGTGCTACACGGCCCAGAACACCTTCCTGCGGCGCTACGAGGGCGCGCTGCCGGCAGCCCCCGCCTGCAACGCCGACTGCCTCGGCTGCATCTCCCTGCAGAGCGACGGGGCGGTCCCCTCCCCGCAGCAGCGGATGGGCTTCGCGCCGACCGCCGCCGAGATGGCTGAGCTCGCCGGCTATTTCCTGGACGGCGAGGAGGCGGCCATCATCTCCTTCGGCCAGGGCTGTGAAGGGGAGGCGCTGACCCGGGGCCGGGCGCTCGTCGAGGCGACCAGGGCGGTCCGGGCGCGCCATCCTGGGGCGACCATCCACATCAACACCAATGGCAGCCGTCCCCGGGTGCTCCAGCGGCTGATCGAGGCTGGCTGCAACTCGGTACGGATCAGTGCCATCTCCTTCTGCGACCCGGTGTTCCGGGCCTACTACCGGCCGATCGGCTACGGGCTCGAGGAGGTGATCGAATGCGGCCGGTTGATGGAACGCGCCGGCGGCCAGGTCTGCCTCAACCTGCTCACCTTCCCCGGGCTGACCGACGTGCCCTCGGAGCTGGAGCTGACCATCGCCGCCTGCCAGGAGATGGGTGTCCGGCAGATCCAGTGGCGATCTCTCAACGTCGACCACGACTGGCTCACCAGCGAGCTGCCCGAGATGGGGCCGGGGATCGGCATGGCCGCGGCGCTGGCCCTGGTGAGGCAGCGGCTGCCGGCGGTCGCTCACGGCAACTTCACCCGCCCGCTCGCCCGCCCCGAGTTTGGCTGGGGGAGGGCCCGTGGTATGCTCGCCGCGTTCCCACCCGCGACCTGAGCATGCCATGAAAGCCGACAAGCACCCTGACTTCTACGCCGACGCGGTGGTGACCTGCGTCTGCGGCAGCACCTTCACCACCGGGTCGACCCAGCGCGACCTCAAGACCGAGGTCTGCTCGGTCTGCCATCCGTTCTTCACGGGGACCCAGCGGATCGTCGACACCGGCGGTCAGGTGGAGCGCTTCCGGCGCCGCGCCGCGGCGAGGACGGCGGCCCGCCGCTGACCATTCGGGCGGACCTGGCCCGGGCATGGGCCCCCGGGAGTGGACCGCCCGAAGCGCGATCTGTCGGCGATTGGTTCGGCCGCTCCGATCGCCGAGTACCATGGTCCGGGTGGAGCGGCAGCGTCGGCCCTCGCTGGCTGACATCCTGATCACCGCCGCGGTGAACGCCGCCAGCGCGCCCCCGGCGCCCTTCTTCTACGGCGGCCAGGCGGTCATCGAGGGTGTGCTGATGCGCGGACGGCGCCAGTTCGCCGTGGCTGCGCGCCGGCCCGACGGCACCATCACCGTGCTCTCCGAGGCCCTCCGCTCCCGGGTCTACGTCAGCAGGTTCTGGAAGCTTCCCTTCCTGAGGGGCGTGGCCAGCCTCTACGAGATGCTCGGGCTCGGCTTCAGGGCCCTGCAGTGGTCGGCCAACGTCCAGCTTGGCGAGGACGTCGAGCTGAGCGCCGGCGCGATGCGGGCGACGGTCGCGGTGTCGGCGGCATTCGGGCTCGCGCTGTTCATCGGCCTTCCGCTCCTGGTGTCCTCGCTGATCCGTCGCGGCGCTCCCCAGTCGGTCGGCGCGGTTCTGCTCGAGGGCGTGGCCCGCGCCGCGATCCTGCTCGGCTACCTGTGGCTCATCGGCCTGATGCGCGGCGTCCGCAGGGTCTTCGAGTACCACGGCGCCGAGCACAAGGCGATCAACTGCCTCGAGTCCGGGGCGCCCCTGGTGGTCGCCAGCGTCCGACGGGCGAGCCGGCTGCACCCCCGCTGCGGCACCGGCTTCCTGGTGGTGGTTGCCCTGGTCAGCGTGATCGTCTTCACCCCGTTGGGCTGGCTCTTCTGGCCGATCAGGATCGCCTGCCAGGTGGCTCTCATCCCGGTGGTGGCGGGGCTGTCCTACGAGGCCATCCGCGGTCTCGCCCGGATCCGCGGCACCGCCTTCGGGCGCGCCGCGCTGGTGCCGGTGCTGGCGGCTCAGCGCCTGTCCACCCGCGAGCCCGACGACGCCCAGATGGAGGTGGCCATCGCCGCCCTGAACGCGGCCATGCGGGGGGATCAGGTCGTGGCGGAGGGTCACGCCGCCGTCGTCCCGTGAGGGCAGCCGGGCTGGCCCGGGCGCGTCGAGGGTCCGGACGAGGCCGCTTCGGCGGGCGCGCCGCCCCGGGACTGGCGGAGAATCCAGGCCGGAATGGATGTCCTGGAGGAGAGGCTCGCCGCCATCGAGACCCGCTTCGAAGAGCTCGAACGCGAGCTCTCCGACCCCGAGATCTACGCGGACCAGCAGCGGGTCCAGCGCGTCTCCCAGGAGCGGGCGCGGCTCAGCGAGGTGGTCGACGCGGCCCGGCGGTGGCGCTCCGCCCGGCGAGCCGCTGACGAGGCGGCCGAAGCTCTGCGCGGCGAGGCCGACCCGGAGATGATCGGCCTATTCGAGGAGGAGGAGCGCTCCCAGCGCCTCCGGGCAGAGGCCGCTCACGCTGAGCTGCGCCGCCTGCTCCTGCCCCGCGATCCCAACGACGATCGGGACGTGATCGTCGAGATCAGGGCGGGGACCGGCGGCGAGGAGGCGGCCATCTTCGCCAGTGACCTGATGCGGATGTACACCCGCTACGCGGAGCGGCGCCGCTGGCCCGTCGAGCTGATGGGCACCAGCCCGTCGGGGACCCACGGGCTGAAGTCCGCGGTCTTCGAGGTCCACGGCCACGGCGCCTACTCCCGTCTCAAGTTCGAATCCGGGGTCCACCGGGTGCAGCGAGTCCCGGAGACGGAGGCCAAGGGACGCATCCACACCTCGGCGGCGAGCGTGGTCGTGCTTCCCGAGCCGGAGGACGTGGAGGTCAGCATCGCCGACGAGGACCTCAAGATCGACGTCTTTCGGAGCACCGGCCCCGGCGGCCAGAGTGTCAACACCACCGACTCGGCGGTGCGCATCACCCACCTGCCCACCGGACTCGTGGTCACCTGCCAGGACGAGAAATCCCAGATCAAGAACCGCGCCAAGGCGCTGCGCGAGCTGCGTGCCCGCCTCTACGATCTGGCCCGCGCCGAGCGGGAGGCCGAGCTCCGAGGCACCCGGCGCTCCGCGATCGGAAGCGGCGACCGCTCCGAGAAGATCCGCACCTACAACTTCCCGGAGTCCCGGGTGACCGACCACCGCATCGACCTCACCCTTTTCCAGCTCCCCCGGCTCATGGACGGGGAGCTGGACCCGCTCATCGAGCCGCTCATGGAGGCCGAGCAGGCCCGGCGGCTGCTCGAGGGGGATGGCCAGGGTGGCTGAGGGTGGACCGTCCGGGCTCACCGGAGCCCCGCATCGGCGGTCGCCGGGCGTGCTTCCGCGATCCGGAGGGGAGCGTTTTCGAGATCAAGGAGCGCTGCGGCTGGGCTGCGTTTCCGTTGCCGCGGAGGCTCGCGGCTGACCTCGGCGGTTGGGCACGGGCAGGACCAGAACGATGCCGGCCACGAAGTACACCACGAACATCCCGAACACCACCGGGTAGCCGCCCAGCTCTCCGAGGATGTGACGGCCGGCGTTGAAGTGATCCAGGATCGGCCCGGCGATGAGCCGGGCGATGATCCCCGAGCCGGCGGTCGCGATGTTGGAGAAGCCCAGGAAGCGGCCGACCTCCGCGGCCGGGATCAGGTCGATCATGTAAGCCCAGTCGACGGTCAGGAAGGCGCCGATGCCGATCCCGATGGGAACCCCGAACCAGAGCACCTGGGCGAGGCCGCCGGGGATGTGGAGGATCGACGCCAGCGGGGCGGTCATCGCGTGGGGGAGGATGGTGTAATGGGAGAAGACCAGGCCGAGGGCTCCCACCGCCCCGAGCAGCGCGCAGGCCACCACCATCGGCTTGCGGCCCCAGCGGTCGGAGAGCCGGGCGGCCGGGTATGAGACCGCGATCGCCAGCACGACGATGATGGCGAGCAGGTCGGTGGTCGCGCTGTTGGCGTGGTCGGTCAGGGTGGTCGAGCTTCCCGGGTAGAAGACGTCCTTGAAGAAGAACTGGGCGTAGGTCTCCAGCCCGACGATGCCCATGAGGATGAGCAGCCGCGACCCCAGCAACCAGAGGAATGCCCCGTGGCGGCGCGGGCTGATCCGGAAGGTGCCCACCGTGACCTCCGCCAGGCCGTGCTGCAGGGTGGCGTCCGGCCGGCCTCGGTCCGGCACCAGGGTGACGGTCATGACCATGGCGAGCAGCAGGACCGCCGCCATGGTGAAGAAGGCGAGGTTGTATGCGCCCGCGCCGGTGAAGATGCCCGTGACCAGGAAGCCGATCAGGGTGCCGACCAGGTTGCCCATCCCATAGAACGCGCTGAACTTGGCGAACTCCTTCTCCGGGACCGCATCGGGGCCGAGGCCCTGGTACGGGCTCTGGGCGGTGTTGGAGGACACCTGGAGCAGGAAGTAGTAGAGAGCGAGGAGCCAGAAGTAGGGTCCGACGAAGGCCATCAGCACCAGGAACAGCGAGGAGCCGGTGGCGCCGGCGGCGATGTACGGACGGCGCCGCCCCCAGGCGAGCCGGGTGCGATCGGAGACCGCCCCCACCACCGGCTGCCAGACCACCGCGACCAGGGTGCCAAAGCTCTCGAGGAGGGAGAGGGCCGTGCCCTGGTGTGCCTGCCCCACCATCCCGGTGATGACCGGCGGCAGCACCTGGGCGCCCAGGGCGTTCCAGAGCCAGCCGATGGCGACCCAGTAGAGGCTGAGCAGGGTTAGCCTGCCCACCCCGACTCGGTCCCACCCCGTCTGCCGCGCCGGTGGAACCGCGACATCCATCGTCGCCATGGGGGTCACTGTACGGCTCCGATGTGGGGGACTACGCGCCCGCGGCCCGTCCCGCAGGCGTGCCATCGGCTAGCCTGCGGCTCATGGCCTCGACCACGCCGAGAGGGCCGGTCGCCGCGCGCACCGTCATCGAGGTGGTGCGGCTGTCCACCGGGTACCTGAGGGACAGGGGCAGCCCGAGCGCGCGTCTCGACTCCGAGCTGCTGGTCGGCCACGCCGTCGGGCTGAGCCGGCTCGACCTCTACCTCCAGTACGACAGGCCGCTCTCCGACCCCGAGCTCGACCGGGTCCGTGAGCTGCTCCGCCGGCGGGGGAGGGGGGAGCCGGTGGCTCACCTGGTCGGGTGTCGCGAGTTCTTCGGCCGGAGCTTCCGGGTCACCCCGGCCGTCCTGGTGCCGAGGCCGGAGACCGAGACCCTGGTGGATCGAGCGCTGCGGGCCGCCCGCGAGCGGGACGGGGAGGTCCGCATCGCCGACCTCGGCACCGGCAGCGGCTGCATCGGCTGCACCCTGGCGGCGGAGCTGGGCCAGTCCAGCGTTCTCGGCTGCGACGTGAGCCCGGAGGCCCTGGCGGTGGCGGCGGAGAACGCCGCCGCCCTGGGCGTCGCCTCCCGGGTCCTCCTCGTCGAGGGCGGCTGGGAGAAGGGCCTGGTGGCCGACCTCGACCTGGTGGTGAGCAACCCCCCCTACGTCACCACCGCCGAGCTGGAAGGACTTCCTCGTGATCTGGGGTTCGAGCCCAGGGTGGCTCTCGACGGGGGTGTCGATGGCCTCGAGGCCTACCGGGTGATCTTTCCCGCGGTCGCCGAGCGCTGCCCCGGGGCGCGCTGGATCGGGGTCGAGGTCGACAGCCGCCGTGCCGGCCTGGTCGCCGACATGGCACGCAGCGTCTGGCCTGACGCGACGGTCGCGGTGGCCAACGACCTCGCCGGCCTGCCGCGGGTGGTCGAGGTCCGGCCATGATCACCGTCGAGGAGGCCGTCGCCGCCATCTGCTCCGGGGGAGTCGTGATCGTGCCGACCGACACCGTCTACGGCCTGGCCTGCGATCCCGCCAACCCCGCCGCGATCGAGGCGGTCTACGAGCTCAAGGATCGGCCGCCTCACCTCGAACTGAACCTGCTGGCCGCCGACGTCTCGCAGCTCGACGGGCTGGTGGAGATTGGCCCCACTGCCCGCACTCTGGTGGACGCCTTCTGGCCCGGAGCCCTGGCCCTGATCTGCCCGGCGGGGCCCCGCCGGCTGCTGATTCCCCGGGCGGGCACCAGCCTGATGGTCCGGGTCCCCGGCCATCCGCTGCTTCGAGACCTGCTGCGCCAGAGCGGTCCGGTCGCGTCGACCAGTGCCAACCGGCACGGAGGGCCCCCGCCGCGCACCGCCGAGGAGGCCCTGCTGATGGCGCGGCCGCCCTGCGCCGGGGTGGTCGACGGTGGTCCCGGTTCCGGCATGGCCTCGACTATCATCGACTTGACGTCGACGCCTCCGCGGGTGCTGCGCGAGGGTCCGGTCCCAGCGACCGCGCTTCGGCGGCACCTGGGAGGGTGAGCGCGCCAGCCGCGCAGAGGGAGCTGACCTTGACCGAGCAGTACACCGCGATCCCGATGGGTTCGGCGACCGGCGCCGCCGTGTTCCATGCCGATACGCCCGTGGGGTCGTTCGCCGACAAGCCGCGGCTGCGGGCCACCGACCCAGAGGTGGCCGACCTCGTGGACGCGGAGCTGCGCCGCCAGGAGGAGACCCTCGAGCTGATCCCGTCCGAGAACCTGGCCTCGCCGGCGGTGCTGGAGGCGCTCGGCTCCTGGCTCAACAACAAGTACGCGGAGGGGACGCCGGGGAAGCGCTACTACGGCGGCTGCCAGGTGGTCGACCAGGTCGAGGACCTCTGCCGCGAGCGGGCCAAGGCGCTCTTCGGAGCCGAGCACGCCAACGTCCAGCCCCACTCGGGTTCCCAGGCCAACATGTCGGTCTACTCTGCGGTGCTCCAGCCCGGCGACACGGTCCTGGGGATGGCCCTCGACCAGGGTGGTCACCTCACCCACGGCTCGCCGGTCAACTTCAGCGGCCGCCTCTACCATTTCGAGCCCTACTTCGTCTCCGAGGCGACGGGGTGCCTGGACATGGCCGAGGTGCGGCGCCGGGCTCTGGAGGTGCGGCCCAAGCTGATCCTCGGTGGGTACAGCTCCTACCCCCGCTTCCTCGACTTCGCCGCCTTCCGCGAGATCGCCGACGAGGTCGGCGCCATGCTGATGGTGGACATGGCCCACTTCGCCGGCCTGGTGGCGGGCGGGGCTCACCCCTCCCCGGTGCCGTACTGCGACTTCGTCACCCTCACCACCCACAAGACGCTCCGAGGCCCCTGGGGCGGCCTGATCCTGTGCCGCGCCCAGTACGCCGAGGCGGTCGACAAGGCGGTCTGTCCGGGCAACCAGGGAGGGCCGCTGCTCCACGCCATCGCCGCCAAGGCGGTCATGTTCCATCAGTGCGCCCAGCCGGAGTTCAGGGCCTATGCGGCCCAGGTGGTGGCCAACGCCGCCGCCCTGGCCAGGGGTCTGGTGGACCGCGGCTGCGTGCTGACCACCGGCGGCACCGACAACCACCTCATGGTCATCGACCTCCGTCCATTCGGCCTGCGTGGCCGGGCGGTCCAGTCGGCCTTCGACAGCGTCGGCATCACCCTCAACGCCAACGTCTTCCCCGGCCATGGGGGCACCCCCTTCAATCCCAACGGGGTGCGCTTGGGCAGCCCGGCGGTGACCAGCCGGGGCATGCGCGAGCCGGAGATGGTCGAGATCGCCGGCCTGATCCAGCTCATGCTGAGCCGGTTCCACGATGAGGAGGTGCGGGCTGAGGTCCGGCGGCAGAGCCTCGAGCTGTGCCGGCGCTTCCCGCTCCCGTACCGGTCATCGTGAGCTCCGCCTCGGCCTGGATCAGCGCCCTTCCCCCCTTCCTGGTCGCCTCAGCCGTCTGCATCGCCGCCACCCCGGTCTCGATGCGGCTGGCCCGCGTGGTGGGTGCGGTCGCCCATCCCGACGACGACCGCCACCTCCACGCCCGCCCCACTCCGCGGCTGGGCGGCATCGCCATGGTGGCCGGCTTCGCCATCGCTCTCATTGCCTTCGGCGGTGACATCGGGACTCGCTGGCCCCTCCTGATCGTGGCCACCGTGGTGGCGGCCGTGATGGCCGTCGACGACGTGGTCGATCTCCCCTGGTGGCCCAAGCTCGTCGTGGTGCTGGGGGCGGGCGTGGCCTTCTACCTGCTGGGGATGGACATCCCCTTCGTCGATCTCCCTCTCTTCGGGCACGTGACCCTGGGATTCCTCGCCCTGCCGATGACCGTCCTCTGGGTGGCCGGCTTGCAGGTCTCCATCAACTTCCTGGACGGTGCTGACGGGGTCGCGGCCGGCGTGGTGGGAATCGTCGCCATGGTGGCCATGCTGGCCGCCATCAACCGGATCACCGAGCCGGGGGACGTCCAGTCCGGGGTGGTCATCATGAGCGGTTCGCTGATGGGTGTCTGCGCCGGCTTCCTGGTCTTCAACCTGCCGCCGGCACGGACTTTCATGGGCGACACGGGAAGCCACTTCCTGGGGGTGGCGATCGCCGGCATCACCATCGTCGGCATCGCCAAGGTGGCGGTCGGCGTCTCAATCCTGGTCCCGCTGATCGCGCTCAGCCTGCCCATCACCGACACCGCCTGGGCGATCGTGAGGCGACGCCGGGCCGGGATCAGCCCGGCGACCCCGGACGCCGGCCACCTCCACCACCGTCTCCAGGCCCGGGGGATGACGCCGCTGGAGACCGCCCTCACCTTCTACCTGGCCACCGGCGTGCTGGGCTGCCTGGCCCTCGCCCTCTTCGGCCACCACACCATCCTCTACGTCGCCATCGTCCTCTGCGCCCTGGGCCTGGCCGGCATCTTCTGGCGCAACCAGCGCCGGGTTCGCCGCGCCGGGGCCCGCGTCCGGCTACCCGGTGAGCACGCCGGTGGGATGGCGGTGACCGGCCGGCCGGTGGCGTCCCAGAGGAGCCGCCACGAGCGCGAGCTCGACTGAGGGGGGGCCGGCGCCGAGCGGGCCGGGGCCTTTCTGTCTCCCGCCGTGGGCGCCGGAACTGCCCGGATCGACCCGGCGCATCTGTGTGCTACCTTCCGGCCGTGCCCGCGGACACGAGCGAGGCCGGGTTGGGTTGGGGCCTCGCGGTGACGATCGACCTCTTTCCCGCGCGCCGAGCACGCGCGGGCTCGCGCATGCCCGCTGAACCGTCCAAGCCGTCTCCATCGGTGGGCGACCTGGCCGGTCTGGGTCTGTTCCTGGCCGTGATAGTCGCTCTGCCGCTCGTTGGCGGCCTGTTCATCGACCAGGCTGTCCACACCAGTCCTCTCGGCCTCCTCGTCGGACTTCTGCTCGGGATCGGCGCGGCCGTGATGGTCCTCTGGGCGCAGCTGAGAAGGTACCTCTGATGCAGACGCAGGCCGCGCCGCCGGTGGCCGGCCTTCCCGCGGCCCCCCGGCGGGCGCTCAACCGCAGCGCTGCGGTCTGCGCGGGAGTTGCGGGGCTTGCCGTGGTGGTGACGGCGGTCTCCCGGCAGCCCACGGTCGGTGTTGCCCTCGCCCTTGGCCTCTTGCTCGGCGCGGGTAACGGCTTCGCGGCAGCCCAGCTCCTTCGCCTCGGCGCGGCCTTCGCGGCCACCAGCATCCTGCGGCTGCTCACGTTGACGCTGCTGGCGGTGGCCGCCGGGTTTGTGCTGGGATGGCGGCAGATGGTCCTGGTGGCCGGGGGGATGGCCTTCGCCCAGCTGGCGCTCACCGCCACTTCGTTGCGTGAGGTGCTCCGCGCCCCATGACCGGACTGCTGCTTGGCGATGCCACCCCGGGGCAGCACCCCCTCCTCGTCCTCTGCGGGAACCCCAACAACCCACCGCTCTACTGCCAGCTCAACTACGACACCCTGATATCTTCGGCTATCGCCATCGCTGTGACCCTGGCGATCGGGTTCGTCCTGGCGGGCACGGTACGGTTAGGCAAGCCCACCAAGCTGCAGATGGCGTTCGAGCTGTTCCTGGGCTACGTCCGCAACCTGGTGCGCGAGACGGTCGGACAGGACGCTCCGTCCTTCGTCCTTCCGCTGGCGGCGACCATCGGTTTCTTCATCCTCACCGCCAACTGGCTTGATTTCTTCCCCCTCGAGCAGCCGGTCGAGCCCGCCAACGCCGACCTCAACCTGACTCTGGCGATGGGACTCGTGGTCTTCATCCTCAGCCAGGCTTACTCGATCCGGATCCGCGGCCTGGGTGGCTATCTGCACCATTTCACGCGCCCCTACCAGCTGAACGTGCTGGTTCGGGTCCTCTTCACCGTCCTCAACATCATTGAGGAGGTGGTCAAGCCCATCACGCTTGCCCTACGACTCTTCGGCAACCTCTTCGCCGCCGTGGTGATGGCCTATCTGCTCGGCGGCCTGTTCGCCGCCCTGGTCGGAGGCTCGGCCGTCACCGCGGCCCTCTCCCCGCTCGCGATCTTAGCCTTGGTGGTCTGGAAGCTTTTCGATGTTCTGCTCATCGGCACCATCCAGGCTTTCATCTTCATGCTACTCACCATCATCTATTTCGGCCAGGCGCGGGAGGGGATGGAGAGCTCCGAGCATTCCGTTGAGGACGCGACCGAACGCTTGGCATCCACTCTCTCTGACACCCACCCGGCCTCGCAGGTTGACCGACGGGCATCCGGCTACCAAACCATGCAATGAGGAGACACTGACTCGATGGCACTGATAGCCACGGCCGTCACGGCCCATTCCATCGCCCTGATGGGCGCGCTCATCGCTGCCGGTCTCGCCCTCGGGGGCGGCGCGATCGGCGCCGCCATCGGCGATGGTCTCGCCGGCAACGCCACCATCCAGGGAACCGCTCGTCAGCCCGAAGCGCAGGGCCGGCTGACGGTCATCATGTTCCTGATCGTCGGCCTGGTCGAGGCCATGTACTTCATCAACCTGGTGCTTGGCTTCTTCTTCATCGTCAGCTTCGGCAGCAGCAATCCGACCTGAGGCAGTTCGCGATGGTTGCCGCGACGTCGTCCATCCTGACTCCAAACCTGACCCTGATCGCCGAGATAATCGCGTTCCTGCTCATGGTCGGCATCCTCTGGCGCTGGGTCTACCCGCGGGTGATGCGGGCTGCCGACCACCGCGAGCGGATCATCGAGACCGGGCTGCGTCAGGCCCAGGAGTCGGAGCGGCGGCTCAGCGAGGTGAAGGGACAGGTCGACCAGCTCCTCGAGGAGGCGCGCGGGCAGGCCCGGGAGATCGGCAGCCGCGCCCATCGTGACGCCGCCAGTGAGGCCGAGGAGGTTCGGGCCAAGGCGCGAGAGGAGGCCAAGGCCTTCGCGGAGCAGGCGCGCCAGGACATCGTCGCCGAGCGGGACAAGGCGATGCGGGACCTGAGCGGACAGGTCGGTGCGCTGGTGGTGGCCGCGGCCGCGCAGGTCCTCGGGGAGTCGATCGACGCCGCGGCTCATCAGAAGCTGATCGAGAGATCCGTGAAGTCGCTAGAGGAGCACCCGCAGTGAGGATGGCGGACGTTTGCCCGGTGAGCGACGGCGCCGCGCCGGCGTGGAGGCGCCGCTGATGCCATCGGCGCTCGCCCGCCGCTACGCCGATGCCGCTTTCCAGGTGGCCCGGGACGAGAAGCGCATCGATGCCGTCGGCACGGACCTGGCGCGGGCGCGTGCGCTGGTCCGCGATCCCCGCGTGCGGACCGCGCTCTCCAATCCCAGGGTCAGCGTCCCGGAACGCGGCCGGCTGGTCGACGGCCTGCTGGCCGGCTCCAGCCCCACGGCCCGCAACCTGGTGCGGCTGCTCGTCACCCGAGGCCGAACCCAGATCCTCGACGACGTCGTCACCGAGTACCAGGCCATGAGCGAGGCGGCGAGCGGCGTGCTCCGGGCCGTGGTCAGGTCGGCGGTGCCGCTCGACGCAGCCGCAGCCAGGCAGCTCGAGGCGGCGCTCGCGGCACGTTTCCACAAGCCGGTGCGCGTGGAGGCGGTCCACGACCCCACCATCATCGGCGGGCTCCTGGTGCGGATCGGCGACCGGGTCATCGACGCCAGCGTCCGCACTCACCTGCAGCAGCTTCAGGCCGCTCTGGCCTGATCGGAGGTCGGGAACAACCCAGCGATGGCAGTACGCAGCGACGAGATCGGCGAGATCCTCAAACAGCGCATCGCCAGCTTCGACGCCACCGTGGTGCAGGCGAGCGAGGGGGTGGTGACCTCGGTCAACGACGGCATCGCCCGGATCTATGGGCTGGACGAGGCGATGGCCGGCGAGCTGCTCGCCCTCCCGGGACCGGACGGACGGGGCTCGGTGCTCGGTCTGGCCCTGGACCTCCGGGAGGATGGGGTGGGCGCCGTCATCCTCGGCCCCTACGAGCACCTCCAGGAGGGTGACACGGTCCGCACCACGGGCAGGATCGCCCAGGTGCCGGCCGGCGAGGAGCTGATCGGGCGGGTGCTCGACGCCCTCGGTGAGCCGATCGACGGCAAGGGACCGGTGGAGACCGCCGACAGCATGCCCCTGGAACGGATCGCCCCCGGGGTGCTGGTCCGTCATGGAGTCACCCAGCCGCTCCAGACGGGGATCAAGGCGATCGACGCCATGTTCGCGATCGGACGCGGCCAGCGCGAGCTGATCATCGGCGACCGCCAGACCGGCAAGACCGCGATCGCCCTCGACAGCATCCTCAGTCAGAAGGGCGGCGACGTCACCTGCATCTATGTGGCCGTGGGCCAGCGCGCCCAGACCGTCGCCCAGGTCCACGACACCCTGCAGCGCTACGGTGCGATGGACTACACGATCATCGTCGCGGCCACCGCCGCCGACCCGGCGCCGATGCAGTACATCGCGCCCTACGCCGGCTGTGCCATCGGCGAGTGGTTCATGCAGCAGGGCCGGCACGCCCTGATCATCTATGACGACCTGAGCAAGCACGCCGACGCCTACCGGCAGCTGTCGCTCCTGCTCCGCCGCCCGCCCTCGCGCGAAGCCTACCCTGGTGACGTCTTCTACCTGCACAGCCGCCTCCTCGAGCGGGCCGCCCGCATGGCCGACGAGCACGGCGGGGGCACGCTGACCGCGCTGCCCATCATCGAGACCAAGGCCAATGACGTCTCGGCGTACATCCCCACCAATGTCATCTCCATCACCGACGGCCAGATCTACCTGGAGACCGAGCTCTTCAACGCGGGCGTCCGTCCGGCGATCAACGTCGGTCTCTCGGTCTCCCGGGTGGGCTCCGCGGCCCAGACCAAGGCGATGAAGCAGGTCGCCGGTCAGCTCAAGCTCGACCTCGCCCAGTACGGCGAGCTCAAGGCCTTCTCGCAGTTCGCCCAGGACCTGGACAAGCGGACCCGAGCCACCCTCGATCGGGGCCAGCGGATGACCGAGCTGCTCAAGCAGCCGCAGTACGCGCCGGTGCCCTTCGCCCGCCAGGTGGTGGCCATCTACGCCGGCACCCACGGCTATCTGGACGACCTGCGCTTCGACCGGGTGTCCGACTTCGAGCGGTCCCTGCTCCGCTACCTGGAGCAGAACCATCCCGAGCTGGAGCAGACCATCACCGAGGAGAAGGCGGTGTCCAAGGACACCGAGGCGAAGCTGGACGCGGCGATCAAGGATTTCAGGCGGGGCTACGCGTGATCCTCTGCTGGCCGCGCCAACCCCCTCCATCGGAGCCCGGACGCTGATGCCCAGCCTCAGGGACCTGCGTCGCCGGATCCGGAGCGTCGCCAACACCCAGAAGATCACCAAGGCCATGGAGCTGGTGGCCGCTTCCAAGCTGCGCCGCGCCCAGGACCGGATGCAGCGGGCACGGCCCTACGCTGACGAGCTGAGTGGGGTGATGGCCGAGCTGATGCGCCGGACTCCTGAGTACCAGCACCCCTATCTGACCGCTCGTCCTCTCGAGCATCGCTGCCTGATCCTGGTCACCACCGACCGCGGGCTGGTGGGCGGGTTGAACAGCAACAGCATCCGGCTGGCCCTCCGTGAGATCAACGACAGCGAGGTCCCCGTCCAGGTGGTGAGCATCGGCCGGCGCGGCCGCGACACCATGCGCCGCCTCGGCAAGGACCTGATCGCCGACGTCAGCAACTACGGGGACCGGCCGACCCTGGGGGACGTGCTCCCCGCGATCCGGGTGGCCATGCAGCGCTACGAGGAGGGCGGCTGCGACCAGGTGGATGTCGTTTACGCACAGTTCGTGAGCACGGGGCGTCAGCAGCCCACCCTGCAGCGCCTGATCCCGGTGCAGCCGCCGGAGGACGCCCCCAAGGTGGCGGCGGACTTCGAGTACGAGCCCGACGCCAGGGAGGTCCTCGACGCGCTGCTGCCCCGCTACGTGGAGGCCCAGGTGTACCGCGCCGTGCTCGACAACGTGGCCAGCGAGCAGGCGGCCAAGATCGTGGCCATGCACGGCGCCTCGGAGAACGCCGGGGAGCTGATCCAGAGCCTCACCCTCACCGCCAACAAGGTGCGGCAGGCGACCATCACCACCGAGCTGATGGAGGTGGTCGGCGGCGGCGCCGCCCTCCAATCCTGAGAGCCCACAAGGAGACCCCCGAACCATGGCAGTCGCGGAGAAGGCAACCGGCAAGGGCCGGGTGGTCCAGGTGATGGGAGCGGTCGTCGACGTCTCCTTCGAGGGGGAGCGGCTGCCGGAGATCTACGATGCCCTGGAGATCCGTCACGACGACGGACGTCGCCTGGTTCTCGAGGTCGAGCAGAACCTGGGGAGCGGCGTCGTCCGCACCATCGCCATGGACTCCACGGATGGGCTGCGCCGCGGTGACGAGGTGGTCAGCACGGGAGCGCCGATCACGGTCCCGGTCGGGGAGGCAACCCTGGGCCGGATGTTCAATGTGATCGGCGAGCCCATCGACGAGATGCCGGCGCCTGACACCGAGCGGCATCCCATCCACCGCCGGCCGCCCCCGGTCAGCGAGCAGGACGTCAGCCAGCAGATCCTGGAGACCGGCATCAAGGTGATCGACCTGATCTGCCCCTTCGCCAAGGGATCCAAGATCGGCCTCTTCGGCGGCGCCGGCGTCGGCAAGACGGTCATCGTCACCGAGATGATCCGCAACATCGCTGAGGAGCACAGCGGCTATTCGGTCTTCGCGGGGGTCGGCGAGCGCACCCGCGAGGGCAACGATCTCTACGGGGAGATGAAGGAGTCAGGGGTGCTCCAGCGCACCGCCCTGGTCTTCGGCCAGATGAACGAGCCCCCCGGGGCGCGTGCCCGCGTCGCCCTGACCGGGCTGACCCTCGCGGAGTACTTCCGCGACGAGAAGGAGGCCGACGTCCTCCTCTTCATCGACAACATCTTCCGCTACGTCCTCGCCGGGGCGGAGGTGTCGGCGCTCCTCGGGCGGCTGCCCAGCGCGGTCGGCTACCAGCCCACGCTGGCCACCGAGATGGGGGACCTCCAGGAGCGGATCACCTCGACCCGCAAGGGCTCGATCACCTCGGTGCAGGCGGTCTACGTCCCCGCCGACGACTTCACCGACCCCGCGGTGTCGACCACCTTCGCCCACCTGGGTTCGACGGTCGCGCTCTCCCGCGCCCTCACCGAGATCGGCATCTACCCGGCGGTCGATCCCCTGGATTCCACCAGTCGCGCCCTGGATCCCCGGATCGTCGGTGAGGAGCACTACCGGGTCGCCACCGGCGTGAAGCGGGTGCTCCAGGAGTACAAGGATCTCCAGGACATCATCGCCATCCTCGGCCAGGAGGAGCTGACCGACGACCAGAAGGTGACCGTCCAGCGCGCCCGGCGGATCCAGCGTTTCCTCTCCCAGCCGTTCAAGGTTGCCGAGGTCTTCACCGGACGGCCAGGCGCCTACGTGAAGCTGGACGACACGGTGCGCGGCTTCGCCGAGATCCTCGACGGGCAGCACGACGACCTTCCCGAGGACGCCTTCTACATGGTCGGGACCATCGAGGAGGCCGTGGAGAAGGCGCGGAAGCTGAGCGGGGAGGCTGGGCGGGACACATCGCCGAGCGCTGCCGGTGAGCCGGGCGGGGGCTCGGCGCCCAAGCCGGAAGGTGCCAGGGCCGGGACCCAGCCGGATGGCGGCGCCTCGGGTGCCGCCGGCTCCGCCGGCTGAGCGCGGGTATGCCGAAGCTCCAGGTCGAGCTGGTCACCGCCGAGGGGAGCGTGCTCTCCCAGGAGGCCGACTTCGTGCTCGCGCCGGGGACCGACGGCGATCTGGGGGTGCTGCCGCGGCATATTCCCCTCCTGACCCCCCTGCGCACCGGCGAGATCATGGTCCGCAACGAGGGGGTCGACGAGTACCTCTTCATTGCCGGCGGGTTCCTCGAGGTCCTGCCCGAGCGGGTCGTCATCCTGGCGGACGCCGCGGAACGCGCCGAGGACATCGATCAGGCCCGAGCGGCGAGGGCCAAGCAGGCCGCCGAGGAGGCGCTCGCGGAGCGCGCCGATGATGCCGAGGCGGCGGCCAAGCTGGAGCGGGCCCTCTACCGGCTGCGGGTGGCCGAGGTCCGCCGCCGGCGCGCGGCGCGGCCCGGACAGCCGCCCTCCTGAGCCCTCCCCGACCTGCGCCGTGGCCGGGGACGCTGGCCGGGTCGGAGCACCAGGTCGGTCACGGGTGCCCGGACCCGGTGGCGGACGCCGATAATCACCGCATGGCGTCCGATCATCCCGGTTGGGGCGCCGCACGGGGATGGCCGCGCGGAGTGTCGGGCGCAGCGGCTCTGCGCCACGCCATGCTGTGGGCCTCGCGGCGCCGCTGGGTGCAGCGGACCGTGTCCACCGCGCCCCTGACCCGGCAGCTGGTCCACCGCTTCGTGGCCGGCGAGCGCATCGACGACGCGGTGGGGGTGGCCCGGACGCTCGCCTCCCGTGGCCTGGCCGTGACCATCGACCGCCTGGGCGAGGATACCCACGATCACAGCGATGCTCGGGAGGCGGTCTCCGCCCTATGCACCCTGGTGAGCCGGCTGGCCGGGGAGGGCCTCCCGCTTGCCGCTGAGCTCTCAGTCAAGCTGTCCTCCCTGGGTCAGGCACTCGACGAGGATCTGGCCTACGAGAACGCGCACACCGTCTGCCGGGAGGCCGCCGCCGCCGGCATGGCCGTGACCCTCGACATGGAGGACCACACGACCACCGACTCCACCCTCCGGATCGGGGCCCGCCTGCGCACCGAGTTCCCCGCCACCGGGCTGGTGATCCAGGCCTCGCTCCGGAGGTCCGAGGACGACTGCCGCGCCCTCGCCCATGCCGGCTCCCGGATCCGGCTCTGCAAGGGCGCCTACCAGGAGCCCGTGGCGCTGGCCTGGCAGCGCCGGGGCGAGGTGCGTGCCGCCTACGTGCGCTGCCTGCGGATCCTGGCGAAGGGCGGCGCCACTCCGCTGGTGGCGACCCACGATCCCCTCCTGATCGACGCCTCCCACCGGGTCATGGCGGCGGCGGGCGACGGCATCGGCCATGAGCACCAGATGCTCTACGGTATCCGCCCCGATGAACAGAGCCGGCTCGTCGCGGCGGGTGAGGGCGTCCGCGTCTACCTGCCCTTCGGCGAGCGCTGGTACCCCTACCTGATGCGGCGGATGGCGGAGCGGCCCGCCAACCTGGCCCTGATCCTCCGCGCGGTGGCCGACCGGAGCTGATTCGGCGCCCCGCGGTCCCGCCGGAGCGATGCCCGGCGCCACCCCGGCCGGAGCCCTGGGATCAGGCGCTCAGCTTCCGCTCGAGTCCCACTGGAAGAGGTCGCCGGCGGTCGAGCTGCTGCTGCCCATCGTGTAGGTGTTCTCGCAGAACGTGGCGCTGCCGTCGGCGGTGGTGCTGAAGTCCTCCGAGCTGCAGGTGCCCACCCCGGTGGTCATCCCGTTCAGGTCGAGCAGCGAGTTGTAGTAGCTCGACTGACTCGACTGGCTGTCGAAGGATGCGTAGAGGACGTAGTCCTCGGCGTTGCCCGCGCCCGAGAGGTCGCAGAGGTCCTCCGCCGTGACGTTGCCGTCCACGTAGTCGCTGCTGGGCTCGGTGGAGCAGGAGCCGTTGGAGGTCATGTAGTCGGGCAGGCAGTCTGTCAACGACTGGCAGCCGTTGCCTGAGGTCAGGAAGTAGTCGCCGTCATGGAAGTCCGAGTACAGCGCGGAGTCGCTGGGCGACGAGCAGTTGATGGCCACCATGACCGTGAAGTAGTTGGGATCGGTGAGGCCGAGGACCGAGGCGGCGGTGTTCTCGCAGTTGCTGAAGTCGAAGGTGTTGCCCAGGTTGAAGGTGGCCGCCGTCGGCCCGCTCGGGCTCGACGTCTCCGAGGCCGAGGGTGCTGCGGTGGGAGTGGCGGTGGAGGTCGGGGTGGGCGTCACCACGGCCACCGGGCTCGGCTTGGGCGACGACTTGGCGAAGGGCGGCAGCTTGACGACGGCGGCCGTCCCGATGTAACCGGCGACGATCACGATGACGACGATCGCGGCGATGACCGCGAAGAGCCCACCCCGGCCCCGGCTGGGCGGCGTCGGAGCCGTGCCCCACTGGGGGGGCTGGGAACCCGGTCCGCCCATCC
The DNA here is from genome assembly GCA_035624785.1 of Binatia bacterium. GTDB lineage: Bacteria > Chloroflexota > Dormibacteria > Aeolococcales > Aeolococcaceae > JAJZNI01. Next base: position 37,531 of record DASPQV010000011.1, on the reverse strand, counting down.
CGGGAGGCGGCCCGCCCGGACCCATTCCGGGAGGCGGCCCGCCGGGCCCCATGCCGGGCGGTGGCCCCTGCATCGGTCCCCCCGGCGCTCCCCACTGCCCGCCCGCCGGCTGACCCGGATAGCCCCCGGGGGGGCCTCCGTACTGACCACCGGGTGGACCCCCGTACTGTCCGGTGGGCCCACCGGGAACCTGACCGCTGAGCGCACCGCCCTGGGTGCCGAAGGCGGGGCCGGTGGGCGGGCTGTAGCCGGCATTGAGCGGCTGCGCGGGTGGCGGTGGACCGGCGGGAGCGGCGGCTGCCGCGGCGGCCGCCGCCGGTCCCGGCCAGGGCAGAGTGGCGCCGGGATCCTGGGCTGGCGCCGGCGGGCCCTCGCTGACCGGATAGCCCATGACTCGGGCAAACTCGCTGACCGCCCACAGGCACGCCGCCGGGTCCAGCGCCCGGCTCCGCGCCAGGTTGCCGGCTATGGAGCGGACCGCGGTGTCGGGACCGACGCCCGCCACCTGCTGCTCCAGCATGGACGCGGAACTGCCCTCGGCAGCGGCGACCAGAAGGCTCGCCTCCCTCGGCGAGCCGGGCAGCAGATCCTTGAACAGGTTGTTGAGCAGGGGCGGATTGGAGAGCACCCTCGGTCCGTAGTCACGCACTGCCGAGGCCAGCGCCTGGCGCGCCTCCCCCTGCGGATCGAGCCCCACGTCGTTTCCATTCATGGCGTCTTCCCAACCGTTGGCAGAGCCGGATGCGTGCCGATCACGCATGGTAGGTTATTCCGGCCCAGCACACTGGGCCCTCGGCCCGGGCTCCCCAGGGAGCGATACCGGCGCCGTGTGAACGGCCGGGATGGCCCCGCAGGGCGGGGCACGCCACGGGATGACGATGAGCGTCGACGCCGGGAGCGGGCCGGGGGAGGTCGAGGCGCACGCGCCGGGGATCTCGAGGAGCGCGAGCCTGATGCCGGGTGGAGGCATCTCCCGCCGGCCCCTGCACTTCATCATCCTCGCGGACTGCTCCGGCTCGATGCGCGGCGAGAAGATGCAGGCCCTCAACTTCGCGATCGCCGAGATGCTGCCCAACCTGGCCGCGTGGGAGCAGGAGCAGGAGAAGGCACTGGTGATGATCAGGGTGCTGGCATTCGCCGACGCCCCCCGCTGGCACATCGAGGAGCCGGTGCCGGTGTCGCGGCTGCGCTGGCGGCCCCTTCAGCAGGTCGAGAAGGGCCGGACCAACATGGGTCCCGCCTTTCGCATGGTCGCCGAGGTCCTCGCCCCCGGACGCCTGGAGAGCCGGGCGCTCCAGCCCGCCCTGCTGCTGATCACCGACGGACTGCCCACTGACCCTCCGGGACAGTTCGAAGCCGGGCTGAGCGCGCTGCTGGCGCTTCCCGCCGGGCGAGCCGCCGTCCGCCTCGCCGTGGCCATCGGCCAGGATGCCAACTCTGAGGCGCTCAGCCGCTTCATCGGCGATCCTCAGGTGCCGGTGCTGGTTGCCGACAGCACCGACCAGATCGCGGACCGGCTGGTTACCGCTTCGATCGCCATCTCCAGGATGTCGGAGGTCGGTGCTGACCGGGACGCCCTGGCCACCCAGCTCCTCCGCGCCCCCGGCGGCGCGGCCCGCGGCCGGGTCGACGAGGACAGCATCATCTAGTCCGATGTGGCGGCTGTTCACGGCGAGCGTTCGAGGTGCGGCACACATCAGCGCGTCCCTGCCCAACCAGGACGCCGTCTCGGTTCAGGGCCACCCCGCTGAGGAGGGTAGGGAGCCGCTGGCGGTGGCTGTCGCGGACGGTCACGGTGACCCTCGACACTTCCGCAGCGGGCGCGGCTCCCAGCTGGCGGTCGAGGTGGCCTGTGCCCTCGCCTCGCAGTTCGCCGCCGACGTCGACGGCGTGCTCAGCCCGGCCGCGCTGCGGGACCGGCTGCGCGACCGGCTGGTGCCGGCGGTGGTCGATGGATGGCGCGCCGCGGTCCTCCGTGATCTCGAAGCGGACCCACTGGCACCCGAGGAGAGGGCCCAGACCGGCGCCCGGGTGGTGGTCGCCTACGGTTCGACCCTGCTGCTCGCCGTGCTCGCCGGGCAGAGGGTGATGATCGCCCAGATCGGAGACGGTGACGTGCTGGCGGTGGAGCGCTCGGGCCGCGCGGTGTCGCCGCTTCCTCCCGATCCCTGGATCCACGGGAGGTTCACCACCAGCCTCTGCCAGGAGGATCCGCTCGCCTCCTTCCGGGTGGCCGTGCTCGATCTCGACACCACCCCGCTGGCCCTCCTCCTGCTCGCCACCGACGGATTCGCCAACTCCCAGGTCAACGATCCCTGGTACGAGCAGTTCGGCACCGACCTTCTCGGGCTTCTCACCCGGTATGGCGCCGACTGGGTGGGGGCTCACCTCCCGGAGTGGGCGGCCAGCTGCGCGTCGACCGCGGGAAGCGGGGACGACACAACCCTGGCTCTGCTGGTCGACAGCCAGGCGCCTCGATGAGCCCTTCCGACCTCTTCCCGGAAGCCGGTGACACGGTGCGCATGGTCACGGGCGGAGCCGAGGTCAAGGTGGGCCAGCGGATCGCCGAGGGCGGTCAGGGAGTGGTCTACCGGGCCCTGCTGCCCAGCGGCGCTCCGGTCGCCATCAAGTGGTACCGGCCGATGGTTCACGGGGCCGAGATCCGGGCCTCGATCAGTGCCCTGGCCGGGAGGCCGCGACCCCATCCCGCCTTCGCCTGGCCTCTCGACCTGGTGGTCTGCGATCGGATGGCCGGCTTCGGATACGTGATGCCGCTGCTCGCCGCCCGATTCCGGCCCCTGGCCCGGATCATCAGCGCCCCCGAGCCCCCCTCGTTCCGCACCGCCGCAGGGATAGGCAGGCGGATCTCCGAGGCCTTCGCGGCCCTCCACGCGGGTGGCCTCTGCTATCGGGACATCAGCCTTGGCAACCTCCTCGCTGACCCGGGAAGCGGCGAGGTGGCGATCGTCGACAACGACAACGTGGGCACCGACGGCAGCGCCGTCTTCGTGCGCGGAACCCTCCGCTTCATGGCCCCGGAGGTGCTCCGCGAGGAGGCACCGCCCTCGACGGTGAGCGACCTGCACTCGCTGGCCGTCATCCTCTTCTTCCTGCTGATCCACGGCCATCCGCTGGAGGGAAGCCGGGTCGAGGCCAGCTACAGCTGGCACAGCGACGGGCACGTCTCCGAGACCGGCCTGGCCCTGCAGCACTTCGGCCGCGCTCCCCTCTTCGTCTTCGATCCCCTCGACGGCTCCAACCGGCCGCTGCCCGGAGACCCGCGGCTGGTCTGGTGGCCGATCTACCCGCGTTTCATGAGGGACCTCTTTGTTCGCACCTTCACCGCGGGGCTGACCGACGCCTCCCTCGGCGGTCGCGTCACCGAGGGGGTGTGGCGACGGGCCCTGATCCGTCTCGGCGATACCGTGTCCGCCTGTGTCTGCGGCGCCTCGCTGTTCTGGGACCCTGACGAATCCGCCAAACGCTGCTGGCATTGCGGGGGGGTGGTGTCCCAGCCGGCGGTGCTGGAGCTGCCCGGCCACCTGGTGGTCCTTGCCGAGGGAGCGGCGCTCACTAGCGCCCACCTTCAACGCGATCGGGATTACGACACCGTGAGAGCGGTGGTCGAGCCCTTCCCGGGGCGTCCCGGAGCGCTGGTCATCCACAACTTCTCCGACGCCACCTGGTCGGTGGAGGACCCTGATGAGGGGAGGAAGCAGGTGGCGCCCGGGCAGCGACTCAGGGTGCGTCCCCTGGCGGTTGACTTCGGCGGGGTTCGGGGCGTCATCCGCCCGGCCTGACCGTCCCCGCTTCGCGGCTCGCATCTCCCGACCAGCCCGTGCGGCTTGGCCGGGTGCGCCGTCGGAATCCCCGGGTCGGAGGGGCCCGATGTGCCGCGGGCGCCGGGGTGATCCCCGACGCCCGGGTGGCGGATCGCTGCCGATCTCAGCCGCGGTAGACGGAACCCCAGGAACCGGGCGCGGGCGGAGCGGACGGAGGGGGAAGGACCGGCGACCACGACGGGCTCGGAACGGCGGGGGCTGCCGGCCACGCCTGGGGAGGCCAGGGCTGAGTGATTTCGCCGGCCCACTGCTGGCAGGCGCCATTGCCGGTGAGGGCGTCCACCGGGGCTGTCCAGAAGGGTGCCGGCTGGGCGGCGAAGCCGGTTGACCACTGCGGAACCGGGGCGGGCTGGCGACGCCGCCGAGCCGCGAGCAGGACGGCACCCGCCGCCGCGGTGAGCAGGGCGATGACGAGGACGGCGAGGGCGTTGGGGTTGACGCCGCCGGCACCGCCGGACGTCACCGAGACCGGACCGGGCTGGGAGTTTTGAGCGGGCTGGGACCCGTTCTGGAGGGCCGGATCCAGCACCCTCTGGGTGGTGACGGCCAGAGCGTCGCCGCTGGTCGCCCACGACTGGGTGAAGACGTCGACCGGGACCTTCTCCGCCCTGCCGACGTTGGCATCGCCGCTGTCGTTCAGGTACACGTACTGGGGATCGACGCCGGTGACCACCACCTCGTGGTCATGGGTGTCGGGATCCTGCATCTGGCTGGACGGGTCGGTGACGTTCCAGATCTTCTCGCCGTCGACCGAGACGATCACCGCAAAGCCCCTTCCCAGGTCGCTCTCCAGCTGGTCGATGGTGCCGCCGCTCGCGACCTCGGCCTGCACCCCGTACTGCTGGAGGAGCAGGGGGACGTACTCGATGCTGCTTCCCGAGCTGGGGTCGTAGATCGACTGGCCGGTGCTCGGGTCGGTCAGCTGCGAGGCCACCTGGATGATCTCGGCTTCGGAGACGGACCTGCCGGTTACCTGACCGACCACGTCCGCGGACGACATCAGGACGCAGTCGTGATCCTGGGTCTGGGCAACCCAGAATTGGGCCGCCCAGGCGGGATCGCCGTACAGGGTGATGTCGGAGGCCAGGGCCCCGGTGGAAGTGAGGGCGCTGGCCGCCGCCGCCAGGGTGCCGCCGATCGCCGCCAGCCCGATGAGGCGATGGCGTCCCTGCTCGCGAGAACTGGTGATTGGGCTCATCTCTCTGTCTCCCTTTCCGGGGCGGCCCGTCCGCCCGTCGCCCCGACCATCCGGCCGGGCCCTGAAGGGCGAGGTGAGGGCTCGCTGGTGACCGGCTGAAGGGGCGCCTGCCCAGCCCGTGGCCGGTCACCCCGATGCCAACCGGGGGGCCAATTGGCTGCCGTCCGGGCAAAGGCCAGGCGCCGGGCGGCGGCCCGGCGCCTGGCTGGGGGAGGAGCGTCGCCGCCTCAGCGGACCCCGGGCTGCTGCCAGGAGGGAGAGGCGAACGGGGGCGCGGCCGGCTGAGTGGGGGCGGCGGGCCAGGCCTGGGTGGGATCCCAGGGCTGAGCTGCCACCTGGGGCAGCCAGGCCAGAGCCGGCGGCTGCGTCATCCTGGTGGTAGCCCGGCCGGCGGCCGAGAACGCAGCGCGGGCGCGGCGCTGGCGCCTGATCGCCAGCGAGACCAGGGCCCAGATGGCGAGAATCGCGGCCCCGCCGGCGGCCAGGGGCAGGGGGTTGAGACCAGCCGCCGCCGTCGCCGCGCTCTGGCTAGCCGCGGAGCTCGCCCCGGAGGGGCCGTGGTGGGAGGTGGCTGGCACCGGTGCCTGCGTCTTCTCACTGGTCACCACCAGGGCGTTGGTGAACGTCTGACCCTGGGTGGCGCCGAAGGGCGCCGACCACGCCTTCTCGAACACAGTGATCGGCACCTGCTCCCCGCGACCGACGTCCGGGTTGCCGCTGTCGTTGAGATAGACGAGGCCGGTGGCGGTGTTGACCCCGGTGACCACCAGGGCGTGGTCCTGGGTGTAGGAGTCCTGGTCGTTGGACGGGTTGGCCCGTGGGTCGGTCACGTTCCAGATGAACTCGGCGTCCACGGTGGCGATCACCGCGTGGCCGGAGCTCAGGTCCTGCTCCAGCTCGGCCATCGTCTGGCCCGAGGCGAAGCCGGCCTGCACCTCATAGGACTGGAGAAGCTTGGTGATCAGACGGGGGTTCTCGGTGATCGGGCCACCGCCGTACGCCTGGTCGGAGCTCTGGTAGACCTTCGGGTCGTAGAGGCCGAGGGAGGTCGCCCGGGCGATCACCTGCGATTCGGCCGGCTCCTCGCCGGTGACCTGGCCGACCAGGTCGGCCGACGAGACCAGGGTGCAATCGCTCTGGCTCTGGGCATACCAGAACCTGTCGGCCCAGGTGGGATCGCCATAGAGGACGCCGCTCACGGTGACGCTCGATGCCGCAGTGCTCGGCGTGACCCTGGTGGCGGCGTCGGCGACGGTGGCCATCCCTGCGACGCTGGCCAGTGCGGCGAGACCGCTCGCGACAACCGCCAGGCCCACGCGGCGGGCGAAGTGAGTGGTGATGACCGGGGCGCTCATTTTCGATCTCTCCTCTGATCGGGGCGGCCCATCCGCCTGCATTCGCAGGGTCGAAGCCGGCGCTGAACGCGAGGCGCGCCGGTCACTGAAGGCCGGCTGAACCCCTCCGCGTGCGCGCTGACAGGGGTGTCGCGGGGGGGCTTGCCTCCCCATCCAAGGCGGAAAGTGCGGGGACTGCCGTTGCACGCATCGCGGGGAGCGTGCGGGGGGCTTGCCCCCCATCCAAGGCGGCGGGTGCGGGGACTGCCGTTGCACGTATCGGGGGGGCGTGCGGGGGGGCTTGCCTCCCCATCCAAGGCGGAAAGTGCGGGGACTGCCGTTGCACGCATCGCGGGGGGCGTGCGGGGGGGCTTGCCCCCCCGCATGTACGATGGCTGCGCAATGCGGCCCACCGCCGTCCGAGCCCGCGGGCGCCCTCGACCGAGGGCATCCCGCTGATGGATTTCCGCATCCTCGGCCCGCTCGAGGTCTGGGAGTACGGCGCCCTCGTCAGCCTGGGGGGCACCCGGGAGCGAAGTCTCCTGGCGGCGCTCGTCGTCAGTGCCAACCGGGTTCTCTCCTCGGAACGGCTGATCCAGATCCTCTGGGGAGACGAGCCTCCCGAGACGGCGGCAAACACCCTGCAGGTCTACGTCAGCCACATCCGGCGGAGCCTGGAGCCCGCCCGGGAGCGCCGGGGCGCCGGTGAGATGGTGCTCACCCGTCCGCCCGGCTACCAGCTCTCCATCCCTGCCGGCTCGGTCGACGCGGCGCGCTTCGAGCGCGGCGCGGACGAGGGCGGCCGGATGGTCGCGACCCGGCCGGCCGACGCCGTGGAGGTGCTCCGCTCAGCCCTTGGAGAATGGCGGGGGCCCGCCCTGGCCGAGTTCCTCTCGATGCCCTTTGCGCTGGCGGAGGCGGAGCGGCTCGAGGAGCGCCGGCTGGTCGCCATCGAGCAGCGGCTGGAGGCGGACCTGGCCCTTGGCCACCACCAGGCCTGCGCCGCCGAGCTGGAGAGCCTGGTCCGGGAGCATCCCGTCCGGGAGCGCCTGGTGGCCCAGCAGATGCTCGCCCTCTACCGCTCTGGCCGCCAGGCCGACGCGCTGAAGAGCTGCAGCGAGCTCCGAGGGCGCCTGCGCGACGAGCTGGGCATCGACCCGAGCCCGGAGATCCGTGCCCTGGAGCGGGCCATCCTGGTCCAGGACCCGAGCCTGCTGGCCCCCACCGGGTGGGGCGGGCCGGGCGCGCCGGGCAGCCGCGCCCTCCCGGTTGGCAGCGGAGCCATGCTGGAGCTCTCGGCGGGCTCCGGCCGCCAGCTGGTGCCGCTGACCGGTGAGCGGGTCACCTTGGGACGCGACCCGGCCAACGACATCGTCCTCCAGGGCGACGGCACCGTCTCGCGCCGCCATGCCGAGATCCTCCGCGAGGACGTCGAGTGGCGGCTTCGCGACCTGGGCAGCGCCAACGGCACCTACGTCAACGGCGAGCCGGCGTCGGGCGACGTCCGGCTCAGGGATGGCGACGAGATCCGCTTCGGCCAGGCCAGGGTTCGCTTCCGGGTTGCGGGATCGGACACCTCGACAGTCCCCTACACGCCGGGATCCTGACCGGTCGGAGGTTCAGCCGGCCACCGCCCGCGCGCCCCGACGGTGGCGCATGTGGCGGACGGTGACGGTGGTGGCGGCCACGGCGGCGAGCCCGGCCCCAGCCTCGGTGGCGTAGTGCTCGATCGCGCTGACCACGGCCTCGACGGGCCCTCCGGCAAGTCCGCCCAGCAGGGTGAAGCCGCCGACCCACATGACTACCGCCGGCACCAGGCCGAGGAGGAAGGTCCGGAGCTCCATGCGGAGCGCGCCGACCACCATGGTCGAGTACACCCTGAGCCCGGGTACGAAGCGGAGGACCAGGATTCCGGCCGCCCCGGCGGCGCGGAGGCGGCGCTCCGCCCGGTCGAGGTGGCGGGCCGCGTGAAGCCGGTTGGCCAGGCTGTGGAGCCGGTCGGCGCCGAGCAGGTGCGACCAGGCGAAGGTGGCCAAGGCTCCGGTGAGCACCGCCGCCGCGACCACTGGGACGAGCAGCCAGGGGTTCACGGCGCCGGCAGCGGCCAGCACCCCGGCCGCCAGGAGGAGGAAGTCGCCGGAGATGAAGAAGAGGGGCAGCCCGGCCTCTTCGGCGAAGAGCAGGACCGCGATGACCAGGATCGCCACCGTCCCGTGGGGGAGGAGACCCAGGCTGCCCATCTCGATGTCCTCCGTGCCTCGCCGCCGGTGCTTCCGGCTGGCGAGGCTGAGGTTCGATGGGCGCGCTGAACCTCCACGGGCCCATTGGCTGAAAGGCCGCTGAAGACTCGAGCTCTCCCGACCCCCGGCGCGGCTGGTGAAGCCGGCGCGGGCGCGCCTCCGTTGGGAAGGCGGTTCAAGGTGCTCGCTCAGTCCGATCGCCTCACCGGCGGGGAGACCCTCAGCCAGCCGCCCGGATTCCGGCGCTGCCTGTCCCACCGCTGCGTCGACGCGGACCAGGGCGGGCGTGTCGGGTGCCGCCAGCCCCGGGGCCGGGCGGCCCTGCTACCGGCGGTTGCTGCCGCCGCCCTGGGTCAGCGCCAGGATGCTGAGCAGGTTGATGAACAGGTTGAAGATGTCCAGGTACACCCTGAGCGCCATCCGGATGGCGTTGCCCTGGGTGCCCATCCGGGTCATGGTCACCCGCTGGACGTCGTAGAGCAGGAAGAGCGAGAAGAGGACGCAGGCCGCCGCCGAGATGAAGATCTGGAAGGCGGTGGAGTGGAGGAAGAGCCCGATCACCATGGCGACGACGATCCCGATCAGGGCGCCGAAGAGCCAGTTGCCCATCCGGCTGAAATCGCGGCTGGTGGTCCGGGCGTAGATGGTGACCCCACCGGTGGTCGCGGCGGTCGCCGCCAGGGCTTCATACACGATGCCCTGGGCACCGGTTTGGGCAAGCCAGTACAGGAGGGGGGAGATGATCAGGCCGGTCACGACGCCGAAGGCGACGAACAGCGTGATGCCGATCACCGGACGGTCGGCCAGCGCCTGGGTGGCGACGACCAAGGCGATCTCGGCGATGAACCAGAGCAGGTAGCCACCGCCCACCGACATGTCCAGCCCCTGGAAGCCGATCACCACCCCGCCGACGGCGGCGGCGAACGCCAGGCAGGTGAGCCCCATGACCTTCTCGGGGAAGCTGATCGCCCCCTGCAGGGCCGGGTTGACCCAGCCTCTTGTCTCCTGGGTGGCGAAGGGGTTGAAGGGAGCGCGGTTGGAGTTGTAGCCGCGGTTGAAATTGAAGCTCATGTCGATATCAGGCTCCGGGTGGGATCCGTCGTCTCAAGCCTAGGTTACCCAGCCTTGCAGCAGGCTAACACGGGGTGGCGCTCAGGCCGGTCAGATCAAGGGAAACCCTGCCTCAGGCGACGGTGACCGTCTGGTCGAGATACACGTCCTGGATGGCGTTGAGCAGGCCGACGCCCTCCGCCATAGGCCGCTGGAAGGCTTTGCGGCCGCTGATCAGGCCCATGCCTCCGGCCCGCTTGTTGATGACGGCGGTCCTCACCGCCTCGCGCAGGTCGCCGGCCCCCGACGAGGCGCCGCCGGAGTTGATCAGCCCGGCCCGGCCCATGTAGCAGTTGACCACCTGGTAGCGGGTTAGATCGATCGGGTGGGGGCTGGCCAGCCTCTCGTAGACCAGCTTGCTGGTCTTGCCGAACTTGAGGGCGGTGTAGCCGCCGTTGGTCTCGGGCAGCTTCTGCTTGATGATGTCGGCCTCGATGGTCACCCCCAGGTGGTTGGCCTGGCCGGTGAGATCGGCGGCGAGGTGGTAGTCGGTGCCGTCGATCGTGAACGCCGGGTTGCGCAGGTAGCACCAGAGCACGGTGGCCATGCCCCGCTCGTGCGCCTTGGCGAAGGCCACCGAGACCTCCTGGAGCTGGCGGGTGGACTCCTCGGAGCCGAAGTAGATGGTGGCGCCCACCGCCACCGCTCCCAGGTTCCAGGCCTCCTCGACAGTGCCGAAGAGCACCTGATCGAACTTGTTGGGGTAGGTCAGAAGCTCGTTGTGGTTGATCTTGAGGATGAAGGGGATGCGGTGAGCCCACTTGCGGGCCACCGACCCGAGGACGCCGAAGGTGGACGCGACGGCGTTGCAGCCGCCCTCGACGGCCAGCTCGACGATCTTGCCGCCGTCGAAGTAGATCGGGTTGGGGGCGAATGAGGCGCCCGCCGAGTGCTCGATCCCCTGGTCCACCGGGAGGATGGAGACGTACCCGGTGCCGGCGAGGCGGCCATGGTCGAAGATGCTCTGGAGGCTGCGCAGCACCCGGACGTTGCGATCGCTGATCGCCCAGACCCGGTCCACGAAGTCGGGCCCCGGGAGGTGGAGCTGGTCGCGGCTCACCGTGTCGCAGCGGTGTTCCAGGAGGTCCTGAGCCTCCTCGCCGAGGATCTCTTCGAGCCTGCTCTGGGGGGTGGCCGTCACGGTTGCCATGGTCTTCTCCGATAAGTTCACCCCACGGAACCGGCGATTCCGCGGGACCCCGACAGGGGGGCTTCGAAGGGACGATTCTGGACCATCCGGACCCCTGGGTGACTTCCGAGCAGATTGGACCGATTGATGGACTCACCGGTTTCAGGGCCGCCCCTGGCGGTGCGCCGGCCGGGGCGCCGAGTCCATGGAACCACTGGGAGCGCCGCCGTGTACCCTGGCAGCCGATGGATCTCCTCCGCATCACCGGGGCCGGCCCGCTGGCCGGCGAGGTGTCCATCTCGGGCAGCAAGAACGCCGCCCTCCCGCTGATGGCTGCGGCCCTGCTCGCCGATCAACCGGTCGAGCTGGGCAACGTCCCCGAGATCGAGGACATCGAGGTGATGGCGGCGATGATCCGCCACCTCGGGGTGGACGTGGAGCAGACCGGTGACGGCGCCTGGCGGCTCCACGCCCATCACCTCCAATCCGTCGACGTCGACTCCGAGCTGACCCGGCGGATGCGGGGCTCCTTCCTCCTTCTCGGGGCACTGGTGGCCCGGACGGGGGAGGCCGCCATCGCCAAGCCGGGGGGCGACGACATCGGCATGCGCCGGGTCGAGCAGCACCTCGAGGGCCTCCGCCTCATGGGTGCCGAGGTGAGGGAGACGCCGACCATGTTCGTTGCCCGGGCCCGGCGGCTCCACGGCGCCCACATCTACCTCGACATGCCCACCGTCACCGGGACCGAGAACCTGATGATGGCGGCGGTCCTGGCGGAGGGGATCACGGTGATCAGCAACGCTGCCCGCGAGCCCCACGTCTACGACCTCACTCGCTGCCTGGTCGGGATGGGCGCCAGGATCAGTGGTGCTGGGACCGAGCGCATCGTGGTCGAGGGAGGCGGGGCGCCTCTCCACGGCACCCGCCACCAGGTCGACCCCGACTACATCGAGGCGGGCACCTACATGTGCGCGGCGGCGGCGACAGGCGGCACGGTGACGGTGGAGGGGATGCGCCCCACCGATCTGCGTGCCCTCATCAACAAGCTGCGGGCTGCGGGCTGCGACGTGGTGGAGGGCGCGAGCAGCGTCCGGGTGGCCGGGGGCGCCCTCCGCGCCGTCGACGTCACCACCTGGCCGCATCCCGGCTTCGCCACCGACCTCCAGCCTCAGTTCGGGGCGCTGATGACCCAGGCCACCGGCACCAGCATCATCAGCGAGGCTCTCTACGAGAACCGCTTCCGCCATGTCCCCGAGCTGGCCAAGATGGGTGCGCGGATCACCGTCGACGGTCGCAGCGCGATCGTCAGCGGGCCCACCAGCCTCGGCGGAGCGGCGGTCACCGTCCCCGATATCCGCAGCGGTGCCGCACTGGTCATCGCCGCGCTCTGCGCCGCGGGCACCACGGAACTCGAGGGTGTCTTCCACCTCGACCGTGGCTACGAGAAGCTGGAGGACAAGCTTCGTGCGCTGGGGGCTCGGGTGGAGCGAGTGCGGCCGCCCGCCGGCGAGCCGGCCAGGCGCGACCTCTCTGGCGTGATCGGGGACTAACCAACGGTGCTCGGCAAGCGGCTCGGGGTGGATCTGGGCGCTGAGAGCCTGCGGATCGTGGTCCGTGGCGAGGGGCAGGTGTTCGCCGAGCCTGCCGTGGTCGCGCGCCACCGCCGGCGCGGGTATGCGGCCGCTGGCCTTCCTGCCCTGGAGCTGGCCGCCGACCCTGAGATGGAGCTGGTCCGGCCGCTCCGGGGAGGGCTCATCATCGACCGCAGCGGGGTGGCCGCCCTGCTCCAGCGCGCGATCAACCGCGGCGCCGGCCGCCAGCGCATCTTCAGACCCGACGTGGTGGTGGCGGTTTCCCCGCCGATGAGCGGCGACGACCGCCTCACCATCCTCGACATCTGCGCCCAGCTGGGGACGCGCACCGCCTACCTCATCGACTCACCGGTGGCGGCGGCGATGGGCGCCGGCCAGGTCCTGAGCGGCCCGCGCGCCCACCTGATCGCCGACATCGGCGCGGGCACTGTTGACGTCGCCTGCCTGGCGTCCGAGGGAACCATCGCCGGGCGCACCCTGAGCCAGGCCGGGGACGACCTCCGCACGGCGGTGCGCCGCCGCCTGAGGGAGCGGCTGGGGGAGGACCTCGGTGACGTCGAGGCCGAGGAGGTGGTGACCTCGCTGGCCTGCGTCGGCCAGCACGAGGAGCGGCGCATGCCCCTGAGGCTGGGCGCCGACGGAGAGGAGCGGTTCGTCGAGGTCGTCTCCACCGAGATCGCCGACCTGGTCGACGAGCACTCCAAGCGGATCGCCCAGGCGGTGCGCGAGGTCATCGACGAGACCCCGGTGACGCTTCGCCGCGAAGTTCTCCAGGATGGCATCAGCCTCTGCGGTGGCGGCGCCCGGCTGGAAGGGCTCGACCGCTACCTGGGGCTGCACTGCGGCTGTCCGGCTCGGGTAGTCCAGGAGCCGCAGACCTGTGTCATCCGCGGGACCCAGATCGCGGTCGAGAACCTCGACGTCCTCAAGAGGTCCTTCGTCTACATCCGCTAAGAGATCTGTCTTGGGTTTGGCCGCACACCGCGGCTGGATTGAGTCCCGCTCCGGCGGCACCAGGGTCGATCGGCTAGAGCGAGGCCTCGATCCCGGCCAGGACGTCCTCGACCCTGATCTGCTCCATCAGCCCGTCCGCGCCGTCGCCGCGGCGGTGCTCTCCGGGCAGCGCCTGGACGATGCGGTGCTCCTCCCCGTACGGACCGCGACGCCTCCCGTCGGTGGGGCCGAACAGGCCGATGGTCGGCGTCCCCACCGCGGCGGCCAGGTGGAGGAGGGGCGAGTCCCCGCTCACCAGGAGATCGCAGTGGTGCAGCAGCGCCGCCAGAGCCAGGAGGTCGAGCTGGCCGGTGATGTCGGCGTGGGGGGCCTCGACATCGACGGCGGCCGCGGCCACCGCCGCCTCGTCCTCGGCGGTGCCGACGAAGACGATGCCCACGCCGTGCCGCGCCGCCAGCTGGTTGGCAAGATGGGCCCACCGCTCCGGGGTCCAGGCGGTCTCCTCGGGGGCTACCCCGGAGACGTCGCAGTGCCCCGTGCCGGGGACCAGGGCAACCAGCAGGCGGCCGTCCGCGATACCCGAGCTGTGCAGCTGGACCAGGGCCCGCTGGTCGGCTTCGGGCCCCGGCTCGAGCCGGGGGTGATGGCGCTCCGACGCGATCCCGAGGGGATGGGCGAGCCGCAGCCAGTTCGCGGCCCGGTTGTCATGCCGCCGCTCCGCGACTCGATCACTGAGCAGGATGGTGGTCACCCCGCCGCCCGGCCCGAGCCGGCGGGGGATCCCGGCCAGGTAGGTGAGCAGGCGGACCGAGGGTGCGGTGCTGCAGATGACGGCGATGTCGAAGCGCAGGCGGCGCAGGCTGGCCCAGGCTGACAGCCATCGGAGCGGCGATCGGCCCCCGTCCAGGGCCGGCAGGCCGAGGGTGGCATCCGCCCCCTCCAGGGCCCTGGCCAGCGACTCGGCGTCGGGAGAGCAGGCCACGGTGATGCTGGCACCGGGGATTCCCGCGTGAAGCGTCCTGATCAGGGGCGATGCCTGCAGCGTCTCCACCTGGCCGCCCGCGACCAGCAGCGCAACTCTGGTGCCGGGGGCCGCCGGTTGGCTCATGACCAGCGGAGATTACGCGAACCTGGTGTCCAGGACGCCAGATCGCCCCACCAGAACCTGGCGGTGCGAACATAAACGGCAGATGGGCTCGCCTTCCGGACGGGAGCTGCTTTCGAGCGCCGACTTGAGCGGCGCCGCCGCCCTGCCGCAGGCTAGGAGCGGCCGCCGGGCGGCTGCATTGGGCGCCACCGCCGCCCCGACGGCCAGCCCGGCGAGGCTCCTCCGATGAGCGACTTCCTGCGGACCGCCGGGATCTTCCTGCACAACATCGGGATCCGCGACGTCATCGACGTGCTGATCGTCGCCTTCCTCCTCTACCAGCTATTCAAGCTGATCCGGGGAACCCAGGCGGTGCAGCTGCTGGTGGGCCTGGCGGTCCTGCTCACCATCGGCCTGCTCGCCCAGGTCTTCCAGCTCCGCCTCGTCCAGTTCATCTTCGTCAACGCTGGGCAGGCCATCCTGATCGCGGTGATCGTCCTCTTCCAGCCGGAGCTGCGCCGCGCCCTTGACCAGGTGGGACGCCTGGGTACGGTGCGGTTCGTGCTCGGCCGCCACCCCCCGGAGCCCACCGTCCACATGGTCCAGGAGGTGATCAGGGCGGCCGGCACCCTCCGGGAGCAGCGCAACGGCGCGCTGATCGTCTTCGAACGCGAGACCGGGCTCGAGAACGTTGCCCTCAGCGGGGTCAGGGTGGATGGGGAGGTGACCGCCGAGATCCTCACCACCGTCTTCTTCGAGGGCTCGCCGCTGCACGACGGTGCGGTCATCATCCGCGACCATCGTCTGGTCGCCGCCGGCTGCGTGCTCCCCCTGGCCGAGGCGCTGCCGGGGACGGGACGGATGGGCACCCGTCACCGGGCCGCGCTGGGCCTCACCCTCCAGTCCGACGCGGTCATCCTGATCGTCAGCGAGGAGACCGGGCTGGTCAGCCTGGCCAACGCCGGCAAGCTCTACCGTGGCCTTGATGATGCCAAGCTCCAGGAGATGCTCACCAACCTGATGCTCAGGCCGATCGCCCGGCGCGCCGGGGCCGCCATCCGTCCCCTGGTGCGGAGCGGCGCCGCGATCCGAGCCCTGGGCCGGCGCTCGCCCTGATGCTTGGCTTCGTCACCCGCAACTGGCGGCTCAAGCTGCTCGCGCTGGCGCTGGCGATGGTCGCCTGGGTCGGGGTCGTCTACGCCGCCAACCCTCCGGGGGTCAAGACGGTCCTCAAGCAGGTCCCGCAACCGCCGTCGATCAGCCTTCCCGCCGGGTACACCCTGCTCCAGGCCATCCCCGACCTGACCGTCAACGTCGCCGGCACGTCGGATCACCTGAGCGCGTTCAGCCCCAACTTCCTCCAGGTCAGCGTCGACTACTCGTCGATCACCGCCATCGGCGCGCACGTCCCGGCCACGGTCAACCTGCCGGTCAAGATCACCAACACCGACGTCAACGTGGTGCTGGACAACCCGCCCACCTCGGTCCCGGCGGTGGTGGACAAGACCGGAACCGCGACCGCGATCGCCACCGTCTTGGTGGGAACGCCGCCACCCCCCGGCTACCAGATCAGCTCGACGCTGGCCTCCCCGGGCATGGTGACCCTGACCGGTCCCGAGCACGATCTCGCCGGCGCCCAGGTCAAGACGCTGCCCATCGACCTGGGCAACCAGCGGGGCGACTTCAACGAGACCCTCAACGTCTATGCCTACGACGCGCAGTCTCAGCGGCTCTCCGACGTCAACGTAAGCCCGCCCAGCGTGAGCGTGCAGATCACCGTCGCCGCGGTCACCACCTCGCGGACCAGCGCCGTGGTCCTGGGCCCGATCCGGGGCCTGCCCTCCGGCTTCGCGGTGACCTCGGTGACCTACACGCCGATGACGGTCACCCTGACCGGCTCCCAGGACCTCATCAACGATCCCGCGCTCGCCTCGCTTACCACCACCCCCATCTTCTTGAACGGCCTCATCGGATCGAGCACGTACAGCGTGGGGGTGCCGTCGCCGGCTGCGGGGATCACGGTCTCACCCAGCAGCGTCACGGTCACGGTGACGCTCGACGTCATCCCCACTCCCACCCCGCCGCCGACGCCCTCACCCACGCCGACGCCGAACCCAACTCCCAGTGGCGGCTGACGTAACCGGCCCGGTGCCGGTGCCGTTCGACCGGTGAAATGAACCAACCGGGAAGCGCCGGGCCCGGCGCTGTGCAGGCGGTGCGCTGATGTGCGGGATCATCGGGTACACCGGGGCGCGGCCGGCCGCCGACGTGCTCCTGGACAGCCTGAGGCGCCTCGAGTACCGCGGCTACGACTCGGCGGGCGTTGCCGTGCTCGACGGCACCAACGGCGGTCGCCACACCGTCGTCAAGAGCGATCGCAAGGTCGCCGACCTCCAGGCCCGGTTCGATCGGGACGGGTTGCCCGCGGGCACCGTCGGCATCGGCCACACGCGCTGGGCCACCCATGGCCGGCCCACCGTCACCAACGCTCATCCGCATCAGGATTGCCGGGGTCGCATCCAGCTGATCCACAACGGGATCATCGAGAACTTCCGGGAGCTCCGGGCCGAGCTGCTCGCCCGCGGCCACGAGTTTGCCAGCGACACCGACACCGAGGTCCTGGTCCATCTCATCGAGGAGCTCTACGACGGTGACCTGGCCGCCGCCACCCGCGCGGCCCTCCGCCGCGTCGAGGGCGCTTACGCCCTGGTGGTGGTCTCCGCCGACGAACCGGACACCATCGTCGGGGCGAGGCGCAACGCACCGCTGGTGCTGGGCACCGCCGATCGGGAGGTGTTCCTGAGCAGCGACATCACCGCTCTCATCCCCTACACGCGGCAGGTCACCCTCATCGGTGACGACGAGGTGGTCGCGGCCAGGCCCGGGCGGGTCGTGGTCACCTCGCTGAGCGGAGCCCCGGTGACCCCTCGCTGCATCACCGTGGACTGGGACGCAGAGCAGGCTCAGAAGGGCGGCTACCCGCACTTCATGCTCAAGGAGATGTACGAGCAGCCCGAGGCGGTGGAGAGTGCCTTGCGAGGACGGCTGGATGGCTCTGGCATGGTCGACCTTGGCGGCGTCCTCGACGCTGCCCAGGTCCGCGAGCTGCACGACATCCAGGTCCTCGGCATGGGCTCGGCGGGCATCGCCGGCCTCTACACCGCCGCGGCGATCCGCCAGCTGGCGCGGATCCCCTGCGCGGTGGAGGACGCCAGCGAGTTCCGCTACTCGGAACCCCTGGTGGACCAGCGCAGCCTGGTCATCGCGCTCTCCCAGTCGGGTGAGACCGCTGACACCCTGGCGGCGGTCCGCGAGGCCCAGCGCCGTGGCGCCACCGTCCTGGCCGTCACCAACGTGGTGGGCAGCGCCCTCTCTCTGGAGGCGGACGCGGTCCTCTACATGCAGTCTGGCCCGGAGATCTGCGTCCTCGCCACCAAGACCCTGGAGACCCAGATGGTCTGCGGACTGCTCCTCGCCCTGGCCGTGGGCACCGCCCGGGGGACCCTCTCGGCGGAGCGCCACCGGGAGCTGGTCGCCGAGCTGCGCGCCGTGCCCGACAGGCTGCGCCGCACCCTCGAGCTGGAAACCCAGCTCGCTGAGATGGCCCAGCGCTACGCTCACGCCCGCAATGCCCTGTACATCGCGCGCGGCATCAATGTCGCGACCGCCTACGAGGGCGCTCTCAAGCTCAAGGAGGTGTCGTACATCCACGCCGAGGGGTACGCCGCCGGCGAGCTGAAGCACGGGCCGATCGCCCTCCTCGATCCGGAGGTCCCGGTCGTGGCGGTGGCCACCCGGAGCCGTACGCTGGCCAAGACCATCGGCAACATCGAGGAGGTCAAGTCGAGGGATGCCCCGGTGATCGCCCTCGTGACCGAGGGGGACGATGACCTCGGTGCGGAGCTGGCTCGGGATCTCATCGCCGTCCCCGGCTGCGACGAGCTGGTGTCGCCGCTGGTCAATGTCGTCCCCCTCCAGCTCTTCGCCTACCACGTCGCGGTGGAGCGCGGCTGTGATGTGGACCAGCCGCGCAACCTCGCCAAGTCGGTGACCGTCGAATAGTGTCCCGGCTCTACGTGGGCGTCGACGTCACCTCGATCGAGAGGATCGCGGGCGTGCTCACCCGCCATCCTCGGTTCGCGGAGCGCATCTTCACGGAGCGGGAGCGGCGCCGCTCCGGCGCCCGGGCGGAGCGCCTGGCCACCCGCTGGGCGGCCAAGGAGGCGGTCAAGAAGCTCTACGGCGAGGCGGGCCTCCGGATCCCCGGGTACCGGGCCATCGAGGTCGTCAACCGCCCCGGGGGCGCCCCGCTGGTCCGCGTCGACGGCCGCGAGACCGGAATCGCGGTCAGCCTGACCCACGATGCCGGGGTGGCCATCGCGGTGGCGGTATCGCCGTCTCCGGCGCCGGGCGAGACCCCGCCGGCCGCCGGGGGTGCGGTGCCGGCACCGGCCCCAGGTTGGGCCGGCGAGTTGACCGCGATCCTCCGACCCCCCGCCCCGATCCTTCCTCCGCCTGCCCAGCTCCACCTGCCGGCCCGGCCGCCCGAGGCTCACAAGGGCAGCTTCGGAACCGTGGTGGTCATCGCCGGCGCGGTGGGCACGGCGGGGGCGGCCGTGCTCGCCGCTCGAGGCGCCGGGCGAGCGGGAGCCGGGTTGGTCAGGGTGTGCGTGCCCGCCGGCCTCTACCCGGTGGTGGCGGCGCAGTGCCTGGAGGTGATGGTCCACCCGCTGGGCCGGCCGGATGCCGTCCATCTCGATGCCGCCGGCGTGGCCGACCTCCTCGAGCGGCACCTCCCGGTCGCCGATGCGCTGGTGCTGGGGCCAGGCCTGGGGCGCGCCCCGGCCACCGAGGCGGCCCTGCTCGACCTGCTTCCCCGGCTGCGCGTGCCCGCCGTGGTCGACGCCGACGCCCTCAACATCGCGGCGGCCCACCGCTTCGACTGGCGACTCTGCCCTGCGCCCCTGGTGCTCACCCCGCACCCGGCCGAGATGGGCCGGCTGGCTGGTGTGCCCACCCAGGCGGTGCAATCGGATCGCCGCGGGCTGGCCGCGCACTTCGCCGCGGAGCGCGGGGTGACCCTGGTCCTCAAGGGCGCCGAGACGGTGATCACCGCCCCCGACGGCCGGCTCCACGTCGACGCCCACCGCACCGTCGCCCTGGCCACCGGCGGTACCGGCGACGTGTTGAGCGGGGTGTGCGGGGCGATGCTCGCCGCTGGCCTCGACGGCTTCGAGGCGGCGGTGGCGGCGGTGACCATCCACGCCGAGGCGGGCTGCCTGGTCGAGGCCCGGCTGGGCAGGGCGGGCTCCCTCGCCGGTGACGTTGCCGAGATGCTGCCGCTGGCCCAGGAGGGGCTGCGCCGGGCTCTCGAGCTGAGGGTTGACGCCAGCGCCGGGTCACCGGCCGGTCGATGAAGGATTCCACGACCGGGTCGGCGGCCTCTCGACCGGTGGCTGCCGTCGAATGCTCCAAGTGGGCGGAGGTCGACCCGGCGGCGATCCGTGACAACGCCGCCGAGGTGGCCCGGGCGGTGGGGCCGGACGTGCGGGTGATGGCCATGGTCAAGGCGGACGGTTACGGCCACGGCGCCGCCCTGGCCGCGACCGCCGCCCTGGAGGGGGGCGCCAGCTGGCTGGGCGTCTCCTCGGCGGAGGAGGCGTTGCACCTACGCCGCGAGGGCTTCAGGGCGCCTCTGCTGATCACCGGCTGGGTTCCCCCGGCGCGGGTGCCCGAGCTCGTCGAGGCCCAGGTCCAGATGACCGTGTGGAGCGCCGAGCAGATCGCCGCCGCGACACGGGCGGGCGGCCGGGTGCCCGCCCAGATTCACCTCAAGATCGACACCGGCATGGGCCGGCTCGGCTGCGCCCCCGAGGCAGTTCCCGGCCTGGCCGACGCCATCGACCGGGCCCGGACCAGGCTGCGGCCGGTGGGCGCCCTGACCCACTTCGCGGCCGCCGACTCTGACGCGAGCTTCACCCGCCTCCAGGACCGGACATTCATGGACGCGGTCCTGGACCTGAGGCGGCGCTGGCCGGATCTGATCGTCCACGCGGCCAATAGCGCCGCCGCCCTGGGCCTGCCGGAGACGCGCCATTCCCTGGTCCGCATCGGCATCGCCCTCTACGGGTACCCGCCGGCCGGGGCGGCGCCGACGGTGTCGCTGCGGCCAGCGATGAGCTTCCACGCCCGTATCACCGAGGTGAAGACGGTGCCACCGGGTCAGAGCGTCGGCTACGGACGGACCTGGATCGCGGAGCGAGGGACCCGGGTCGCCACCATCGCCGCCGGCTACGCCGATGGCGTCCACCGGGCGCAGTCCAGCCAAGGCTGCGTGCTCGTCGGAGGCTGTCGCTGCCCCATCATCGGGCGGGTCAGCATGGACCAGATCACCGCCGACATCTCCGCGACCAGCGGGGTCCGGGCCGGCGACGAGGCGGTCCTCTTCGGCCGCCAGGGCGATCAGTGGCTGGGCGCGGACGAGGTCGGCGCCGCGGTGGGGACCATCAGCTACGAGGTCCTCTGCTCGGTCTCCGGTCGCGTGCCGCGTCTGAGCCTCGCCTGAGCGCGCCCGAGCCTCGCCTGAGCGCACCGGGGCGGGCCGGCCTCAGCTACCCGGACGCCGGTCCGTAGATGAAGCCCTGGAAGACGTTGGGATCGTCGGCCACCACGCGGTAGTCGACCCGGTCCCAGCCATCCCAGTTCATCTCCGAGATCTCGAAGGAGCCGGCGGGGATGCCGGCCGACGGGCCCACCGCCTCGACGTAGGCGACGTGGCCGACCCAGCTGGCGCCCCCGCGCCCCGCCCACCAGACTGCCACCGCCCCCGCCTCCGGGGTCTGACCCTCCGCATAGCCCATCTTGGCGGCGTTGTAGTACCAGGCGTCGGCATTGCCGCCCCAGGGGATGCACCGCTTGGTCGCCACGTACCAGGTGCACTCCCCGTAGGCGAACCCGTTGTTGCAGCCCGAGCCGGAGCCGCTCGAGGTCTGACCCGCCTGGTCGGCGGCGATCTCGTCGTCGATGGTGGCGATCTCGCCGGCGATCTGGCGGGCCGGTCCGTCCAGCGCGTTGACCGCCTGGTCGCGGGCGTAGACGACGACCATCAGCTGGTTGGCCTGGTCGGCGAGCTGGTTCTCCAGGGCCGAGGCCTGGGCGAAGTCGGCCTGGAGCGACTGCTGCTTGGCGACCAGATCGGCCTCGTCGTGGCAGAGGGTCTGCTCGAGGCCCTGGATCTGGGCGCTGACGGAGGCGGCGCCGGAGAGGCTGTTGACGGCGTCAGTGAAGTCCTTGGCGCTGAGGACGGCCGCCATCATGGTGTTGTCACCGGCGCTCTCGTAGGTGGCCCGGGTGAGGGCGGCGAGGGCGCTCTTGGTCTGGGTCTCCTGGCTCTGGTCCTGGTCGATCGCGGCCGAGAGCGTGGCCAGCTGGGAGTTGAGCGCCGAGAGCTGGCTCTTGGCCTGGTCGAGGGCCGCCGTCTCCTGGTTGTAGGCAGCCTCCGCCTGGGTCAGGGCCTGGGAGGCGGCGTTGCGTGCGGGGGCGAGATCCGCCAGCTGCTGGAGGAGCTGGGCTCGCTCGGCCTCCAGCTGAGGGATGGTGTCAGCTCCGACGGGGCTTGCTGCGGGTGTGCCGAACGCTGCGGTGAGCACCACCGCGGTCCCGGCCAGCAGCAGCCCTCGGGTTCCCCGCAATATCCTCCTCCCCTGACCTCTTCCCCGGAGATGGTCCCCGCGGCCCGGAGGGGCACCGCGGATCAAACCCGCGGAATGTAGCCGGGCCGTACCCGGCGGGTCAAACCCAAGTGATCACTTCAGTATCAAGAAAAATGATGTCAGCGACACGAGAAACGAATTCCGCCGGTTTCCGCCGCTTCGATGCCGGCGGAGCCACCCTGGAACAGCTGGGGGAGGCTGAGCTGCTCCGGAGGCTCACCTCCATCGCTCTCGAGGCTGGTGCCGGAGCCGAGCTGGTGCTGCCGGCTGGTGACGACGCCGCCGTGTGGCGGGTGGCCGCCGGCATGGACGTGGTCCTGAGCCAGGACGCGATAGTCGAGGGCGAGGACTTCCGCCGCGGGTGGACGGACCCCGAGGAGGTGGGGGAGCGCGCGCTCCACGTGGCCATCTCCGACCTGGCTGGCATGGGCGCCCAACCGCGGCTCGGCATGGTGACCCTGTGCGCCTCCCCGGCCACCCAGGTCGAGGATCTCCTGGCCGTCCAGCGGGGCTTGTGCGGGGCGGCGCTGGGCGCCGGCTGCCGGGTGGCCGGCGGTGACGTCAGCGCCATCCAGGGCCCGCTGGTCGTCGACGTCAGCGTGCTCGGGACCGTGCCGCCCGACCGGGCCCTGCGCCGGGACCGGGGGCGGCCTGGCGACCTGCTGGTGGTCACCGGCCGCCTCGGAGGTGCGGCGGCGGGGCTCCGGATCCTGACCGAGGATCTCCCCGCGACCCCGCCGGCCCGGGAGCGGTGGCTCGCCCGCCAGCTGCGGCCCACCGCCCGGATCGCCGAGGGCCTGGCCCTCACCGACCTGGGGGTCGCCTGTGCCGGCGACCTGAGCGACGGGCTGCTGGTCGACGTGGGACGGATCATCGAGGCGTCGCGCTGTGGGGCCGAGCTCTGGGTCGAGAGCCTCCCCGTCGATGCCGAGCTGCCCCAGGTCCTGGGAGATCGATGGCTGGAGGCGGCCATTGGGGGCGGCGAGGACTTCGAGCTGGTCGCGGCCGTTGCGCCGGAGCGCCTCCCGGCCGTCCTCGACGGCTGGGGAGCCGATCTCGTGCCGCTCCAGGTGGTGGGCCGTCTGGACCTGGGCCCCGGGCTGCGGCTCAGGGATCGGGAGGGCGGGGCTGCGGTTCCCCTGCCGCCCATCCTGTCCCGCCATTTCCGGCAGCCATGAGCCTGCCGGGCCAGGCTCGGATCCTCTCGGCGGTGACCGCGAGCCCCGAGGAGACCGTGGGCCTCGCCGCACGCCTGGGCCGGCGTCTCCGTCCCGGGCAGCTCGTCGCCCTGGATGGTCCGCTCGGGGCCGGCAAGACCGTGTTCGTCCGGGGTCTGGCCGAGGGACGAGGAGTGGACCCGTTGGTGGTCCGCAGCCCCTCCTTTGTCCTGCACCACGTCTACGGGTCTCCCCCCCAGCTCCACCACCTCGACCTCTACCGCCTGCCCCAGGGCGCGGCCATCGCCTTCCTCGATCTGGACATCCTGCTCGAGACGGCTCCGGTGGCGGTGGAGTGGGGGGAGCGCGCCGATCTGGGGACGTGGCATCCGCTGCACCTGGTCATGGACATCACCGGTGACGTCTCTCGCCGGATCGAGGCGCGACAGCTCGAGCTGGCGTCAGATGTCCTCGTCGAGGCGTGGTCGGCGGCACTGGCGGGATGAATGCCGTCGCCATCGACACCTCCTCGCGGCGCCGGCTGGTGGTGGTCCTGGCGAGCTCGGCGGGCTTCCTTCTCGATGGCGCGGTGGAGCCGGGAGCCCCCGCGCTGCCCGGGCTCGACCGTGCGCTGCGACGCCTCCTCGGAGGCGGGATCGGCGCGGTGGTGGTGGTCACCGGGCCGGGCTCCTACACCGGGCTGCGGGCGGGGATGGCTGCCGCCCTGGGGCTGGCCCACGCCACCGGGCTTCCCCTCCATGGCATCGGCAGCCTGGAGGTGGCGGCCGCCTCGGCGCCCGCCGGCACCGGCGAGATCCTGACGCTTGCCGACGCGGGGCGGGGGGGCATCTACGCCGCCCGGTTCCGCCGGGGCTCGGAGGGCCTGGAGTCGCTCGGCGCGCCGGAGCGAATCAGCGTCGATACCCTCCTGCGGCCGAGCGGTCCGGGGGGGACCGGCGCGGCGGCCCGCCAGGCGCTCGGCGGCCCCGAGCGCGCCGGCCGCCCGACGCCTTGGC
Organism: Binatia bacterium; assembly: GCA_035624785.1. Taxonomy (GTDB): domain Bacteria; phylum Chloroflexota; class Dormibacteria; order Aeolococcales; family Aeolococcaceae; genus JAJZNI01. The sequence goes on along the minus strand of DASPQV010000011.1, from coordinate 13,160 downwards.
CGCTGGTGCCCGCGCCGATCGGCGTGGCGGCTTCCGCGGTGACGTCCACCGCCGCTCGGGCGGGCTCCGTGACGCTCAGTCTGGACAGTCTCGGGGTCGCTGCGGTGGAGGTGCTGGACCCCGCCCTGGCCCTGGCCGCCGCCGTTCCCCTGGCCCTCGCCCGCCCTCCACTGGCGCTCGCCGGGCTCACCGGCACCTATCTCGCCTGACCCCGGCTCCTGGCGCTTCGTGTGCGGGGGGGAGCGGCGCCGTTTCCACCGTTATGATCGGAGAGATGAAGGTCGCACCCCGGCTCGTCATCGAGCGGATGCGTCACTCCGACATCCCGGCCGTGCAGGCGATTGAGCGCGACATCTTCCCCTCGCCGTGGCCGCGCAACGCGTACGCGGCGGAGCTCTCCCAGAACCGCCAGGCCCATTACTTCGTGCTCCGGGACGGCGCTCAGATCCTTGGCTACGGCGGGCTCTGGAAGGTGGGCAGCGAGGCCCACATCACCACCATCGGCATCCGGGCGAGCAACCAGCGCCAGGGCCTGGGCAGCGGCCTCTTCGCCGCGCTCCTGCAGCGAAGCTACGAGCTGGGGGCGCGCTGGGTGACCCTCGAGGTGCGAGCCAGCAACCTGACCGCCATCCGCCTCTACGAGCGCTTCGGCTTCCGCGCCATCGGGCGGCGCCGCGGCTACTACACCGACAACGGCGAGGACGCCGTGGTCATGTGGAGCGACTCGCTGCACGCCCCGGCCTTCAAGCGGCGCTTCATCGACCTGCTGTCCGGCATCGACATCGTGGGGATAGGATCGCCGCCGCCCCTGGACTACCCGCACGGGTGACGCCAGCCCGCCTCGAACCTCGGCTGTGGCCGGAGTCGTGAGCGCCGGCATGAAGATCCTGGCCATCGAGACCTCGTGCGACGAGACCGCCGCCGCGGTGGTGCGTGACGGGCGGGAGGTGCTCTCGAGCGTGGTGTCGTCGCAGATCGCGCTCCACGCTGCCTATGGCGGCGTCGTGCCCGAGCTGGCCGCCCGCGCTCACCTGGAGGCGCTGGCGCCGGTCGTCGACAGCGCGCTCGTCGAGGCGGGCTGCGACTGGGCAGCGCTCGATGCGGTCGCGGTCACCCGCGGTCCGGGGCTGGTTGGCTGCCTGGTGGTCGGCGCAGCTTACGGCCAGGCCGCCGCCCGGGCTCGGGGGCTGCCCATCACCGGCGTCTCCCACCTGGCTGGCCATGTCTACTCGGCCTGGCTGGCCGACCCCGGGCTCGAGCCGCCCTTCGTGGCGCTGGTGGTGAGCGGCGGGCACACCGACACCATCGAGCTGCGCCGGCACGGTGAGGCACGCCGGCTGGCCAGCACCCGCGATGACGCGGTGGGGGAGGCCTTCGACAAGGTGGCCCGGATGCTGGGTCTTGGCTATCCGGGGGGGCCGGTGGTGGAGCGGGCCGCCGCCCACGGCGACGCCCGGCAGTTCCCCCTCCCCCGCACCCGGCTGGAGGGGGCCTTCTCGTTCAGCGGCCTCAAGACGGCGGTCCGCTACGCGATCCGCGACCTGCCCGGCGACGAGCTGGATCCGGCGGGCGTGCCCCGGCGTGCCGAGGTCCGGGATTCCCTGGCAGCCGCCTTCCAGGAGGCGGCCGTGACCCAGCTGGTCGACGGCCTCGAGGCTGCGGTCGAGGCGACCGGAGCCGGCGCGGTGGCCGTGGTCGGCGGGGTGGCGGCCAACCGGAGCCTGGCTGCCGCCGTGGCCCGCCGCTTCCGGGGACTCAGGGTCTCGGTCCCTCCCATCGCCCTCTGCACCGACAACGCGGCCATGATCGGAGCCGCGGCCTGGCACCGCCTGGCGCTGCACGGCCCTGACATCCAGGGCTTCGACGTCGACCCCTCGCTGGCCGAGTTCGCCTAGGCGAGGTGAGTTCATGGGACCGGCCCCTCACGCCTCGGGGGGAGGACGAGAGCCTCGCGGCTCGAATCGGCGGGACCCGGCTGCGGATGGGCGGCGCGCCCGGGTGCACGTCCGCATCGATCGCCGGCGGCGCCACCTCGAAGCGGCCGCTCTGACCTGGGCTCGGGCCACCGCTGCACGTGATGGTGAGACGGAGGTAGCCCCTGTCGAGGTGGCCCGCCAGCGGCTGGAGGCGGTCCTCGACGCCTCGCCTGCCTCGGTACTCCTGGTTGCCCTGGACGGCGGCGGCAGGGTCCTCGGCTTCGCCTGCACCGCCCCACTCGCGAACGGCAAGCCGGGCAGCGAGATCGCCGAGCTGAGGTACCTGGGTGTGGAGCCCTCTGAGTGGGGCCGGGGGATCGGCACCGCCCTGCTCGCGGGGTGCGCCGCCACCCTCCGCGCCGCCGGCTGCTCGGGCGCAGTCCTCCAGGTCTACGCGGACAACGCCGCCGCGATCGGGCTCTACCGGACGATGGGATGGCGCCCGATCGGGCCTGCTCACCCCCATTCCAGCACCGGGCGGATGCTCCAGGACCACGCCCTCGACCTCGGACCGCCGCGACCCGCTCCGCCGGCGTGACCCGCCTCGGCTCACCGGCGCCGGGACCCCCACCAGTTGATGCCAGTCAAGTCCACAACCGCCTCGAGGACGATGGTGGTCTCCGCCGGTGCGCGAGCCGGCCGCGGCCCGGCGCGGTCGGGACGCCGGCTGGATGGCGCCGGGCCAGCCTGGGGCAGCCCGCGGGCAGCTGTGGTCAGCAGCCGTCCAGGTCGAGGTCCACCACCACCGGCGCGTGATCGGAGGGGAGGCTTCCCTTGCGCGCCTCGCGGTCGACGTAGGCGTCGGCGACCCGCCCGGCGAGCGCTTCGCTGAGCAGGACCAGGTCGATCCGCATCCCCTCACCCTTGTGGAACATCCCCGCCCGGTAGTCCCAGTAGGTGAACGGACGGCCCTTGAGAGCGCGCGGCCGCAGGTCGCTGAGACCCAGGTCGAGCAGCTCTCCGAAGGCGGCGCGCTCCGGGGGGCTGACGTGGGTGGCGCCGGCGAAGACCGCCGGGTCCCAGACGTCGTCATCGGTCGGCGCGATGTTGAAGTCACCGCAGCTCACCAGGCGTCTCGCCCCCGTTGCCAGCTCGGCGGCGATGGCGTTGCGGAGCGCGGCCAGCCAGGCCAGCTTGTACTCGTACTGGGGGCTGTCGAGGGCTCGGCCGTTGGGGACGTACACCGACCAGACACGGACCCCTCCGCAGGTTGCCGCCACCGCCCGTGCCTCCGGGTCGGGGGCACCGGGCTCCCCGGGGAGGCCGGCGGCGACGTCCGCCAGGCCCGCACGGGAGAGGATGGCCACCCCATTCCACCGCCCCAGGCCATGGCTTGCCACCTGGTAACCGAGGCCGGTGATCTCCTGTCGGGGGAATAGGGCGTCGGCGACCTTGGTCTCCTGGAGGCAGACCACGTCCGGCTGTGCCTCTCCGAGCCAGGCCAGCAGTCGAGGAAGCCGCGCCGTGATCGAGTTGACGTTCCACGTTGCCAGCCGCACCGTGCGAGGATCGCCGTTCTCCCTCGGGCGCGTCAATGCCGGGGGGGAGCTGGCGGTGGCACCATCGATACCGGGATGGCGCTGCACCCGACCCCCGAAGGCGGGCACGTGACCGAGACCGCCGAGCACTACCTGGAGGCGATCTACTACATCGCCCACGAGGGGCAGAGCCCGCGTCCCGGCGGGCTGGCCGAGTGGCTCGATGTCAGCGCCCCCACGGTGACCGTCACCCTCCAGCGGCTGGCCCGCGACGGCTGGCTGGAGGTGGCCGCCGACCGCACCATCACCCTGACCCCGGCCGGGGAGGCGATCGCGTCCGGCGTGGTGCGCCGCCACCGCATCCTCGAGCGCTGGCTGGTGGACGTCCTCGGCCTCGACTGGGCCGCCGCCGATCGGGAGGCGTCGCGGCTGGCGCACGGGGTGTCCGAGCTGGTGGTGGCACGCCTGGACGAGCACCTCGGCCATCCCTCCTGCTGCCCTCACGGGAACCCGATCCCGGGACGGGCCGAGGTGCCCCCCGATCTGCTCAGCCTCGACCTCGTTTCGCCGGGCCGGCCGGTCCGGGTGGCCCGGATCTCCGAGGTGGCCGAGCATGAGGCGCCCCAGCTGTTGACCCGCCTCCACGAGCTGGGGCTGACCCCCGGCAGCGTGGTGACCGTGCAGAGCAGCGGCCCTCGGCTGCTGCTCGAGGTTGCGGGGCGGCCCGCCGAGGTCGATGCCGGTGCTGCTCGCGTGGTCTGGGTGGCCGCGAGTTAGCTTAGGCTAAGCTAAGGGCCGGGGCCCGCCGGTCATCCCGGCGGGCGGATTCAACCAGGAGGGAGCCCCTCGTGAGCGAAGCCCAGACGCTGCTCCTCGGGTTCGTCGCTGGGGTGACCATCCTCCTCGGCCTCCCCGTCGGCAGGCTGCGCTCGGCGCGCCCGGGGCTCCGCCAGTTCCTCAACGCGCTGGCGGCCGGCATCCTCCTCTTCATCATCTGGGACGTTCTGAGCAACGCCTACGGGCCGGTGGACGATGCTCTCACCGCTCTGCACCGGGGCACCGGAAGCGTGGGGCCGGTGCTGGGCTACGGGGCGCTCTACCTGCTGGGCATCGCGGTCGGTCTGCTCAGCCTTGTCTACTACGAACGCTGGCTGGCGGCGAGGGCCCGGCCGCAGCCGCACGGCCCGGGGGCGATGGCCCCGGGCGAGCTGACGGCTCGCCGGCTGGGTCTGGCCGCCTGGCCTGCCGCGCGCCGTCTCGCTCTGCTCATCGCCGTCGGCATCGGGCTGCACAACTTCGGCGAGGGGCTGGCCATCGGCAACAGCGCCGCGGTTGGGGCGATCGGCCTCGCCACCGTGCTGGTGATCGGATTCGCCCTCCACAACGCCACCGAGGGCTTCGGCATCGTCGCGCCCCTGGCCGCCGAGGCGGATCGCCCCTCCTGGGGCTTCCTGCTCGCGATGGGACTGATCGGCGGTGGCCCCACCTTCGTGGGCACCGCGGTGGGGCGCCAGTTCACCAGCCAGCCGGTGTCGGTGGTGTTCCTCACCCTGGCCGCGGGGTCCATCCTCTACGTGGTCCTCCAGCTGCTGGGGGTGGCCCACCGCTCCGGTCGGAGGGACCTGCTGTTCTGGGGCGTCCTGGCTGGCCTCCTCGCCGGATTCCTGACCGACATGGTGGTCACCGCCGGGGGGGCCTGACCCACCTCACCGCGCCGGCTCGGCGGGAACCCGAGGATGGGCAATTTGCCGCCGCCGAGGTGGGACACCAGCCTTGCGCCCCTGGCAGTCGCTCCGCTAGAGTGTTAGCAGTCTACTGACCTGAGTGCTAAAGACTGGGAGGTCCCCATCGTGGCCTTGAAGCTTCGTCCCCTGGCCGATCGAGTCGTCATCAAGCCGGTGGAGCGGGAGGAGGTGACCAAGAGTGGCATCGTCCTGCCGGACACCGCCAAGGAGAAACCCCAGGAGGGGATCATCGAGGCTGTGGGCAAGGGCCGCTACAACGAGCGCACCGGAGAGCGGATCAAGCTGGACGTCGAGGTCGGCGACAGGGTGATGTACGCGAAGTACGCCGGCAGCGAGGTCAAGATCGACGACGTCGACTACCTGATCCTCTCCGAGAAGGACATCCTCGCCATCGTCCAGAGCGACGGCAAGAGCTGAGCCCACGAGCGGGGCGGCTCCGCGACCACGATCCCTCGCCGGGGCGCGCCGGGTGGCGCCACCGGGCGGGCGGGCTGGAGCCTCGTGGGTCGCGGACGCCGCCCGCGGCGGCGCAGGCGGTCGAGGGGACTGCGCCACCGCCTCGCGGGCCGGCAGCCGAGAGCACCACTGAGCAGCATGACCAAGGAGTGAGAGACCAATGCCGGCAAAGGAGCTTCGATTCGACACCGAGGCGCGCCAGGCGCTGCGCAAGGGTGCGGACGCGGTCGCCGACGCGGTCTCGGTGACCCTCGGCCCGCGAGGACGTTCGGTCGTGCTGGACAAGAAGTTCGGGCCTCCCCTGGTCACCGTCGACGGGGTCACCGTGGCCCGCGACCTGGAGTTCAAGGACCACTTCGAGAACATGGGAGCCCAGTTGCTCCGCGAGGTCGCCGTCAAGACCAACGACGTGGCCGGCGACGGCACCACCACGGCGACCGTGCTGAGCCGGTCGATGATCGACGAGGGCCTGCGCCTGCTCGGCGCCGGGGCCTTTCCGGTCGAGCTCCGCCGGGGCATGCTGGCCGCCGCCGAGGCGGTCGAGAAGGCGGTGCGTGAACGCTCCCACCCGGTCGACACCAATGAGGACATCCGGCGCATCGCCACCATCAGCGCCGGCGATGCGGAGATCGGGACCATGCTCGCTGACGCCTTCGCCAAGGTCGGCCGCGAGGGCGTGGTCTCGGTGGAATCGGCGGACGGCATCGAGACCACCGTCGAGGTGGTCGAGGGCATGCAGTTCGACCGTGGCTATGTCTCCCCCTACCTGGTCACCGACCAGAAGGAGATGGTCGCCGAGCTCGACAAGCCGGCAATCCTTATCACCGACGCCAAGGTCAGCGCGGTCAAGGACCTGCTGCCCGCCCTCGAGCTGGTGGTCACCGAGCAGACGCCCCTGCTCCTCGTCGCCGAGGATGTGACCGGTGAGGCGCTGGCCACCCTGGTCGTCAACCGGATGCGAGGGACCCTCACCGCCGTCGCCGTCAAGGCTCCCGGCTTCGGTGACCGTCGCAAGGCGATGCTCCAGGACCTGGCGGTGCTGACCGGGGCCACCGTGGTGAGCGAGGAGGTGGGGCTGCGCCTCGACCTCGTCCAGGCCCGGCACCTGGGAGGCGCCGACCGGGTGACCGTGACCAAGGACGACACCACCGTGGTGGGAGGCGCCGGCGAGCGCCGCACCATCGAGGCTCGCTGCGAAGAGATCCGCCAGCAGATCGAGGAGACCGACTCGGACTGGGACCGCGAGAAGCTCCAGGAGCGGCTCGCCCGGCTCACCGGTGGGGTGGCCGTGATCAAGGTGGGCGCCCCCACCGAGGTGGCCATGAAGGAGCGCAAGGCCCGGGTGGAAGACGCCCTCCACGCCACCCGCGCCGCCCTCGAGGACGGCTACGTGGCCGGAGGCGGGGTCTCTCTCATCCGGGCGCGGGAGGCGGTCGACCGTCTCGGCCTCGAGGGCGACGCCCTGGCCGGCGCCAAGGTGGTGAGGCGCGCTCTCGAGGAGCCGCTGCGGGTGCTGGCGGGCAACGCCGGCCTGGAGGGGGCGGTCGCCGTCAACCGGGTCGCCGAGCTCAGCGGCGACCAGGGTCTCGACGTCAGTGCTGAGCAGTACGGCAACCTCGTGGAGCGGGGCATCATCGACCCGACCAAGGTGGTCGTCACCGCCCTGACGTCGGCGGCGTCGATTGCCACCATGATCATGACCACCGAGGCGCTGGTCGCCGAGGCTCCGGAGCGCGAGGAGCACGCGGAGGGTGGCCCGGGCCACTCGCACGGCGGTGGTGGTGGCGGCTTCGGCGGCGGGATGGGCGGCGGCATGGACGACGACGAGGACATGGACTTCTAGTGCCCCGGTAGGTCCGGAGCTGGCCGGGCGGGCCGCCCGACCGGATAGAGTGGCCCGGATGCTGGTGATCCGCAGCGCGCGGCTGCTCTACGTCCCCACCCCGCTGGAGGTGCTCAAGCAGCGGATGCTGCGCTCCGAGTTCGTGGCCGAGCTGCCCGCGAACGGAGAGGGACCCGCCGGCTCGGCCCTTCGCGTCCGCTTCCCCGGGGAGTGGCCGGGCGACGACGCCCTGGCGGTGCTGCCCATGTGGGTGTCCCGCCGGGAGCGCGGTGCCGGTGCCGAGCCTTGGACCGACGGCGTCATGGTCCGGAGCGAAGATTGCCTGGCGGTGGGCAGCATCGGTTTCAAGGGGCCGCCCGACCCGTGCGGATCGGTAGAGATCGGCTACGCGGTCAACCGCTCGCTGCGGGGGCTCGGGTACGCCTCCGAGATGTCGGCGGCTCTGACCGGCTGGGCCCTCCAGCAGCCGGGCGTCCGCCGCGTCACCGCCCAGTGCCGGGAGGACAACACGGCCTCGATCCGCGTCCTCGAGAAGGCGGGGTTCGCACGGGTGGGCAGGCGCGGCACCGAGGACGGGCCGCTCCTGCTCTGGGAGCGCGATCGCCGCCACTCGCCGGACCCCGGGAAGCGCTGACCATGTGCGGCATCTGCGGCTTCTTCGGTCCGCGCGAGCCACGGCTGCTGCGTGCCATGGCGGAGTCACTCCACCATCGCGGCCCCGACGACGACGGCTTCCACGAGTCGGACGCTGCCTCGCTGGGCTTCCGGAGGCTCTCGATCATCGACCTGGTCACCGGCCAGCAGCCGATGTCCACCGACCGGGGCCGGCTCCACATTGTCTACAACGGCGAGATCTACAACTTCCGGGAGCTGCGCCAGGAGCTGGAGCGGGCGGGCCGGCGCTTCCGGACCAAGTGCGACACCGAGGTCGCCCTCCACGCCTATGCCGCCTGGGGGCCCGCGGCCTTCCAGCGGTTCAATGGCATGTGGGCCATCGCCCTCCTCGATCTTCGCGGCCCCGTCCCCAAGCTGGTGCTCTGCCGCGACCATTTCGGCATCAAGCCGCTCTTCTTCGCGGAGTCGGCTGATCGCGTGCTCTTCGCCTCCGAGATCAAGGCGATCCTGGAGGACCCCAGCTTCCCGCGCCGGGTCGACGACCAGCAGCTCTACGAATACCTGCGCTTCGGGCTCTATGACCACAACGACCTGAGCTTCTTCGCCGGTGTCCGCCAGGTCCCCGCTGGCGGTTACGTCACCGTCGACGCCAGTGGGATCAGGGAGACCCGCTACTGGAACCCGCTCCTCACCGAGGACGTGGAGCCCGACCCCGCCGAGTTCCGCAGGCTCTTCGAGCAGGCGGTGGAGCGCCGGCTGGTCTCGGACGTGCCGGTCGGCATCTGCCTCTCCGGTGGCCTCGACTCGTCGCCGATCGTCTGCATCATGGACCGGCTCCTCAAGCAGCACGCGCCCGACACGGGATCGCTGGGCGACCGGCTCAAGACCTTCTCGGCGGTGTTTCCCGGCGATCCGATCGACGAGAAGCACTACATCGACGCCGTTCTCGGAGTGATCTCGGCCGAGCCGACCTGGATCTACCCGGACTCAGACCGGTGGCTCGCCGACCTGGAGACCTGGGTGCATGACGTCGAGGAGCCCACCATCACCACCGCCCCGTACGCGATGTGGTCGGTGATGCGGGTCGCCCGCCACAAGGTCACCGTTCTCCTCGACGGCCAGGGCGGCGACGAGCTGCTCGCCGGCTACGTCCCCTACCAGTACGTCTACCTGCGCCAGCTCCTCCGCGACCACCGCTACCGCGAGTTCGCCGAGGAGGCGGCGCGCTCGCGCGACACCGTCGGGCCGCTGGTGCGGCGCCGTCTCCACGAGCGCCGCCATCCAGTCGACCTCGACCGCCTGCTGCGCCTGGACTGGACCAGCAAGCAGCGGCCGCCCCGCGACCCGCGGGTGCAGGACGACCTCAAGCGGCGGCTGCTCCAGGACGTCACCAACTTCTCGCTGCCGTCCCTGCTCCGCTACGAGGACCGCAACTCCATGGCCCACTCCATGGAGGCGCGGCTGCCCTTCCTGGACCAGGAGCTGGTGGAGTGGATCCTCCGGCTTCCGGCATCGGCGATCGTCTCGGGGGGCTGGTCGCGGCGGATCCTCCGGGAGGCGATGCGTGGGGTGATCCCCGAGAAGATCCGGCTCCGGCGCCGCAAGATCGGCTTCACCACGCCGGAGTTCCGCTGGTTCCGGCAGCAGCGCGCTGCCCTGCAGTCGCTGATGCGATCCCCGTCGTTCCACTCCCGGCCGTACTGGGACGCGCCGGCGGTGGCCGACGCCTTCCGGGTCGCCTGCGCCGGCGGCACCGAGGAGTCGATGTTCTTCTGGCGCGCCGTCAACACCGAGCTGTGGCTCCGGGTGTACTTCGACAACCGGCTCGAGGGGAGCCGCACCGGATACGGCTTCGCCGCTCAGGGTGACCGCGAGGCGGCGCCGGCGGTGGGCGCCGAAAACCTGGTGGAGGTGGCCGCCCCGAACCCCGGACGGCACGTGCTGATCCGGGACGATGGCCGGATCTGGGCCCGCATGCCCCTCCGCTCCCGGCTGGTCGGGGTCGGCGACGACCTGACCGCGGCCCTGCGGGAGGCGCTGGACGCCGCCGCGGAGCGGGGAGTGACCCTCGAGGACGGGGACATCCTCGCCCTCAGCGAGAAGATGGTGGCGGTGACCCAGGGGCGGTCCTACCCCGCCGCCGAGATCAGGGTGACGCCGCTGGCCCGGCTTCTCGCCGGCTTCGTCAGCCAGGTGCCGATCGGCATCGGCATCGGCCGGCCGGTCACGATGCAGCTGGCCCTCGACGAGGCGGGCGCTCCCCGGATCCTGCTCGCCGCCGCCTGCGCCGCGGTGACCCGTCCCCTCGGCATCCACGGCGTCTTCTACCGCATCGCCGGCTCCGGTGTGAATGCCATAGACGGTCCCGACGACCACGTCATCCCCCCCTACAACCGCCACGCGAGCAAGGCGCCGCTCGACCCCGACGGGGTGGCGGAACGGCTTCGCCGGACCCTGCTCACCGCCTCCGGGCGGGACGTCGAGGTCGCGGTGGTGGACAGCAACGACCTGGGGGTCAACGTCCTCGGTGCCAGTCCAGGCGTGGACCGCCCGACGGTGGTCGGCGCGCTTGCCGACAACCCGATGGCGCAGACCACCGAGCAGACCCCCTTCTGCATCCTCCGCCGTCTGCCGCTGAACGGACCGGCCCGCTGAGGCACGCTGGCATCCGCGGACAGCCCCGGTTCCGCATCCGGGGCCGCCTGGCGGTTGGCGCCGGTGCGCTGAGACCCGTCGAACCCGGTCCGGACTGGCCGGTGGAATTGGGCCGAGCTGGCGTTTCCCGCGGTGGCGCCACGATGGCAATGCGGGGTGTTCTCCTCTTTGACACTGTCAGATCCGGCCCGGGCGGGTCATAGCCCGGCGCGGCAAACCGTCACGCGGACGCGACTTGTTCGTATTCAGTCACGGGCGGGTGACGTTTACTCTGAGCCCACCGTGTTCGGTCCGGACAGCCCGCGCCCTCCGATCCCCTATTCGCCGGGCTCGCAGCGTTCGGATCGGTTGGCGGCGCGCACCGCGGCCGGCGTGTGGCTGCTGGCCGGCGCGGTCCTGATCGCACCCGGGCTGGCGACGGGTCAGGTGCCGCTGGGCCTCGGTCTGGCCTCGGTCGCGACCCTCGTGGTCGCGGCCGGGCTGGCCGCGATGCTTCCCCTCGAGAGGCTGCCTCGCCGGGCCCAGGAGGTGGGCGCCTGGGCTGCCATCGCCATGGTCCTGATCCTGCAGGTGGGATTCCGTGGAGGCGAGGCGGGCAGCGCCATCGTGGTTGCCATACCCCTGGTCTGGCTCGCCTTCCGTCACGACTGGAGAGCGCTGCTGATCGGCGTCGGCGTGAGCGTCGCCGAGGCTCTGACCGCGTGGGCGGTGACGCGCGGCGATGCCAGCAGCCTGCTCGCGGCCGGGATCGCGATCCTGGTGGCCGTGGTCATCAAGGTGCTGAGCCTCCAGGATGACGATGCGGCTCGACTGGCCTCCCTCGCCTACACCGATTTCCTGACCAACTGCCCCAACCGGCGCGCCTGGGATCTCCAGATCCCGCGCCGTCTGGAGAGCGCCGAGCAGAGCGGGCGGGCCCTGGCCGTCGCCGTCATGGACGTCGACCGTTTCGGCGCCTACAACGAGGATTGGGGACACGCGGCCGGTGACCGCCTGCTCACCGACATCGCCACCGTGCTCCGCTTCGCCCAGCGCGCTGACCCGGGCACGCCCGGCCTCACCTACACCGCCAGGATCGGGGCCGACGAGTTCGCCCTGATCATCGAGGGTCTGACTACGGGCGCGGCCGGCGCCCTGGTCAGGGACCTGGAGGACGACCTTCCGGCCGGCTGCACGGTGAGCGTCGGGATCGCCTTCTGGAACCGCCACGAGGCCGCCGAGGAGCTGGTCAACCGCGCGCTGCGCGCCCTGGGGGCAGCCGGCCGCACCATGGGCGGCGGCCGGGTGGTGGTCGACGAGGGCGGCGGCTCCCGGCCCGGGAGCTGGCTCGAGTCGGTGCCCGCCATCGTCGCCCGGGGCGAGATCGAGTCCGTCTACCAGCCCATCCGCGACCTGGTGCGCGGCCGCCTGGTCGGCTACGAGGCCCTCGCCCGCCCCACCGGATCCCCTCCGGAGACCGAGGTCGAGGGCATGTTCGCCGCGGCTCGCCGGCTGGGCGTCTCCCGGGAGCTGGAGAGCCTCTGCCAGGGTGCGGCGGTGGACGGAGCCTACCGTCTGCTCACCCGAGGCGGCTCGCTTTTCATCAACGTCAGCGTCGGTGCGTTGACCGAGATCGGCCTCCAGGCCATGCTCCGCCAGCTGTCCGCCGCCCGGCTCCGCCCCGACCAGGTGGTGCTCGAGGTGAACGAGCAGATCACCCGGCTGGGACGCTTCGCCGATGCCTGCGCCCTCTACCGCCGCGCCGGCTTCCGGTTCGCCATGGACGACGTCGGTGAGGGTCTGTCCACCATCGAGGCCATAGCGGTGGTGCGCCCCGAGGTCATCAAGGTGGCCAAGAGCCTGGTCTCCAGCGCCGACGACCCCGGATCCGCCGCGGTGATCCGAGGCCTGGTCGAGACGGCGCGCAGCCTGGGCGGCCAGGTGATCGCCGAGGGCATCGAGACCCCGGAGGACTGCGCCCGGATGCTCAGCCTCGGCGCCACCCTGGGCCAGGGCTGGGCGCTGGGCACGCCGGCCCGGCTCCGCGAGACGCTCCTGGTCACCGGCGGCACGGCCGCCTCCGCCGACGGCCACCGGCCGCAGCGGGTCCGCGCCTCCCACCCGGCGCCGCTGGTCTCGGTGCGCCGCGTCCACTGAGGCGCTCTCCACCCACTATGGCGCGGACGGTGTCATCGGTCGGTCACACCGGCTGACAGTGCCCCTCGCCCCTGAACGGGCCTTGCCCGTTGGCCAGCCCCGGCTACACAGGTTCGTAGAATCGCGAGGTGCTCAGTGTTCCTGACGTGCTGCTGGCCGCCCTCAATCCGGTCCAGCGCGAGGCGGTTGAGGCCCCGGACGGGCCGTTGCTCATCTTCGCGGGCGCGGGGAGCGGCAAGACCAGGGCGCTGACCCA
>DASPQV010000010.1:0-71238 GCA_035624785.1 Binatia bacterium | reverse complement strand
CTGGGCGACGGGGTGTTCAACCTCCTAGCCGTCAGGCACGTTCCCTCATTCGTGGCCGCCGCGACCGGGGAGGCGGCCATCGACCTCCCGGACAAGTTGCTGACCGTGGCTCTAGCCCTCGGGATCGTCCGCGCCCTCCAGGATCGTGTCCTCGTGAAGCCCACCACGCGCCCGTCACACCGAGCCAGCGTTGCTCCCAGGGCGCCCGCGCCGTGCTGAAGAACCGGCTCAGCGGGGCCGCAGCCCCGAAGGTCGGACCTGCCGACTGCACTTGAGGCGGCGAGCACATCCTCGAGTCGCCGACCAACGGAGTCCCGCTTGAGCACGTCTACGAGGACCGCTGCCCAAGGAGCCCGCCCCCCGAAGCCTGGTCGCCATGTCGGTCGAGGATTACCGGACCAACGGCACGCCGTGTGCCTGCACCAGCGGTTCGTCTGGGTACATCGTGGGGTCGAAGCGGAGATCCGCCTCGATCTCATCCCAAAGCCGCGTCAGCTCTTCGTCCGTCATCGCACTTCACCTCGAGAGAGGCGCGCCCCCTCCCCCGCCTTGGTGACCATCTCCATATCCTTCCAGGGAACCTCGATTCGCACTCCGAGATTCGCTGTTCTGAACGACACCGTCTACCCCCGCTGGGAGGACCTCGCAATCCCACCTTCGATGCACTCCTGGCTGCAGCCTTTGACCTGAGCAAAGGCGCACGCAGTCTCACCTGAAAGGGATACCGCGAATCCATCGAAGGATTGAGGACCCGGGGGAGGTTTCACCGGCCAGCGGTCGGCCCGTCAGGACCGGCGCGGGGTGGCAGCAAGAGCGGCATCGAGGCGAGACGCAATCTGGGCGCGCCGCTCTGCCTCAACGATCGTGGGACGCCACATCCGCAGCGCGGCGAAGCGGCGCTCCGCGGCGGCGGCTTCGGCCGCGGGGTCAACCGCCTCCGCAACCAGGACGGATGGCGTCAACCTGGTGAATACGATCATCGCGCCCTTCCCTTCCACGCTCCCTGCTACAACCGCCACCCACCCATCGCCGCCCTCGAGTTCGCCAGCGCATCCTCGAGTCGCCGACTCGCAGCATCGCGTTTGAGCACGTCGACGATGACCGGAGCCCAGACGCCCTGGAGCGACCGCCACCTGAGCAGATCGGCCTGCTCCAGAGTGTCGACCAGCTCCGCGAGGCGACAACGATCAACGATCACCGGGTCACCTTCCTGATCGTGGTGCGGACATAGGCCCACCATTGCTCGTCAGAGATGGCCGGACGCTGCATCAGGCGTGCTGGCAAGGTCCGCGGCGAGGTCTGCTGCGGCCGAACCATCACAGCGCGACCACGCGCCGCCGGAGAGGGCATCCCCCTGCCCGCCGGCTCGGTCACCATCTTCAGCCCCCACGGGGCACCTTGATTCACACTCCGAGATTCGCTGGTGTGGACAGCGCGGTCAACCACCGCTGGGATCACCCCGACATCACCCATTGGGTACACTCCGGTCCTCACGCCTTCGATGACCGCGAGGGCCTCACCCCGCCACGATCTGTTCGGCAACGCGGGATTCAGGTGCGACTCAGCCGTCCAGCGCGCCATTCAGGGAGTGGCTGCCCACCTGGATGGACGCGAGGCATCCCCGGAAAGATCGACGCCGCCGGCCTCCTGACGGGTCAATTCCCGGGGCCCCCGAAGTTGCATCCCTGCGCGCTCCCTACGACCGTTGAAATGGGCAACGCATCCGCCGAGTATCGGCCAGAGATGCAGGTCCATCGAGCAAGGAGTAGATCAGTGATCACCCTCATTCGTTTGATCGAGCGGTGGGCCCGGCGGGCCAGGGCACGCCTTGATGACATCGAGCTGGAGCATCCGCATCATGGTCGGGCAGGGCGAGACGGGGCCATGGCCACCATGCCATTGCATCGCTCCGGACTCTTCTGAAAGGAGGAGATGGGCGAATGGCCAGCTCTCCGCCACTCACGGCGCCGGATGTGGGGCAACTGGCTGGCAGCTCGTGGCCGACGACGGCTTCGGCTGGAGCCAGGGGCGCTGGGGCACCGTCATGTCCCCCCACGCCAGGTCACGCGGTCGAGCTCCCATCAGTGAGCAGGGCGTACGGCCGGCGCCGCCGTGCCAGTCACGCGCTGAGGGACATCACCGTTGAGTTCCCCTACCGGACCCTCACAGCCGTCATGGGCCTGTCGGGGTGCGGGAAATCGACCCTCCTCCAGTGCGCGGCGGGCCTGGATCCGCCATCGGCGGGCAGGGTCCACATAGGTGGGATCGACATCACTCACCTCAGCCGAAGGAAGCTCTCCGTGCTGCGCCGCCAGCGGGTCGGATTCGTGTTCCAGGCACTGAACCTGGTCCCCACGCTCTCTGTAGCAGACAACATCGCCCTGCCCCTGCGCCTCGACGGCCGTCGGGTCGACCGGAGACGCGTGCGTCAGCTGGCAGGCCGGGTAGGGATCGCACCGGAGCAGCTGCGGCGGCTGCCCGGCACGCTGTCCGGGGGCAAGCGACAGCGGGTCGCGATCGCCCGGGCGCTGATCACAGACCCCGAGGTGATCTTCGCCGACGAGCCGACGTCATGGGGTTGGTGACCCTGCTCGGCTCGGTGTCACTGCTGAACACGCTGGTGATGGCGACCATCGAGCGACGGCGGGCCCTCATCCTGCTCCGCCGCATCGGCGCGACCGCTCGGCAGGTCATTTCGATGACCATATGGCAGACCGCGGTGCTGTGCGTTGTCGGCATCGCGCTGGGCGCAGCCGCTGCCACCGCCTCCCTTCTCATGGTGGCCAAATCCCTGACGGGTACCTGCATGCCGTACCTCACGTGGCCTCCAATGGCCATCATCGGAGAGACGGCGGTCGGATTGACGCTCATCGCGATCCTGGTGCCGACCGCCTGGCTATTGACTCGCCCGGCCGGAGGAGGATGACGCTCTCAAGCGTCCGCGACGATCGGGATCCGGCCTAAGACGGTGGTCCCTGAGCCTGGCAAACTCTGGACTCGGACCTCTCCCCCCAGCGCCGACACGCGCTCCCGTATCGTGTCCAGCCCGAAGTGACCAGCATGGCTGGCCCCGACGTCGAATCCGGTGCCGTCGTCCTTGACACAGACCACCAGAGCACCATCGTCAGCGGCCAGCTGGATCCATGCGTGTTTCGCGTGGGCGTGCTTCACCACATTGTTGAGTGCTTCCTGCACGATTCTATATGCGACCAGCTTGATATCGAGGGAGACCTCAGGTTCCAAGGGGAGCTGCCTGATCACCTCCAGGCCACAGCGCTTGGCCACCCCCTCAGAGTGCTCCTCCAAGGCTGCGATCAGCCCCTGCTTCTCCAGCGATTCCGGCCGCAGCTCGAGAACCAAACTGCGCATGTCGCGGAGTGCCCCCTCGGCCAGCTCGACGATGTAGTCGAGCGGTTCGACCAGCCTTTGCGGGTCACCATCCAGGCGTTTACGGGCTGACGTGGCGCCCAGGACTATCCCATACAGCGCCTGTGACAGGGAGTCGTGAAGCTCACGGGACAGCCGGTGGCGCTCCTCGGAGGCTATCTGTCCCTTGCGCGCGGCGACGAGCCGGCCAAGCTGGACCGCCGATGCCACCTGGGCGGCGATGGTGGCCAGGAAGTCCATGGTGCGGCGGTCCACGCGCTCGCCACCAGTGAAATAGGCGCAGAGAGCTCCCAGGGCTTCGCCGGACTGAAGCAAGGGAGTGGCCAGCCCCTGCCACGGGCCAGGTAGGGGTCCAGCGGCAAACTCTATGGGGCGCAGCAGCGGATCGCCGCGGTCGGTGCGCTGGAGGTCCGGATCGAAGCTCGGAGCTCTGGTCCGGATAGCCTTCATCATCGGCAGCTCGGCCCCGCGGCGTACCGCATCGTCAATCGCGGCTGGCCAGCTGTCAGGCAAGCCAAAGAACCCCGCCACTCTGGGCCGACCCTGATCGTTCAAGAGATAGATCGCACAGGCCTTGGCCGGGCTGACCTCCACCACCCGTCGGGCGACGGCCTGCAAGGTGACGTCAAGCCGATCGGTGACCGCGAGGCTGGCGGCCGTCTCCGCCATGGCGTTGGACTCGCGGAGCATCCGGTCGACCTCGGTGAGATCTCGAACCACGACGGCGATCACGCGGCGGCGCTGTACCACGATTGGTGTGTGCGTCACCTCGAGCACGCGCACCGCACCATCGCGTCCGCGAGCTGAGAAGCCGAGGGTGCCGGTTCGGTCAAGGGCGCCAGAGTCTACATAAGAGAGGACGCGAGGACGATCCTCGTCAACCACGCCAGCCAAGAGCTCGGCAGTTTCGGGGTCAACGGGACCACCAAACATCGCGGCCGCGGCGGCGTTGGCGTAGAGGATCCGCCCGGCGTCATCGATGGCCGCTACCCCGTCAGCCGACGCGTCGACAAGGTATGTGAGATTCTCCAGCCCAAAGACACTCGCGGCTCGCGACTTCGATTGCAGAGTCGTGCCTACGAGGAGGCTGTGCAACCTGGCTGCGTACAAACGGGCAGCGGCCGTCAGTACAAGGCAGGCCCCGGCCTCGGCAGCGGCCACGGTGTGCGCGACCTTGCCAAGGGTCGCGTCGGCGAAGAACAGCCCGACCGCAAGACCAGTGACGCAGATGGCGAGGGGGGCCGAAAGGAGCCACGCCGCGATGATCGCGGCGACCAGCACCACTGGGATCGGATCGACGGAGGCTGGCGTAACCACGTCAACGAGGAAGACCAGGCCGATCGCTGTCGCCAAGAGCGCTCCGACCAAGTACTCTCGGTAGCCACCAACCAGCCCGTACGGCCTCAGTGAGAGTGCCAGCGCTCCGCGTCCGGAATCCGGCGCCGTCGTCGGCGCTTCCGTGGAGTCAGGAAGAGCAGACGGGGCCCCCACCTGTACCTTCGTCTCCCGCAAGCGGACGCGAGCTTGTGGCCAAGCTCTTAGCGCTTCAGACGCCCTGAGGCCAGAGGCAAAGGACCCTAATCTGGGAGGTCCTCCTGATGGCTCTCCGAGTCCGCCGTGGGTGCCTTACCTTCTACCCGCTCCTACCGGCCGCTAAGGCTGGTTCTCGGAGATGAAGCTCCCGGGGGTCCCTGCGTGTCAGCAAGTCAGGTGTTGGGCCCCGCCCTCCGCTCACGGGATTCGGCCACGTGCGGTCGAATACGTGGCGGAAGATCCCGGCCACACATGCTTCCAGCGACCTCTTGCTCCCAAACTGCGAGCTCTGCCCAGTCGGGTCTCCGGCGGTCGCCCTGAGATCATTTGGTGCGCCGAAGTTCCGAACGTTGCTCTATCAGAGCAATTGCTTCCCAGCCTGCGCTTAAGACGCGATGTCGTCGCCAGTCGGCGGACAGCTGGCTACCCGACCCGGGAGCCCATCTCCGAGCAGGCCCGATACCAATTCCCGGTCTTCCCTGCACGGCGCCGGCCGGGACATGGAGGCGGCCTTCAAGGCCCGGCCACACATGGGGTCTCGAGGTGAAGCAGGAAGCGGTCCACCGGAACGGCCCAGATCCCGCCGCCGATTCGGAGCCGCAGCCTGCTCCCCCGGGTCGCGTCGCGGTCCGCGACTGTGCCCCGCCTTCCCTCCAGACTTCTCTGCCGGCGCTCGCACCTCGCACATGGCTAGCCACTAGTAGGAGCTGGTAGCTAACCAGCTACCTGATATTCGTCGGTCAACTGGCAAGCCCGAGGCGATGGGCTAGGAGCGACTCAACGGCCGAGTACGGCACTACCCTGCCGAACCGAACGTACCACTTCTCGCGGCCAACCGCATAATGCGCGCTCGGTGCGTCTGAACGAATGATCCGCAGGACCGCCCTGGCGACGGCTTCGGGCGCGACACCTGCGCGCTCTATGGCCGCCACTGCTCGGAGTTCGTGTCGCTCGTACGCCTCGATGGACGTTGCCACCTTCAGGCGGCTCATGCGCTCCCCTGGGTGGGTCGCCACGGCTCCGGGTTCCAGCACCGACACCTTGATGCCGAGATGCTTGACCTCCATGCGGAGGCTATCCGAGTAGCTGCTGACAGCCGCCTTGGACGACACCAGCCAGCCGTGGTATGGGACTGGCAGATGCGCAGCCACGGATCCCAGGTTGATGATCTGGCCGCGTCGCCGCTCACGCATGCCGGGCAGCGCTGCCGCGACCATCCGGCCCATTCCCAAGACATTGGTCTGGTAGAGATCTCCTGCCTCTGCCATCGAGGTCTCCTCAATGGCTCCGACCATGCCGACGCCAGCGTTGTTGATCAGGATGTCAAGGCGGCCCTCACGCTCGAGCACGGTCGATACACATGAAAGGACCGAGGAGTCGAGCCGGACATCCAGCTCGAGCATCTCGAATCTTCTCGTCCACTCAAGCGATGGAACCCTCGCTGTCCCGTAGACCCGGTAGCCCTCGTCTGCCAAGAGATTCGCGATCGCCTCGCCGATCCCCTGGGAAGCGCCCGTGACCAGCACCACCGGTGCCTTCTGTGGCGATTGTTGGGTCTTCATCGTTCATGCCTCCACCATGTCAGTTCTCGAACCTCTCGCGGATGACGCGAGCTACTCGCTTCGCCATCGCCACCGTGGTCAGAATCGGCGGGTTGCCCAGCGCGCCCGGCAGCAGGCTGGCGTCCGCGACGTAGACATTTGCCGGCAACCTGTCATTGTGGAAGGAAGACGCCTCCCGCTCGCTCAAGGGCAGCATCCCCCCGGGATGCCCGGCATTGAGGACGCCGAGGAAGGTCTTTCCCTTGGCGACTCCGAAACGTTCGACGATCTCGGTGGCAATCCTCAAGCCCTCACCAAGATGCCGGCGATCGTCGTCCGTGAGGGCCTTCCTGATCCGGCCATGCTCGATTGAGCCGCGGCTGTCGTCCGCCAGCTTGACCATGACGCTGAGAATGTCTCCTGCCGGGTGCACCCTCCACGCCGGGTGGTTCAGGAAGCTCAGGTAGTCAAAGTACGGCGAGAGGATATAGCGGTCGCGCTGGACAAAGAAGGGCATGCTGATCTCCTGCTGCGCGCGGACGCCCGGTACCAGGCCGGCGACGCACAGCACCGGATCAACAGCAAGCCTCGGCTCGGTCGCGATCCCAGATCGCTCGAGGACCACGGGAGTCCCGAGCCCACCGGCGGCCACGATGATCACGTCTGCTGGGTAGAAGCGCCGGCGGCAGCCCTCGCGCACCACCACGCCTGAGGCCCTAATGCCTTCCCTGACCACGTGGTCCACGAAGCTCTGGGTTCGCAGCTCGGCCCCCCTTCCGACCGCGGCTTCAACGAACTGGCGGCTGTCCCACTTGGCACCAGTCGGACAGCCGGCCACACAGCGACCGCAGTGGGCGCAGCGTCCCGCCCAGCCCATCTTGGGCATGGCCTGGGGGGCCAGCCCCATGTCGGCCGCGATCTCGAAGAGGCGGCGGGTGCTGTTCTTCCACCCAGCCTGGTGAGCGGTCGTGACCGGAATGTCCGAGTAGACGTCGGCGAACTCGGCGTCCAGGTCGATGCCCATCGCACGCAGGTCTTTGTCCATGCGGAGACCGTTGCCGGTCGCGATGGTGGTCGTACCACCCACACCGTGGCCGTTGACCAGAAGCATGCTCCCTGCCCTACGAACCCGCATCGCCGGGAAGATTCGGTTGATCATCGGCGGGTACAGGGGAGCTCCGACCGTATGCAGCCGCTCGATCGTCTGCACCCCGATTCGCAGCCGGTTGAAGGGCTGTCCAGCCTCGAGCATGGTGACCTGGAAGGCACCCTGGAGGTCCTTGGCGACCGTCGCCCCACCCGCCCCCGTTCCAATCACCAGGGCCGTCTTCACAGCGAAACCTCCGTGAGAGTCGCCAGGCACCGAGGCGCACCCTCGGTGATCCGCTGCCGGAACTCGAGCCGACCTCCCCCACTCAGTCCAGCCAGGAGGCCCTGGTCGAGGGTCGATATCAGGTCACACACCGGGGCGGAGTAGAGCCTGCTGAAGTAGCACCGCTCGATTCGGATCTCGCCATCTATCGTGCCCCGGAGGTCAATGCCGAGGACTCGATATACAGCCCGCGCCGCGACCATGACGTCAGCGGCGGATTTGACACCGAGCTGCTGCCGCAACCTTCCACCCATGCCGAACGTCGAGACATAAAGTGCCCGCCGGGTCGCCCTCAGGTCCCTGCCGCTTCGCAGCGCCGCCTTGGCCTGCTCCGCGGTGAAGGCTGCATAACGCTGCAGGAGCTCGTCGACGCTCCCGTCAGCCGAAGGCGAAATGACCCCGAAGGCGTCTGCTGTCACCTGGAGGAGTTCGCGGAGGGCGCGCCGGCGGGCAACGCCCGGTGCGTGGAAGCGCAGAATCTGGCCCGCCAGGGTCACGTCCCCGCCCCCACGGTGCCGTCAATGTCCGCGACGTGGAGCGCTCCGTCACCGCACGCCGGTTCAGCATAGAGGCCATCGATCAGTGGCCTGAACCGGCTGAGGACGCGCGGCCGCTTTGGCTTCAGCGTGGCGGTCAGATCGCCGCCTACGATCGAGAGGTCATTGCGGAGGAGGGCCCAGCGCCGCGGGCGCTCCGGAGGAGCCAGCCGCCTCCCGGCTGCGCGGACGCCCTGGTCGATGACCCGCATGGCGTCCGCGCTGAGACCGGGATCTTCCACCCAGATCAGCGCTGTGCAGTAGGGACGCTGGTCGCCGACCAGCATCGTCTCCGACACGCCTGGGATGGCGCGCAGCAGCGCCTCCACCTTCTCCGGTGACACCTTCTTGGCGTAGGACGTGGCGATCATCTCCTTGCGCCGTCCGTCCACCACCAGGCGGCCCTCTGCGGTCAGGTACCCGAGGTCGCCGGTGTGCAGCCAGTCGTCCTCGAGCGGCGATGGGATCGCCGCATCGTCGTATCCCGCCGCCACCTGCGGTCCGCGGACCAGGATCTCGCCATCGAGAGCGATCCGCACCTCAGTCTCAGGCAAGGGCTGCCCCACCGTGCCGATGCGGTTGTGACCCAGGCGGTTCAGCGCGATGAGGGGTGCCTCGGTCATTCCGTACGCGTTGTGGATCTCTATGCCGGCCTGCTGATAGGCCTGGAGCAGCGCCTCGCCCAGAGGAGCCGAACCGACGATCAGCTGCTCGCAGTGAGCCAAGCCCATGCCGTGAAGGAGCAGCGGCCGAAGGGCACGCTTCCGGAGCCTGCGAGGCAGCCGCATGAGGAGGCGACCAATGCGGCTGCCGAAGAGTTGGCCCCAGGCCTTCTCGTAGATCCGCGGCACGCCGAAGAAGATGGTCGGCCGCACCCTGGGTAGGGTCTCGGCGAGCGCCCGGAAGTCCTCCAGGAAGTAGATATCCGTCCTGCCGGGCAGGTTGTAGGCCGCGTAGGTGCAGAGGATGCCTTCCACGACGTGATTCAAAGGCAGAAAGGACAGATAGCGGTTGCCGCCGCTACGGGTCGCCCAGGGAAGCACCGAGACCACCGCCTGGGCCATCCACCGCAGCTCTGCATGCGAGAAGACGGTGCCCTTCGGCGCTCCCGTCGTGCCCGAGGTGTAGCGCAGCGTGGCCAGGTCGCTGAAGTCCACCGCTGCCTCGCTCGCTTCGGAACTCATCCTTCCGCGAGAGAGGAAGTCCCGCCAGTCGACCACACATCCGTCGAAACAGGCCGGGATGGGCCCACGGCCGAATGACACCACCGGCACCGAAGCCCGCAGCTCAGAGAGCCGGCTCAGGATTGCCGGGGTGCCCACCAGCAGAAGCTTGGCGCGGCTGCTTGCCAGGATCGCGTCAATCTCGTGCGGCGGACTGGTGTAGTACAGGGGCACGCTGACCGCGCCGCACAGGCCAATCGCCACGTCCAGGGTGAGGTAGCGGCTGCTGTTGAGCCCGACGATGGCAACCCGATCGCCCCTCCGGATGCCCATGGCCCGCAGGGCCGCCGTCGCTTGGAGCATCTCCTCGCGCACGTCTGAAGCCTCTCGTGTCTTGACCTCGCCGTCGACGATGTCGTGAAAGGTGACCTTCCCGGCGTGCGAGCGCAGCCGGAACATGATCTGTTCGTGAACCGTCCTTGTCGAGTTGTGCATGAAGCCGCGGGTGGTCGCGTACTCCAGCAGGCGGGGCAGGTAGGTTCGCCAGTCGAGAGGGTACCGTCCGACCAGCCGGTCGACGTTGTCGCGCACGAACACGCGCCGCTCGTTGAAATAGGGGAGCAGCGAGGCGAGCGCGTTCTCCTTGAGCCTCAGTAGCGGTGCGCCCAGCGAGTATGGCGACCTCACACAGCGTGGCGGCTTGGTCCCCAGCGCCTCCGCTGCCCACTTCCGAACCGCCTTGAGCAATGCGCCCGCCGTCGGCAGCGTGTCGTGCGGCGCGGTCAGGTGGAAGGTCAGCCCGGCGGCCGCTGGATCGAAGGTGAGGCGGGCTATGCAGTCCGCCACATAGTCCACCGGGACGATGTTGATCCGCAGCCCGGATCCACCCGGCATCAACCGCTGGTGATGGACCAGGTACTGGCGAATGGGCGCGTAGAAGGTGTTGAAGGTCAGGATGTAGCCGGTAGCCGAGTCGCCCACGACCATGCCCGGCCGGAAGATCGACACAGGCACCTCGTCGCCTGCATCGTGGACGAGACACTCGGCCTCGTATTTGGTCTGCTCGTAGAAGTTGGTGAAACCGCCTTCACCCGTCGGCCGCTCTTCCCCGATCGCGCCGGTCCGCCGTCCAGCCACGTAAGCCGTCGAGATGTACGCCAGCCTTCGTAGCCCGTGGTCCGCGTTGACCGCCTTGGCCAGGTCGATGACCTGCGCCGTCCCGCCGACGTTCGTCGGCCGGAGCACCTCGAGCGGGCTCCCGAGCCGGATGTTCGCGGCCCCATGAATGATGTGGGTGACGGTCTTGACAAGCCCCCTGTATGCCTCGGGGCTGAGCCCCAGCTGCGGCTTGGCGAGATCGCCGGCGATCGCCTCGATCCGGTCGCCCAGGTGACCCCGCAGTTCGCGCCAATCCCAGTAGGCGCGACCCAGGAGCCGGATCGCGGCGGCGTCGTCAGGCGCCTGCACCAGGACGACCAGCCTGTGGTCTGTCTCCTCGATTAGACGGCGGGCGACCTGCGTGCCGAGAAATCCGCTTCCACCGGTGAGAAGGATCAAGCCGCCCATCTCGACGCCCCCCAACCATGGTCGGAGACGAACTCGCGGAGCAGCTCGCGGTTGCGCCGACCTCGGGTCAGCTGATCCTTGTAACCAAGGCGGAGTCTCTCGACCTGCGCTGCCGGTTGCCACAGAAGCCTGTCCACGATGCGGTCGAGCGACTTGAAGCGATCGTCAGTATGAGCGTCGATGAAGTAGTCCGGATAAAGGCCCAGCTCCTGATACAGGGTCTTGAGACGCAGGTCGTGTCCGAACGCGATCTGCGGTCGCAGCCCGGCGAGCGCGAGCACACTCCCGTGGTAGCGCGCGGTGATGAGGAGATCGAGACCGTGCAGCACCGACGTCATCTCCGACGCGGTGTGGACACGTGCTGAGAAGATCCGCGTCTGTTCTGGATAGCGGACTGACCCCTGCACACGACGCGCGAGCGCCTCATCGAGCTCTTCCATACAGATGAGGGCGACCGGCCGGTGGTGCTCGGCCCACAGCCTGTCGATCATGGCGACGTATCCGACCGTCAGCGCCTGAGAGCTGGCGTGCTGTTCCGGAGTGTGCGCGAAGTAGGCCGGCCAGCTGTAACGGTCGGCGCGTCGGCCCCATGGCCGGATCACCACCGGGAATCGGTAGAAGTCGACCATGGCTACACCGACGACTCCTCCCCCAGCAGCCGGCCATTCTCGACTCAGCACGTCTTGGTCATCGGCATCCACCGGGAAACCGACCGCCAGATCGGCGGTGACCTCCATCGGCGCGGTCAGCCCCCACCTATTGAGTGTTTCGGCGGCCGCATGAGTGCGCGTTACGATGAGGTCGGTCTTGTTCGCCTCCCTCCGGATGTGTCCCTGATTCGCCAGGGAGGCGGATCCAACGTCGACCGCGTACGCCAGGCAGGGCTTGTGATACGTACGGGCCAGTCGCGTCGCCCAGAGGAAGTACCACAGGAACAGCGAGCTCCAGCTGTCCATGTAGACGCTGCCCTCGACGAGCAGGATCAGATCGTGCTCGCGCACCAGCTTGCGCATCACCAAGAAGTACACGAGCGGAATGTGGACGAGCCTGACGTTCGCCGTTTCCTCGATATAGCGGCGCGTCTTCTCGACGTTCAAGGTGGGCACCGTGATCTCCGCTTCTGGTCCCATCACGGCGCGGACGTCCTTGATCGCCGCTACAACACGCGCCTCGGCACCGGTGTTGTCAGCGCCGTTGTAGCCGACAAGCAGCACGCGGGGTGCGTTGGTCATCGTTCTCCTCCCCGAGCGTGCGTCAGGTGCCGACTCGCCGGGATCCTCTGCTTCTCGTGCTCATCCGGGTAGAGGGAGGGATCGAATTGCAAGTCGCTATCAATCTCCTCCCAGAGCTTGTCGAGTTCGCCCTGGGTGATCTCGCTGAGTTTCGGGGCCATCCCGTAGCACTCCTGTCCTTGGACCGGCTCCGGCGGCCGGTTGTAGGCAGGCTCGATGGTGTGGCTCAACCACCCCCCGCCACATCCACCGTTGGACAGAACTTGCTGGTTGAGGTCAGCGGCTGCTGGACGAGAGGAGCGGTGGCGTCCTCAGGGAAGGAGGCCGAGCTCCCGGCCTCGAGCCACTGCCTCGACCCGGTTGGCCACCCCGAGCTTGCCCGAGATCGTGTGGAGGTGGGACTTCACGGTGCCGACCGTGACGAACAGCTTCGCAGCGATCTGGCTGTTGGACCGACCGAGGGCAACCAGCTGGAGCACCTCGAGCTCCCGCTCGCTCAGCGCCTCGACGAGGCTGCCGGGGCCTGAGGTGCTCCTGGCTCGGCGTCCGGCGCCGGCTGCGAGCAACGGCGCGAGCCGCGCGAGAGTGGCTCGGGCGGACTGGGCGATCGTCTCGTCGCCGGCGCGAGTGGCGAGTTCGAGGGCGTGACGCGCGGCCGTCTCAGCGGCCTCGAGCTGCCCGAGCTCGACGCGAGCCCGGCCCAGGGCCGCCCAGATCGCCGGGCTCGATTCCGCCGATGCGGGCCCGCTCCGCTCCAACTCTCCCTCGCAGACGCGGAGCGCCCCCCGGGCGTCGCCCCGGGCGAGCAGGATCGACGCCGTGCTGGCGATGGCGCGGCCGGCGGCGAAGACATTGCCAGCCCGGCGCAGGTCAGGCAAGGACTCCTCGTAGGCCGCCGCCGCCCCCTCTAGGTCACCGGCCACTAGCAGGCCGACGCCGAGGAACTCCGTCGCGTCGCCTCGAAGTGTCGCCTCCATGTAGGCTGGAAGCCCGTCCGGAACCAGCTCACGCGCACGGCGCGCCTGAACGATCGCCGTGGCGCTGTCCCCAGCCAACTGGGCGAGCCGTGAGCGGAGAAGGGCCAGCTGGGCTGGAACCGCCGGGCCGAGCAGGCCACCACCCCGACCCGATTCAAGCGCACGTTCGGCAGCCAACATCCATCCGAGCGTCTCTTCGGACTCAGTCGCGAGTGACACACACCACGCGTATGAGGTGCAGAGCTGAGCATGGTCGCGAACGACCTCGACGGGGAGCGCGTCGAGCCATCGCCGGACGGTGCTGAGTTCGCCGGCGTGGATATGTCGTATCGAGGCCTCGGCAACAATCTCGCTGGTGCGCTCGAGATCACCCGACTGAATCGCGTGGGCGATGGCCGCCTCGTCGTCTCCATGCTCCTCGCACCAGGTCGACGCCCTGGCATGGAGGGCGGCCACATCCTCTGGGTGGAGGACAGCCAGGCGGGCCTTGAGGACCTCGGCGAAGAGGGCGTGGTACCGGTACCAGACCCGCTCGTCATCGAGGGGGACGAGGAGAAGGTTGGCTCGCTCCAGTGCCTCGAGTCGCGCCTGGCCGCCGGAGCTTCCGCTCACCGCGTCGCAGAGCGCTCCGCTGAGCTTCTCAAGGATCGACGTCCTCAGGAGGAAGTCCTGGGTCTCGGGTGGCAGCGCGGCGAGGACCTCCTCAATGACGTAGTCGAGGACGAAGCGGTGGGTCGCCGCGAAGGCGCGGACCCGGCTGGGGATGTCCGAACGCCCCGCCAGGGACAGGGCGGCCAGCTGAAGCACCGCCGGCCAGCCCTCGGTCCGCCCCACGAGCGTCTCGAGGTCCGGG
This sequence comes from Binatia bacterium, assembly GCA_035624785.1. Taxonomy (GTDB): domain Bacteria; phylum Chloroflexota; class Dormibacteria; order Aeolococcales; family Aeolococcaceae; genus JAJZNI01. Next base: position 57,078 of record DASPQV010000010.1, on the reverse strand, counting down.
TCGCCGAGGGCCACCTCCATCCGCTCGGTGAAGAATCGGCGAGCCTCGTCAAGGGTGAAACGAAGCGCGTCGGCCCGGACCTCGACCAGGTCATTTCGCGCTCGCATACGGGCGAGCGGCAGGGCCGGGTCCGCCCGCGTGGAGAGCACCAGGTGAGCCTGGGGGGGAAGCCCCTCCAGCAGGACACCGACCGCCCTCTGCACCTCCGGCGCCGTGATCAGGTGATAGTCGTCCAACACCAGGATCGATGGCTCCCCGCGCTCAGCGAGCAGGACCGCAAGCCCGCTGATCGCCTGGACAGGGTCGCCCCCAGGTGCCACCTCCTCGACCGAACCGGTCTCGGTGGGGGCCAGCTCACCGACCGCAGCCGAGAGGTAGCGGACGAAGCGAACCGGGTCGTTGTCCGCCTCGTCCAGGGAGAGCCAGGCATGCCCGATCGATAGGGCGGACAGCCAGTCGACCAGCGCCGTGGTCTTGCCGAATCCCGGTGGTGCCGAGACCACAGTCAGGCGCGCGTCGAGTGCCCCCGAGAGGAGCTGGACCAGCCGCGGCCGCCTGACCGGCGGCCTCGACGGCCGGGGCATCGTCAACTTGAGCGGGAGGAGCCGATCCTTGGCGGCCACCGAGCGGCATCCTACCCTGGGAAGCCCCCCCGAGAACCAGGTCCGTTGGCGGGATGTGGGGCGCTGGGTCGCCTCGGGCGATCAGCGTTCACGTTTCCCGACGTTGATCCGGACGGCTGATTTCAACCCCTCTTTCTATCCGAGGATGGATGCCCGCCCTCGTGGTTGAGCTCCAGGCTCCTCCATGTGCCATCCGGTGACGGAGCCGGAGCACCTGGAGGCGAGTCATGGCGAGGTCGGGCGGTTACCAGGTCCGGATCCGCGTGCAGGGCGAGCTGTCGCCGGCGTGGTGGTCGGAGGTGTTCGTCAACCTCGTCGTGGCGGCCGAACCCGATGGCACCACAGTTCTCAGCGGCGATCTGCCTGACCAGGCCGCCCTGCATGGGCTCCTAGCGACGATACGGGATCTCGGCCTGTCGATCGTCTCGGTCGAGACGGTAGCAACTTCGCCGTCCAGATCGAAGGAAGCCGGCGCTAGCCAGTGATCTCTGCAGCGGAAGTATCGGCGTTGAACGGCCACCTAGCTATCGATGCAAGAGGAGGAATGTGACATGAGCACTGCGGCTTCCGATCGACATGACGATCTGGGCATGGATGCCGCCGGCTGGCGCGCCATGGCCTGGTACGGGTGGGGATCTGCTGTTGGGCTGGGGCTCTTCCTACTCCTGGTTTCCCTCGCCGCCGCATCCCTGATCATCGCCGTCCACCACTGACTTGGAGCGGTGCCTAAGCACCACCGCTCGCGGCACGCGGCACATTCGCAATGAGGTGAATCCCATGGAAACCGTGATCGAACTGGCAGGAGTGGTCAAGAGCTTCGGGCGGAGCCGAGCCCTCGACCACCTGGACCTGACCGTGAGATGCGGTGAGGTCCATGGTTTCCTCGGCCCCAACGGGGCCGGCAAGACCACCACCATTCGGGTCCTGCTCGGGCTGCTCCGCCGCGACGGCGGCGAGGCCCGCCTCCTAGGCGGCGACCCCTGGCGGGACGCCGCCGCCCTTCACCGCCGCCTAGCCTACGTGCCGGGCGAGGTCAATCTCTGGCCCAACCTCACTGGCGGCGAGGTCATCGACCTCCTCGGTGCCCTCCGCGGCGGCCTCGACCGGGCGCGCCGGTCCCAGCTCGTGGAGCGGTTCGAGCTGGACCCGACCAAGCGGTGCCGGGCGTACTCCAAGGGCAATCGCCAGAAGGTGGCCCTGGTGGCGGCACTCGCCGCCGACGTCGAGCTGTACCTGCTCGACGAACCCAGCTCGGGTCTCGACCCGCTGGTCGCGGCCACCTTCCAGGATGTCGTCCGGGAGCGGCGCCAGGCGGGCAAGACCATTCTCCTCTCCAGCCACATCCTCTCCGAAGTCGAGGCCCTCTGCGACAGGCTTACCATCATCCGGGCGGGAAGGGCGGTGGAATCCGGGACGTTCGCCGAGCTGCGCCACCTGACCAGGACCACGGTGAGCGTCGAGACCGCCCGGCCGATCGGGTCCATCGCCGGGCTGCCCGGCGTCCACGGCCTGAGCCTCGACGGCAGCCGAGCCCAGTTCGGCGTCGATCCCGGCGGGCTGAACGGCGTCCTCCAGCACCTGGTCGGGTGCGGCGTGCAAAGCCTGACCAGCTCCCAGCCCACCCTCGAGGAGATCTTCATGCGCCACTACGAGGACGGGGCCGCTGTCCCGGCCGCTGCTGGCGCGCTGGTGGCATCCCGATGAGCGCCCCCGCCGCCGTCCTGACGACCGTCACGCGCCCGGGCCGCCGCGATGCTGCCGACCCGGCCAGTCGGTTCGCCGGCCTCCACCGGCTGCTCCGCCTGGCCCTCCGCCGCGATCGGATCACCCTTCCTGCCTGGATCCTGGGGATCACCGGGCTGATGGCCGCCTTCACCGCAATGTGCGTCAGCGGCATGCACAGCTGCACGGACGTGATCCGGCAGACCGCGTTCTTCGGTAGCAGCCCCGCTCTGCGTATCCTTGGCGTCCCCTCGGGGGCGAGCGTGGGCGGATACACCCTGCTCCGCGGCTATCTCACCCTCGCCGTGCTCGCCGCGCTGATGAGCATCATGGCCGTCGTCCGGCACACCCGGCAGGGTGAGGAGACGGGCCGCGCCGAGCTGGTCGGCGCCGCCGTCGTCGGACGTCATAGTGCCCTCGGCGCGGCTCTGGTGGTGACTGCCACAGCCGACGTCCTGCTGGCTGGGCTCGTCGGCCTGGCGATGATGGTCAACGGCCAGCCGGTCGCCGGCTCACTCGCCGCGGGGATCGCCGTCGGCGGTGTCGGCTTGGTGTTCGGCGGAGTCGCGGCGGTCACCGCCCAACTCTCCTCCAGCACGCGGAGCGCCATCGGGCTTGCCACCGCCGTGCTCGGTATCGCCTGCCTCCTCAGCGGCCTCGGCAACATGCTCGGCACGGTCACGGACGGTGGCCTGCAGGTCCACAGCGCCTGGCCTGCCTGGGCATCGCCGGTCGGCTGGGGTGAGCAGATACGGCCGTTCGGCGACACCATCTGGTGGCCGGTCGTCCTGTTTGCAGCGCTCTTCGCCGGACTGGCCGGCCTCGCCGGCATCCTCGAATCGCAGCGTGATGGAGGCCGGGGGCTGATCGCCGAGCGGCGTGGGCGCGCTGAAGCCGGCCGCTGGCTGCCGGGACTCTCCGGTCTCGCCCTGCGACTGCAGCGGGGCAGCCTGCTCGGCTGGGCGATCGGGATGCTCGGTTTCGGCGTCGTCTTCGGCGCCATCAGCGGCCAGATCCGAGGCGCCCAGGGTGCGGCCCTGCAGTGGTACACGCGGATGGGCGGTTCCGATCACATCGTTGCCGCCTACCTCACCTCGATGCTGGAGATGGCCGGGATGGGCGTCGCCCTGTTTGTGGTCCAGAGCCTGCTCCGGATCCGCTCGGAAGAGGCCCAGGGCCACCTGGAGTCCCTGCTGGCCACCGGTACCAGCCGGCATCGCTGGGCGCTGAGCCACCTGCTCAGCACGCTCCTCGGAGCGACAGTTCTGATGCTCGTCTTCGCGGTGAGCATGGGACTCGCCGCCGGTCCCGTTCTCGGCGTCCCCGCTCATCTGCTCGGCGAGCTGATCCCGGCGGGTCTGGTGCAGCTGGCTGGCATCGCCGTCATCGGCGGCGCCGTGCTCGCCGTAACCGCGCTGACGCCCCGGTGGGCCACGCCCCTGTCATGGGTCGCCTGCGTCTCCTTCATCGTGCTCGGCCCTCTCTTCGGGGCCAGCCTGGGTCTTCCGGGGTGGGCCCAGGACATCTCCCCCTTCACCCACCTGCCCAAGGCACCGGCGGTGGCCGTCTCGTACCTGCCCATCGTCGCCATGGTCGGCGCTGCGCTCGCCCTGACAGGGGCCGGTCTGGGGTGGTTCCGCCGCCGTAGCCTTTCACTCCCTGCCTGAGAAGGGTGGCGATTCAATCAGCAAACGTGATCAAACGAGGAGGGACTCAGATGTCTCTGAACCCGTGCCTTCAAACGCCGCCGCCCGCGCCGGTCGGCCGCGAAATCCCGGACGGACCGGCGGGGTCCACAAGCACCTCATCCGAGGACCTGCGTGCCGTCGCCCGCAAGCGCATCGAGGACAGGCGGGGTTTCATCCCGCATCTCGTCTCGTACGCGCTGGTGAACGGCGGTTTGGTGATGCTCTGGGCGATGGGTGCGGGCCGGGCGATCTTCTGGCCCGGCTTCGTCCTCTGCGTCTGGGGGGTCGGACTGCTGGTGCACACGTGGAACGCCTTCCTGGCACCGCCTCTGACCGAAGCGGACATCCAGCGCGAGATCACCCGTCTGCAACGCGGCTCCGGCCGTGGTCGCGAGGCCAGTCTGACAGGCGACCTGCCGAGGAGGGTGTGATGGCTCCCGACTGGACCGAGGCCACCATCCCGGATCTCCACGGCGTGACGGCGGCGGTGACCGGTGCCAACCGGGGCATCGGTCTGGAGATCGTCCGCGGCATGACCAGCAAGGGCGCCCACGTGGTGCTGGCGGTCCGCCGACCGGAGAGTGGCGAAGCCGCGGCCGAATCGATCCGAGCCAAGTTCCCTGACGCCTTACTCGAGGTGACGAGGCTGGATCTCGCTGACCTGGCCAGTGTGCGTCGCTTCGCTGAGACGGTGGGATCACGCTTCACGTCTCTCGACCTGCTGATCAACAACGCTGGCGCAGGACCCGAGTCGCCGCCCCGCACCGTGGACGGCTTCGAGCGGGCTTTCGGAACGAACCACCTCGGCCACTTCGCGCTCGTGGGCCTCCTGCTGCCGAGGATGCTGGCGTCGTCCAGGGGCCGCGTCGTCACCATATCGAGCTTCGCTCATGGCATGGGACGTCTTGACTTCGACAGCCTGGACGGCTCCAAGCACCTGTCGGCAATGGCCGCGTACGCGCAGAGCAAACTCGCCAACACCCTGTTCGCCTATGAGCTCCAGCGCCGCTTGTCTGCCGCAGGGGCGGATCTGATCAGCGTGGCATGCCATCCGGGCGTGGCTGCAACGCCCTCACTCCTGGGCTCGCCCGACACGCCCCGCGGCATTGTGAGCGGGCTGATGCATGCACTATTGCGGCGGTTCGCCCCAACGGCCGCCCACGGTGCTCAACCGGCGCTGTATGCGGCCACCGCGTCCGAGGTGCGGGGTGGGGACTACATCGGACCGGGTGGCTGGCTCGGGGTGTGGGGTGGTCCAGGACGCGTTCGGTCGAGCCGCCGCACCCGCGACGAGACCCTGGCGCGGCAGCTTTGGGACGTCTCAGAGCGGATGACAGGCGTTACGTACGCATTCGGTGCCCCCGATCGCAGTGAGGTCCCGGTGCCATGAGCTTTGCAAGGTTGCACGCCACCGGCCCCGGGTGGTCCAAGCGTGGGGATGGGCGAGCGGTGCGCCCACGCCCTCTGCGTAGGGGCCGATCATCGCCGCCGTTCGGTAGAGACGAGTGCGAGCGCATCACCTCCACTTTGTTGAGGCCCCTGTTTCCCTGGGAGGTTGAGTGACATGGCAACGCGAGTAGATGTGGCGATCGGACGGAGGGCCAAGAAGCGCCCCAGCCGGCAAGCGGAAATGTCGCAGCCGCTGGCGACGCCCGGATGGATGGGATGGACGACCCAGGCGGCCGTGTTGTGGGCCCTCGCCTACGGGGCCGTCCGTGTCTGGTGGGCGGTTCGCGGTGTTCCGTCGTCACAGCCGGCGGGGATCGACCTGATCGCCTTCACGGGCTGAGCCGCCGTCGGCTTGTGTGGCGCAGCGGCGGGGGTGGGGCTCGCGCTCTTCGTGTCACCGCGGCGGTGGCCGCTGCTCATCGCCGCGTGGGTGGTGAGCGCAGGCCTTCTGGTAGCCTGCGCGCCGCTGCTGCTGGATGTGGTCGGGGGGCTGCTTCCCGGTCTGGGCGTGACCTTCCACCCGGTGCTGTTTCTCAGCCGGGCAGCTTGCCTTGTCGAAGGCGTCCTGCTCGCCTCGGTCGCGGTGGCCTACCAGCGCCGCTGGCGGGGCGCCTGCCTATTCTGCGGCCGCAGGCACCCTTCGGTGCGACGCGCGCAGCCCCCGAGGTGGGCCTGGTTCGCGGCGTACCTGGCGGTCGCCGGTTGTCTCGGCCGCATCGGCGCCCAGGCGGCGGTTGGGTTCGGCACCTCCATGCTGGAGGCCAACGCGTCCCTCTTCCTATTCGAAGCGGGCTTCGTGCTGGCCGGGACCCTCCTGCCACTGGCGCTGGTGCACTCGTGGGGTCGGGTCTTCCCGCGGTGGGTTCCCCTTCTGGCAGGCCGGCGGGTGCCTCGCTGGCTCCTGCTGGGACCGGCGTTCGGAATCGCCGGGGCGATGACCCTGTATTTCGGGGTCAGCCTGGTGCAACTCGCCGCGGACACCTTGAATGGCACGTGGGCCCAGAACCTCGGTTCTATGCCCTTGGCCTTCTACTGGGCCGCCGTGCCTGCATACGCGGCGTGGGGTCTTGGGTTGGGTGCGGCCGCGCGTGCCTACCACCAGCTCACGCGTCCGCACTGTCGGGTATGCGGCAGGTAGTACTGCACTTGGCGGAAGACCCCCATCCCACCTGGTGCCGGACACCGTCAGGCTGGGGATGGCTTGATGGCACGAGTAATGGCAATCGCCGCTTACCCGGGAGGACGGGACCGACCTCGACGACCCTGAGCAAGACCGCCAGGCTGTGGCGCAGGATTTACCGGCCCATGGACGAGGGCCCGCCACCCGACCCCGCCACCCCAGTGAGCACGCCGGGGCCGCCGCAGCCCTTCAGGTTGCAGCCGATCGACCGTCCCTCCCTCCTGGTGGCGGTGGCGCCCTTCGTCCTCCTCATGGCATTGTCACCCCTCTACGGCTTCGACCGCGACGAGCTTTACTTCCTCGACTGCGCCCGGCACCTCCAGCTCAGCTACGTCGACCAGCCGATCCTGGTGCCGCTGTTGGCGTGGGTCTCCCTGCACCTCTTCGGCGTCTCCGTGACCGGGCTGCGGCTCTGGTCGGCGCTCGCCGCTGCGGGCACCGTGATGGTCGCCGCGATGCTCGCCCGCGAGCTGGGGGGCGGGAGCCTCGCCCAGCGTCTGAGCGCGATCACGGTGGCGGCCTCCCCCGTGTTCCTGGGCGTGGACCACATCTTCGGCCCCACGGCGTTCGACGTCCTGGCCTGGAGCGGCATCGCCTGGGTGGTGGTGCGCCTCGGCCGGACCGCCGATTCGCGGCTGTGGGTGGTCGCCGGGCTGGTCCTCGGGATCGCCGAGGAGAACAAGCACAGCGTCCTCTTCCTCGCCGTCGCCATCGTCCTCGGGACCCTGCTCTCAGGCGGATGGCGTCTCTTCCTCACCCCCTGGTTCGCCGCGGGCGTGGCGCTCACCGGCCTCCTCGCCGTTCCCGACCTCTGGTGGCAGGCGACGCACGGCTGGGCCACCATCCAGATGACCCAGCAGCTCAACGCCGAGAACGGCGGCCTGGGCAACATCCCCGGCTTTGTCATCCTGCAACTCATCCTGGTCCTTCCCGTGATGATCTGGATGTGGGTGCGCGGCCTGCTCTGGCTGTGGGGGTCGCCCCGACCGTTGTGGCGGGCACTGGCCTGGGCGTACGGTTTCCTCTTCGTGTTCTTCGCCCTCACCGCGGGTGCGAAGGCGTACTACCTGGCCGGCGCCTACTCCTACCTGGTGGCCGCCGGCGCCACTGCGACCGAGCTGCGCCAAGGCGCTCGGCTCCGGGTCGGGCGCCTGACCGCGATCGGGGCCGTGGTCTTCGTGGTGACGGTTCCCGTCGCCCTGCCCGTCCTCCCGCCCACCCACATCGGCCTCGTCACCGCCATCAACTCGACGGAGGCGGAGTCGATCGGCTGGCCCGAGCTGATCCACACCGTGGCCGGCGTCTGGAACTCACTGCCGGCCGCGCAGCGCGCCGATGCGGTGATCTTCACGAGCAACTACGGCGAGGCGGGGGCCATCAACGAGCTGGGGGGCAGTCTTGGGTTACCAGGCGCCGTCAGCGGTCACAACACCGAGTGGTGGTGGGGTCCCGGAAACCCCGACGCGACCACGGTTGTCGCGGTCGCCCGCGGCGGGATCGGCGACTACGCCGCATACCTGCGGACGTTCTTCGGCAGCGTTCGGGTGGCGGCGACGCTGAGCAACGCCGACTCCGTGAAGAACCAGGAGAACGGCGGGAGCGTCTACATATGCACCGACCCGCGACTTCCCTGGGGACAGATATGGCCCGAGCTACGCCAGTACAGTTGAACGCGCGGATGGCGGCCGAGGCCACTGGAGCTGGTGACGGATCGCCAGGACCGGCACGTGGAATGCTCACTTCTTCCGATCCCCCGCCACCGGGCTATGCGCGTGGATACGCGATCCGCCACCGCGGACGATCCCGCCACGCCATGATGCACATCCCGACGAACGCCGTAGCACCAGCGACCGAGCCTGGCTGAGGCGTCCATCGTCGAGCCGGCTGGGCAACTGGCTCATTCGCCTGCCGACGTCGAGCGCGCCGCATAGGAGCCGAGGTGACCCCCTGACGGCTCAGTGAGGCGCCAGCCGCTACCAAGCGGGGAGGGCTTGATGGCGCGGGTCACAGCCCATTCGCCTCCGAGGGAACCCCGGACCAACCCGCGTGGCGCCCTCACTTCCTAGGATCCAGGGCCACTCCTCGGTCGCATCGCCAGTGGGCAGCCTCTAGGTCGGACCCATCGCCAGGCCGATCCCAGTCAGCCCCGTAGGTCATCCCCCTCCATGCCAGCCGTCATCGTTGGACCTGAGCACTGGGAAATCGTTGATATTGAAGGGATTTCGAGCGATCTGGTGGTCGGGGCGCCCGGATTTGAACCGGGGACCTCTTGCTCCCAAATTGCGTGCTCTACCCAACCTGGTCGCCGACAGCCATCCTGAGGTCGTTTGGTGCACTTAAGTTCCCAACATTGCTCTATCAGGGCAATTGCTTCCAAGCCTGCACTTAAGACGCGATGTCGTCGCCCAGTTGGAGGGTAACTGGCTACCCGAGTGGGTGCCCACCTCCGACCAGGCCGGACACCAGTTCCCGGTCCTGGACGGGAAGACGCTTGAGCGCTTGGATCATGTCCGCAGCCTTCCGGACGCTCACTCTCCCACTCGACAGCGCCTTACGCACGGTTGCAGCATCGCAAGGCACCTCCGCTGCAAAGGCCGTCAGCGTGAGCAGCCGCAGGTCTAGCTGCTCCTGCAGCCAGGCGCCGTCGACCGACACCGTGACTCGCCGAATTGCCACTACCAACCGCATCGCGGGAAATCACTTGCGTGCCAACGACTTCCGAGTCTTCAGGTCCAAGGATGAGCGCGCGGTCGACCCGGAGGCCAGACCAGGAGGATGGGTTAGGGCGAGCTCCGGTGGCTCCGCCTCATAAGGGGACTAGATGCTTCCTCTCGCCAGTGCGGCGCGCCGCGCCAGAGCGCCCTCACTGCACGCACCTTTCTGGGCCAGCTCACTCGTGGCGATCAGGCCCGGCTCGACCATCAGCGTGTAGGTGTTCAGCCCTCCCCAAACGCTCCACGGCGCGGCTAGCCGGCCCTAGGCGACCTGGCCCGCGCCGCTGAGCTGGTCGCCGCCCTCGACGTTGACCAAGATCGGAGCCGGTACCGGGCGCAGCCGCCGGGGGAGCGACGTGATCCAGTGCCCGTCGGGCCGGGTCTGTGCTGCCCGGGCCTCACGCGCCCCGCGCCGCCGCGCGGCGGCGGCGATCCGGGCCTGATGATCCTGCTTGGCGATCTGGTAGGCGATATCCGGGGACAACATCTGGCGGGCTCCTACACGTCAACTCTTGCGATGAATGCTGGCATGCGCGTGGATCGGGGGGCGACCGTCGACTGGTGCAGTGCTTGGCCACCCTTCCTGGGGGTGCGCAACCCCATCGAAAGGTTGATGATGGGTCAGGCTTCGAGACGCAGCGCCGGCTCCACTGGATCGATCCGCCGTGGGATCTCGACCCAGCCGGGAGGGCACGGTGGTTACAGAAGCTCAAGGCGAGCTGGGGACAGGGTTCACGTTGCGCACTGTGGATCGAGAGGGACGACGACTGACATCAAGCTTGGAAGGAAAGGAGACGCAGATAGGGCGTTTTCGTATTCAGGTAGACCCTTGCCGCCGACATGGCGCACTTACTAAACATGTTTGTCCACCCACCTACGGCTGCCTGCTGTGGTGAGCAGGAACAGTGCTCAGACCGCTCACGAGTAGTGCCCAGGCCCTCGGGGGGCGATGGAGGGCCTGGAGACGTGATCGCAAAGGAGGTCTATCCCGGGACTCTCGGAGGTGATCAAGCTCCCAAGACCCAGGAGGGACCTCCGTGGGATCTTGGGACCGTGCTGGACAGACCGAGCAGATCCATCTTCCGATGGAGTCAGGCGCCCCCAGAAGGATAGCTCCGGACTGCATCCGTCGAGGGTCGACCGGCGTGCTCCCGGATGCCAGCATCCACGTTGCGATTGTCCCTTCAGGAGGCGCTCATTATGTTCGGGACGAGCTCGTCGGAGACCGCAGACCAGATGCGCTGGAGGCTAGGTGCGGCGCTTGTTGCCGTCGCGGCTGCGGCTGGAGTGCTTGCTACCGGATGTGGTTCCCCACCGTCATCAACCTCGAATGGGCCGTGTGTCGCCGCAACCTCCCAAGTGTCTCCCCAAGTCCAGCACACCGGGACACCGCCGACCGGCTACACGGTGAGCTTCTGCTTTCGGGATCCCGGCGCTAAGAGGGTGCAGATCGAGGGCGAGTGGTCCTTCGCCAACTCAACGGGCACGGCCCGGGGGCTGCCCCCCTCGCGGTGGTCGCCGGGTGACTTCCCGCTGGCCCTGAACGACGAAGGCTGGACCGCGAGTTGGCCGGTCGTCACCATGACCGAAAATCGCCAGACGGGGGTCTGGTCCTATACCACCCCGCTGCCGTCCGGCATCTTCACGTACCGGTACTTCGTCGACTGCTTCAGCGCCACCCAGACGGGTTGCACAGGAATCGCCGATCCGAGCAACCCGCCATGGAACGCTCGGGACGGTGCGCCGAAGGGTTCCATCGAGCCCACCAGCCAGGTCTACGTTCCCTCGGACCCTCGCTTCAACACCGTCGACTACTCATGGGAGGCGCCCAATCGCACGCACGGTTCCTTGGTGGAGCTCAGCTACCCCTCCGCGCAATCCATCGATCCCCCGGGAGCTCACCCGCTGGCCGTGTACACCCCACCGGGCTACGATCCTCAGCGCGCAATACCATATCCCACCGTCTACCTGAGCCACGGATACGGTGGTAACGAGGTTGAGTGGGCGACCCAAGGGGACGCGGGCAACATCGTCGACAACCTCATTGCCGACGGGACCGTGCAGCCAATCGTGCTCGTTATGACCGACTTCAACGGCTTTGCCGATGACTGCAAGTCGAACCCGACGGCCTGGGCCGGGGAGTACGACCAAGACCTGATCAGCAACGTGATCCCCTATGTCGAGGCCCACTACAACGTTGCGAGGCAGCCTTCGGAGCGGGCCTTTGCCGGGCTCTCGTGCGGTGGGATCCTGGCGATTACGTTGGGAGCCTTCTACACCGGGGATTTCGGGTTCTACGGTGCTATGAGTCCGGCTCCAGGAGCGCCGACCGTGCAAGCCTCACCAACGCTACTCACAGCCCTCAAGAAGGTTGGCCTCCTGGTTGGAGGTGGCCTGCAAGATCCCATCCACAGCGTTGCGGAACAGGAGATCGAGGGCCTGCAAGAGGCTGGGCTCCAGGTATCGCCCGATTTCATCAATGGCGGGCACGAGTGGTTCGTGTGGCGGCTGATGCTCCGGGACTTCCTCACCCGGGTCGCCTTCCGGGCTGTGGCGTAAGGCTGTATCCAGCCTGAAAGCACAAGTGGCGTCACGTGAGCGGATTGGAGTGCGTGATATGCCTGTCGCACTAACCTTTGAGCCGGGGGTCACCCAGGCGGTAGACAGTACAGGTGCCCAGGCCAGCGACGGTCACGGAGCAGCAAGGATGGCAGGGCAGCCGGGGGCGAGCGCCCGCCTCTCGCACCTGGACAATCTGAAGTGGGTGCTGATCGCTGGCGTCATTGTCAGCCACGCGGCGACAGCCTACGGCGCGATCGGCTCGTGGCCGTACGTCGAGCCCTCGCTGGGCTCGGTGACCAAGGCCATCGTGTCGGTGCTGACCGAGGCCGGCGACCTCTTCGCCCTTGGGACGTTCATGCTCGTCGCTGGCCTCCTGACCCCGATGTCGTTCGTGAGGAAGGGCAGCGCGAAGTTCCTCCGAGACCGGCTGCTCCGCCTCGGCGCGCCGGTCGTGGTCGCTGTGGTGGTCGTTTACCCATTAGTGGTGTGGATGATCGTGGCTGTGACCGGCTACCCGCTGACGCTGTCCGCTTTCGTGCAGTGGCAGCTTCGGTGGCTCGTCCCCGGCCCGATGTGGTTCATGGCCGTGCTGCTGCTCTTCACCCTGGGCTACGCCGTATGGCGCTGGGCCCGACCACCGAGAGAACCCAGGGACGAGGCGTTTCAAATGCGGCACCTCCTCCTGGCAGCGGCCCTGATTGCGGTGCTGTCCTTTGCAATACGCCTCGCCTTCCCGGTGGGCTCATTTCAACCCCTTGACGCCCATCTCTGGCAGTGGCCGCAGTTGGCGGTCCTCTTCGCCATGGGCGTGCTGGCCGGGGAGCGCGGCTGGCTCGCCAGGAGACCTTCCAGACTGATCCGCCGGGCATGCTGGGTGGCAGCGCCTGTCACTGTCGGGGTTCTCTTCGCGATCGTCGCCGTGTCGGGATCGGACATGTCGTCGGGGTCGGGCATGGCGCTCTTCGCAGGTGGCTGGCACTGGCAGGCAGCGGCCGCAGCCGCTGCGGAGGGTGTGGTGGCAGTGGCCGGTTCGCTCGCCATGATCGACCTCTTTCGCCAGATCGGGGCTTGGAGCGGCCGGCTCGTCCGTGCGCTCGGCCGGGCCTCGTACGGAGCGTACTTCCTCCAGCTGCCGGTGCTGACCACCCTCGAGCTCGCCCTATGGCGCTTCAGGTGGCCGGGCGAGGTCAAGCTGGCACTGACGGCGCCGGCCGGCATCGTGATCTCCTTCACGCTTGCCTGGGCGGCCCGCCGGACACGCAGCGCCGCCCGCGGACGGCAGTGGAGAACGACAGGCTCGCAGCCGAACCTCAGCCGCGGATCGGCCCTTGATCGCATGAGACAGGAAGGACAGGCATGGCCACTATGTCGATAGGGTTTCCCGACAGGCCACCGCGAGTGGCGGCCCCCGCGGCCAAGCTCAGCGTCGAGCTCGCAGGCGTCCAAGCCATCTCCGGACGCACGCGCCTTGTCTACCTGGACAACTTGAAGTGGGTGCTGATCGCCGGCATCATCTTCTATCACGCGGCCGCAACCTATGGCGCGGTCGGCACGGGCCTCTATACGGAGCCCACGTTGAGCCCGGTCGCGCAGAATGTGCTGTCGGCGCCGGGCGTGGTCGGCATCCTCTTCGCGCTCGAGACGTTCATGCTCGTCGCCGGCCTGTTCACCCCGCGAGCGCTGGCTCGCAAGGGCACCGGTAGGTTCCTGCGCGATCGGCTGATCCGCCTCGGCGTGCCGTACCTGGCCACCGTGGTCGTGGTCGTCCCAGCCGTCGTGTGGGTGATCCTCGAGGTGATCGGGTACCCGGCGACGCTGCCGGGAATCCTGCAATGGCAGCTGCAGCACCTCGAACCCGACCAGATGTGGTTTGTGGCGGTGCTGCTGTTCTTCACGCTGTGCTACGCCGGCTGGCGCTGGATTCGGCCGGCCAGGGAAACAGGGCCCACGCCCCTGCAGATGCGGCACCTCGTAGGCGCCACCGCGCTGATCGCCGCCCTCACCTTCCTGGTTTGGCTCCCCTTCCCACTCGGATCAGTGCAGCCACTTGACCTCCACCTCTGGGAGTGGCCACAGCTTGCGGGCGTTTTCGCCGTCGGCCTCCTGGCCGGCGAACGTGCCTGGCTCACTGAGCGGCCCTCCGCGTCGATCCGCCGGGCATGTTGGCTGGCGCCGTTGCCAGCCGTCGCCTACGTTGCGTGGCTGTTCATCGCATACAGGTCCAGCCAACCGCCGTACGTCTCTGTCGCGGGCTGGCAGTGGCAGGTGGCGGTGTTCGCGGTCGCCTGGGGTGTGGTGGCAGTGGGGTGGTCGCTCGCCATGATCGACCTTTTCCGCCAGGCCGCTCGCTGGTCCGGCCGGCTGGTCCGTGCACTGAGCCGCGACTCCTACGCAGCTTTCTTTCTCCAGCTTCCGGTGCTCACCCTGCTCGAGCTTGGTCTCAGGCGCTTGGCATGGCCCGGCGAGGTCAAGTTTGCAGTGGTCGCATCGACCGGAATCGTGATCTGCTTTGCGCTCGCTTGGGCGGTCCGACGCGCAGTCAACGCAGTGCGCACACACGGGGGGAGAATCACCGGCTTACGGCGTAGTCGGCGCACCGCGTTGCCTCACACCGCAATCGGGTGATTCCTCAGCGCGATCCTGTCGTGTTCGTCCCAGGACCAAGGAGGGCTGCCATCCCCGTGCCCATCGTCGGCCGGGCCCCTCGGAGCGCCGCAGCGAGGTACCGTGCGACCCGGGCGAGGTCGTTGTCGCCCGCATCGAGCGACAGCCACGCGTAGGGCACACCCCGAGCCGCGAGCCAGCTGGCAACCGCCACAGTCTTCCCAAAGCCTGGCGGTGCGGACAGGAGGGTCAGCGGATGGTGTCGCCCAGCGCCGCGTCAAGCCGGCCGCTCAGCCTCCGGCGCTCGTGGTAGCCAGCTACCGGTACTGGGGCGCGAATCTTGGTGCCCACCAGAGGAACCGGTGCCTCTGAGTGACGACCGGACGGGGGCGCCATCGGCGCGATTATCGGCGGATCACCCGCCTTGCCGATACCCTTGGTCGTTTGCTCCGGATACAGCGCTTCCGTGGCGATAGCAGCGTTCAATCCGGATGATCGTGGCAGAACACTGGGGTGGGCCACGGTGATGGAGGTGGCGTCGATCTCAACCCCAGGGAGTAGGAAGAGATTGTTCCCCGACTACTCCTCTTCGACCGACCGAGCTGCCTTCGAATTCGGACCCGCACATCCGAACGGGAGACGGCGGGCGCGCGCCGCTGAATCCGGGGGCGGGGCGTGACTCCCGGTCGGCGCACCCCCTACTAAAGATTGATGTCGATCTGCCCCTTTGGATCGTGGTTCGACGTGGTCTGCCCGGCGATGATGATGACATCCGTCAACGGACGCGTGAGGCAAGCAGAAGAGCAACACCGGCGGGTGCTTCGCCGAAGCCCCTCACTGCGTCAACCCAAGGTTGGCATGCCCATGTCCTCCCCCAAACGACTCATCACCGGCCGGATCGTCGCCCTGACTGTCGGCGTGACTATCGCCCTGTGCATGATCGCCTGGGGCACCCTGAACGTCGTGGCCCTTGGCGTCAGCGACAAGATCTCCGTGGACCGCACCCTGCCAGCGTCTGAGAACGCCGTCTCCGCCACGATCGTGGCCGGCGACCTCAGCTTCATGCCCAGCGGAGATGACCAGGTGCACGTCAGCGGCGCCGTCGACTACCATCTCCTCCAGCCCACCGTCACGATCACCAGATCCGGTGCAGGAGTGTCGATTGACGTGTCCTGCCCCTGGTCATGGCTCGTCGTCGACGCCTGCTCCGCCCACCTCACCGTGAAGGTCCCTCCCCAGCTTGCGGTCACCGCTTCGACTGTGTCCGGCAACATCACCGCGACTGGCCTGCATGACATCTCACTGTCGACGGTATCCGGCAACATCACCGCGATCGGCCTGCATGGCGTCTCATTGCAGTCGACGTCAGGCGGCCAGACGGTCAGCGATATCGGCGGCACGGCTACGCTCAACACCATCTCCGGCACAATCAGAGGGAGGACCCTGGGCGCTTCCAGGGTCAAGGCCAGCGACGTCTCCGGCGCCGTCTCCCTCGGCTTCTCGACGGCGCCGTCCAACGTGTGGGTAAATGTCACCTCGGGCAGCGTGCTGGTGACGGTTCCCGCCCCGAGTTTGCCATACCTGGTCACCGCGCACAGCACCACGGGGGCCACCACCATTGGCGTTCCCACGGACCCCTCGTCCACCCACTTGATCGCGGTCACCACAGTGTCGGGCGACATCTCGGTGCAGCCAGCAGGATAACGTGATGGCGAATACCCGTGCTTTCGAGAAGATATGCGTCGACATCAACGGGCTCTGACGGAGATGTTCATCAAGCGGAGAAATGACCGGAATTCCCGTGCTCCTGTAGCTCCGCGGCGCGATGCCAGACACCCCTGGCTTTGCGCATTGGCCGCTCCATCACCGCCCACGAGGTGGTCACTTTCCTCGACAAGGTTTATGCCCAGCGAGGCGCCCCACCGTTCATCCGCTGCGACAACGGTACGGCCTCGGCCTCTCGCCAGTCGTGGATGTCGATCCCTCTGACTGCATCAACCACCTGGCTGCCCTGCCGCCCGCGGGCTCGGCGCCTCGTGAACCGGCTCAAATCGCTCCAGGCCGATCGACAAGCCAGCGGAGCTGCCCGGCAGAGGTTGCCCAGGGACTCGCCGTTTGCGTAGCGGCGAGCCACCACCCAGCCACTTGGATCGCGCCCAGGGTGCGGACACTTCGGGAGATCTGCATCCGGATCCGAAGGTGTGGGCCCGTCGGCCCTACGCCCGGCCTGACCCCCCAGCCGTTGACCTCATTTGAATCCCGTAGCGTCTCCCCTCCTCCGCCCGCCCTCAAGCTGGGGACGGCTCGATGGCGCGGGCCACAGCCCATTCGCCTTCGAGGGCACCCCGGACCAACCCGCGTGGCGCCCTTACCGTCCAGGTTCCCGGCCACTCCCCGGTCGCATCGCCAATGGGCAGCCCCGTGTCGGATACCCTCCCCCGGCCGGCACTCAGTCGGCCGGGTGACCACCCCCTTTCAGGCGACCTTATCATCGACTCTGAACACCGCGAAGTCGTTGATACTGAAGCGATTTCCCGCGATGTAGTGGTCGGGGCGCCCGGATTTGAACCGGGGACCTCTTGCTCCCAAAGCAAGCGCGCTACCAGCTGCGCCACGCCCCGACGGTGATCAATCGGGCTGCTTCGCTCGCCCCTGAGAAACTGCCTTTCGACGGCACGGCGAGCGTTGGTTTCAGCCCGATCGCACCATTATGACGCCCGGGTGAGCGCTGGCCACCTCAGCTTGCCCGCCGCCCCGCAGGCGCTGGTGACCAGCACGGGCGGAGGCCGCGCCGGCAGGACGGTCCGGTCAGCTGGCTACGATGCCGTGGTCATGAGCATGGAGAGCCAGGGGCCTGCCCATCTCGCGGAGAGCGGCCTCACCGGCCAGCGCGTCCTGATCACCGGGTCCTCTCGGGGCATCGGCCGCGCCGCCGCCATCGGGTTCGCGCGACGAGGCGCCCGGGTCGCCGTCCACTACCGCCATGAGGAGGCCGCCGCCCGGGAGACGTTGGAATCGCTCGCCGGGACGGGCCACGCCCTGGTCGCCGGTGACGTGGCTGACCCCATTGCCGCGAAGCGCATCGTGGATGAGGCGACCGATCATCTCGGCGGCCTCGACGTCCTGATCAACAACGCCGGGATCTATCAGGAGCACCGCCTTCCCGGCGTCGGCTACGACGCCTGGCAGGACGCCTGGCACCGTACTCTCGAGGTCAACCTCCTCGGTCCCGCCTGGCTCTGCTGGTGCGCCGTGGACCGCATGCTGGGCCGCGGCGGCAGGATCATCAACGTCTCGTCCCGGGGAGCCTTCCGCGGCGAGCCCGATCATCCGGCGTACGGAGCCAGCAAGGCCGGCCTCAACGCCATGGGCCAGTCGCTCGCCCGAGCCCTGGCCCCGCACCGGATCTACGTGTTCACGGTGGCGCCGGGATGGGTGGAGACCGGCATGACCGTCGATCACCTTCGGAGCCCGCAGGGCGCGGAGATCCTGGCCCAGATGCCCATGGGACGCGTGGCCCGACCCGAGGAGGTCGCGCAGGTGATCCTCTTCCTCGCCACCGCTCCGGAGCAGTGCACCGGCACCATCGTGGACGTCAACGGGGCTTCCTACCTGCGCAGCTGAGGCCTTCGCTGGCAGCCGGATGGGTGCGCGGGGCAAGGGGGTGCCGGCCGAGCCGCCGTGATGAGTAGCCTGGTGAGCTGAGAATCGAGTGGGCGGCGAACTGGGCCCTCAGGGTGAGGCAGGCGACCCCGCCATCGGTGCCGTGACCGAATCAGCGGCGCACCCGGAGGTGCGGGCACCAGGTGGAGGCGGTGTCTCCGTGCCCACCATCGCCCGTGAGTGGACCCGGATCGGCTGCATCGGCTTCGGAGGTCCGCCCACCCACATCGCCCTGCTTCGCCGTCTTTGCGTGACCGATCGCGGTTGGATCTCCGCCACCGAGTTCGAAGACGGCATCGCGGCGACCAACCTGCTGCCCGGCCCGGCGTCGACCCAGCTTGCCATCTTCTGCGCGTGGCGGCTTCGCGGAATCGTCGGCGCGCTGGTCGGCGGCCTCTGCTTCATCGTCCCTGGGTTGGTCGTCATCCTCGGGCTCTCCGCGCTCTTCCTGGCCAGCCATCCTCCGCGAGAGGTCCAGGGTGCGGCCGCGGGAGCGGGCGCGGCGGTCGCCGCCGTCGCCCTGAATGCGGCCATCGGCTTGATGCCCGCCAGCTGGAGGCGGATCGGCTCCAGCCGGGCCGAGAAGGCCCGCTGGCTGGCCTACGGCGCGGCCGGGGCTGCCGCGGCGGCCACCATCGGCTCCTTCCTGGTGCTCATCCTTTTGGCGGCGGGGGTCGCCGAGGTGAGCGTGCGGCAGTTGTGGCCCCAGCCGGCCGCGAGGCTCCACAGCTTCGCGTCGATCCCGGTGCTGGCGGTCGCAGCCGCTGCGGGCGGTCTCGGGGCGCTCGTCTGGGAGGCGTTCAAGGTCGGCGCCCTCTCGTACGGCGGCGGTTTCGTGATCATCCCGCTGATGCAGACCGACGTGGTCCACGTCTATCACTGGATGACCGGGGGACAGTTCCTCAACGCCGTCGCCCTGGGCCAGATCACCCCCGGCCCGGTTGTCCAGACGGTGGCCGTGGTCGGCTATGCGGCGGCCGGGCTCGGCGGGGGGCTGCTCGCCGCCCTGGTTGCCTTCTCCCCGTCCTTCGCCTTTGTGCTCCTCGGCGCCAGGCACTTCGAACGGCTGCGCAGCAATCTGGGGATCCAGGCGTTCCTGACCGGCGCCGGACCGGCGGCCATCGGCGCCATCGCCGGGGCGGCGATCCCTCTCGGCCTGGCGCTCACCCAGGTCTGGCAGGCGGGCGTCCTGGGCGCGGCGCTGATCTGGATGCTCGTCCTGCGCCGCAACGTCGTCATCGGCCTGGTGGTCGCCGCGCTGATCGGGGTCCTGGCGTCGGTGCTCGGCGTCCCGGTCGGCACCTGACCGGCCCGTCGACCGGGTGCGGCCCTCCTGGGCGCGCCCTCACCCGTCAGACTCGGCCAAGATGGACCTGCTCGACCTGATCATCCTCGCCCTCATCGTCGTGCTCGCCTTCTCCGGCTACCGGCGGGGGCTCACCTGGGGCGGGCTGGCAATGCTCGGATTGGTGGTCGGAAGCGTGGTCGGCGCCCTGGTCGCCAGACCCCTCACCCGGCTGCTCTCCCCCACCCCGGGAAGCGCGAACCAATCCCTGATCGCGGTTGGCATCTTCCTGGCCGTCCTGCTCATCATCGAGGGCCTCGGCAGCATGCTCGGCTACCGAGCCCGGGCGCTCACCCTGAGGACCCGCCTGGCCACCTGGGATTCGGTGGCTGGCAGCCTGACCAGCGCCTTCGGCGTCCTCTTCGTCTTCTGGTTCATCGGCTTCACGTTCGCGAGCAGCACGCTCCAGGTGGTCAACCAGCAGATCAGCGGCTCGGCGATCGAACGAGCCCTGCTCCACATCGCCCCGGAGCCGCCCGCCTTCCTGGCCCAGGTCGAGGAGTTCCTGCAGAGCAATGCCCTGCCCAACCCCTTCCCCGGGCTCAGTCCCGATCTCCCCGATCAGATTCCTCCGAGCAACATCGACACCAGCGGCGTCCGGGCCGCGTCGGCCGAGGTCTCACAGGTGGTCGCCTACGGGTGTGACGGACCGGACGGGGCGGTTGCCGGATCCGCCTGGCCGGTCGGCCCCAACCTCGTGCTCACCAACGCCCACGTGGTCGCCGGCTCCCAGACCCAGCAGGTCCGCACCCCGGATGGACGGGCCATCGACGCGACCGTGGTGCTCTTCGACCCCGATGTCGACGTCGCCATCCTCCGCGTGCCCGGGCTGGGTCTGTCACCTCTGGCGATCGCCGGCGGCAACCCGGCGGTCGGCACCCAGGGAGCGGTGATCGGGTACCCGGAGGGGGGCCCGGAGGCGGAGGCACCCGCAGCGGTGAGGGGCACCATCAACGCCACCACCTGGAACATCTACTACGACAGCTACGTGACCCGGTCGACGGTGGTCCTCAGCGCCGACGTCATCCCCGGCGATTCCGGAGGGCCGGTGGTCAACCTCAACGGACAGGTGATCGGGGTGACCTTCGCGATGAGCACGACCGTTGCCGACGAGGGTTACGCCCTGGCGACCTCGGAGGTCACCGCGGCGATCCAGGCGGCCCAGGGCCGGACCGGAGCGGTGGGCGACGGCACCTGCGTCAGCGAGTGAGGCCGAGTCGGGCAAATCCGCGCTGGCCTGTCAGCGAGAGAGGTCTCAGGCTCCCGCGGCGACGGCGGCCGCCCACTCCTCCTCGAGCCGCTCGGGGGTGAACTCCCCCTTGGGGATGAAGCCGGCGGCGCCCGCCTCGGCGGCACGGGGCGCATACTCGGCGGCCTCGTAGGTGGAGAGCACCAGCACGACCACGGGCTGCCGGGCCCCGGACCCGGCCCGGATCCGCCGGGTCGCCTCCAGCCCGTTGATCCCAGGAAGGTTGACGTCCATCAGG
This sequence comes from Binatia bacterium, assembly GCA_035624785.1. Taxonomy (GTDB): domain Bacteria; phylum Chloroflexota; class Dormibacteria; order Aeolococcales; family Aeolococcaceae; genus JAJZNI01. The sequence goes on along the minus strand of DASPQV010000010.1, from coordinate 36,041 downwards.
ACCAGATCAGGTCCGAGCTCCGGGACCGCGTCGACCGAGGCCTCGCCGGTCTCCACCTCCCCGACCACCTCGAAGCCCTCGGTCGCCTCCACGACCAGCCGGGCGGCGAGCCGGAACGGCTCCTGATCCTCGACGATCAACACCTTCACGGCCATCTCTCCACGGTCACCGTAGCAGCCGGTGCACGGCCTGTCAGGGGTGCCTCCACCACACCCCGGGTGTGGAAACCGCCACGCCGGTAAGAGCCGGCCGAATCGGGGCCAGCCGTGGGTCTCAACGGGGGTCCATATACTGGGGTCGATGCCGATCGGGGTGGTCCTGGCCGAGGACAACTATCTGGTCCGCGAGGGGGTGCGCCAGCTCATCGAAGCCCAGGAGGGCATCGAGCTGCTCGCCGCCTGCGCCGATCTCCCCTCCCTGGAGCAGGCGGTCGCCGAGCACCATCCCGACGTGGTGCTCACCGACATCCGGATGCCGCCGAGCCATCGCGACGAAGGACTGGTGGTGGCCGACCGGCTTCGGGACACCGCACCAGGCACCGGGGTGGTGGTCCTGAGTCAATTTGCCGAGCCGGAGTACGCCCTGGCGCTCCTGGAGCGCGGCGCGTCCGGGCGCGCCTACCTGCTCAAGGAGCGGGTCTCCGATGTCTCCCAGCTGGTCACCGCGATCCGCGAGGTCGCCGCCGGCGGTTCGGTGATCGACCCCTCGGTGGTCGAGCTGCTGGTGGCGGCACGAGCCAGGGCGCGCCAATCTCCGCTCGACGAGCTCACCCCGCGCGAGAGGGAGGTGCTCCAGCTCATCGCCGAGGGACGCAACAACGCCGCCATCGCGAGCGCCCTCTTCCTCACCGAGCGCGCCGTGGAGAAGCACATCAATGCCATCTTCTCCAAGCTCGGCCTCTCGGAGGAGGCGGATGTCCATCGCCGGGTGAAGGCGGCGCTCACCTACCTGGCTGAGGTGGGGCCGGCGTCGGGGCGCTGACGTGGTGCTCAGGCGGAAGCCAGCGCGGCACGCGCGGCGCCCGGCCGGGGCAGGCCGTCGATCTCCACAGCATCGGAGTTGACGGCGACCTCGCCGGCGACGATGGTGCCGCCCCCTGGCTGGGATCGGAACTGCACGGACCCGCCCAGGGCGTCGAGGCGGTCCCTCATGTTGGTGAGCCCGGCGCCGCGGCTCACCGTCGCCGGGTCGAAGCCGGCACCGTCATCCGTGACCGCGAAGCGAAGCACCCCATGGCCCTCATCGAGACGCACCGTCACCCCCGACGCCCTCGCGTACTTCTGGACGTTCTGGAGGGCCTCGAGGACGCAGAAGTACACCGTCGCCTCCACCTCCTGCGGGTATCTGCCAATTCCGTCCCCAACCAACAGGACGGGAAGGCTGGCCTTGCGAGCCTGTGACTCCAAGGCAGGCACCAGTCCCTTGTCAGCGAGCAGCGGTGGGTAGATCCCTCTCGCCAGGTCGCGCAGCGTCTCCAGGGCCTCGTCGGCGTCCTGCTTCAACTGGGCCAGGGCGGACCTGGCCTTGTCCAGGTCCCGGGCCAGCAGCATCTCGGCCAGGCCCAGCTTCACCTTGAGGGCCACCAGGTGCTGCTGAGCACCGTCATGGAGGTTGCGCTCCAGCCGCCGCCGCTCTTCGTCCTGGGCCGACACCAGCCGCTGCCGGGACTGGCGAAGCTCCTCCAGCCGGGCCCGGAGATCGGCGGTGAGGCCGACGTTCCTGAGCACCAGACCGGCCTGGTGGGCCAGGTCTGAGAGCAGCTTCTCCTCCAGCGGGGTCAGGGACTCGCCGCGCCGCTTGATGATGGTGAGCGCGCCCAGGAGCTCACCCTGGTGGCGCACGGCGACGACGCGGCTCACCCCGGGCAGCTCGGGAAGCTCTCCGCCCAGCATGGTCCGGGGTTCGAAGCCCACCAGGCCGGCCGGACTGCTCGCTGCCGGCCGCAGCTGGTCGCCGCTCTTCAGCCAGACCGTGGCACCCTCGGCCCCGGTACCCTCACGGAGCACCGCGGCCATCCGAGGCAGCACCTCCTCGCCGGCGTAGCTCTCGGCGGCCCGGGCGGAGAACTGGCTGAGCACCTCGTAGGGGGTGGCTCGCCTCCCGTACACCAGCCGGTTGACCACCCGCTGGAGCCGTTCACGCAGCGGTTGGAATCCGACCGCCACGATCGCCGTGGCCAGGATCGAAAGCCCCAGGTTGGGCCGGCCGCCGCTGCCCACCAGCTCGCCGATCCCCACCGCGATCCCCACGTAGATGCCGGTGATGAAGACCGCCAGCGAGCCGTACACCAGGGTCCGGCTGATCACGATGTCGATGTCGTAGAGCCGGTACCTGAGGATGGCGAAGCCGATCGACACCGGGAACGCCAGGCCGAAGCCGAGGGCGATGGAGAGGGTGAACAGGTCTGACTGGAGCTCGCCGCCGCTGAGGTCGGAGAGCTCGAAGGCCGTGCTGACCAGGGCGCTGAGCAGGACGGCGTAGGCGATCCACTTGAGCTGCTGGCGCTCGTCACCCCCCGCCCGGCGCAGGCGGATGAGGGGAGCCGCCGCCGCGGCGACGATCACCGCCAGGCCCACCAGCCAGGGGATGGCACTGACGGCTCCCGAGGCCCAGCCATTGAGCCCGGGCACGGCGACCGGGTTGGGCACCCCTGGGGTCGTGGTGCCGCTGACGGTCAGAGGGTTGGAGCCCAGGGCCCCGAAGGGAAGGCTGGTGAGCGCGGTGGAGGCCACCGCCACCACCACGGCAGGTCGCCAGCGCCGGGAGGCGAGGCGCCCATCCGGCAGCACCATCAGCAGGAGCGCCGCCGCGCCGCTCGGGTAGACCCACGGCACCGCCAGCTGGCTGCTGAAGAGGAGCGCCCAGCCCGCTCCGGGGAGGGATCCCGGCGCGGTGATCAGGGCGAGACGGGCGTACTGGTCCCCGACGCCGATCAGCCCCATGTCCACGGCGATGAACAGCATCAGCCAGCCCGTCGCGTTGCCCGGATGGCGAGCCGCCACCAGGCCGCCCACCGCCGCGAAGGTCAGCGGCATGACGATGGATATGGGATCGGCGGCCGCCAGGTTCTGGATCGTCGAGCGGTTGACGATCACCAGGGCGAGGGTGGTCAGCCCACCGGCGGCAGCGAGGCCAGCCGCCAGGTAGGCGAGGAGGCGGCTGCCCAACCGCCCGCCCGCGGTCAGGGCCGGTGCCGTCATACCGGCGTCACCGGGCGATCTCCTCGCGACGATGAACGGCGGCGAGCTCCCGGAGGAACTCGGGAGCGATTTGGTCGCCGTCCACCGCGGCGATGCGGCAGGGCGTCACGGCGCGGAGGGTCGCCGTCCGCGTCCCCGCCTCGAGCAGCGCCCGCTCGCCGAGCACCGCCCCCGGACCGACGTTGGCGATCACCTCGCCACCGACGTCGACGGAGAGCACGCCGTCGAGGAGGAGGAAGAGCTCGGTGCCGGGCTCACCCGCCTCGACCAGCGCCTGGCCCTTCTTGAGCCGGCGGATCGACGGCTTGGCTCCCCCCCGCATGATGTGCCCGGAGAGCTCCCGCTCCAGGGCCGTCTCGACCTCGGTGACCAGGGCCGGCGAATCCTCACCGCCCCACGGCGAGTGCCGGCCGAATGCCCGCGCGTACCACTCCTTGAAGTCGGTGAGGCCACTCTTGGCCACCAGCCGGCCCCTGGAGTCGTAGACCCAGTGCCGGGGGAAGGAGCTGGCGCCGGCCAGCTCGTGCTCGACCGTCCCGTCGTGGTGGATGGTGAGTCGCAGGGTGGTCCAGGCCAGAGGCGCCGAGACCCTGACGTAGGGCGGGTGCTTGACCCGCCGGGGCATCGGTACCCCGGTGCGCCCCCCGGCAGTCTGCTCGAACCGTACCCAGCCGTCACCGACGACCGGATCGGCTCGCCGGTCGGGCAGGGCCACGGCGGCGAAGGTCATCGATGCCGGCCCGAGGCGCATGGTGGTGGAGCCGACCATCCCCCCGCTCTCACCGTAGCCGTGTGCGGCGATGGCTCCGCCCTCCACCTCGACCCAGGCGGCGAGGCGGTTGGCGAACCGCAATCGGTCGGTGACTCGGAGTGCCTCCAGGTCGTCGACCACATCGGGTGGGGCTGGGTCGTAGTGGGCCATCCCGGTGGCCCAGGGAAGCCGCTGCAGCCCCGGGACGGCCTCCGACGGGATCCAGGAGATGGAGGTGACAGACGCTTCGATGCGTGGGTTCATGGCGGCCACGATAAGGGCCATCTGGCTCCAGGTCCATGGTGCAAGCGGCCCCATCCCCATGGGGCCTCCCAGCCCGGCTTCCGGGTGCTCACCTCCCGGTATGGGGGTGCCAGCCACCTTGATCGGCGGACCTCGCCCGCCACTCACAATCTGCTCATGCCCTCCTTGCGCATCAGCGTCGTCCTGGCGGACGACAACCTGATCGTCCGGGAGGGGGTGAGGATGCTGCTGAGCGCGGACGACGGCATCGAGGTTGTCGCCGTGGCCACCGACTACGACAGCCTGATCGAGGTCGCCGCCAGGACCGCTCCCCAGGTGGTGGTCACCGACATCCGGATGCCCCCGAGCTTCACGGACGAGGGGATCCGCGGAGCCCGCGAGGTGCGCAAGCGTCACCCCGGCACCGGGGTCGTGGTCCTTTCCCAGTTCGAGGAGCCCGAGTACGCCATCGATCTGCTCCGCGAGCAGGCCGACGGCTGCGCCTACCTGCTCAAGGACCGGGTGGGCGACGGCGACCAATTGGTCCGGGCCATCCGCACCGTCTCGACGGGAGGCTCGATGCTCGATCCCAGGATCGTCGAGCTGATGATGCGGCCGGTGACGGACAGCACCGGCCTCTCCGAGCGCGAGGAGGCCCTGCTCCGCCAGGTCGCCGAGGGAAAACCGGTCAAGGCCATCGCCGCCGCGCTGCACACCACCCCGGCCGCGGTGGACGACGAGATCGAGCAGCTCTTCCTCAGTCTCGCCCGCGGCGCCAGCTCAGGTGCCGGCGGCGCCCTGGAGAAGTTGAAGATGCTCCACCGGGCGATCGTCGAACGTGAGGAGCAGGGCGACACTCTGAGCCGTCTCCTCCCCGGCGGCATCGCCGAGAAGGTGCGCCGCGAGGGTCGCGAGACCGGCCGCACTGAGCGGATGACGGTGACCGTGCTGATGTCGGACATCCGAGGCTATTCGACCATCGCCGAGGAGGCTGACCCCACCGTGCTCGCCGGGCAGCTCAACGAGCACCGGGCCGCGATGAACCGGGCCATCCTGGGGGAGGGCGGCACCGTCATGCAGTTCGTCGGTGACGCGGTCATGGCGGTTTTCGGGGCCCCCATCCCCCAGGCCGACCATGCTGATCGGGCGGTGAGCGGAGCTGTCGCCATGCACGCGGCTCAGCTGGGGCTCAACCTGGAGTGGGAGGCCCGCGGGCTTCCTCCGTTCCATATCGGCATCGGCATCTCGACCGGTGAGGTGGCCGCCGCGCTGCTCGGCTCCGACGAACGTCTCGAGTACACCCTGGTCGGGGACGCGGTGAACCTGGCCCAGCGCATCCAGCAGTGGGCGGAAGGTGGAGAGTCGGTGCTCAGCGGGCCCACCGTGGCGGGGTTGCAGCGGCCGGTCCCAGGGATGGAGGCGCTCCCACCGCGCCCCGTCAAGGGCCGGCACGCTCCGGTCAGCGCCTACCGGGTGCCGAGGATCTTGACGGACCACCGGTCAGGGGCACCTCTCCACCCCACCGGCCCACCGCGCGAGGCGCCGTCCCTGCATTGACGCCGTCCTAGGGTTCAGGCCGGGCCTCTGGTATCCGGGACGCTCACTGTCCTTTCTTCTTCCCGGGCGGTGAGGCTGAGGAGTGACCGTGGGGCGTTGCCGTCGGGCTGGGAACCCCGGCGGTCGGGCTGGGGGTCGGCGTCCCCGCCTGGCGACCCTTTGGTTTCGCGGTCGGGCTGGCCGCCGGGGTCGCAGGGCACCCCGCCTGGCTTCCCGACGCTCCATGGCTCTGGGAGGACTTGCCGTTTCCCGCCGACGCGGGCGTTTGCGCCGGGCACGTCGGTCCGCCGCCGGCCCCAGCCGGAGTTGGAGACGACGTGGCCCCCGGGCCCCCTGACGAGGCCGTCGTCGGGGTCGGCGTCGCGCTGCTCCCCGACGACGTTGGAGTCGGTGTGGGCGTCGCCCGGCCCCCTGGTCTCGCCGGGTCCGCGGTTGGGGCCGCCGGGATGGTGGGGGGATCGCCCTGGAGCGCAGCGGAGACAGGCGGCGGGTCGGCCGGCCCCGCCACCTGACCGGGCGGAGCCAGCGGCCCGAGCATCAGCGGTACCGCCGCAACGCCGGTGGCTACGGCGGGTGCCAGGGCCCCGAGCTGGGAGAGGAGGTTGCCCACCGAGGCGGCGGCGGGGACCTGGGCCAGCAGGGAGGCGACCCCCACCTCCCGCCAGCAGCGTCCGATCGAGATGTTGAGGAACGCCCGCACCACCACGGGGTCGAACTGCTTCCCGGCGCAGCGGACGAGCTCGGCTCGGGCCGCCGTGACTTTGATGGGACGGGAGTACGGCCGGGCGGTGGTCATCGTCTCGAACGCATCGGCCACGGCGACGATGCGCGCTCCGAGACAGATCCGCTCTCCCGACAGTCCCAGCGGATAGCCCCCGCCGTCCCACCGCTCGTGATGATGCTCCACCGTCCCCGCCCACCGGCCGAGCCATGGCTTGATCGGCTCGATCAGCCGCCCGCCCTCCGCCGGGTGCCGGTGGATGAGCTCCCAGTCCTCCGGCCGCAGGGCCCCGGGCTTGTTGAGAACCTCGGCGGGGACCATCAGCTTGCCGATGTCATGGAGCATCGAGGCCCAGCGGAGGCGGGCGCGGTCCACGGCCGGCAGGCGCATCTCCTCGGCGATCAGGTCGGTGAACACCCGGACCCGCTGCGAGTGGCCGCGCGTGCGCTTGTCGTGGGTGTTGAGAGCCTCGATCAGTTCCAGGATGGCCTGCATGTAGCCGGCATCGGGAGTCCGCGTGCCGGCTGCCCTGACCACCTGGAGGGCCCGTTCCAGGTCGCCCGGATTGCCCCGGCGCCGGGCGACCGCGAAGCGGCGCGGCGCCTGATCGGGAAAGAGCAGGGACAGGTTCAGGAGGGTGGCGAGGGGCAGCAGACGGCGCACCAGCCGCTCCACTGAGATCACGGTCAGGAGGGTGGCCACCACCACGGCGGCGAACCAGGCCAGGGTGGGCATCAGGCCAATCGGATGGCCAAGGCTCCGGCTCAGGACCAGCGAGACGGTGAGCCCGGCGGCCACCGGCAGGCTGTAGACGGCCGCGCGCACGGCCAGGCTGAGAACCGGGTGACGCCGCCATTCGCTGCCCGCGTCGGTGCGGCGCCTTCCCGGCGCGGGAACACTCGAGCTCACCGCCAACCTCCTGCGCCGAGCCAACCTGTGGTCTCCCGGCGAAAGCGGTTTCCCAGGCTCATCATGCTGGCGCGGATGACGCGATTCTCGCCAGGTGTCGGGCTCGCGAAGATCTCGTCACACTGGCGTTCGGGGACACCCGATCTTCGGCCGGCTTCCCTGGCCCGCAGCTGCGCCGGCTGCCACGCTCCCCCGGCATACTGGTCGGCGCCTTGCTGCCCCGCTGGCTGGGCCGCCCAGCGGCCGCCGCTTGACAGGCGGCTCACCGTTAGCTTAGGATCACACTCACTTAGTAACTAAGATACTTTGCAGGACTGAGCCATGCCGCCAGGCGGGGCGCTGAACGGGAGAATGCCAATGACGTCGGTGAACGGACCCGCCGCCGGGGTCGCTCTGCCGAAGCAGGCGGCGGAGGAGGTCGGGACGCCCGTGACCGCCACCTGGACCGGCAGCGGCCTGAGGCTCTGCGTCACCGACCTCCGCAAGACCTACAAGCGGGGCGGTGTGGTCGCCAACGACGGCATCACCCTGGAGGTCGCCCCCGGTGAGGTCTATGGGCTCCTCGGCCCCAACGGCGCCGGCAAGACCACGCTCGTCAAGCAGGTGATCGGCCTGCTCAAGCCGACCTCGGGGACCATCCATCTCGGCCCCCACGACCTGGTGGCCCACCCCAGCGTCGCGCGCCAGCTCTGTTCCTACCTGCCCCAGGCCCCGCTGCCGATCGACGCCCTCCACGCCGACGAGGCCATTGAGCTCACCGGCCTCATCCGGGGAGGAGAGGCCGCCACCGTGCGCCGCCGAACTGGCGAGCTGATCGAGGCGCTCCAGCTGGATTCCTGGCGGCGTTCCCTGGGCACCAGGCTGTCCGGAGGCGTGCGCCGGCTGGTCGGGTTCGCGATGGTGACCGTCTCTCCGGGAGCGGTGGTCATCCTCGACGAGCCGACCAACGATGTCGACCCGCTCCGCCGCCGGCTCCTCTGGAACGAGATACGGCGCCTGGGCGAGCGCGGTTGCGGGGTGGTGCTGGTGACCCACAACGTCCTCGAGGCCGAGAAGGCGGTCGACCGCCTGGCCATCATCGACCACGGCCGGCTGCTCGCCGAGGGCACCCCCTCGTCCTTCAAGGTCGAGAGCCGCGACCAGCTCCGGCTCCACCTCATGCTGCGCCCCGACGCTCCCGACCCGGAGATGCCCGGTCTGGTGATCAGGAGCAGCCGGACCGGCAACAACCTGGTGGCCGTGATTCCCGAGGCGGACGCGGCCGTCGCCATCGCCTGGGCGCGCAACCTGGTCGACGCCGGCACCGCCGAGGAGTACGGCCTCGGAGCCACCACGCTCGAGGATGCCTACATCAAGCTGACCGGGCGGGCCTCCCTCGACGGCGAGAACGGCGGGAGCTGATCGGTGGCCACGGTCGCCCTCCCCGCCGCGACCCCCCGGCTCCGGTCGGGCCCGGTCGAGTGGCTGCGCTCCTGCGCGGTCATGGCACGCTGGCAGCTCGCCTCGCTGCGACTTTTCATCCCCATGCTCGCCGCCGTCGAGGTTCTGGCCGGCGTGGGGTTCGTGCTCGGCTTCGGACTGTTCTTCACCAGCCGGGTTCCGGCCACCTCGGTCGTCTACTGCGCCACCGGCGTGCCCGTCATCACCCTGTACATCGTCGGGCTGGTCTTCCTGCCCCAGGTGGTCGGCATGCAGAAGCTGGCCCACACCTACGAGTTCCTGCAGTCGGAGCCGGTGCCCCGCTCGGCCGGTTTCGTCTCCTGGTACGCCATGAACCTGCTGGTCGGCGTCCCCGGGATGGTCGCCAGCCTGATCGCCGGCTGGCTCCGATTCGGGGTCAGCCTGCACGTCTCGGCCGCGGTGATCCCGGCCACCCTGCTGGTCTGCCTGACCTCGTCGGCCATCGGGTTCGCCATGGGCCATGCCGTCGCGGTGCCGATGGTGAGCAACGTGCTCGCCCAGGTGCTCAACTTCGTGGCCATCGGCTTCTCCCCGATCGCCATGCCCGCCGGCCAGCTTCCTGACTGGCTGGCAAGCCTGAACCGGGGCCTCCCCTTCGGTTCGATGGGCACCATCATGAGGTCCGCGCTGGGGGTCGCCACTCCCGACTCGGTTCCGGGCGCGTACGCACTCCTGGCCGGCTGGACATGCGCCGGTTTGCTGCTCGCCGCGGTGGCGGTGATGAGGCGCGGCTAGATGAACGTTCAAGCGGTCGTGACCGCGCCTCCGCCGCGGCTCTCGCTTCCCGTGCGCGGCGGCCCGCTCGGGTGGCTGCGCTCCTACGGGCTCATGCTCCGGTTCGACCTGTCCAGCTACCGCCAGTGGCTTCCCATGGTCGTTGCGCTGCAGATCCTGATGGGCGCGGCCATGGCCATCATCTACGGCCTCTACGTCCCCCACCTCCCCCGGACCGGGCTCCTCTACATAGTGAGCGGTGCGCCAGCGCTCGCCCTGCTCCCGCTCGGCTTGATCCTGGTGCCCAGCCTGATCTCCTCGCAGCGAACCGCCGGCACCTTCGACTTCATCTGGTCGCTGCCGGTGTCGCGCGCCGCCCAGGTGGCCTCATCGCTCACCATCACCACCCTGATCGCCCTGCCCGGGATCGTGGTGACCCTGGTGCTCGCCACCTGGCGCTACGGGGTCCCCCTCTCGGTCTCCCCCATGGTGGTGCCGGCCTTCCTGCTCACCGCCCTGATGGCCGCGTCGGTCGGGACGGCACTCGCCCATCTGGTCGCCAACCCGGTGGTGATCAACCTGATCACCAACATCCTGGTCTTCGTCGTCCTGCTCTTCTCCCCCATCGCCTTCCCACTCTCGCAGTTCCCGACCTGGCTGGCCGACATCCACGAGGGGCTGCCCCTCTATCACATGGCGGTGGTCATCAGGGCGAGCCTGACCACCGGACTGGTCTCCGGCGTGGCCACCTCGTACCTGGTGCTCGGTGCCTGGACGCTGGCCGGCTGGATCGCGGTTGCCTGGGTGACGGGACGGCGAGGATAGCGGGGACCCGCGGCTCAGGCCACCCGCCGCAGCGCCTGGGATAGCTTGATCCGCGCTCCGAAGCGCAGCACCGAGTTGGCGTAGACGCGGGCGCCGGCCCAGGTGACCCCGGCGATGCTGGACAGCGTGAGCAATACGGCGAGCGCCGATTGCCAGAGCGGGGCATCGCCGTAGGCGAGACGGATGGGCATCAGCACCGGGCTGAAGACCGGGATCAGGGAGGCGATCGTGCTCAGGTTCTCGATGCCCGGGGCTGGGGTGGGCCCGCCCGAGGCGGCGGTGATGTCGGGGATGAAGACGACATACGCGAGCAGCCACGCGAGGACCATGACCATGGTGACCGGGAGCGATGCGGGGCCGACCTCCTCGACCCGCGACACCAACGATGCGGTGCTGGCCAGCATGAGTGAATAGAGGACGAAGCCGAGCGCGAACCAGAGCAGCCCGAGCAGCACCGTTCCCAGCGCCGCACCGGGAAGGCTGAGGATGTGGGTGGGCACGGTGAGGGCCAGCCCCGCCCCGCCGATGATGGCCAGTTGGAGCACCCCGACGAGACCGATGCCGAGCACCTTGCCAAAGAGCAGCTGCCCCGACCTGACCGCCGCCAGCAGCAGCTCGACGACCCGGCTGGCCTTCTCGGCCACCACCCCCTGGGCGATGATGGTGCCGTAGAGGCTGATGAAGAGGTAGAGGCAGAAAGCGATGATCATGCCGATGATCGGCTGCTGGAGGTTCTTGGCGTTGAATGGCTGCAGGGTGTCGAGGTGTATCGACGCGCCGCGCACCTGCGCCTCCACGGCGGCGGGGTTCAGGCCCGCGGCCCGGAGCTGGGCATCGAGCGCCTCCTGGCGGACGACGCCGTCGAGAGCAGCTCTCAAGGTCGAGTCGATCTGGGTCTTCACCACCACCAGCGGCGATGTGGGGTCGCCGGTGACCAGGGCGTCGTAGGCTCCGCCCCGCACCTCCGGCTCCGCGGCGGCCTGGTTGCTGACCTGGGTGGCCTGAACGCGGAAGCCCAGACTCGGTCCCGACGCCTCCAGCGGCGCGATAAGACGCTCCGCCTGGGCCGTGAAGGCCAGGTGATAGGTGGTGGTGGTGTTGAGCTTGTCGAAGACGGTGATCTGGAGGATGGCGTAAACCGCCAGAAGGCCGACCGTGAGCGCGGTGCCGATCACGAAGACCTTGCCGCGAACCCGGGTGACGAACTCCCGGCGGGCCACCAGGTATACAGCGCGGACGCTGCCAAGCCCGCCGCGTGCAGAGGGCTCCCGGTTCATGCCACGGCCTCCTCGTTCATCGCCTGGCGGAACAGCTCGGCGAGGCTCGGCACGTCCTTCCGGAACTCGCGCACCGGGCCGGTCTTCAAGGCAGCCCGCAGCAGCCCCTGGTCATCGATGCCGGGGCTGAGCTCGAAGAGCCGGCGCGAGCCCTCGGCGCGCACCAGCCCCGCACCGGGAAGCTCTGCTCCCCACCCGTCGGGAGCGGAGGGCACGTCAACCCAGAGCCGCTCGGGACCACTGTGGCGGAGGTCGTCCACCGTTCCGCAGGCGACCATGCGGCCGGCGCGGATGATGCCGACCCGGTCGCAGAGCTGCTCGACCAGCTCCAACTGGTGGCTGGAGAAGAGCACCGTCATCCCGCTGGAAGCACGATCTCGGAGCACCTCGCTCATGGCATCGACGGCCACCGGGTCGAGGCCGGCGAATGGCTCGTCGAGGACGAGCGCCTCCGGCGAGTGGAGCAGCGCCGCCACCAGCTGGACCCGCTGCTGGTTGCCGTGGCTGAGCCGCTGCAGCTGCTCGGCGCCGCGGCCGGCGACGCCAAGCCGCTCCAGCCAGGCCGCGGCGGCGGCCCGGGCACCGTCCCGCGTCATCCCATGCAGCTCGCCCAGGAAGACCAGCTGTTCGGTCACCCCCATGCTGGGGTAGAGGCCGCGCTCCTCCGGCATGTAGCCGATCCGCCGCCGGTCGGCGAAGGTGATCGGCTCGCCGGCCCAGCGAACCCCGCCGGAATCGGCGGCCAGCACCCCGAGGATGATCCGCATCGTCGTGGTCTTGCCGGCCCCGTTGGGGCCGACGAAGCCGAAGATCTCGCCGGGACCCACCTCGAAGCTCAGCTCGTCCAGCGCGGCCACGGCTCCGTAGCGCTTGGCGAGCCGGTCCACCTCCAGAAGCCGGTCGACCACGGGCCACCTCCTTCACCAGCAACCCCACGCGGCAGGCCCCGTGGGCGCCCCTGGCTAAAACTGATATCAGTATGATAGTATCAGACCAGGCCTGGGAGGTCCAGGCAAGGAGGAGCCAATATGACCGAGCTGACAAACGCCATCCCGGGGCCGCCGGGCGCGCGGCCGCGGATGAGCGAGCGGGCCCGGAAGGCCGCCCCGGGCATCGCCGCGCTGGTTCTCTGGATCGTGGCCATGCTGCTCGACATCGGCCTGCTGATCGGCGGCAGCGTGGTCGCCAACCGCGCCGGCGGGTCCCTGCCGGGTGGGGTGATGATCGGCGTCGGGGCGCTCGTCATCGTGCTGGGCTCGATCGCCTTCCGAGGGCTGACCCCGGTAGTGCCCGGGGAGGCACGGGTGGTCCAGCTCTTCGGCCGGTACTCGGGAACCATCCGCCATCCCGGGCTGTGCTGGGTCAACCCCTTCACCGAGCGGCGCAAGGTCTCGACCCGGATCCGCAACCACGAGACCCAGGTGGCCAAGGTCAACGACCTGGACGGCAACCCGATCGAGATCGCCGCGGTGGTGGTCTGGCAGGTGGAGGACACCGCCCAGGCGCTGTACGACGTCGACGACTTCGTCCGCTTCGTCGACATCCAGACCGAGACCGCGGTCCGGCACGTGGCCAGCAGCCACCCCTATGACGCGCGGGGCGACGGCGTCCTCTCGCTCCGGCAGAACGCCGAGGAGATCACCTCCCAGCTGACCTCCGAGATCGCCGCTCGAGTGGCACCCGCCGGGGTCAAGGTCATCGAGTCCCGGCTGACCCGGCTGGCCTTTGCTCCCGAGATCGCCCAGGTGATGCTGCGCCGCCAGCAGGCCGAGGCGGTGGTGGCCGCCCGGCAGCGGATCGTCGACGGCGCCGTGGGGATGGTGGAGCTGGCCCTCTCCCGCCTCGAGGAGAAGGAGATCGTGGAGCTCGACACCGAGCGCAAGGCGGCGATGGTCTCCAACCTCATGGTCGTGCTCTGCAGCGAGCAGAACACCCAGCCCGTCGTCAACACCGGTTCCCTGTACCAGTAGGGGTGCGGCGCTCATCAGGTGGCGGAACGCAAGAGCATCCTGCTCAGGCTCGACCCGGCGGTCCATGACGCCCTGGCCCGCTGGGCCACTGACGAGCTGCGCAGCAGCAACGCGCAGATCGAGTTCCTGCTCCGCCGGGCCCTGGCGTCGGCGGGCCGCCTGCCCAGCCAGGCCGGCCCGATCCCCCGGCGCGGCCGGCCGGCCAGGCCAGCGCCAGCGGGACCGGAGGGCTGAGCCGGGTCAGAGGGAGCCCGGTCTGCGAATCCGGAGCCGTTGCCAGGTCGCGCGGGGAGCCGTCGCCGGCTCGGTGACATCCCTCACTGCCGAGGCTGCGGTGCAGCCACAGGACTCCCGAGCCACGAACGTGCTCGGTCAGTCCGACGACGGCCTTGCCGGTCTCCTGCAGGGCCTTCAGGTAGCCGGCGTCCACGGCCCTGTGCAGGACGATGAATCCCGCCACCCGGTGCCAGGCGATCCGGCGATGGAACTCCGGCAAGCTCTCGACGTGGACGCTGCCGACGCTGAGGTCCAGGGTCTGGATGGCGATGGTCCTGGCACCCGCGGCCTCGGCGACGGCGCAGATCCCGTGGATGACGTCGCTCATGAATGTCGAGCCCAGGCGCGGTGAGAGCACCTCGATGAGGAGATGCCCCCCTGGGTCGGGAGCGCTCATGTCTCGCGTCTCAGCCGAGCCGCCCGGGCTCGAGCACCATGGGCTGCCTGGACGGGTCGAGAAAAACCGCGGCACCGCCGAGCACGATGGTGACCAAGGCCGACGCGAGCAGGGTCCCGCGCGCGCCCAGCGCCGCGACCAGCGGACCGCCGAGGGCCGTCCCCAGCGGCGAGGCGATGATCAGCAGCGACCCGCGGGCGGCGAGCAGCGGTGCCAGGGCCGACGGCGGGCTTGCATCCTGGAAGATCGCCATCGACAGCGACGTCCAGGGGCCCCAGATCACCGCTCCGGCGCAGAACGCAGGGAGGGCCACCCACAGCGGCGCGGGGAGACCCAAGGGCACCAGCGCCAGACCCCAGCCGAGGACGATCGCGGTCATGGTCGGCCACACCGGCCAGCGCCGGCGCACGAAGGGCACGGCCAGCTCGCCGGTCACCGCGCCCACTCCGAAGACGGCCCAGAAGGTGCCGAGCAAGGACGCTGAGCCGTGGAGGTCCACCGCCACGTGGAAGGGCAGCGCCACCTCAACCGGTCCGTACAGCAGGTAGAAGACGAAGGACAGCAGGATCAGCCCGAGCAGCGTGCGGTCCGCCCGGATGACGGACCAGGCACCGCCGGGTGCGGACGCGGATGGCGACGTCGGCAGAGCCGATGGCGATGGCGGCCGGGACGCCGCCACCAGCGGGATCACCCGCGCGTAGCTGATCGCCAGCACTGCCCAGCTGCCCGCGTCCGCGGCGATGGCCACCGCCGGGCCGGCCAGCACGGACACCACCCCGGCCAGCGCCGGCCCGATCATCAGGCTCGCCTGGTCGAGCACGCCGAACACGGTGTTGCCGGCGATTCGGTCGGCGGGCGGGAGCGCGTCCGCGATCAGGGTGTACCTGCCGGCCAGCCCCCATGCGCTGAGCAGCGACGAGATGCCCAGCAGGCACACGTACCACCAGGGATGCAGCAGCCCGGCCAGAGCGAGGGCGGCGGCCAGGCCGAGCGCTGTTGCCCTAACTACGGCGTTCGCCAGCGCCAATCGTGCCCCGCTCCGTCCGCGCATCCAGCGGCCCAGCACCGCCGCCCCCAACGCCCCCGGCAGTGAGTACGCCGCGAGCGACGCGCCCACCAGGACCGCCGAATGGGACAGCCGCAGCGCCAGCCACGCGATCGCGACCGCCGACATGCCATCGCCGAGGGCGGACAGCGCCACGCCGGCGAGCACCCGGCGCAGCACTGGGTGGGTCAGCGCGGGGTGATAGGGAGAGAGGATCCGCCTCACTCGGGCGCCACCTCTTGCTTCAGCCCCGCCGCGCTGCCCGAGCTCCTCGGTGCGACCGTACTCTACCCTGGGCTCTGCCTCAGACCGACGGTGCTGCCGTCGCCGTCGCTGAGCTGCGCCACCAGCAGGCCCCCACCGACATCCCTCGGATCGCTGGTGACCTGCCAGCCCGCACCGGTCAGCTCCACAACCTTGGCTGCGATGTCCTCAGTGTCCCAGTAATCGATCGGACCGTTGCTCGCGCCGTGCGGATCGAGACCGACTTCACGGCCGTCGGTGCGATATCCGACGTAGTAGGGCGTGTCAGCATACGGCTCCGCGCCGAGCAGCGCCGTGAAGAGCTGCTTCGCCCTCTCCAGGTCCTTGGTCGGGTAGACGATGAGCTGTGGCAGTGCCATGTCCAGATCTCCTGGTTGGGGCGTTTCCGGATCCAAGGGATCCAGGATCATGCCTGTGGAACCGGCTGGTGCTCGCCGCCACCGGCGCCAACTCCGGTGAGCTGGCGACGCTCGGCTCCGGTGGTCAACGGGACGGACGGTGGCTCCACGACGATGGAGCTGCACGCCTGGTGAGCGGAGCCGACGGCGCTCCAGCGCATCTCGCTGAATCCGGCGTCGTGGCAGGGCCGGGGCCGGCGGTGTCGAGTTTGCAGCTCGGCGCCGCCCGAGATGTCAAGGAGGAGGCAGGTCGGAGGAATGGGATGCACATGCCAGTCATGCTAGGTCCGGCTCGCCAGTCCCGCTTCTCGAAAACTGCTCACTTCGGTCGCCTCACGGCCGCAGCGCGGTGTGGAGGCCCCCAGTCAGCGGCCGCGGCCGCACCACCGGATCAGTGCAGCTCCTGGATGCGGACCAGGTTGCCGGCGGGATCGCGGAATGCACAGTCGCGGATCCCGTAGGGCTGCAGGGTCGGCTCCTGAACGACCTCGGCGCCGCTTCCTTCGACCCGCTCGAAGGTGCCGTCGAGGTCCCTGGTGGCCAGGAGGATCCAGCCGTACGTGCCCTTCGCCATCATCTCGGCGATGGTGCGGCGCTCGTCATCGGTGATGCCGGGGTCGGCGGCCGCCGGCGCCAGGAGGATCGAGGTGCTGGGTTGGTCGGGCGGGCCGACCGTGATCCAGCGCATCCTGCCGCGCCCGACATCGCTGCGGACCTCGAAGCCGAGGGCGTCGCGATAGAAGGCCAGGGAGGCGTCCGGATCGTCGTGGGGGAGGAAGCTCGCGTGGATGGTGATGTCCATGGCGGTCAGGCTACCTCGGGCTGGGCGGCCGGCGCTTCTCGATTCCTGATCGGCCTGGTCACCTGCTTGGCCACGCAGGGCGGCATCCCCGCGGTCGCCCGGGCCGCCTCGCGCCGGTAGGCGCTGGGCGGCATGCCGACCAGTTCGGCGAAGCGAGTGCTGAAGGTGCCCAGCGACGAGCAGCCCACCTCGAAGCAGACCTCGGTCACGCTGAGGTCACCACGTCGCAGCAGCGCCATCGCCCGCTCGACGCGTCGCGTCATCAGGTAGCTGTACGGGGACTCGCCGTAGGCGAGCCGGAACTCGCGGCTGAGGTGCCCGGCCGACAGGTGAGCGCCGCAGGCGAGCCCCTCGACGTCCAGGGGCTGCGCGTATTCCCGGTCGATCCGATCGCGGACGCGACGCAGCCGCGCCAGGTCGCGCAGGCGCTGCGCGGCGGCCGGTGCGCTGCTCACGGATGAGATCGTGCCACACCGGGGCCACCCTGCCACCGCCATCGATGGCGCGGGGTAGAGGAGTGCCCCTGCCTGGTCCAGAGGGTCGACGGCACTGCCGGCGGACGGCTCGGTCGGCGCCTCATCGACGGCGACCAGCGACAGGCTGACCGGGCCAGGGCTGAATGGCCAGCCACGGTAACCGGCAGCACCCTCGGGCGGGAGGGCAGCAGTTGGGGGACCGCGCTCGCGAGGATCTCTAGCCTGCTGGGGGATGCCGGCATATTCCAGTCAGCCGGAGGAACCGCTCGTCGCCGCCGGGTCGATGGCAAAGATGGCGGGGGTGTGGTCGACCGAGCCCTGCGCCACCGGGGCGAGGACGTGGTGGCTGCTCCAGACCGCCTGCATCTGAGTCATGGGCCCGGTCAGGCCCGCACCGGGTTTGGGACATGAGCGTCCGCAACTTGTGGCGGGCGGCGACAGCCGCCCCCAGGCTTCCCCGGTCGCCCCGAGCTCGCCTCGACCGGTCAGGACACCGGGGACAGGACCGGCCAGTGCGCCGGCTCGGGGGTAGGTTTGGGGTCACCGGGTAGACGACCTTCAGAGCGGGGATGTGAACGTCGCCCACCGCCACGGGCCGCACCCGTCCGCGTCCGGACAGGCCCCGGGTCGGTTGCCGGCCTCAAGGCGACGGCTTCCGCGGCCGGGTCGGGGCGCGCTTGGCCGCCGCCCCCGCCGTGACCGGTGCCGCCGGCTTCGCCGGGGCGCGCCGGGCGCCTGCCGGGCGGAGCCTCTCGGTGAGCTGCTTGAGCGCCACCACGGACTGCTCCAGGTTGTGGCGGAAGGCGGGTTCGGCGACCCGAGAGAGCATCCGCCCCGCGATCCCCCCTCCGAACTCGTATTCCAGGTCCAGGGTGACCTCCGTCTGGTCGCCGCGACGGCTGAACCCCCAGCGCCCGCTCTGCTTGAAGCCGTCAATCGAGCGCCAGGCTATCGTGCGGTTCTCAGTCCAGCCGCTGATGTGGACGACTGAGCGCAGGTTCGCCGGCCCCGCCCTCATCACCACCTCGAACTCCGCGCCCTTGCCGTGGACCAGGTCGGTGGTGGGCGACCAGAGGGTCAGCCCCCGCATGTACTTGGTGGTGTGGCGATGGTCGTCGACGTAGCCGAACACCGCCTCCACCGGCGCCTCGATATCGCGCTTCACGGTGATGTGTGCCATGGCAGCGGCCTCCCAGGGTGCCCTCGTGAGGAGTATGGCGGGCTGACCTCACCGGCGTGGCAGGCCCGCCGATGGCGGCGCGGGAGCTCTCGGCGCGGCTATCAGGTCTCGGCTCTCGGCGACGGTTCTCGGTCTCGGCTCTCGGCGGCGGCTCCAGGGTCACCTGCCGGTCAGCCGCTTCGGGACATCGCCTGAGCAGTCGATCGCTGCCCGGGGCGACCACCAGAAGCCCGGCGCCGGCCTGCTGACTGGCGGCGCCCGGTCGCCGGCACCGCGCGGAGGCGCGGCGGCGCCACCTCCAGCAGGAAGTCGTGGATCTTCAACGTCAGCCGCTTCGGGGTGAACCGCAGCTCGAAGATGGAGCTCGCCTGGACGAGGCGGCCGTTGGGGAGCTCCCGGGCCAGCATGTCGGCATCCGAGAAGGCATGGACCGGGTCGCGCCGATGGCCGATGACCAGGGCCGGCGCCGTGAAGGTCCGCCGTTCACTGCGAGGCGGGGCGACCCTGCCAAAGAACACTCCCTGCATCACCGCCGCGCTCGGCCGCGGCTCCTGGCGGATCAGGTCGAGGGCGATGTTGGCGTAGAAGGGCAGCAGCCGGCGGGGTATCCCGCGAAGGCCGCGGGCCACCGGGGACCAGATCCGGTTGCCCATGGTGAGCCCGACCAGGAACGGGCTGAAGGTGAGAGCGCTGAAGATGAGGCCGCTGTCCAGCACCGGCATCTCGACAACCATGGCGGCCACGCGCCGGGGTGCCCGCGACGCCACCTCGAGGGTGACGTTGCCGCCCAGTGAGGTCCCGCCGATGACCGCGCGGCCCACCTCGAGATGGTCGAGGAGGGCGATGCAGTCGTCCGCGTAGAGGCTGACCGAGTGCTGGGACATGTCCAGAGGCCGATCGGACTGGCCGTGGCCGAGGAGATCGAAGGTCACCACCCGGTGCCCCATCTCGGCGAGGTCGCGCGCCAGGGGGTGGTGCATCTCCCGAGGCAGCAGCAGGCCGGGCATGAGGATCAGGGGAATCCCCTCCCCCCCATAGTCGCTGTAGGCGAGCCGGTGGCCGCGCTGACGGAAGGAGGCTTGTCGCACAGTGGGCGGCATCGAGAGCAGTCTACGAGCCCCGCTCCGTGCCCGTGAGCAAGCCGTTCGCGGGGCGCCAAGGTGCGGTGAGAACTCCCTCCGGCGGCAGCGCCGGCAGGAGAGCCTCGCGGTCCGGAGCGGACCGCGAGACGCCAGGCTGTCAGCCCCCGGCGCGGTCGCGCCTCAGGTCCGCGCCCTCCCGCCGCCGAGATGGGTGAGCCGGCGCAGCTCGGCGTTCAGGTCTCGGGCAATGGTGCCCGGGTCCGGCACCAATCCGGAGTCGGCGATCACGCCGATCTGCAGGTTGCCGGCGTAGCTCATGATGCTGATGCCGAGGCCGAGGCCAGCCGACTGGGGCACGAAGAAGAGCAGGTCACGCAGCTTCTCGCCAGCCAGGTACAGGGAGTCCGCGGGGCCCCGCACGTTGGTCACCACCGCGGTCGCCTTGGCGCCGAAGAAGCGGATCACCTGACGTTGCACCAGTTGGGGGACAAGTCCGACGACGCCCAGGACCTCCAGGGCCACGGAGGGTTGGAGCGAGCGCCGAGCCTCCTCCATGCGCCGGTGCACCGCGGTCAACCGGCCCCGGGGCTCGGCAAGCCCGACCGGCAGGTCGAGGAACACCAACCCGAACTGGTTGCCCAGGCGGTCGTCGCCGGGGTCGCGCCGGAGGTCCACCGGGACGAGGGCACGGATTCGGGGCGGCAGGGCCGCCCGCCTGCGCCGGAGGTTGCTGCGCAGCGCCCCGGCCACAGCGGCGACCAGGACATCGTTGACGGTGCAGCCGGTCCAGCGGCGCACCAGCCGCAGGTCGGCGACCGGATGCGGTTCGGTCCAGGCGACCCCCTTGCGGACGGCGAGCTGTCCCCGAAGAGGGGTGGAGGGGTCGGGCCAGAGCGCCGCCAGCCTCCCCAGCGTGTAGACGCGGGCGGCGGTTTCCACCAGGCCACGCAGGGCGCGGCCGAGGTCGAGATCGGGGAGGCCTGAACCCGCATGGCGTGGCACGGACGCACGCTCGCTTGCGGCCAGGCGCAGCGACCCCTCGGCGCTCGACGCGGTCAGACTGCGAAGGACCCGGACCAGGGCGGTCCCGTCGGCGACGCAGTGGTGGATCCGGGTGAGCAGCACTCCGCCATCCCGGTAGCCATCGATCACGTGCATGTCCCAGAGCGGGCGCCCCATGTCCAGGGGGCGGCTCATCAGGTCGCTCAGCAGGGCCCGCAGCTCGGCGTCCCCCCCGGGTGCCGGCAGGTCCACCCGGCGAACGTGCGCAGCGAGGTCGAACATCGGGTCCTCGACCCAGCGCGGCGGCCCGACCGAAGACGGCTCGACGCGCCAGGTGAATCGGGGATGGCTGGGCAGCAGGCGGCGGCCCACGGCGGTGATCACCCGGCCCCGGTCGAGGGGCTCGGCGAAAAAGCCCACGCCCCCCACCATCATCAGGTTGGTGGGCATCTCCATGTGCAGCCAGGCCGTGTCCACCAGCGAGAACCCCTCGCCCCCCGAGCTCGTGCTCATTGCGTCACCTCCACCCGCGCAGCGTTGGCGTTCGACGGCGCGGCTTCAAGACCCATGCGGCACACCCGGACTTCCCGCGGGAACACCCGCGCCCCCATGGCCGGCGGTGAGCAGCTCCCGGATCTCGCGCAGCAGGGGCATGCGCGGGTTGGTGCGGCCACTCGGGTCGTCGAACGCGGCCCGGGCCAGTCCGGGCAAAGCCTCCCGGAATGAGGGCTCGTCCACACCGGCCTCGTCCAGGCTGCGGGGCATCCCCACGGTCCGGAGCAGGTCGTCGGTCCGGGCGAAAAGCCTGGTCCGGCGCTCGTCGTCGCTGCGGCCGCCGAAGAGGATCCGCCCCAGCATGGCGTACTTCTCGGGGGCGACGTAGGCCGAGTAGCCGGGCGCCGGCATGAACTTGCTGGGCAGCGCCGCGTTGTAGCGCAGCACATGGGGCAGGAAGATCGCGTTGGCGCGGCCGTGGGCGATCCGGAAGCGCGCCCCCACGGCGTGGGCCAGGGCGTGGTTGACGCCGACGAAGGCGTTGGAGAAAGCGAGACCGGCGATGGTGGCGGCGTTGGCCATCATGGTCCGGGCCTCGAGGTCCTGGCCGTCGGCGTGGGCCCGGGGCAGCGCCTCGAAGATGAGCCGGGCCGCCTGGACGCAGAAGGCGTCGGTGTAGGGCGAGGCGAAGATCGAGACGACCGCCTCGAGGGCATGGGTCAGGGCGTCGATCCCGGTGTCGGCGGTCAGGGTGGGAGGCATGCTCAGGGTGAGCAGCGGATCGATGATCGCCACGTCCGGCACCATCGAGTAATCGACCAGGGTGACCTTGCGCCCGCCCAGGGTGATGACCGCCGCCGGCGACACCTCCGACCCGGTGCCCGCGGTGGTGGGCATGGCCACCAGACGAACCCGGTGGGGCGCCTGAGGGTACTCGGCGACGCGCTTGCGGGGGTCGAGGAAGGGAAGGGTGAGCTCGGCCATGGAGAGCTGGGGGTGCTCGTAGAAGAGCCGCATCGCCTTGGCCGTGTCCAGCACCGAGCCGCCCCCGACGGCGACCACGACGTCCGGTTCCGTGCCCCGGAGGACCTCCACCCCGGCCCGGATCAGCGCCTCATCCGGCTCGGGAGCCACGGCGCTGAAGACCCGCGCCGGCGCGCCCCCGAGACGCTCGCGCACCCGGTCGGCGTAGCCCAGCCTCTCGTTGACCTCGTCGGTCACGATCACGCTCCGCCGGGCGTCCAGCTGGCGGAGCGCCTCGATCGCCCCGGCGTTGAAGTAGGTGTCCGAGGGCACCCGGAACCACTGCGGGGGCGCGCTGCGGCGGGACACCGTCTTCACGTTGAGCAGGTTACGGTAGTTCACATTGTCGGTCGTGGAGGAGCCGCCCCAGGTGCCGCAGCCAAGGGAGAAGGTGGGGGTCAGCGAGTTGTACACACCGCCGAGGGCGCCCACGGCGGTGGGAGCGTTGACCAGGATGCGGCCGGTGCGGAGCGCCTCCGAGTAGCGACGGATCATGGTCTCGTCGGTGCTGTAGATGGCCGCAGTGTGGCCCAGGCCGCCGTGCTCGGTGACCAGGACGCAGGCCTCGATGGCCTGCTCCTCGCTGCGGGCTCGCACCAGGCCGAGCACCGGCATGAGCTTCTCCCGAAGCAGCGGGTGGCGGGCAAGGTCCTCCAGGGCCGAGGGCAGGGGGGCGAGGAGCAGCTTGCTGCCCGCGGCCCCGGCGATGCCCGCCCTCTCGGCGAGGACCGGCGCCGGCTGGCCCAGGGCGGCAAGGTTGACAGCGGCGCCGCCGAAGGCAAAGTCGGCGAGGCGGCCGACGTCCTCGTCGCTGAGCAGGTGCCCGCCCATCCGTTGGAACTCGGCGACCACCTCGTCGTAGATGGCGGCGTCGACCACGCAGGTCTGCTCCGCGGGGCAGATCACCGACTCATCGAACGTCTTGGAGATCAGGATGTCGACGACGGCGCCGCGGATGTCGGCGGTGCGGTGCAGGTAGACGGGGGCGTTGCCCGGTCCCACGCTGATGCACGGCTTGCCGGCGGCATTGGCCAGGGCCACGACCTTCTGACCGCCGGTGGTCCAGATGAAGTCGACCCCGGGGTGCCCGAAGAGGTAGTGGGTGACCTCGTGCTCGAGGTCGGGGATCACCTGGACGGCGCCGGGCGGCAGTCCCACCGCCTCCCCGGCGGCGGTCACGATCTCGACGCTGCGCTCGGCGCAGCGCACCGCATGGGGCGAGGGCCGGAAGATGACGGCGTTGCGGGTCTTGGCCGCAGTGATCGCCTTGAAGAGCACCGTCGAGGTGGGATTGGTGATCGGGGTGATGGCCAGGATCACTCCGATGGGCTCGGCGACGTACTCGATGCCCCGGGCCGGATCGGAGTCGATGATGCCCACCGTGCGCTTGCCCCTGAGGTAGTCATGGAGGAACTCCGTGGCCACGTAATTCTTGACAACCTTGTCCTCGAAGATCCCGAAACCGGTCTCCTCGACGGCCAGCTCGGCGAGGTCGACCGCGGCCTCCAGACCGGCCGCCACCATCGCTGAGACGACCCTGTCCACCGCCTCCTGGTCGAGCCGGCGAAAGCTCTGCGCAGCCGACCGGGCGCGCTCAACATAGGCGTCGATCTCGACGAGCCGGGTCGGCTCGAGCCCCGTCGGTCCCGGCGCGACGTTCACA
The DNA here is from genome assembly GCA_035624785.1 of Binatia bacterium. Classification (GTDB taxonomy): domain Bacteria; phylum Chloroflexota; class Dormibacteria; order Aeolococcales; family Aeolococcaceae; genus JAJZNI01. The sequence continues at coordinate 12,310 of DASPQV010000010.1, read as the reverse complement.
GGGCGCCTCCTCCACGCCAGGCGGTCCCAGACCACCGATCCTAGGCACCCCCAGGCTCACAACGTAGGGCCGACGGGCACGCATCCCGCTGTGACATCGAGCACGTCTGGAACTACGCGGTGCGGAGTGACATGCTGGGGCACAATGTGAGTGCCGGGGTGCTCCCACGGTCCGTGCCGGGGCAGAGTGGAGGGGGGATTGGGCCCGGTGGCTGGCCTCCGCGCACAGTCACGGACTGGTTCCTGGACCAGGTGGTGAACCGTGCCGACCTCCCCGCCATGCATTTCCGCGCTGACGGGCGCTGGGTGGCGATCACCTGGCGGGAGTTCGGTGAGGCGGCCCGGCGGGTGGCCGCGTTCCTGGTCAGCGAAGGGGTCGTGCCGGGTGATCACGTCGCCATCTGGTCGAGCAACCGTCCGGAGTGGTACATCGCCGACGCCGGCGTACTGCTGGCCCGCGCGGTTCCGGTACCGATCTACCTCACCCTGACCGCGAAGCAGGGAGGGTACGAGCTGGGTCACTCGGAGACCCGGGTGGCCTTCGTGGAGAACCAGCGCATCCTCGAGCGGGTCTCCGAGGTCTGGGCCGGCCTGCCCGCCCTCCAGCGGGTCGTGGTCATGGCCGGCCTCGACGGAACGTCCGGAGATGGGCTGGTGCTGCCCTGGAAGCCGGCGCTGGACCTGGGGCAGACCGCGCTCGCCAGTGTTGGCGACGAGGTCGACCACCGCATCCGGAGCGCCAGGGTCGACGACGTCGCCACCCTCATCTACACGAGCGGGACCACCGCCCAGCCCAAGGCGGCGCAGCTGACCCATGCCAACGTGATCGCCGCCGTCGCCGCGCTGGCCGGGATCTTCCCCACCGGGCCGGACGACCGCGAGCTCTGCTACCTGCCCCTCGCCCACGTGGTCGAGCGGCTGGTGAGTGAGTTCTGCTCCTACTACCACGGCAACGCGGTGTGGTTCCTCGACGGGATGGAGAACCTGGCGGCCCGTCTCAAGGAGGTGCGGCCGACCTACTTCTTCGGGGTGCCGCGGGTCTGGGAGAAGATGGCGCTGCGCATCGAGGAGCGGCTTCGCGCGGAGGCGGGCGTGCGGGGGCGGATCGCCCGCCGCGGAGTGCGGATGGCCAGGCGAGCGGCCCGCCTGGAGGCGCTGGGCCGCCCCGTCCCCGCCGGGCTGCGCACCGCCCGTGGTCTCGCCGACCGCCTCGTCCTCAAGACCATCCGCCGGGAGACCGGGCTCGACCAGGCCCGCTACATCGTGAGTGGCGCGGCACCGATCGGGGTCGACACCCTGCGCTTCTTCCAGGGCCTGGGCCTGCCCATCACCGAGGGGTACGGCCAGACCGAGAACAGCGCGATCGCCACCATGAACCGCCCCGGGGACATCCGCGTCGGCACGGTCGGGCCCGCCTGCCCCGACACCGAGATCCGCCTCGACGAAGACGGCGAGATCCTGGTCCGCGGCCCCACCGTGTTCATCGGCTACCTCAAGGACGCGCCGGCGACCGGGGAGGCGCTCGACGAGGGAGGCTGGCTGCACACCGGTGACATCGGTCAGCTCGACGATCGCGGCTTCCTGCGCATCACCGACCGCAAGAAGGACCTGATCATCACCGCGGGAGGCAAGAACATCGCCCCCGGGCCCATCGAGATCCGGCTGGCCGCCCATCCCCTGGTCAGCCACGCCGTCTGCATCGGCGACCGGCGCCCCTTCGTCAGCGCCCTGCTTGCCCTGGATCCCGAGGAGCTCTCGCACTGGGCAGCGGAGCGAGGCATCCCCGGGCCCCCGGAGCAGGTCGGCACCAGCGCTGCGTTCCGGGAGGAGATCTCCTCCTGGGTCGCCGAGGTCAACACGGAGCTGTCCCAGGTCGAGCAGGTGAAGCGCTGGATCCTGCTCCCCCACGACTTCCAGATGGGCGACGAGCTGACCCCCACCCTCAAGGTCATGCGCCGGGTGGTGCTCCGGAAGTACGCGCGCGAGATCGACGACCTCTACTCCCAGCCGCGCGGCGGGTAGCCAGGCTGGCGAGACCTCTCAGATCACACCTCGACCTCGAGGCCGATGTGGGCGGCCCGGGCGGCGAGCAGCACCAGGTTGGCAGCGGCTGCGTCCTGGGCGGCAACCCCGACGGACTTGTAAAGCGTGATCTGCTCGGGAGAGGTCCGCCCGGGTCGCGAGCCCGCCACCAGCTCGCCGATCTCGGCTTGAACGTGGTCCGGACCGATCACCCCCTCCTCGATCGGGACCCGAAGATCGTTGCAGCCAGCCGGAGCCGGCGCCAGCGCGGCGGCACGCGATTCCACGATGACACGGGCACTGGCGACAGTGGCGGAGTCGACCTCCCGCCCCATGGGGTTGAGGCCAACCGAGCAAACATGGACGCCAGGATCAAGGTTCTGCCGCAGCACCACCGGCTCCACCGCGTGTGTCGCCGCGCAGACCACGTCGGCGCCCCGGCAGGCCGCGGCGAGGCTGACCGCCGCGGACACCTCGACGCCGGGTAGCTCGCCGCCGACCTCTCGGACCAGGGCCTCGACCTTCGTGGGGTCGCGACCGGCGACTCGCACCTGGGTGAACTTCCGGACTCGGCTGACGGCCGTGGCATGTGAGCGAGCCTGCACGCCGGTGCCCAGGATCGCCAGCACCCTGGCGTCGGCCCTGGCGCAGAGCTCAGTGGACAGGGCCGACCCGGCAGCGGTTCGCGCCGCCGTGATCGAGGTACCGTCGAGCAGGGCCAGCGGCCTGCCGTCGGTCGGGTCGAACACGAGCACCACTGCTTGGTGCGTCGGCAGGCCGGCCCCGGCATTGCGCGGGAAGACGCTCACGAGCTTGGCCATGAGGCTGCCCATTCCCGGCAGATAGGCGGGCATCACGCCGAGGAGCCCTCCGTGCTCCGGCACCGTGGCGGCAGTGCGCACCGGCATCGAGACACGACCCTCGCTCACTTCCACCATGGCTGCCGCCACCTCGCGGCGGAGGTCATCGAGGTCGAGCAGAGATTCGGTCTCAGCCCGGGAGAGGACGAGCATCAGCCGAAGCGAGCCTCCGTAAGGCCAGAGCGAGACGAATGCGTCATCGCGGCAGAGCAACCAGCTCGAGCCGCGGTGTGCCGATGCACGGGGACAGGCCGGGGACTGCTGGGTCCCACCGCGACGAGCATGGCATCTCAGCCAGCCCCGTTGCTCGCCACCCGCCGGATCGCGCTCGCAGGGGCGTCCACGGCACTGTCAGGGCCACCTACCCTCGGGTCCCTCTCGGCTGCCGATCCGGAGATCGAGAGCCGTCGCCAGCCACCCCAGCTCGGCCGTCGGCTACGATCGGGAGCCATGCCACATGCTGCCGCAAACGCCCAAGCCATCGGAGAGGTCGCTTGTGTCGATTACCACACGGCTGGCGAGCCTTTCCGCATCGTCACCTCGTCTGGACTCGCGCTTGAGGGCAATACGGTCGCGGATCGCCGCCTCCGGGCGATCGCCGATCCTCAGGTGAACGCCGTTCGGCGGCTGCTGTGTCATGAGCCCCGCGGCCACGCCGACATGTACGGGTGCTTTCCGGTTCCAGCCGATGACGACGGCGCGTCTTTGGGGGTGCTCTTCTGGCATAAGGACGGATTCTCCACGGCCTGCGGTCACGGGACTATCGCGCTGGGGGTGTGGGCCTCCGAATCCGGACGTGTTGCCAGCGATCCGGACGGGGAGACCGAGATCCGGATCGATGTCCCGTCCGGCCGGGTCTCCGCCCGAGTGCGGTGTGCAGGCGGGGCCGTCCGCTCCGTTGTCTTCCGGAACGTCCCGTCCTTCCTGATTGCGCCGGGCGTCGACGTGTCGACCCCCCGAGGACCCATCCGGGCCGCGCTGTCGTTCGGAGGTGCCATCTACGCGACAGTGCGCGCGGAGTCCCTGGGCCTGGCCGTCACGCCCGACCGATTGGGCGACCTCATCACGATTGGGCGTGAGATCAAGCGCGATATCGAGAATCGCGGATTGGCTCAGCACCCCACGGACCCGCGGCTGTCGGGGCTGTATGGAACGATCTTCTATGACGACATGGGCTCGCCCGGCGGTGCCCATCACCAGCGCAACGTCACCATCTTCGCCGACGGTGAGGTGGACCGCTCACCCTGCGGCTCCGGAACCGCGGCACGCGTCGCCCAGCTCGTCGCCGAAGGGCAACTGGCCCTGGGTCAGGAATTCGTTCACGAGTCCATCATCGGGACACAGTTCCGGGCGCGAGCGGTTCAGCGCATCGAGATGGATGGCATCCCGGCCGTTGTGCCTGAGGTCGAAGGCATGGCGTTCCGGACCGGCGAGCACAGGTTCGTCCTCGACGCGAACGATCCATTGGGCCCAGGGTTCGTCCTGCGTTGAGAGCCGGGCGAGCCCCGGTTCCGGTCAAGTCTGCGACGGGCGCATGCCGCCGGACCAGTATCCGGGCGGCCCCATCCAACGTTATCCGTGCGTGAGAAGCCGCCGCCTGCGGCTTACCGCAGACCTCGCTGCCGGGCTCGTCCTGGCCGCAGCCATCGTCGCCGGGGCCGTCGCCCTGCCCCATCCCCCGGCGGGTGCGGTTCGGGGCGCCCCGGCCGAGCGAGTGGCATCGGAGACGGCCGGAGCTGCGACGGTGCTCGTGCCGGCTGCCTCGATCCCGCCGGCGGCGGCGCCGACCCCGGCAGCGACCCCGGCGCCGGTGGCCCTGCCCCTCATCCAACCCGAGAACCACCAGCCCTGCACGGGTTGGGTGCAGCCGGTGGGCGGAGGGACCGTATGGCTGTCCACCGGGTACAGCCTTCTGATCAGCAGCGACCAGGGCGCGAGCTGGCATGACGTGTCACCACCGGGGGCAAACCTGCCGACCACCGGATCCTTCTGCGCCCTCGACGCCGGTCATGCCTGGGTGGTCTCCGTCACCGCCGTCGGGGTGGATGGGGCGTCAGGACCCGTGGGTGTGTGGCGGACATCGGACGGCGGCCACAGCTGGACGCTGATCGCGACCACCGCCAACCCGATGCAGGACTATCCCAACACGGTGCAGTTCGTCGACGCCGAGCACGGCTGGCTGATGCTGGGCGTCGTCGGCAACGCGCACCGGGCCCTACTGCTGGGTACCGATGACGGGGGCGTGACCTGGTCCCAGCGCTCGGTCCTCTACGACGGTGTCCTGGATTTCGTGACCCCGCTCGACGGCTGGCTGGCGTCCATGGGCGGGGCGGCCGGGGGGCTCGGCCTCTACCACACCATTGACGGCGGGCGCACCTGGGTCGCGACGGCCCAGTCATTCCTGGTTCCCGTTGACAACGGCTGGTGCATGGCCCTCGACGGCTTCCGCTTCGTCAGCCCGAACATCGGCGTCGCCGCCAGCGACTCCTGGGGATGCGGAAAACCGGGAGGGTTCGGGATCTGGGTCACTCACGACGGAGGACTGTCGTGGCACGAGGCCACATCCTGGCCATCGTCCCACTCATGCGGTCTCGACGTCCTCACCGGCAGCGCCTGGGTGCTGCTCGGCTGCACCTCCGCGGCGGGCAGCCCGGCGGAGGCAAAGTGGACCTTCGACGCGGGTGCGACATGGGTGACCGTGCCCCTCGGCGGTGGCCCAGGCCAGGAGCCGGCAGCGGCCCTGATCGCGGCACCCACCCTCATTGACAGCCATGACGCCATCGGGATGGCTGCAAACGGCTCCGAGCCCGGCGTCGTCATCTACCGCAGCGACGACGCCGGCGAGACCTGGCAGGGCGTGACCGTCCCGGGGGCGTGAGGCCCCGCGGGCTCCCGGACAAGGCCAGGGAGATCGAGACGATCCAGGGGCTTCTCCTCGCCCTCGCCGGCCACCTCACGGTCGTCTACCTGCCATGACAAGCCGGGTAAGTCGCCGCCTAGCGACTCGAGAAGTGGTGCGCGACCGCATTGAACGACTTCTTAGGCTCCCAGGGCATGTCGGGGTAGGCCGTGCCACGGCGTCCGCCGCGAAGCGACTTCACCAAGGACATGGAATCCATGTCGAGGTCGTGGCGGGGGTCGGTGTCGCTGAAAGCCTCTGGGGTCGCGAAGGTCGAGAGCAGCGCGCCAGCCACCCCCGAGCCCTCGAGCACGTCCAGCGTCTCGGCAAGCTCGCGGGCCTGCATGGCTTCGTCGCGCTCGAAGGTTCCCTTCAAGCGGGGGCGGACGAAGCGGCCGATCACCGGACGGGTGTGCAGCCACAGGCGAGCGGTGTCGATGACACCGAAGCCGAGTGCGCCAGAGCTCTCGGCGCCGCGGTAGGTGCGCATCCCGAACTCGGTGACGATCACCGGTTTGCCCATCGCCAGAAGGGGCCTGAGCATCTCTACGTAGCGGTCCTTGGTTCGCGCTTCGCGGTAGTGGTCGACGCCCACGAAGTCGAAACGTCCCCAGTCCACCTGCTCGAAGACGAGGGAGGCATAGACGAGGGACCCGCCGAAGACGACGCGCAACCTGGGAACGATCCCCGCTAGGAAGGCATCCAGCTTGCCGCCGCCGAGCAGCGACGGGTCACTTCTGAGTCGCTGCAGCCGCGCAGGGATGGTCTTGCCAGCGACCAGTCCAGGCATGAAGAGGGTCAGCTCGGAGCCGGCGACGAAGATCAAGCGACCGGGATGGGCCGCCTCCAGGGGTGCCGCTGCAGCGGCTGCGGCAACCAGTCGGGAGGCCGTTTCCGTGGCCGGGTGCTCGAAGAACGCCGGTGAGAACCACACCTCGAGCCCGAGGTCGAGTGCGATCCGGGTCACTGCGAGCAGGCGCGCGACGTCACTCCCAACCACCCGCACGGCGTTGGCGTGCAGATCGTCTCGGATGATCTGGAGCTCCCTGCGGACGATTGCCATGTCGAGCGAGCGTCGGCGTGTCGAGATGGCATAGCCCGGTCCGCGGAAGACGGTGCCGGTGTCATAGTGGACCCCCTTGTGCTGCATGTCGGGCGCTCCTCGTGCTGGACGCTTTACGAAGGGCAGGGCAGGCCATCTCCTCGCCTTGAGGTGGACCTCCCGTGAGGGAGGTGCTGCGCTGACAGGGCGGGGACCACGAGAGGCAGGGCGTCATCGAGGAACTGGCATCGCGCGAGCTGATGTGCCCTACACCATCGCATTCTAGGTTGACAGCGGGCCCGAGCCGAGGGGCGCTTCTGACAGGCTGGGAAGGTGCTCGGGGAAGGTCCGGTAGCCGAGAGTGGCCGCGGCTCGGCGTAGTTCCCGATCCCAGCAGGCGACAAAGTCGACGCGCGCGGGCGGTCCCAGCCGGCGCGTGCGGCCAGGTGAACGGCCGAAAGACCGAGTGACCTCAGCCCGATTCGCGGCGAAGTGCCGGGAAAGGGTATCGAACGTTCAGACCTCGTTCGGAATCGCCCTCTGAATTGACAGGAGCGGCCTGGGGCTGCCTGGTCTGGCCAGTCGAAGTGGACGCGCGCGGCCAGTGCCTCCCCCTCCCCTGCCGCGTCCGGCGTGACCGACTTCCGCCGCCCGAGGCGGCTCTTAGAGCAACGCGTGGCCTCCCACTCCCGCGGCGCGGGAGTGCCCTGGCGGAAGAGATCCAGGCCAAGCGGGGAAAGCCCCGCTTGGCCTATAACGGTCCGTGCGGTCGATTAGCCGACCGGCGCGGGGATCTTCTCCAGTTCCTTGGCCAGGTCGCCGAGCAGGTTCACCTGCTCCAGGACGCGATCTCCCGTGTACACGTACTCGATGTCCAGATGCGCGCAGATCTGCGCCACCTTGGTGCGCAGTGCCCACGCCTCCTTCGAATCGTTGAAGGCGACGATCTTCTCCTCCGGCCCTTTCACGATGAAGAAGCCCAGCCGCTCCCTGATGTCGCCAGTGCCAAACATGAAGGGCTCGAAATACGTGAAGGTGCCGTCGGCCAGCTTCTCACCGTAGAACTTCGAGGTCTCGGTGAACGCCTCGACCGCTGCCTTCTCCTTGCCAGGGAACACCCCGCCGAACTGGATCAGCAGCGCAATTTCCATCATCCCTTCCTCCTCCTAGAGTTACCGGTGGCTAGGCATCCTGCTCGCCCGGCCACTCGTGCGGCTCGCGTGCCAGCTCATTCACCAGCAAGCCGTCAACACAGCAGGCAGCCGGTCACCACCTCCTCGCCCACCTGCAAGGCACCGAATATGGGACACGCTCGGCCCTCTCCCTTCCACGTCAAGGGCCGAAGGGCACAACAATGTCGCGGTCGTTGGAGGTGCGTCCGCATCGTGCTACGTCAGCGGCGCTTGCGTGGCTCGTGCCGTTTACATTGGCTGCGCCGCTGGGATGGTACGTGCTTCTCCGGGTGGCAGCCAGGAACGTCTGAGGCCCGTCAGCGGCATCGTCCTCTCCCACCGGCCTTGCGGTTGAGGCGAGGACATGCTGCCCCACTGTCAGCGTTACAAACGGGGCGCACAGTTCACGGACGCCACCAGAAGAGCTTCGGCGACCTTAGGCCGACCTCGCCGCACCAGCAGTCCTGACCGACGCGTGCCTGGACTCAAGGCTCAGCGCTCGCTCCCGTTCATGCCCGCTCCAAGCGCGCAGATCACGTCTCGCGCCAGCTGTAGAGTGTGAAGCGAACCTCGGCGAGCCGCATCCGGGTGAGCCGCCGCACCGCGCTGTCACCCCCTCGCAGTCCCGACGCGAAGCGCCGCGACGAAGTCCTCAAAGCCCCGCGCTCGACGATCGCGCCAACCAGCTCCGCCTTGTCAGCGAAGTGATGGAAGGCGCCGCCCGGCTGTGCCCCCTTCAGACCCTCGGCGGCTGGCGACTGCTCCTCGGCGACGGAGAGGTCATAGGATCGGACCGGGGTACCAGCCCACGAAGTCCTGAAGGCGCTGACCCCACGCGACTTCGTCGCTGTCGCAGATGCGGAGGCCCGTCTGCTCCACTTCGAGCGGCACTTCCAGGCCAGCGCCGTCCCGTTCGAGTGGGGTTCACGCGAGCGGATCCTCGCTGCGCTGCTTCGGCGCCTCGCCACTCAGCAGTCACTCCAGCCCGCGGCCTGAGCCGGCCCCAGGAATGCGTGATCGAACTTCCGGCTGGAGCCAGTAGGCCTGGCCGCGAGTGCGGACAACTATCCCCGAGCGACCAGGGCAAACACCATCAGCACGGTGCGCGCGGCCGCCAGGATAGGCGGGCAGGGCAGGTCGAAGCCCCCGCCAGGAGGCGGCCAGGCTGGTCGAGGCAGCGGTCGACGAGCCGTTCGGTGCCGCCTACGTCCTCGCGGTCACGGTCGGACTTCGCGAGGGCGAGCTCCTCGGGCTGCGCTGGGACGACCTCGACCTGGAACGGCGGACGCTCCGCGTGCGCGGTAACGCGACCAGCGGTCTCGACGGCGCCCGGTACGTGACCGCGCCGAAAACCGCCTCAAGCCGGCGCGACCTCACCCTGCCCGTGGTCGCGATCGACGCACTGGCCCGCACGCCACGCACCGGCGACCTGCTCTGGCCCGGCCCCGACGGCGGGCCGCTGCGAGCAGCGACCTTCCTCTCCGCCTGGAAGGCGGCACGGGAGCGCGCCGGCATCCCGCCGGTCACCTTCCACGCCCTCCGCCATACCGCCGCATCGCTGGCCCTCGAGGAGGCTCACCCGCCCACGACGTGGCGAGGATGCTCGGGCACTCGACCGTCGCCACCACGCTCCGCGTGCATGCCCACGCGACGGACGCCTCGACGCCAGCCCTGGCGGACCGCATCGACGCCCGCTTCGGCCGGGTGCCACTGCGCGTCGTGGCCGGCTCCCGCGAAAGGGCCACTGAAAGGGCCAGATGACGTCGGAGAAGGCCGAACTAGATTCGCGGCATGGTGCCGGGAAAGGGAATCGAATACGGATCTCGTTCGGAATCGCCGTCTGAATTGACAGAAGCGGCCAGGAGGGGCCAGGTCCGGCCAGTCGAAGTGGACGCGAAGTGGACGCGGCCCGCTCCGGTGTAGGGGGATCTCGGCGGCCGCGGAGCCTCCGGGGAGGCGAGCCTCGCCCATGCGACGGTCCTGTGACTTGGACAGTGCCCAAGTCGTTCAAGCCGTCCGTTTCAGCTCGGGGTGTTCACCCATTGCCAGCGCGCCATTCGGCCCGAGGAACCGACGATCAAGCCCTGGTCACGAACTCGTGGGGGACGATCTTCGCGTTTGGACGCCCGGTGACGGTAGCACACCGGGAACGCTGGCCTCAGGAAGGTTGACGGCTGCTGCGCCGATGTCTCTGCGACTTGTGGCGTGGTGGCGGCGGGCCGGTGGGGACCGACTCCGCGCGCAGTACCTCGAGGCGCTCCTGGACGCGACCCAGCAGGCGGATGAGACGTTCGAGGTCAGGCTCCGCAAACCCGTCGAACACTTCCCTGGTGATGCGATGGGTCACCGGTAGAAGTAGGTCGACGATATCGCGTCCGGCGTCGGTGATGTCGACGAGCAGCATGCGCCGGTCGTCGGGATGCGGCAGCCGCTGCACCAGCCCGCGTCGCGCCAGCGTGTCGAGCAGCGATGTCATTGTCGCCGTTGTCGTGAGCATGCGGTCGGCGACAACGGAAGGCGGGAGCGGCGCGCCCTCGCCCTCGATGATCGCCAGCACCTGGAATGCTGCAACCGAGAGATCGGCGTATGGGCGCCGGCGGCGCTGCAGCTCGCCAAGGAGGAGCGTCGCCGCCCGGGTGAGGTTCACGGCGCACTCCGACGCCGAGCGCCTGGCGCCGGGGAACTCCTCCTCGAAGGAGTCCCCCTGGCGCAGCGGAAGTCGACGATCAGGCAACCGCGACAGGGTACTCCACGACCTCGACCTGCTCGCAGAAGGCGACGTCCGGCGCCCCAAGGACGCCGCCGCGCTCCATGGCCTCGCGCAGCGACGGGTCCGTGCCGAACGCCTGGGCTCCGGCCGCGTCTTTGAAAAGGTTGACACTGATCAGTTCCTGCGGCTCGCTGCTGACCCGGTAGAGCTGATGTCCCAGGGCGCCGTGCCGGCGGCGCAGCTCCCCGCCCTCGTCGAAGACGGACTTCCACGCGTCGTAGTCCCTCACCCGATGACGCACGATGACAGCGACCATGTTGGGCCCTCCGCTTCCGAGCGGCCGCACGAGTCGCTCGGTTTATGGTAGTTGGATATCAAACTACTAGATACCGTGAGATCCGTCAAGCTGCGGGGCGGCGGCGCCCGCTTGGGTGCGGGCGAGGCTCGCTACTGGGCCGATGCCGGCCCGCCTGAGTAGGTGGGCGGAAGGGGCGTTAGGATGGAGATCCGCCCGGGAGTCCGGTCATCCGATCACGACCCTCGAGTGTGATTCCTGGGGATTTGCCCATGCGGCGCCTTCAGGACGCTTCATTCCGGACGGGCCCGTACGGATTCGTACGGGTGCATGGTACAATCTCTTTGCCGTGACGACACTGAGGGCTGACGAGGTCCGGATCCCCCGCCGAGCTCGCGAGGCGGTGGCTCGCCACGATGCGGTGGTCGTGCTCACCCGGGAGCGGCCGACCTTCGTTATCGTCCACCCGGACGACCACCCAACTGGGCCCACCCCGCGCGGCCGCAGTTTGGCTGAGGCGTTGCGCGTCCTCGCCAGGGCGCCGCTACCAGACCCCGCCTTCGGTGACGACTTGGAAGCTGTCATCGCCGCGGTGGGCGATGCCCCTGCAGATCCGTGGGCACCCTCCTAGACACCACTGTCTTCATCGAGATGGAGCGAACGGCCAGAGGGCTCGCTCCGGACACGGCCATCGCCGAGGTCAGCCGGCGGCTGGAAAAGCGTCTGGGCGCCAGCGAGGAAGTCGGCATCGCCGCTATCACCGCGGCTGAGCTTCTCCATGGCGTGCACCGCGCTACGCCCGAACATCGCGGGCGGCGGGAGGCCTTCGTGGAAACCGTCCTAGCGGCGTTTCCCTGTCTGGCCTTTGATTTGATGGCGGCGCGTGTGCATGCGGGGGTGTGGGCGGAGTTGGCAGTCGCCGGCTTGGATGTGGGAGCCCACGATCGGTTGGTGGCCGCAACCGCGATCGCTGCAGGCTGGCGGGTGGGCACCGCCAACGTGCGCCACTTCGAGCGGTTCCCCGGACTGGCGGTGGTGCCGCTCACCCTGACGCCCTAGGATTCCGCCGTCGCTCGCAGACGTCGGCGCTCGCCACAATGGAGAGCCCACCACTCCTGGACAGGAGGCAGTCCGGACCAGGGGGGCCTCCTTTGGAGGTCGACTGGACCGGCCCGCCGCCGCCGACCTGGCCGGGCTCGGTCAAGTGTGATTCCCGGATGCCGGACCAGGTCAGGGTCCTCTCACCATCCTCCGGCCAAACGCTTCAACCACCGCGGCCGTCGGACCGAAGTTCGCGGTTCGACCATCCCC
>DASPQV010000009.1:0-49615 GCA_035624785.1 Binatia bacterium | reverse complement strand
TCAGCCGGACCGGGGGCACGCTTCGGCCACTGAGCCGCTGCGACGGAGCCGGATCCGGCACTGCACCGGCCGGTATCGCACCAGACCCGTCAGCGCTGCATCTGCAAAATTGGGGAGGCGGGCAGCACCGCCGCGCCGGCGGGGAGCACCACCCGGGCGGTGAGCCCCTGGCGGCCGAGCGTCGCCTGCGGGGTGGTGGGGCGGAGGACGACGCTGCCACCCTCGGCCTCCGCCATCTCACGGCACTGGGACAGTCCCAGCCCGCTCCCGGCTACAGCGTGAGCGCGGGCCCCTCGCCAGCCCGGTTCGAAAGCCGCCTCCAGCTCATCATCGGACAGCCCCGGCCCGTCGTCTGAGACAGTGATCTCAACGCTGTCGTCAGCGTAGCCCGGGATCCTTCTCGCGCACAGGGTCACGCGGGCACCCGGCGCGTGCCTTTCCGCATTGGTGAGGAGGTTGCCGATGATCCGGCCCACCCGGTCAGCACGGCCGTGAACGTCGAGTCCCAGCTCGATATCGCTCCGCAGCGAGTGGATATCGGAGGCGTGGACCACCGCCAGTCCTCTCAGCAGTTCGGAGAGGTCGTACCACCGCGCGTCTCCGGCGTCGGTCGCGAGGGCGGTCCTCAGCTGCTGGAGTTGCCCGCGCACCCCCGCGATCAGCCGATCCCGCTCCTCTGCCGAGAGCTGGTTGGGTTGGCGGGACAGCACGAGCAGCGTGCCGTCCACGGCGCTGAGCATGCTGGTGACGTCGTGGCTGGTCCCGCGATAGGCGCGGCGCGCCCGTGCCAGCTCATCCTCGGCGGCGATCCAGCGGCGGCGGCCGCGCACGTCGTTGCGGACCAGGGTACGGATCACGGCGTGCAGGTCAGCTCCCGCCACCAGCACGAGCTGGACCGCGCCCGCGAGGAGGAAAAAGGATGGTGGGGCCGCCGGGTCGCGGGTCGCCGCCAGCCGTCCGACCGACGCAGCAGCGAGCCCGGCGGCGATCGACAGCAGCATTGCCCCGCTGGACGTCAGGAGCCGGTGCCGAGCACGGAGCCCGCGGGCCAGCAGCGCCGCCGCAGCGAGGGCGCAGGCCACCGCCTCGATGCCGCGCACCAGGCCCACGTCGACGCTGCTGCGTTGCACCCCCAGGATGAGCGGAGTGAGGGGAGCGGCCAGGACCACGACGCTCCCCAGCGCCCAGACGGTGATGAGCGCCGGGCGCAGCCCCGCGCAGATCTGGGGCAGGTCGGTTGCGCCGAGAAAGAGCCCGAGGACGACGAGCAGCGCGGTGATCTGCAGGGCTCCCACGTAGGCGGGCACGGGGTTGTCCGCATAGATCGCGGGAACGACCAGGAATCCACAGGCGAGGGCGCCAGCTCCCAGGAAGGCGGAGGACGCCTCACCGACGAGCCGCCACCGGTGCAGGAGCATGATCCCGGCGCCGAGGAACGCGACCACCGCCGCGTCCGCCGCGCCTACGGTGGCGGCGTCGACCGGCAACCCTGGAACCAACCTCACCACCGCGTCCCCCGCCAGAGGAAGTGCGATGACCGCCGCCAACGCCCACACCGTCAGCCTGAGGGCGGCCGGGTCAGCGAGCTGAGACACGATGCCTCGACGGTCGGGTCCGCGGTATGCGGCTGGCCTGTACCCCGCCAGGACCATGACCGGCTGCAGCACCGACATCGGCGTCGACTCCCTATCGGGTCCGCCCGGAGGCGCCTTCTGTGGTGAGCAGGAGCCGTGCCCTGGCCACCGCCGCCAGCTGGCTGGAGACCTCCAGCTTGCTCAGGATCGCCTGGATGTGACAGCGCACCGTACCGATGGAGACACCAAGAGCGCTCGCGACCTGCGCTGCGCTCTCGCCCTCGGACAGCGCCCACAGCACCTCACGCTCGCGCCCGGTGAGCTCGGCGAACCTCCGGCGCAGCTCCCTCTCGGCCTCCAGGCGCTCCGAGCCCTGCTGAACCAGCTCCTGCCGCTCCGCCTCGCCCAGAAGGGGACGGCGCAGCATCACTGCCTCAGCCGCCGCGAGAAGCCGCTCGAAGGGCTCGGCCTTGCTGACCCATCCGCTGGCACCCAGGGCGACTGCGGCGCCCAGGCGGGCCGCGTCGGTGCAGCCGGTCACCACCAGGACCTGCGCGCCGGAAGCCCGCAACCCTGGGATGAGGTCGAGGCCGTCGATCCCCTCCAGCCCGAGATCGAGGAGCACCAGAGCGGGTCGAACGCTTCGGGCCTGGTCCACCACGGCCTCCCCACCCGAGAGATCGGCAATGGTGCACTCGAACCGCGGCGACAGCGCGAGCGCCAGCGTCTGGGCCAGCATCTCGTGGTCCTCGATGATCAGGATGCGGACGTTCCGAGATCCAGGCTCCGCCGGCCCGCGGCGCACGTTGAGGGCGCACGGAGACAGCACGTCCGCGGACGCATCCCCCTTCGCCACCCTTGCCCAACCCCACAACGCCGGTTGCGCGCCGGGGATCGCCCCCCGGCGTGTGAGCGGAACGAGTCTCTGCAGCTCGAGGATCGGCCTGCCAGGGGCGGACGCCGGACGACAATTAGTGCCGATCGACCCTACCAGCTCCATGCCCCGGCTGGGAAGTGGTCGCGATCCCGGGGCTGGATTGGGCAGCGATCTGGTCGGTGCCGATGCCCTCCCGTGCACGGTTGACCGCCGATGTCCTCACCCGACTGTCGTTATCGCTGACAGAGCAACGGAGACATTGCCGGCCGGCCGGGAACCTGGCATCCGGCTGTGGCAGTGGCCGCCCCTCCTCAGGCGACCGGCCGCGGGCCCGGCTCAGCCGGTGGGCGCCAGCTCCTGCTGCGCCGCCGCCGAAGCGGTGTACGGAGCCGCGCAGAAGCCCTCGTAGTCGATGGGCTCGGTGATGGTGGGGTTCTCACCGCACACCGGGCACGCGGGGTCGCGCGGCACCTGGAACTCCCGGAACTTCATGTCCACGCCGTCGACGTGGAGCAGCCGGCCGGCGAGCGGCTCGCCGATGCCGAGGATCAGCTTCACCACCTCCATCGCCTGGAGGGTCCCGATGATGCCGGGCAGCACCCCCAGCACCCCGACCTCGGCGCAGGACGGCGCCTCCTCGGGAGGCGGTGGCGCCGGGTAGCGGCAGCGGTAGCAGGGCGACTTGAAGGGGATGATCGTTGCCACCTGGCCCTCGAAGCGGAAGATGCCGCCGTCGACCAGCGGCTTGCGCTCGAAGATGGCCACGTCGTTGGCGAGGTAGCGGGTCGGGAAGTTGTCGCAGCCGTTGACGATGAGGTCGTAGTCGCGGAAGAGCCGGGGCGCGTTCTCGCTGCTCAGCACCTCGTTGTGCTCGACGACCCTGACGTCCGGGTTGAGGGCGTTGATGGCGATCCGCGCCGACTCGGTCTTGGCCACCCCGATCCGATCCTGGGTGTGGATGATCTGGCGCTGCAGGTTGCTCAGGTCCACGCTGTCGAAATCGATCAGGCCGAGGGTGCCGACACCGGCCGCGGCAAGGTAGAGAGCCACCGGCGAGCCCAGGCCGCCGGTGCCGATCAGCAGCACCCTGGCATCGAGCAGCTTGCCCTGGCCGTCCTCGCCGATCTCGGGGATGAGCAGGTGCCGGCTGTAGCGGAGCTTCTGTTCCGAGGTGAGCGCGCGCGGCACGATGAAGTCGTAACCCGCCTGCTTCCAGGCGTTGAAGCCTCCCGACATGGAGGCCACCTCACGGTAGCCCATGTCGCGAAGCGCCTGCCCGGCGAGCAGGGATCGGACGCCGCTGGCGCAGTAGATGGTCATGGGGGTGCCGCGATCGGGGACGGCGTCCTCGATGCGCAGCTCCAGGAACCCCTTGCTGATGTGCAGCGCCCCGGAGATGTGGCCCTGGTCCCACTCGTCCTGCTCCCGGCAGTCGATCAGGGTCCGCCCGATCGTCTCCCGGGCCTCCTGGGCGGTGACCTCGGGGACAACCTGGCGGGCAGCGGCGAGCAGGTCGCGGGACGATTGACGGGGCATGCGGCGCAGTGTACCCATTCCAGCCTGAATCTCGATTCCGGCAGTCGGGATTCCGGGGATCGCCCGCGCTGGCCCGAGGATGGGAGCCGACCCCAACCGGAATTGTTCTTGCCTGGGGCACCTCTCCGAGCCGGCGAGCTCCAGATGAAGCGGCTCGTCCCGGCCTCGATCAGCCGCCCGACCCGGGCAGGATGACCGCCACCGCCGAGGTCACGCCGATGGCCGCCGCCAGCACCGCGAAGGTCAGGGTGTAGGCGGCGCGCCGGCCCAGGTCGGCGCGGCGGCGCTCTGCGATCGCCGACCCCAGCGCGACCGCCAGCACCAGGGAAGCCACCAGGGCGGCGACCCCGCTGAGCAGGAAGAAGGGAACCGCCACCACGAGGACCCCGAAGACGGTCGAGGCCGCCATCAGGAGGGCTTGGCGAACCATGCTGGTCCCGCCGCTCGATGCCGCCTCACCGCCCCCCATCCCGGCCGCCGAGGCGATCGCCAGTCCGAGAACGGCGGCCAGGAAGACTCCCGGCGGCTGGTGCTGGGCAAACAGGGCAAAGGTCACTCCGAAGCTCGATGTCGCCCCGTCGAAGGTGCCGAACACGGTGGCTCGCACCCGCTCCTCGGTGCCGTGCAGGCTGACCCACGCGCGCTGTGGTGCATACAGGATTCCCATCACCGACCGTCCCCATCGCTGACTGCCATGGACCCAGGCTAGGGGTGCCGCGAGCCGCGGTCATCGGCGCCGGGATCGATCCTTCCGGGGCTGCGGATGCACTGCTGGATGGAGGGAAGTCCACCCGCGGGTGGAGGGACGGCAAAGTTACAGCGATCGTTATACTAACGGTCGTTGTGGCAGCGAACCCGTTCAGCTACGGCTCCCCGGTGCGGGCCGAGCATTTCACCGACCGCGAGGTCGAGGTGGCCGACATCGCGGACCGGATGCTCCACGGCCAGAACGTGGTGCTGCTGTCGCCCCGGCGGTTCGGCAAGACCTCGCTCGTCTACGCGGCCATCGATCAGGTCCGGCGGGCCGGCGGGCGGGCCGGTTACGCGAACCTGGCGCAGTGCACCGACCGCCGCGACGTGGCCGAGGAGCTGCTGCGGGCGGTGCTCAGCGGCCCGCTCTCCTGGCGGGCGGCGAGATCGGCGGAGCTGGGGCGGCTGATCGGCCGGCTGCGCCTCAGACCCGAGGTCAGCGTCGGCCCAGACGGTGTCCTCGGCGTCCACTTCGGCCCGGGCATGGTGGGCCAGACCAGCACCGAGCTGATCGGGGAGGTCCTCGGTCTCCTGAGCCAGGCCGGCGGCGCCCGGCGGCCGGCGAGCATGGCCATCGACGAGTTCCAGCAGGTCGCCGAGCTGGCCGACGTTGATGCCGGCATCTTCAAGCGGCTGGCCGACGAGCTGACCGGCGTGAGCCTGGTGTTCAGCGGCAGCCGGCGCCACGTCATGGAGCGCCTGGCGACCGGCCCCGGCGCGCCTCTTCTGGGCATGGGCGAGCCCTTTGCCCTGGGACCGGTGCCCCGGGAGGAGATGGTCGGGTTCCTCATGACCCGGTCGAACGCCGCCGGTCGGGCCATGACGGAGGCTGCGGCCCAGCTCGTCTACGACCTGGTCGACGGCATCCCCAATGACGTCCAGCGCCTCGCTTACACCGCCTTCGGGTTGGGCGGCGGTCCCATCGACGAGGCGACGGTCCGCACCGCCATGGAGCGGGCCGTGGGGCACCAGGCCGCCGACTTCACCGCCCTCTTCGAGGGGCTGGCACCGGTCCAGAAGCGCGTGCTGCGCTCCCTGGGGACCCGGCCGCGCGCGGCCGTCTACGCCCACGAGTTCCTGGTCGAGACCGGCGTGGCCAACCAGAACGCGGTCACCCATGCCCTCCGCCGCCTCGGCGAGGCGGAGCTGGTGGCCCGGCAGGACGGCGTCTGGCGGGTGGCCAGCCCCTTCCTGCGCGAATGGCTGCGCGCGCCGGGACGGCCCGAACAAGGCGTTTGATTCGCTGCCCACGGACCTACCCGGGGGCGCGCCCACGCGGCTGGGTGCGGCAGCGTGCCCCGAGGTTCAGCCGCGGAGACCGGTCAGTGAACGCTCCACCGCTGCGCTCAACGAACGGCGCAGCTCTGCCTGGCGCGCCCGGTCGGTGCGAACCTCAACCACCTGCACGCCTCCCACGCTCGCCGCCTCGGCGACCGCGCTGAGCAGATCGCCCGTCCGGCTGACCGTGCGGTGCCCGGCACCGGAGGCTCGGACCAGGGCGCCGATATCGAGGCGGTGTGGCGTGGCGAACAGCGCCTCGTGCTCGGGGAGTCGAGCCTGTTCGAGCAGCGCGAAGACACCGCCGCCGTCGTTGTTCACGACAACCATGACCACGTCCTGCCCCCCTCGGCCGCCCCAGAGCAGCGCGCCGGCATCGTGAAGCAAGGTCAGGTCGCCGAGCAGGGCAAACGTGGTCGTGATCCGGCGCTCGGCGCCGGAGATCGCCACGCCCTGACCGCCCGCAGCCGTGATGTGGAAGGGCGGATGCCCGGCCGGCCGGGGCTCCGCGGCCGCGGCAGCCGCCAGGCCCAGGACGGTGGAGACCGAGCCGTCGATGCCGCTGGCGCCGCGGTTGGCGGCGATCCGCAGCCCGGAGCGCGGCAGCATCCAGGCGTCGAGGTCCCGGATGGGCATGCTCGAGCCCGCGAAGAGGGTGGCGCCGTCGGGGAGCCGCGCGGCCAGGTCGCGGGCCACCCGGCCCTCGAAGAGCTCATCCCCCAGCCCGTGCATCCACTCGGTGATGGCGTCCGCAGCCCGCCGGTCGGCCTCCTCCCAGCTCCGCATCCAGGCTGACTCCCGCCGCTCGCTCAACCGTCCGGCGACTGACATCGCCAGAGCTGCCGGGTCGCCATGCACCGTCAGCGAGGCAAGGCCCGCCGGGTCCGCGGCGGCGCCTGGCGGCGTGACCACCACGAAGCGCCGGCCAAGGCGGGCAAGCGCCAGACACGCCCGGCTCGTCGGCGTCGCGCCGAGTTGGAGCACGACCTCGGGGCGATTCGCCGAGGCGAACCCTGCCGCGCCCAGGAGTGGGACGCCGGCGGCCAGGGCTGGAGCTCCGGTGCGCGCCCCGGAGGCGGGCTCGGCGATCAGGGGCCAGCCGGCAGCGACCGCCAGGCGCCGGATCGCCTCCCCGTCGCCGCAGCCGGCGCCGGCGAGGATCACGCCGCGATCGGTCCCGGCCACCAGCTCCGCCACCTCCTCGGCGTCGCGACCGTTGACCGGCGCCGCCGTGCCGCCGGCCGCGGCGATGGGTGGGTGATTGCGGGGCGGAGGCAGGTCCCCCAGCGCCACCGGCCGACCCGAGGGCACCAGCGGCTCCCGGAAGGGAAGGTTGAGGTGGACAGGCCCGGGCACCGGGAGGAGGGCCCGCCGGACCAGGTCAGCCGCCACCAGGCGCCACCTCTCGTCCGCCCCGGGGCCCGGCTCGGGGACCGGGGCGTCGGCGAACCATCGGACGAAACCACCGAAGATCCCCACCTGGTCGATGGTCTGGTTGGCACCCGTGCCGCGCAGCTCAGGCGGGCGGTCGGCGGAGAGGAGGAGAAGTGGAACGCGGGACATCGAGGCCTCGACGACCGCCGGCAGCCAGTTGGCAACGGCGGTGCCCGAGGTGCAGACAACCGCGACGGGCCGCCCCTGGCGGAGGGCCAGGCCCAGCCCGAAGAAGGCGCTGGAGCGCTCGTCGAGGTGGACATGGAGGCGGAAGCCGCCGTTGCGGGACAGGGCGAGGACGAGCGGCGTGGACCGCGATCCTGGCGAGAGGCAGGCGTCGCTCACCCCCCGACGGCCGAGCTCCCCGACCAGCTCGGCCATGCAGGCGAGGGCGACGTCGCCCGCGGTGGCGGTGCTTGGGAGGTTGAGGGTGCCGGATCCGTCCGGCTCCGGGACGCTCACGATCCCGGAGCGCCGGCGAGGAGGAGGTCCGGCTCGACCCGGCGAGGAGTCAGTCGCCCATCGAGGGGGAGCAGTGGCTCGGTGGTCACGTCCTCGCTGAGGAGGGTGGCGGTGCCGATCCCGTGAGCGTGGCCGGACGACGGCAGGGCCGCGGCCACCGCCAGGCAGGCGGACAGGCCGATCGAGGTCTCCAGGGCGCTGGACACCACGACGGGCACGCCGCAGAGCTCGGCAGCCAGGAGCGCCGCCCGGATCCCGCCGATCCGCTGCGGCTTGACCACGAGAAGGTCGGCGGCGGCGAGGCGGCCCAGCTCGGCCACGTCCTCGAGGACGCGGACGGGCATCTCCGCGGCGATGGCCAGCGGCGCACGCCGGCGGAGCACGGCCATCTCCGGGAGGGTGGCGACGGGGTCCTCCGCATATTCGATCGAATACCTCCGCAGCCTGGAGAGAGCCCTCACCGCCTCCTCCACGGTCCACGCTCCGTTGGCGTCGACCCGAATCCGCACGCCGGCGCCGGCGGCCTCTCGCACCGCGCCGACCCGCGCCTCCCCCTCGGGGTCGCCGACCTTCACCTTGAGCGTGGAGCAGGGCGAGCCGGCGGCCATCCGGGCGGCGACCTCGGGGGCCACCCGCGGGATCATCGCGTTGACCGCGACGCTGGCCTGGATCGGGTCGGGGAAGGGATGCTCGGCCGCCTCGACGGCGCCGCGATAGGCGGCGATCACCTCGTCCCGGCTCCAGCTGGGGAGCGGCGACCACTCCGCCCAGCCGGCCCGCCCCTCGATGAGCCAGCCGCTGCGCTGGGTGACCCCGAGCACGGGATGGCGCAGGCCGACCCGGAAGGGGATTCGCCGGCCGGGGGGCGGGGCGGCCGTCATCGGGGTGCCGACTCCGGAAGGAGGTAGGGCTCGATGAGCCGGGCGGAGAGCTGCGGGATCCCCGTCATCGGGGTGCGGGCTCCGGAAGCAGGTCGGCCGCGGTCAATCCGGCTGCCAGCAGCAGCCCGACCACCAGCGCGACCAGCAGGGGGGTCCCTCCGGGCATGGCCACCAGCAGGCCCAGTGCCAGCATCACCCCGGCGGCGAGGTGGAGCCGGGCGGTGAGCGGCAGCAGCGGGGCGATGCCCCGACCGCCTCGGGAGCGGTCGGCGGCGAGGCGGAGGGGCGCGATCAGGGCGGGGGCGGCGCAGAAGGCGAGCAGCGCGGGGACGGGCAGCTCGCGGACCGCGATCCCGATGCCCGTCACCACCAGCGTGCCGGCGATCGCCAGGGAGGCGTAGAGGACCCGGGCCCCCCGGTCGCCGAGCCGCACCACCAGGGTGCGGCGCTCGACCTTGGCGTCCGTGGCCAGGTCGCGGAGGTTGTTGGCCACCAGGACGGCGACGGCGAGCAGGCCGAGCGAGCCGCCCGCCCACCAGGCGGCGGCGGGCACCCCGGCGCCCTGGAGGGCGGTGGTGCCGACGGTCGCCATCAGGCCAAAGAAGGCGAACACTGCAAGATCGGCGATCACCCCCATGGCCGCGTAGGGCCGGGGCCCTCCCGTGTAGAGGAGGGCGGCGGCGAGAGCCACGCCGCCGGCGACCACCAGCTGCCAGAGCCCGTTGATCAGGGCGACCCAGACCCCCAGGCCGGCGGCGACCAGGAGGCACCCGGCCGCGACCGAGAGCACCGCCCGGGCCGGGACCGACCCTCGGGCGGTGAGCCGCGGCGGCCCGATCCGCTCCGCGGTGTCGACGCCGCGGAGCCCGTCGAAGTAGTCATTGGCGAAGTTGGCCCCCACCTGGAGGCCGATGGCGACCCCCAGGGCGGCGAGGGTGGGCAGCGGCTTGGGATGGCCGCTGGCCGCGGCGCCGACCAGCACCGGGACCGCGCCGACCCCCAGGGTGCGCGGCCGGGCCCCGCTCCACCAGAGGCGGATCGCCCGCCCCGGCCGCTCCGCGGCCGGCACCGCGCTCACCGGCGGGCTGTCTCCGGGCGCCGCGGGGCCGCCGCCGGCGAACCGCGCCCCCAGGCTTCCTCCCCCGCGCTCACGGCCGCCGCGGGAAGCGGGTGAAATCGGGCGGCCGCTTCTCCAGGAAGGCGTCCCGCCCCTCCTGGGCCTCCTCCCCCATGTAATAGAGCAGGGTCGCGTCGCCGGCCAGCTGCTGGATCCCGGCCAGGCCGTCGCTGTCGGCGTTGAAGCCGGCCTTGATCAGGCGCAGGGCGAGCGGGCTCATCTCCAGGATCCGGCGGCATACGGCTACGGTCCTGGCCTCCAGCTCGTCCACCGGCACCACCCAGTTGACCAGCCCCCAGCGCTCGGCGCTGGCGGCGTCATAGCGCTCGCACAGGAACCAAACCTGCTTAGCCCGCTTGAGACCGACGGTGCGGGCCAGCAGCCCCGCCCCATAGCCGGCGTCGAACGATCCCACCCTAGGTCCCGTCTGGCCGAAGACGGCGTTGTCGGCGGCCACCGTGAGGTCGCATACCAGGTGGAGCACGTGCCCACCGCCGATCGCGTAGCCGGCCACCATGGCCACGATCGGCTTGGGCAGCCGGCGCATCTGGACCTGGAGGTCGAGGACGTTGAGCCGCCCCACCCCCTGCGGGTCCCGGTAGCCGTCGTCGCCGCGGATCCGCTGGTCCCCGCCCGAGCAGAACGCCTCCCGGCCCTCACCGGTGAGGATGATCACCCCCACCTCCGGGTCGTCCCTGGCCATCTCGAATGCCCGGGACAGCTCGAAGAGGGTGGTGGGCCGGAAGGCGTTGTGGACCTCCGGCCGGTTGATGGTCAGCTTGGCGATGCCCTCAGCGGTCTGGTAGCGGATGTCGGTGAAGTCGCCGCCCGATCGCCATTCGGGCAGGTCACCGTTCGCAGTGTCGGGGTCCATCTTCTCGCCGGTTAGCGTATCGAAGCGATGCGACGGCCCGAGAGGGGCAGGCCCTGGAGAGTGAGTCCCTCTCCCCTGATTCCGCATTTGGCTCGTTCAGCGCGGCATGGCCAGGCCAAGAGTGCCCCTCTTTGGCGATAGCCTGGAGGCTGCCATGGACCCTCCGCTCCCCACCCGTCTCCGGCGCGGCGACGTGGTCGCGGTCACCCTCCCGCCGGGGGAGGCGTGGCCCTCCATCCTCTCCGAGTGCTGGGAGAGCGAGGCGGCGCTGCTCCCCGTCGACGACCGCCTCCCGGGCCCGGCTAGGGAGGCCCTCCTCAGCGCCGGCGCGCCCACCGTGCTGGTGTCCAAGGAGGGGTGGAGCCGGCTGCCCACGGGCCGCGCGGCCGACCCGGCGGTCGCGCTGATCATCGCCACCTCCGGGTCGAGCCGGCATCAGCGGCTGGTGGAATTGAGCCGCCCGGCGGTGGCGGCGGCGGTCACGGCCTCCCTGCAGGCCCTGAGGGCCGAGCCCGGCGACGGCTGGGTCAGCTGCCTCCCGCTCGCTCACATCGGCGGCCTGCTGGTGGTGCTCCGGGGCCTGCTCGGCGGCGCCCCGCTGCGCTTCCGGTCCCCCCGGGATCTGGCCCCGACCGCCGGGGATCGGTTCGTGTCCGTGGTTCCCACCCAATTGGTCCGCGCCCTCGGCGCCGGCATCGACCTGCGCGGCTACCGCGCCATGGTGGTCGGCGGGGGCGGCATGGCGGCCGGCCTGGGGGAGCGAGCCGCCGCGGCCGGGGTCCGCGCCATCGCGACCTACGGGTTGACCCAGAGTTGCGGCGGCGTGGTCTATGACGGGCTGCCGCTGCCCGGGGTGTCGGTGCGGGTCGACGCCGGGGGCGAGATCGAGCTGGGCGGCCCGACCCTGCTCCGAGGCTACCGGGACGGCTCACCCGCGGGGCTCACCGGGGACGGCTGGCTGCGAACGGGCGACGCTGGCCGGATCGGCGAGGGCGGGCGGCTGCAGGTCCGGGGCCGGCTGGATGACGTCATCGTGACCGGTGGCGAGAAGGTGTGGCCCACCGACATCGAGGAGGTGCTCCGATCCCACCCTGAGGTCCGTGACTGCGCCGTCTACGGGCGCCCCGACCCGGATTGGGGGGAGCGGGTCGTCGCGGTGGTCGTGCCGCGTGACCCGCGCATCCCGCCCGGGCTCGAGGAGCTGCGCCAATGGGCGGGGGCGGCGCTCGGCCGCCACCTGGCGCCGCGGGAGGTCGTCGTGGTGAGCGCGCTGCCGCGCACGGCGCTCGGCAAGGTGAGACGCGGAGAGCTCCGGCGCCGCGCTGGGGAAGCTCAGGCGCCCTGACGTCGAGGGCCGCGGTCATGACAGGCCCGCGGGGGTGGAGCGATGATCTTCGGCTGTGGGCCTGCGCAGTCCCTATTCATCTTTCCGGACGGTTCCCCTCCCTCAGCCAGAAGACCTACCGGAGGAGTCCGAGGAGCTTCCCGACGAGGACGCCTTCGTCGAGGAGCCCGGGTGGGTGGCGCGGTTTCCCGTCGATCTCGACTGGTGGGTCGCCGTCATCGGCGCCCTGACGATCGCCGTCGCGGCGATCCAGACGCTGCTCAGCATGGTCGCCGCGGACCTGCAGGGCTGGGGCGGTTCCGGGCTCGCCCAGCTGCCTGCGCCGTCCATCACCCAGATAGTCCTGCTCCTCGGCGGCCTGATCGTCCTGGTGGCCCGCCGCGCGGCGTGGCCGTCGGCGCGAGGGCGCGGCTGGCTGGAGGGGCTGTGCTGTCTCGCTGCCGGCACGGCCGCGACCCTGGTGATCTTCCAGACCGCGGGAGCGGTTCAGCTCTTCCAGTCTGCGAGCACCTACCCGGTGAGAAGCGCGCAACTCGCCGACATCGGGGACTTCGGGCTGCCCCTCCTCGCTGTGGCGGCGGTGGTCCTGGCGGTACTCCTGTACCGATGGAGCCGGCAGCCTGTGGCGGTGGCGAACGACGGCGGCGCCTTCGAGGCGGCCGGCGCCGAGCGGGGGGCGGTGGGAAGGGTCAGCGTCCGCCGGCCAGTAGGCGCCGTGTTGCTCGGGCTGGCGGTTGCGGTCGCCGGCCTGGTGGCGTTCAACGTCGGCCTCCAACGCCAGGGGGCGAACCTCATCCCATCCGAGCCATCCGAGGCCCCCTCGTCGAGCGGGTTCGGCCCGACGAACATCGTGGTGGAGCCCTACCTGCCGGCGACCGTGGGGATTCCGGAGACCCCCGGGGTTGTCGAACCGACCTTCGCGCTATACGGGCCCAGCGCGTCGGCGATCTCGGGAACCCCGGGCGGGGAGGCCACCTACACGCTTCCCGGCGGCACCTGGGTCTGCACGATCGAGCCGGGCGGCTTCCAGATCTGCTCCGCGGAGGAGTCGCAGTCCGCCGGATCGCATGAGACCGGCACCGCGATCGCGGGGACCTCGGGCGCGGAGGTCACCTACCTCCCGGACGGCTCGGTCTGCATCGTCGAACCGGACGGCCCGGCATTCTGCCACTGACCGGAAGCGCCGAGCCGCCTCAGTGACACCGTCCAGCGGACAGTGATCCGGGCATCGCAAGGGACGTGCGGCGCGTCTGCCGTCGCTCGCCGGGTGGCGTGATCGCGTCTGACGCGCAGGCAGCGGGCCCTCTGCCAGGCTCGGTGCCCGGGAAGCCGCGGACCCGCCCACCGGCTCGGCGATGATGGGGACGTGACCACAGCCTCCCCCCTGCCCGCTGGCGAGGACAAGGCGCGAGCGGTGGAGGCGATGTTCGACCGCATCGCCCCCCGCTACGAGCTGATGAACCACCTGATGACCGGCGGCCTCGACATCCTCTGGCGGCGGCGCGCGGTCCGCGAGCTCAGGCTACCCCGCGGCGCCCTGGTCGCCGACCTCGCCTGCGGCACCGGCGACCTCTGCCGCGCCCTGGGCCGGGCCGGCTACCGCAGCATCGGCATCGACAGCTCCGCCGGGATGCTGGCCCTGGCCCGCGGCGCAGAGCGTTTCATCCGGGCCGACATCCTGGCCCTGCCCCTGGAGGACGCCAGCGTCGACGGGGTCACCTCCGGCTTCGCGCTGCGCAACGTCACCGACATCGACCGCTGCGCCGCCGAGATGGCCCGGGTGGTGCGGCCCGGCGGCCGGGTCGCGGTCCTGGACCTGGCCGAGCCCCGACCGGCGACGCGGTGGATCCAGTCCACCTGGATCGATCGGGTGGTGCCGCGCTTGGGCGCCATCCTCTCCGACGGCCAGGCCTACCGCTATCTCCCCGCATCGACCGCCTACCTCCCGGACGGAGACGAGCTGCTCCGCATCTTCAGGAGAGCCGGCTTCACCGGGTCGCGGCGGATCCGGCTGGGCCTGGGCGCGGTCCAGCTGGTGACCGCGACGCGCGGGGTCGCGGCGAGTGGGCGGCCGGAGAGGTGAACACGATCTCCGCCGCGGGCGGCGCGACACTCTCCGACCTGCTGGAGGCCTGGCAGCCGGGCGACTTCCTGATGGAGTGCGGAGGGCGGGGGCTGCTCGGGAAAGGTGTGCGCTTCTCGATCCCGGTGGCTCCCGGGCCGGACCAGCTGCTCCGGGCAGCACGCCTGGCCGAGGACGAGGTCGCCCGGACGGCGTGGGACACCGGCACGCCGCCCGAAGCCTGCATGGTGGTGGGCGCTCTGCCGTTCAGGGGCGATGTGGCGGCGATGCTCACCGTGCCGGCTCGGGTCCACCGATCAGCGACGGCGACAGGCCCTCAGCCGGCGATGCCGGGGCTCTCGGCGACGCCGGGACTCGAGGAGGCAGCATCACCCGTCGGCGACGGGCCGGCGCTGCACTGGCGGGCGGAGCCGGCCACGGCGGAGTTCCGCGCCGCGGTGGTCGAGGCCATGCGGCGGATCCGGTCCGGTGACCTGGAGAAGGTCGTGCTCAGCCGCGCCCTGGTGGCGGGCAATCCCGGCATCGACGGTCGCCGCCTCCTTGCCGCGCTGCGCCGGCGCGATCCCGGCTGCCACCTGTTCGCGGCGCCGGCGGGTACCGGCACCTTCCTGGGCGCGACACCGGAGACGCTGGTCCGCCGCTCCGGCGACCGTGTCGTCTCCGTGCCCCACGCGGGGACGGCGGCCCGATCCGGCGACCCCGACGAGGACCGAAACGCCGGTCGAGCCCTGCTCCACTCCCCCAAGGATCGCCACGAGCACGCCCTGGTGGTCGACGCGGTCGCGGCTCAGCTGTCCCCGCACTGCAGCGACCTGCGCGTGGACCGCGAACCTCACCTCGCCGGGACCGCGGCGGTGTGGCATCTCGCCACCACCGTGCACGGGAGGCTGCGGCAGCCGGCACTCAGCTCGCTCGCCCTGGCCGCGGCGCTCCACCCAACCCCGGCGGTGTGCGGGACCCCCCGGGAGCCGGCCGCCGCCCTGATCGCGCAGCTCGAGCCGGCCGGGCGGGGCCTCTACGCCGGGCTGGTGGGCTGGATGGACGGCCGCGGCGACGGGGAGTGGGCGGTGAGCCTCCGCTGCGCCCTGGTCACGCCCGAGGCGGTGCGCCTGTACGCGGGAGTCGGCATCGTTGCCGGATCGGAGCCGGACGCCGAGCTGGCCGAGACAGACGCCAAGTTCCGCACCCTCCAGGCCGCCATCATGGGGAGCTGAGGGATGCGTCTCTCCGAGCTGCTCCGCAGAGCCGGCATCACCGCACCGCCGGAGGCGATGGCGGGACGAGCCGGGACGGCCGGCGGAGCGACCGGCGCTGCCCAGCCGGCGGCCGACCCTGACGTCCGCTCCGTCGACTACGACTCCCGCCGCTGCGCCCCCGGCTCGCTCTTCGTCGCCGTCGCGGGCCTCCGCGCTGACGGCCGCCGCTTCGCCGCCCAGGCGGTGAGCGGCGGCGCGGTCGCGGTGGTGGCGGAGCGCGAGCCGGACCCTCCGGTTGCGCCGGCCGTCCCGCTGGTCCTGGTGCCGAACAGCCGGATGGCGCTCAGCGCCCTCGCCGCGGCCCTGGCAGGTCACCCCTCGCGGCGGATGACCGTCGCCGGGGTCACCGGCACCGACGGCAAGACCACCACCTCGACGATGCTCTGGTCGGCCTGGCACGCCGCCGGCATTCCCGCCGCCAGCATCACCACCGTCGACACCCGGGTCGGCACCGAGATCCGGCCCAACCCGAGCCACATCACCACCCTGGAGGCGCCCGAGCTGCAGGGCTGGCTGGAGGGGGCACTCGCCGCGGGCTGCACCCACACGGTGCTGGAGACCTCGTCGCACGGCCTGCAGATGCATCGGGTGGACGGCGTCGACTACGACATCGCCGTCTACACCCGGGTGACCTCCGAGCACCTCGACATCCACGGCACGCGGGATGAGTACCTCCGGACCAAGGCGCGGCTGCTCGACCTGGTGGGGCCGAGACCGGGCGGCCTGGCCGTCCTCGACCTCGACGACGACTTCGCCTACCCGCTTCTCTCCAGGGCTCCGGTGGCCCGGCGGCTCACCTACAGCGTCACCGGTCGCGCCGGCGCCGATCTGCGCGCCGAGGAGCTGCGAGTTGTGGACAACTGTGTCTGCTTCACGGCGGCCACCCCGTGGGGCCGGTACGACCTGGAGCTGGGATTGGCGGGAAGCTTCAATGCCGGCAACGCCCTGGCCGCGCTCGCCGCCGCCTGCGGCAGCGGGGCGCCCCCGGAGGACGCGGTTCGCGGGATCGCGGGACTGAAGCGGGTCACCGGCAGGATGGAGCGCATCGACGTCGGCCAGGACTTCCTGGTGGTGGTGGATTACGCGCACACCGCGGCGGCCCTCGAGACGGTGCTCGCCGAGCTGCGTCCGGTGACCAAGGGGCGGCTCTGGGCGGTCTTCGGCTCCGCCGGAGAGCGCGACCGGGAGAAGCGCGGCGCGATGGGCGCCGCCGCGGCCCGGCTCGCCGACATCCTCGTGGTCACCGACGAGGACCCCCGCGGCGAGGATCGCGACGCCATCAACCAGGAGATCGCGCGGGGCGCGGAGGCCCAGGGGGCGGCGCGCGGCGTCCGGCTGCACGTCATCGCCGACCGCACCCTCGCGGTGGACTTCGCCGTCTCCGGGGCGGCACCGGGAGACACGGTGCTGCTCGCCGGCAAGGGCCACGAGAACACCATCGAGATGGCGGATGGGCCGATCCCCTGGGACGAGCACGCGGTGGCCCGGAAGGCGCTGCGCCGCCGCGGCTACGGCGGCGGCGGAGCGTGAACGCAGCAATGCGCCCGATCGCCAGCCCGGAGCAGGCATCCTTCTGCTGAGCTCCCCGTTTAGGCCAACCTTGGCCCAAAATGGGGGTTGGAGGGCAACAGGTGTGCGGCGCTCCCTTCCGGAGCCGCCTCCAGGACCATGTCCCTGCGCTGTCCGCCGCGGCGTCTCCTGGGACCGAACCCCCGGAGGGCTCAGCCTAGGAGCGGACGGCGGGCCGGGACCCCGGGACGGCGGGGGAAGCGCTCCGGGGTGGGAGCGATCTTGACCACCGAGAGGACGCCCGGGGCAGCCTGTGAGGGCGGGCTTCCCCCGCATGACCGGGCGGCGGCGGCGGCGTGCTCGGCGTCCGCCGCGGCATCCGTCACCAGGGCCAGCAGCCGCCCGCCGACCCGGAGCAGGGGCAAGGCGAGCTCGCAGAGGGCGGGCGCCGCCGCGGTGGCCCGCGACACCGCCAGGTCGTAGCCGGCGCGGTGCGCCGGGTCGTGACCGACCTCCTCGGCGCGGCGGGCCAGCACCGCGGTGCGCCGGCAAGCGCAGATGGCGGCGGCGTGGACCAGGAACCCCGCGCGGCGCCGGTCCGACTCGATCAAGGTGACCTCCAGGTCGGGCCGCAGGATGGCAAGCACGAGACCCGGGACCCCGCTGCCGGACCCGATGTCGGCGACGCGGGCCCCCGGTTGCGGGCCGGCGGTCTCGAGCAGCCGGCGAGCCTCACCGAGGTGGCGGCGCTCCGCGTCGTCGGCTGGCACGGTGGTCAGGTTGATCCGGCGGTTCCAGGCGTAGAGCTCCTCGAGGTAACGGTGGAGGATCGCCTCGGTGTCCGCTGCTCCGGCCATCAGATCACGGCACCCCGTTGTGGCGCAGGCCCCCGCTGAGCCGCACCGTGCCATGATGTCGCAAGCAGGCACGCCGACTTCGGAGGACCCGATGGCCACGCCCAATCCGTGCCCCCGGTGCAAGGCTCCGCGACTGACCGTGATCTACTACGACGCTGAAGGCAAGCCGATCGGCGGACACATCGAGTGCACGGACTGCGGGCCGCGCCATGCGGTCGAATTGGTCCGCGCCGGCGATGTCCAGGAGCGCCTGCTGGAGCGCAAGGCTTCCTGAGTTCCCCGGGGGGGCGCGCCGCGCCTTCCACGAGGCTGGCTGCGCCTTCCACGGCTGGGAGCCGCGGGACTCGAGCCGCTGTCATGGCCGTGACCGGATTGGGATGGGCGCCCGCGGGACTGTGGCCGGGTGCGACGTTCCGTTGACCAATCGATGACAGGCCCGTGACAGTCACCTTGGCACAGTGGGACTGTTCCCAATACTGGGTGAGCCCATGTGCCGAAAGCGTCGCCCTCGCGTCCGCGCGGCCAGGCTCGGCGTGCTCGCCGCCGCCATTCTCTCGGTGGCCGCGTTCACGGGCACCTCTCCGGCTCTCGCCGGCAGCGGTCCGGGCAGCGACCCGCAGGTCGCGGCCGCCCAGCAGGCCCTCAATGCCGCCAAGGCCGCGGAGGCGCAGGCGAGAAACGCGGAGGCGTCGGCGAACCAGCAGCTGGTCGAGGCCCAGGCAGCCCTCAGCCAGGCCCAGGCCCAGCTGGCCGGGCTCCAGCAGGAGGTGGCCAGCCTCGACGCCGAGGTGGCGTCGAGCCAGGCTCGGGTCGACCAGCTGGATGCGCAGATCAGCCAGGACAAGGCACAGCTGCAGGGATTCCTCCGGGCCAGCTACGAGGTGGGCGGCAGCCAGGCGGACATCACCTACGTGGTCGACTCCCGAACCATCTCCGACTTCGTCGAGAGGCTCAACACCGTCAGCCACGTGGCCGAGGCCGGCAAGCAGCTGGTGGCCAGGATCAGCACCGAGGAGAGCCAGGCCCAGCGGACCCTGGCCGAGACCATGGTGGCCCGCCAGCAGGCGCAGGCGGCCCAGGAGCAGGCCAAGACCGAGGAGGTGATCGTCGCCAACGACGAGGCCACCGCCCAGGAGGTGGCATCGCAGGCCGACTACGCCGCCTACCAGGCGCACCTCGCCGTCAACCAGGCACAGAGCAACCTCAACCAGCAGATCAAGCAGTACCAGGCGGAGCAGGCGGCTGCGGCCGCCGCTGCCAAGGCGGCGGCGGCGGGGACCGTCTACCAGCCGGTGGCCGGCAACCAGTTCACCGTCGACACCAACCTGACCCTGCCCTCAGGCGAGAACGCCCAGGCCCTCAACGCATTCCTGGCCGGGACCGCGCTGGCCGGGCTCGGCAACAGCTACATGAACGCCGAGAAGTCGTTCGGGGTCAGCGCCCTGTATCTCGCCGCACATTCGATCGAGGAGTCGGGCTGGGGGACCAGCGCGATCGCGCAGGCCAAGCACAACCTCTTCGGCTTCGGGGCGGACGACAGCAATCCCTTCGAGGACGCGATGAGCTTCCCCAGCTTCGACGCCTGCATCCAGTACGTGGCCAACTTCGTGAAGGTGAACTACCTGACCCCGGGTGGTGCCTTCTACCACGGGCCGACGCTGCGGGGGATGAACGTCGACTACGCCTCCGACCCGTACTGGGCATCCAAGATCGCGGCGATCGCCGACACCATCCCGCTCCCCGGCGGTTGAGTTTCCGGCCGGCAGCCGCGCCGGGGCGCTCACCCCTGGTTTCTCCTGTGCCGCTCCCGGGCGGCTGAGACGCGGGGCCGGCCAGCCCGGGCCGAGGGCGCGGTGGAGTGGACCATCCCGGGCGGGGGCCGTCCCCCGCCCCCCCGGCTCGTCCCATGACTCCAGGGCCATACGTCCCACCTCCGCGCCTGGGCCGCCCATGGCGCTCCACGCGCTCGCGGGCCTTCAATCGAGAAGCCGGCGGGGCAGCCGAGGGCGTCATCCTCCCGACAGGAACCAGGGCGATCCTTGGTCGCGAGATGCAGCCCACACCGCCACCCGGCCGCAACCGTTCGGCGCTCTCCTACGTATAGACAGACATGATCTCCCCACTCCGGATGACCAACCAAGAGATCGCGGAGACCCTCCGCGACCGGATCCGCCGCGATTCCGCGCGCCGCCAGGTGGAGCGGCCCATCGAGGAGGTGGACCGCCTCATCGCCGAGTGCGAGGAGCTCCTCCTGGTCGGTCGCAAGCGCGTCCCGCTGGTCATGGAGTCCCGGCTCCGCCGGCTCTCCGCCAACCTGCCCCCCACCTCGGTGTCGGCGGCCAAGTCGGAGCTCCACGCGGGAGTCACCCTCGTCCATCTCATGGACGACCTCTTCTCGATCCAGGAGGACCTGCTGGGCCGGCGCACCGACCGGTCGGCCTACTCCGACCTGGACGAGCTGGACTGATCAAAAGGGGGGCCCGCGGCCAGCAGCCGCCGGCCTCCCGCCAGGTCCTGGGCACCCCCGGCGCGCGCAGGTGAGCGGCCAGGCTCGCGGTGGTTGCCAGCCGGCGCCACCGGGCCTTCAGGCGACGGCCGTGGCCGCCCTGGGACACAGGCCCGGCGCCGTCGGGGCGAACGGCGAATGGAAGCCGAGATCAACCCCGCCCGGCACCACCGCCAGGCAGTCGAGCCCGAAGGTGCTCAGGTCGGTGCCGTTGAGCAGCGACGACAGCGAGAACGCGGCGTTGCCGCGGGGGTCGACCGCCGACTGCATGAACCCGGGGATCGCCTGGTCGCCGACGTCCATCTCCTCGATCCGGACGGCGACGCTGCCGTCCCTCTGGAGCTCCGGGATCAGCCGGACCGTGATCAGCACCGGCAGCGGTCCGAGATGGCTGTGGGCGCTGACCAGCAGGGAGCCGGACTGGGAGCGGACCTGGACCTGGGTGAAAGTCTGCGGATCCGGGTTCTCGGTGGCGGCGAGCACGGTGAGATCGCGCTCGCTGACGGTGATGACTGCCTCGCCGCTCGACGATTGCCGCAGCCGGGTGGCCAGCTCGCCGGCCAGCTTGTTGCCGATGGCGACGGGGGTCTGGCCGTCGACCGTCCCGCCCGGGGCCGCGCCCAGGTCGGGGGTCGCGGTCAGCCGCACCGTCAGCACCGCCACCGCGACACCGAGGAGGGCGAGCGCGACGAGACCGATGCAGCATCCCCGAAACCCCACCAGGCCCAGCTCCCCGCGGCGGCGCGACCGGGGGACCAGGCTCATCTGATCCGGAAGAAGAGGAAGAAGCTGACCACCGAGATCACCGCCAGGACCACCATCGCCAGCACGGCGTATTCGGTGATCGACGCGTCGCTGCTGCCCGAGGACTGGGGGGTGACGGTCACTCCCGACTGGGCCTCGGGTAAGGCCTGGCTGGTGGGCGGGCTGGCGGCGATGTTCTCCGAGTAGGGGGTCGGCGGGGTGGTGGGAGCCGCCGTCGGGGTGGGCGTCGGTGTCGGGGTGGGCGAGGCTACCGGTGTGGGCGACCCGCCGGGGCTTGTGCTTGGTGTCGGAGTGGGGAAGTCGAACACGGTCGGGGTGGCACGCGGTGGTCCCGGAGTGACGCTCGGCCGGCACCGGAAGGGCGGGCAGAAGGTCGGGCTCGGGTTGGGCTGGGCGCTGAGGATCGGAGACCGGGCGGCGG
Source organism: Binatia bacterium (assembly GCA_035624785.1). Lineage (GTDB taxonomy): Bacteria > Chloroflexota > Dormibacteria > Aeolococcales > Aeolococcaceae > JAJZNI01. The sequence continues at coordinate 28,090 of DASPQV010000009.1, read as the reverse complement.
CCAGGGCGGGCGGGCCCGCCAGCACGGCGGCGACCAGCCAGGCGGCGATCATGGCAAGGATCAGCCCGCAGGCGGCACGGACGGTCACATTGCCACCGCGGGCCTCCCCCGACTGCCTCCGAGCGACCCGTCGCACCGACTCGCGCTCCCGACCGGGCTCGGTTCGGCACTCCCGGGCGGCCCGCACGATCGGCGGCCGCGACGGGATCCGAGTGCCCCGTGCGGGAGGATAGCGCGTCGGGAAAGTGGACGGGGCGGTGGCGGCGGGCCGCCAGTCCTGCCCTGGAAGCTGCACCGGCCCGACGGTCCGCTTCGCCGGCACGCCGCGCCCGGCTTGATACTCGGGCTGCTCCGGCCTCATCCTTGGCCGGTGGCCACACTCACCCCGCTCCACTCCCGCCATCTCGCCGCCGGCGCCAGCATGGTCGAGTTCGCCGGCTACCACATGCCTCTCCTGTACACGTCGATCCGTGAAGAGCACCTGGCGGTGCGAGGCCGGGCCGGGCTCTTCGACCTCTCCCACATGGGCGAGGTGGCCCTCACCGGCGACGGCGCCACCGACGCCGTCCAGCGCCTGGTCGCCAACGACGTCTCCCGGCTGAACCCCGGCGCCGCCCTCTACGGGGTGATGTGCAACGAGGGTGGCGGCATCGTCGACGACGTCATCGTGTACCGCCTCAGCGGCGGCTACGTCGTGGTCGTCAACGCCTCCCGGCGCTTCCGCGACCTGGAGTGGATGCGGGAGCACCTCCCCGCCGATGCCGAGCTGCGCGACGAGAGCGACGCCACCGCCCTCATCGCGGTCCAGGGCCCCCGCGCCGTCGACATCGTCACGCCGCTGACCACCGCCCCGATCGAGAGCCTGCGCCCCTTCCACTTCCAGGGCGGCGACGTGGCGGGGATCCACTGCCGGATATCCCGGACCGGGTACACCGGCGAGGACGGACTCGAGCTGTACTGCGATGCCGAGGACGCCGAGAGCCTTTGGGACGCGCTCCTCGAGGCCGGCACTCCGCACGGGATGGTGCTCGCCGGGCTGGGCGCCCGCGACACCCTGCGCCTGGAGGCGGGCCTGCGGCTCTACGGGCAGGACATGGACGAGAGCGTTGACCCCTTCAGCTGCGGGCTGGCCTGGACCGTGAAGCTGGCCAAGGGCGATTTCCTGGGCGCCTCCCGCCTCCGCGAGCTCGACCCCGCCAACCCGCCGCGCCGCTTCGTGGGCCTGGCCCTGGAGCCGCGCGACGTCCCACGCCACGGCATGGCCGTGTCTGCGGGCGGGCAGCAGGTGGGCGCGGTGACCAGCGGGGGCTTCAGCTTCAGCCTCGGCCACGGCATCGCGACCAGCTACGTGCCCCCCGAGCTGGCCGCGGAGGCGCAGCTCACGATCGACATCCGGGGCCGCCAGGCTCCCGCTCGCCGCGTCCCCCTGCCCTTCGTGCGGCGCCCCGCCAAGACGACCTGAAGGAGCTGCCATGCCCGACCTCTCCGGCTATCGCTTCACCTCCACCCACGAGTGGGTACGCCGTGACGGCGGCGAGGCCACCGTGGGCATCACCGACCACGCCCAGGCGGAGCTGGGTGACGTGATCTTCCTGGACCTGCCCCAGGTGGGAACCCAATTCGAGGCCGGGCAACGCTTCGGCGTGGTGGAATCGGTCAAGGCGGCGAGCGACCTGTACCTGCCCGTCTCCGGCACGGTCACCGCCGTCAACGAGGAGCTGCGCGAGAACCCCGAGCGGGTCAACAAGTCCCCCTACGAGGACGGTTGGCTGGTCCGGCTCTCCGGCGTCGGCGAGGGGAAGGTCGAGCTGCTCGACGAGGCCGCCTACTCAGCGCGGCTGGAGGAGTAGGGGCGGTCCTCGTCGCGGCTTCGCCCCGGTTAGACTCGGGGGCGCTGGTCAGCTAGCTCAGTCGGTTAGAGCGCGCGGTTCACATCCGCGAGGTCGAGGGTTCGAGTCCCCCGCTGACCACCAGGGTCCTTGCAGCCTCGCCCGATCAGGCGGCCTGGTCGGGCCACGATGGATCCGCCGCAGGACAGGCGGGACCGACCTGCCACCGCCGGTCCGCCCGGCCATCGAGCTCCACCACCTGGAGGCGAGGCGCCTGGCCCTCAGCCGGGGGCCCGACCTCCACGAGCGAGAGAGCGGCGCCGGAGCGCTCAGGCTCCGGGGCCGGAAGCGGGGTCCGGCCGCGCGCTTCGCGGACGGTGCGGTGGACGTCGGCAGCACGGATCAGGTCGAGCTGCCGTTCACGGGCGATCAGGTAGTCGAGGTGTGGGTTCATCATGCCGACAAGCCTACAGCACATACAGGACGGATTCAGTCCTATATAATCCCCGGTCATGGATCCCTCCAAGGAGCGCCTCCTCACCCTGCTCGAGCTTCTCCAGGTGCGCCGGCGGATGAGCGGGGAGGAGATCGCCGCCCGGTTGGAGGTGTCCCCGCGGACGGTGCGGCGCTACATCCTCGGCCTCCAGGAGATGGGCATCCCGGTCGAGGCCGAGCGGGGTCGAGCTGGCGGCTACCGGATGCGTCCGGGCTTCAAGCTTCCACCTCTCATGTTCACCAACGAGGAGGCGCTCAGCCTGGTGCTGGGGCTGCTGGCGGTCGAGCGCCTGGGCCTGGTGGGACCGGGTGCGGGCATCCAGGGCGCCCTGGCCAAGCTCGACCGGGTCCTGCCGACGAGCCTGCGCGACCGCCTCCGCGCCGCCCAGGAGACGCTTCACCTCGGCCTGGGCCGGCGGTCGCCCAGCGGGGTGCAGGCGGACGCCGAGACCGTGCTCACCGTCAGCACGGCGGCCCGCGACGGGGTGCGGCTGCGGATCACCTACCGCTCCGCCCGGGGAGAGCAGACCGACCGCCTCATCGACCCCTACGGGGTCGCCTTCCACGGTGGCAGCTGGTACGTGGTGGCCTTCGACCACCTCCGCTCGGACCTCCGGACCTTCCGGCTCGACCGGCTGATCGGAGTGGAGCCGACCCGGGAGAGCTTCCAGCGACCCGACGGCATCGACGTCAGGGAGCAGCTGCTCCGCAGCCTCGCCAGCGTGCCCTACGCCTGGATGGCCGAGGTGGTGCTCGACGCCTCGCCCGAGGAGGCGCGCCAGCGGGTGGCTCCGAGCGTCGGCACCCTGGAGCCGATCGACGGCGGGGTGCGGCTCCGCCTCGGCGCCGACGACCTCGGGTGGATCGTCCGCTACCTGGCCGGGCTGGGCATGAACTTCACGGTGATCAGCCCGCCCGAGCTGCGCGACGCCGTCCTCCGGGAGGCGGAGAGGCTCGAGGCGTGCGCAGCCCGCTGACCACCCCCGGGACCTTCGGCTCTGTCGGTGGCCTGCCTCCGGACGGTAGCTTGGCAGCGGTGGGCGACACGGCGGGGGTACCGACGGCCGTCGACCGAGGCAGGCTGGCGATCTTTGCGGTCTGCCACGGCGTGGACGACATGTACCAGGGGGTGGTGCCGGCCCTCCTCCCCTACTTCGTCCTCGAGCGCCACTACAGCTACGCCGCTGCCACCGGGCTGATCTTCGCCCTCAACGCGCTGTCGTCGGCGGTCCAGCCGGTGTTCGGCGCCCTCACCGACCGCCTCGACCTGTACTGGCTGGTCCCGGCCGGGTTGAGCCTCGCCGGCATCGGGGTCGGGCTCTCCGGGCTGTCGGGCAACTACGCCCTGACCTTCCTGGCGATCACCGCGACCGGGGTGGGCGTGGCCGCCTTCCATCCCGAGGGCGCCCGGGCCGCCCGCGGCGCCAGCGGCGACAGCCAGCGGGCGATGAGCTTGTTCTCGGTGGGCGGCAACATCGGCTACGCTTTCGGCCCCCTGCTGGTCCTGCTCGCCCTGATGGCCCTGCCGGGCACCAGCGGCACCGCGCTGCTGGCGGTACCGGCGCTGGTCACCGGCACGGTGGTCCTCAGTGTGCTGACCCGGCAGCACCGGGTGCTCGCGCCGCACCGCGGAGCGGCCCGGGTGGTGGCCGGCCGCGACGACGTCCACAGCTTCCTCGGGTTGAGCGCGATCGTCGCCCTGCGGTCCATCGTCTCCTTCGGGTTGAGCTCGCTGGTCGCCCTCTACGTGGCCAACCAGCTGGGAGGCGGCAAGGCGCTCGGGGAGGCGGCGCTCACCGTGATGGTCGCCTTCGGGGCGGTGGGGACCGTCACCGGAGGCTGGCTCGCCGACCGTTTCGGCCGGCTCCGGGTCATGGCGCTCTCGTTCGCGGCCACCTTCGTCACCGTGGTGGCCGTCGCCCTGGCGCCGCTCCCCTGGGTCCTGCTGCCCATCGCCGCCACCGGCTTCTCGCTGTACCAGTCGTTCAGCCTCACCATGACCCTGGGCCAGGACTACCTGCCGACCCGGATCGGCACCTCCTCGGGGGTCACCCTGGGCTTGGGGATCACCGCCGGCGGCCTGCTGGCCCCCGGGCTGGGCGCCCTGGCCGATGTCACCAGCCTGCGGACCAGCCTCCTGGCCCTCCTGGTCTTCCTGCCCATCGCCCTGGTGATAACGATGCGGCTTCGCGATCCGCGTCGCCCTCTCAGTCAGAAGCAGGCAGCGGCCAGCCTCCCGACCGTCAGCGGGAGCGTCGCCGACCCGGCACGCTGACCCCGGGGGAGCGGCGCCTGGCGGAAATGCTGAGGCCATGGCTGCTGGCCGGCCGCAACCCGGAGGTGGACGGCTATCGCGCTCGGGCTACTTTTGGACGGTCTCGTCCAGATACGGCGGGGGCGCAGGGGATCTAACGCCCGCCGGTGCCAGCCGCCGGCGCAGCCGGGCGAACCGCCGCCGCGGCCGGGATCGGGCTGCCCCGACCGGCGAGGAACCGCAGCCCGCAGGCCGATGCCCCGGCGGCCAGCAGCAGCCCGGCGGCAAGATCGGCGAGGTAATGCTGATGGACGAAGACCGTGGAGGCCACGATCAGCAGGGTCCAGCACGCCGCCGCGGTTCCGATCCGGCGGTCGACCCGCCACCAGTGGATGGCCACGATGGTCGACAGCGACGTGTGCAGACTGGGGAAGTCGTTGTACGGCTGGTCGGTCTGGTAGACGGTCCGGATCATCGCGGTCAGGGGGTCGCTGCCGGTGAGGGCGGGCCGGGCGACGTATGACTGGAGGAAGAAGTAGAAGGCATAGCTGACCAGCCAGGCGATGATCATGGCCACGGCCGCGGAGCGAAAGAGCCTGACCCGGGCGACCAGGAGCAGCACCATCGTCACCGCGATGTACGGGGTCAGCGAGACGTAGGGGATGGCAAACACCGGGACCAGCGGGATCCCCTGGTCCACCGGGGTGCGCAGGAATATCCGGTTGGGGCCGTGGTTGAGGGGGTCGTACAGCAGGTTGACGCCGTACCAGGCGGCGAGGAGCAGCAGGGTGGCGACCCCGACCGGCCAGCTCTCGCCGAGGATGCCCCGCCGAAGCTGCGCGCGAAGGAACTCGATCATCCAGCGGTCACGAACCGAGCCGGTGCCCTCGCTCGGCGGCGATCCGCTGCTGGCGGTAAAGCCAGCCGATCTGGTAGCCGCCGAAGAGCACCGCCAGGAGCAGGATGACCATCGCCGCGGCGAGCAGGCCAACCCGGGTCGCACCGCGCTGGGTGGCACCGATGAACAGCATCACGATCGCGAGCGCATCGACGACCGTCGTCAGCGCGAGGCGGAGCAGGGCGGTTCGGGCAGCGCGGTTCATCGACCCGGCACGGTACCGCACCGGCTTGCCGAGGCGCCGCAGGGCGCGGGCGCGGGCCCTGGGCGGGCAGAGCTCCCGCCCAGCCATCGCACCACCGGTCAGGCGGCGGAACTCGAGACCTGGATCCAGCCGGGCGAGTCGGCGGGGGTGGCCGGCGTGGCTGGCGTGCGCAGCAACTTGACCAGAGCGACGGTGTTGAGGCCGAGGGTGACCGGGGTGAACAGCACCGAGGCCAGCCCCCACCAGCCGAGGAGGACAGTCTGCAGGGTCATGCGGCGCCACGCCACCAGGCCGCACTGGCGGCACAGAGGACCGCGGAGGACCAGGTGGCGGAGCGGAACGCCGTAGCCGTGGTGCTCGAACACGCTGGTCATGGCCGCCGGACCCCGGTCGCACAGCCGGCAGGGCGCCGCCACATCTCGTCCTCGATGCATGAGCGGCTCGTAGTGTGCGGCACGGCCAGATTGACTGGAAAGACTGTTCAGATGCTTGTGGCGCGGATGGGCGGTTTCGTTACGGGTGTCCATAGCCCCGTGTCCGGGCTCCGCCCCGAGTACGCTGGGCGGCATGGAGCAGGTCCCCCCTCAATCGCCCGCGCCCTCCGCTCCGGCGGAGCAACCCCTGGCCGGCACCCGGAGCCACGATCCCCGAACGCCACCGGCCCTCGTCGAAGTGATGTCGCGTGACTGGGCGTCCACCCGCACCGCCCCCGAGCGTCCCCATCCGGCCGAGGGCCACTTCGCCCGCCGCCGGAAGGCGCTGTCGGCGAGGTTCCCCGGCCAGCACCTGGTCATCCCCACCGGTCAGCAGTCGGTGCGCTCCAACGACACCGTCTACCGCTTCCGGCCGGGCAGCGACTTCTACTGGCTCTGCGGCCACACCGAGCCCGGGGGAGTCCTGCTGCTCCGCGCCGACGGGCCGGGCCACCAGGCCACCCTCTACGTCGAGCCCCGGGCCGACCGCTCCACGCCCGCCTTCTTCACCAACGCCAGGACCGGCGAGCTGTGGGTCGGGCCGCGGATGGGGGTTCCGGAGTCGGCGGCCCACCTGGGGGTCCGGTGCGCCCCGCTCAGCGACCTGGAGGCCGACCTGACCGCCCTCGCGGGCCCCGCCCTGGCCCTGCGCGGCTTCGACGCAGTGGTCGACCGGCTGATCGCCGCGCCTGAGGACCCGGCCGAGGAGACCCGGCTGGCCCGGGAGCTCAGCGAGCTGCGCCTGATCAAGGACGACCACGAGATCCGGATGCTGGAGCGAGCCGTGGCCGCCACCATCCGCGGCTTCGAGGACGTCGTCCGCGCCCTTCCCGAGGCCATGGAGCAGGGCGAGAGGGTGGTGGAAGGAGTCTTCAACCTCCGTGCTCGGGTGGAGGGCAACGACGTCGGCTATGACACCATCGCGGCCGCCGGCCGGCATGCGACCACCCTGCACTGGACGACCAATGACGGCGAGGTGAGGAGCGGCGACCTGCTCCTCCTCGACGCCGGTGTGGAGAGCGAGGAACTGTACACCGCCGACGTCACCCGCACCCTGCCGGTGTCGGGGCGCTTCTCCCCCGACCAGAGGCGGATCTACGAGCTGGTCCACCGGGCCCAGCGGGCGGCGATCGCCGCGGTGCGGCCGGGGGCGGCCTTCCTCGACCCCCACCGGGCGGCGATGCGGGTGCTTGCCGAGGGCCTGGCCGAGATGGGCATCCTCAGGGTCAGCGCCGACGAGGCGCTGGACGAGGAGCGCCAGCTCTACCGCCGGTACACCCTGCACGGCACCTCTCACATGCTGGGCCTGGACGTCCACGACTGCGCCGGGGCCCGCGAGGAGGCGTACCGGGGCGGGACCCTGCAGCCGGGATTCGTCCTGACGGTGGAGCCGGGCCTCTACTTCCAAGCCGACGACCTGACAGTGCCCGAGGAGCTGCGCGGCATCGGGGTCAGGATCGAGGACGACGTCCTGGTCACCGAGGACGGCTGCCGGGTGCTGAGCGGGGCGCTGCCCACCGAAGCCAACGAGGTGGAGCGCTGGATGGCCGAGCTGCGCGGCCAGGAGCTGGAGCTCCGCCGGCCCATGGGGTGATTGCCGGCCTCGAAGGCCGGCGCGGCAAGCGCGGGCGCGGCGGCGGGCCATCCGCGGGGGCCTGAGCGACCGCCCGCGGCCCGCCCCTGCTAAGCTCGTGCCTCCACAGCTTTCCTGCGCCCGGCGTCGCCGCCTTGGCCACCTCGGCAGCGAGCCACCACCGGGCGCCGTTCAAGCCCATAGGAAAGGAGGTGCGCGCAGTGCGCGACTACGAGCTGATGTACATCGTCCGGCCGGAGGTGGATGACGAGACCCTCCGGGCGGCCACCGAATCGGTCGCCACCATGGTCCACGGGCTCGGCGGAGAGATCAGCAAGACCGCGATGTGGGGCAAGCGCCGGCTCGCCTACTCGATCGGCCACCTCCGGGACGGCCACTACGTGGTCTGCCAGCTGCGGCTGGAACCGTCCCGCATCACCGAGCTGGAGCGCGCCCTGAAGATCCACGACACGGTGTTCCGCCACCTTTTGGTCCGAAAGGCGGAGGGGGCGGCTGCCGAGGAGGGGGAGCGAGCCGAGGAGCGGGGCGAGGAGGGAGTGGCGGCCGGGGCCGACGGCGAGCTGGGCGGCCTCTCCCCTGAAGGGTTGGAAGACGAAGCCGAGGACGACGAGATTCCGGCGGCCGACACCGTCGACGAGGAGGAGTAGGGCATGGCGGGATCGCTCAACAAGGTCATGCTGATCGGGAGGCTCACCCGCGACCCGGAGCTGCGCTACACGCCGAGCGGCACCGCCGTCTGCAACCTGGCGATGGCCACCAACCGGTACGGTCAGGACCAGGGCGGCGAGCGCCGGGAGTTCACCGACTACCACGATGTCGTGGTCTGGAACCAGGGCAACCGCCGGCTCGCCGAGCTGTGCAGCCAGTACCTGCAGAAGGGCCGACTGGTCTACGTCGAGGGGCGGCTGCAGACGCGCTCCTGGGACGACGCCCAGTCCGGGCAGAAGCGCTACAAGACCGAGGTCAACGCCAGCGACGTGCAGTTCCTGGACAGCCGCCAGGATGGGGCCGCGCCGGTCGAGGCCAGCGCGGCAACGGTCGCGGGAGCGCCCGCGCCAGTGCCCGGCGGGGACATCGACCCGGATGACATCCCGTTCTGAGGTGGTTTGAAACATGCCCGAGTTCGACCGGCGGCGCCGCAAGGTCTGCAGCTTCTGCCTTGAGCACCAGGATGTCATCGACTACAAGGAGGTGTCGCGGCTCCGCCGCTACCTCTCCGACCGGGGCAAGATCCTGCCGCGGCGGATGACCGGCGTCTGCGCCCGGCACCAGCGCAGCCTGACCATCGCCCTCAAGCAGGCCCGGCACATCGCGCTCCTGCCCTTCAGCGCCGACCTGCGCTAGAGCTGCCCGCTTCAAAGCGGGTAACCGCGGCCCCCTGAGGGGCGTTCTGCATCCGTATGCACACGGACGCAGTCGAGCCGGCAGGAGGCTGGCGATGGCGGTGGAGGAGGGTCGGCTGGGGGCTGGCGGCGCTCGCGGTGGCGGGCGGGTTCGCGGCGGCGGTGGCCACCGGTCGTTCAGGGGTCGGCGGCCCGAGCGCCGGGACAGGCCTGCCGAGCCCGGGCGGGGGGACCCCGGCGGCGACCTCCACGTGTGTCAACCCAACGCCCACCACGTACATCTGGACACCCGGGGGGAGCCCGGTAGTGATTCTGGGAACGCCCTGCGCGTGGGCCAACCTGACCCCGGTGGGCACCCCCAGCGAGTCGGCGAACCAGACCCTCGTGCCCACGCCGACGATCGGCATGAGCACCCAGTGCGCATCGGGCACCGCGGCCACGACGAGCAGCGGGCCGATGGGCGCCATGCCCTACCCGGCCTGCGAACTCTGGATCGGCACCCATCCGCAGGTGTACCTGCCGGACCCGGTCTCCATCGACTCCGCCTTCGCCGACCCGGATGGCGCGTCGGCGGCCCAGATCTCGGGGACCGCCGACTGGGGAGATGGCACAACCTCCCAGCTGACGATCAGCTCGCAGCAGGGGGTGCTGCACCTGTCGGGCTCGCATGACTACCGGATGGCGGGCGAGTACCAGATATGGGTCCTTTTGACGGACGGAAGCGGGATGTGGACGCAGGCACTCTTCGGTGCCACCGTGGATCCCCAGGCCGGCAGTGGCCTGATCCCCCAGGTCACCCCGCAACCCGATGTGCAGAGCCCCCCGGAACCGCAGTCGGGGCTGCCGTTCACCGTCACCCAGGTCTTCGAGGATCCGGACGGCGGGTCCACCGCAGACTACTCGGCGCTCATCGATTGGGGCGACGGCTCGCCGGCCTCGCCCGGCAGCGTGACCGCGGCCGGCGGCGCCGGTCCCCTCTGGCTGGTGACCGGGACCCATGCCTGGCCCGCGGCCACGGCAGACGCCAGATACACGGCCACCTTCACGATCTTCGATCAAGACGGGAGCGAGTGCAGGTTCCAGGCCGACTACCTGGTCTACGCCAGCTGAGGGAGCCGTGCGCCGCCGAGCGGCGCGCGGCTGAACCGGTGGCGGTGCCGTGCCTCGACGAAGGTGGCGCGCCGATCGGGACCCTGCCTTATACTCCGGCCCGTACCACACCGCCATGCCGCGGGCTCGTCTTCTCCACGTCCTCGCCCCTGCCGCGGCCGCCGTCCTGGTGACGGCAGCCCTGCTTGTCGGTGCGCCCGCGGCCGCCGCCGCCGGCATCCCTCCGCCGTCGGTGGTCTGCCTCGACGTCGGCCACGGCGGCAGCGATCCGGGCTCCATCGGGCTGGACGGGCTGGTCGAGAAGGACCTCACCCTCGATATCTCCGACCGGCTGGCGGCGCTGCTGCGCGGCGACGGCGCCACGGTGGTGCTGACCCGGACCACCGACGAGACGGTGAGCATCGCCCAGCGTGCCGCCACCTGCATCGACGCCCACGCGAACGTCTTCCTCGCCATCTACATCAACGCCTGGTACACGCCTGACGCGGAGGGGTCGGTGGTCCTCTACCCGTACCCGCGGGACATCCCCTTCGCCACCGCCATCGACCAGGCGGCGGGCGCATACATCGGCTTGTACGGCTGCCGTGACGGTGGGCTGGTGTCACGCCCCACCTGGTGGCTCACCCCCCCGATGCCGGTCGCCACGATCGAGCCGCTCTTCGACACCAACCCGCACGACGCCTCCCTCCTCGTCCAGCCCAGCTTCCGCCAGGGACTGGCGGGCGCCCTGCGCAACGGGATCGAGGCGTTCCTCCCCGGGATCCTCCAGCGCAAGCAGGCGCTCCGGGCATCCGCCGCCGCACGACCCGGCGAGGGTCTGGCGACCGGGCCGTCGGGCGCCGCGCGGCCCGGATCCACCGCTCGACCGGCGCCGCAGGCCAAGACCCCGGCTCTGACCCTGCCGGGCGCCCATGCCTCGAGCAGCGCAGCGGGGAGCACCGGACCGCCGGCGGCGGTCATGGCCCTGCTCTGGCTGATGGTGATCGCCGGGGTGACCCTGGCGGTGGCCTTCCGCCGCCGCCTCATGCCCCTCGTCACCGGAGCGGCCGGGCGGCTGTCCGGGCTGCTCCGCGACACTGACCTTCACCGCCGGGCCCTGCGCCGGCGGAGGCGCCTGCTCCGGGAGCGGGCGGTCGCCCGCCACGCCGCGGACCGCGAGCCGCTGGTGAACCCCGAGGGCCTGGGGCTGCCGCCACTGCGGGTCTCGGAGTGGCCGCGGTGGGAGGAGCCTGCCGAGCCCGCCCTGGAGCTCCGAGGCCAGGCCGTCCAGAGAAGGCGGGAGCGGATCCACCGCTGACGTCCGCACCGCCGGGATGCGGCACCCCGGCGCGCCCTCGGGCGCCGCCGGTGGCCGCGGAGATGCCTCGCCGCATCATCCTGCGACCCGGATCGAACGATGGCATCCGGCGCTGACGGGGGGCGTTGGGCCGGTTGCTAAACTGCCGCCCAACCCACCCACCTCTCCCGAGAGGAGTGTCATGGCTCTCGAGCAGCAGCTTCGCGTACCCGGTCCCACCCCCCTGCCTCAGCGCGTCGTGCGCTCGCAGTCGCGCCCGATGATCAATCATCGCGGCCCTGAGTTCGCGGAGCTGATGTCGGATGTCTGCTCAGGAATCCAGGAGGTGCTCCGCACCGAGAACGACGTGCTGCTCTTCCCCGCGAGCGGCACCGGCGCCATGGAGTCGGCGGTCGTCAACCTGCTGAGCCCCGGGGAGAAGGCCCTCTTCTGCAGCATCGGGTCGTTCGGCGACCGCTGGATCGAGATCGCCGGGATCTACGGCGTGGACGTCGTGTCGCTCAAGATGCCCGCGGGCGAGGCCATCGACCCCGAGGATGTCGAGCGCATCCTGGCCACCCACCCGGAGATCGAGAAGGTCTTCGTCACCCACAACGAGACCTCCACCGGCGTGACCAACGACATGCCGGCGATCGCTTCGGTGGTGAAGAGCCGCGGCAAGCTGATCGCGGTCGACTCGGTGAGCGGCGCCAGCTGCCTGCCTCTGGAAACCGACGCGCTCGAGCTGGACGTCGTCATCAGCGGCTCCCAGAAGGGCTGGATGTCTCCTCCGGGCCTGGCCATGGCCGCGGTCTCGCCGGCAGCCTTCGCGGCCGCCGAGCGGGCCAGGCTGCCGCGGGTCTACTTCGACTACCCGCGCGAGAGGAAGTTCCAGGAGAGGAACCAGACCTACACCACGCCCCCGGTGAGCGTCATGTACGCGATCCAGGAGGGGCTGCGGATGATCCGTGAGGAGGGCGTCGAGAACGTCTGGGCTCGCCACGCCCGGGTCGGGGCGATGATCCGCGCCGGCCTCGAGGCGGCTGGCCTCCGCCTCTTCGCGGCCGAACCGTATCGCAGCAACACCGTGACCGCGGTTCGCAATCCCGCCCCCACCGCCGAGGAGCTGTCCCAGCTGACCGGGCTGCTGCGAACCCGGTACGGGCTGGTGGTGGCGGGCGGTCAGGGCGACCTCAAGGGGAAGATCTTCCGGATCGGCCACCTGGGGTTCATCCAGGAGGGCGACGTCTACTCGATCCTCGCGGCCCTCGAGCTGGCGATGAACGAGAAGGGTCTGCTCAGCCGGGTGGGCCTGATGGTGCCGGCGGCCCAGGCGGCCGCCCGCGGCGGGGTGGCCACCGAGCCGGCGGGCGTGCGATGAGCTCGGTCGCCGCCGATACGGTCCCCACCGCAACTCACACCGCCCCCGCCAGGATCCTGGTCTCCGACCCGATCGCCGCCGATGGCGTGGCCCGGCTGCGCGAGGCCGGTGAGGTGGAGGTGGCCACCGGCCTCACCCCCGATGAGCTGAAGCGGCGGATCGCCGACGCCGACGCCCTGGTGGTGCGCAGCGAGACCAAGGTGACCGCCGAGGTCCTGGCCGCCGCCAAGCGGCTGCGCGTGGTCGGCCGCGCGGGCGTGGGGGTGGACAACATCGACCTGGAAGCGGCCACCCGGCACGGCGTCCTGGTCCTCAACGCCCCCACCGGCAACACCATCGCCGCCGCCGAGCACACCGTGGCCCTGATGCTCTGCCTGGCCCGCAACGTCTCCCGCGCCGATGCCTCGGTGCACCGAGGGGAGTGGGACCGCAAGGCCTTCGTGGGCACCGAGCTGCGCGAGAAGACCCTGGGTCTGCTCGGGCTGGGCAAGATCGGCTTCGAGGTCGCCCGGATCGCGTCGATGGGGCTGCAGATGCGGGTGATCGCCACCGACCCGCTGGTCACCCGGGAGCGGGCCGAGCAGGCCGGGGCGGAGCTCGTCGACTTCGAGGCACTTCTGTTTCAATCTGACGTGCTCAGCGTCCACGTCCCGGTCAACGAGAAGACCCGGGGCATCATCGGCGCCGCCGAGCTGGCGCGGATGAAAAAGGGCGCCCGCGTCATCAACGTGGCCCGCGGCGGCATCATCGACGAGGCCGCCCTGGCCCAGTCGCTCCATGACGGCCACCTGGCGGGCGCGGCCATCGACGTCTACACCAAGGAGCCACCGGATCCGGCCAACCCGCTGCTCGGCGCCCCCGGCGCGGTGCTGACCCCCCACCTCGGGGCCAGCACCACCGAGGCCCAGGTCAACGTCGCCACCGACGTCGCTGACCAGATCGTCCACTTCCTGGCCGGCGGCAGCCCGCGCTACGCGGTGAACCTGCCCTCCCTGCCCGCCGACGAGGCGGCCCGGTTGGGGCCCTGGCTGCTCCTGGCCGAGAAGATGGGCTCCCTGGCCGCCCAGCTCGGTGGAGGGAAGCTGCGCCGGGTGGTGTGCAGCTACGCCGGCGAGCTGAGCCAGGTGGATCCCGGCTTCGTCACCGCCCAGGTGCTGCGAGGCCTGCTCTCCCCCTTCACCGACACCCGGGTCAATGCGGTCAACGCCAAGCTGATCGCCAAGGATCACGGCGTGGCGGTCGAGGAGCGGACCACCACCCGGGATTTCGACCACACCGATGCCATGCTGGTGGAGGTGACCGGCGAGGAGAAGCTCACCCTGGTGGGCACCCAGTTCGAGGGGCTGCCCCGGATCACCCGGATCAACGACTTCCGGGTCGACATGGACCCCAACGGGCTCTTCCTGGTGGTCCAGCACAACGACCGGCCGGGGGTGGTCGCCAAGGTCTCGGGGCTGCTGGCCAGGAACGACATCAACATCGCGGGCATCGAGCTGGGCCGCGACAAGCCCCGAGGCCAGGCGGTGATGCTGATCCAGGTCGACGACCCGGTGAGCCCGGAGCTGCAGCGGGAGATGCAGGCGGAGGCCGGCCTGGAGTCCCTCCGCGTCGTCACCCTCTAGGGTGTCGAGCGCCTCCAAGCCGCCCTCCCGGGCCGGCGAGCGCTGCCGGCCAGAGCTGAGCCGCGCGCTGCGCTGACCGGACATGGCCACGCTGCTTCCGCTTCGCGGCATCCGCTACAACCCCGAGCACGTCCGGCTCGGCGGGGTGCTGGCGCCCCCCTACGACGTCATCGGCCCGGCCCAGCGCGACGAGCTCTATGGCCGGGACCTCCGCAACGTGGTGCGGATCGACTTCGGCAAGCCCCTCCCGGGCGACGCCGCCGGAGGGAGCGACGTCTACACCCGCGCCGCCGAGCACCTGCGGAGCTGGCTCGACCTGGGCATCCTGGTCCGCGACCCGAGGCCCGGCCTCTACCTGGTGTCGCACGAGTTCCTGAACCCGGACGGCTCCGCCCACCGCCGGCTGGGGCTCATCGGACGGGTCCCAGCGGTGCCCTGGGAGCGCTCCGAGGTGCGGCCCCACGAGCGCACGCTACGGGCCCCGAAGGAGGACCGGCTGGCCCTGATGCGAGCCACCCGCACCCAGAGCTCCCCGGTGTGGGTGGTCTGGGACACCGCTCCGGGCCTGCTCCCCAGGTTGGAGGAGCTGGCCCAGGGGCAGGCGCTGATCGGCGGCCGGCTCCCGGGGGAGCTGGGGCCGGAGAAGCTCCTCCTCTGGCAGGTGCAGGACGGCGCCACGCTGGACGCCTTGGACCGCCTGCTGGCCCCGGCCACGCTCCATATCGCCGACGGCCACCATCGCTTCGAGACCGCGGCCGCCTACGCGGCTGAGCGCCGCCAGAGCGGGGACGGTGGCGATGCGGAGAGTCAATTCGTCCTCGTCTATGCCTCCGCTGCCGACGATCCCGCCCTGGTGGTGTTTCCCTTCCACCGGACGCTGAGGTGGCGCCAGCAGGGGACGCCCCCGCAGCTCGGAGGCGCACCCGGCACGCCGAGCACCGGGGGCGACCGCCCACGCCCGGCGGACGAGATCAGCGATCTCCTCGCCCGGCTCGGCGCCGGCTGGCAGCTGGAGCCAGTGGTCGACCCCCTCACCGACGGACTGAGCGGGTTGGAGCGCCGGCGCGCCCAGTCGCACGCCTACGTCGTGGTGGGTCGCACGGCTTTTGCCGTGCTCCACCGCGCCCGGGGCGAGGCCGCCTCGGCGCGGGCCGCCCTGGACGTCGCCGTCCTCCAGGACCAGGTGCTGGCTCCCTGCGGCATCGGCGAGGCGGAGCTTCGCGAGGGAGCGCTCAGCTACACGCGTGACCCGGCCGAGGCGGTGGCGGCGGTCCGGGAGGGCAGGTCGGAGCTCGCCTTCCTGCTCTCCCCCTGCACCCCGGCCGAGGTGATCGCGGTCGCCGACGGCGGCGAGACCATGCCCCAGAAGTCGACCTACTTCTATCCCAAGGTGCCCACGGGGCTGGTCATCTCGCCGGTCTGAGCATTCGCGGTCCGGCCGGCCCTGGGCTCAGCCCGGGGGCGGCGAACCCGAGGCGGCCCTGGGCTCAGCTCGGGGGCGGCGTGCCCGAGGCGGCCGTGGTGCGCCGGCGGGCAGGGGACGCGCGCAGCCCGTCGCAGAGAAGATCGACGTAGCGCGACAGGCTGGAGGGGTCACGAGAGACCGCCTGTGCATGGCACAGGGCACCCATCACGGTCGTCACGTCCGAGGCGGTGACATCGCCCCTCACCGCTCCGGCACGCTGGGCCCGGGCCAGCACCTCCGCGAACACCGCCATCAACTGATCGGAGTGGGCGGCCTTGCTGGACTGAAGGTCGATCCCGGCGGCGGCGATGGCATCGGCGAGCGCTCGAAAGCGGACGAACTGGATCGCCAGGTGGCGGATCAGGCCGAACAGCGCAGGGCCCGGATCCCTGGCGCGAAGCGCATCCTGGGCCGCCTCGACGAGCGGCTCGGCATGGGCGGCGACTAGGGCCCCCAGCAGGTCCTCCTTGGTGGGGAAGTGCCGGTAGAGGGTGCCGACGCCGACCCCGGCTCGGCGAGCCACCTCATCGATCGGGGCGCCGGGGCCGGCGGAGCTGAACACGGCCTCGGCAGCCTCGAGGATCGCGGCGCGGTTCCGCCGGGCATCGGCGCGCAGGGCGTGAGGATGGGGGGCGCCGGGCTCGCCGGTGGGGGGACCGAGGGAATGGGGATCGCCGGCCTGCGGACCCCGTGCATCGGTGTCCGGCGCCGCGTCCGGAGGGGCTCGCGGGGGCGACGGCGCCGAGAAGGCAGGGGGCGAGGAGTCGGGCATTGCAGGCGCCGGGGACTTGACAAGCGGAACCATCGTTCCGTATCTTGTCAGGGTACCGGAATTCAGGTTCCGATTATAGCCCAGCCGGATCGCCTCGCAAGGGAGAGCCCACCTTGATCACAAGGCGCGTCAACCCGTGGTTCGTCCTCGTCATCGTCGGCCTGGCCCAGTTCATGGTCGTCCTCGACGCGACCGTGGTGAACGTGGCGCTGCCCTCGATCCAGCGCGGCCTTCACTTCACGACCGGCGGCCTGCAGTGGGTGGTCAACGCCTATGCCCTCTGCTTCGGCGGCTTCCTGCTCCTCGGGGGCCGCGCCGGCGACCTCTTCGGCCGGCGCCGGCTCTTCGTCCTGGGGGTCATCGTGTTCTCGATCGCCTCCCTGCTCAACGGCCTGGCTGGATCGGCGGCGCAGCTGGTGGCCGGCCGGGGGCTCCAGGGGCTGGGTGGTGCGCTGGTCTCGCCGGCCGCGCTCTCGGTGCTCACCACCACGTTCGAGGAGGGCAGGCGGCGCGCCCGGGCGCTGGGGGTCTGGAGCGCCGTGGCCGTTGGCGGGGGAGCCGTCGGCCTCCTGCTCGGCGGCGTCCTCACTCAGCTCGCCTCCTGGCAGTGGGTGTTCTTCGTCAACGTGCCGGTGGGGGCGGGGACCCTGCTGCTCGCCCTCCGATTCGTTCCGGAGAGCCGCGCCTCCGGTCCGGCCGGCCGGCTCGACGCGGCCGGGGCGGTGGCGGTCACCGCCGGCCTCATGGTCCTGGTCTACGCGATCGTCAACGCTCAGAGCGCGGGCTGGACCTCGGCGTCGACGCTGGGTCTGGGCGCGCTGGCCCTGGCTCTGCTCGCTGCCTTCCTGCTCCTCGAAACCAGGCAGCGCCACCCTCTGGTCCGGCTCGGGATCTTCCGGATGCGGTCGCTCACCGGCGCCAACACGGTGATGCTGCTGGTCGCCGCCGGGATGTTCGCGATGTTCTTCTTCGCCTCCATCTACGTGCAGGAGATCCTCGGCTACAGCCCCCTGCACGCAGGCCTCGCCTTCCTGCCGATGACGGCGATGATCATGCTCGGAGCCGGCCTGGCTCAGGGCCTGATCCAGCGCATCGGGGTCCGTACGGTGGCGATCATCGGGATGGCCCTGGCGGGGGTCGGCCTGCTCCTGCTGACCGGGTTGCCAGTCGACGGAAGCTATGTGGGCAATCTTCTGCCCGGGCTGCTGGTGATGTCCCTGGGCATGGGGTTGACATTCGTGCCGGTGACGCTCATGGCCACCACCAACGTCAGCGAGCGAGATGCCGGGCTGGCGTCGGGCCTGCTCAACACCGCTCAGCAGGTCGGCGGCGCCCTGGGCCTGGCGGTGCTCTCCACCCTGGCCGCCAAGGCGACCGCCGGCACCCTGGCAGACACCGGCCGGGCCGCGGCCAGCCTGGCCTTCCGCGCCTCCGCGCTGGTCGACGGCTTCCACGTGGCCTTCCTGGCCGGGGCAGGGATGTTCGCCGCCGGGGTGCTCGCGCTGGCCACGGTGGTTCGGTCTCGCGACGTGCGCCGGATCGAGAGAGCCGAGGCCGAGCTTCCCGTCGCCGCCTGAGGCAGGGCCCCGGGCGCAACCAGCCCCTGCGGTTCCACGCCCGACCTACGCTTGGCCGCGGAAGACTCGTGCGCGGGGGTGCCGTCACGTTTCCCGGAGCCGCCGCGTAGCAGTAGGTGAATGAGCACGGTGGCGGTGATGGATGGCCCCGCGGCCGAGGCTGCCCGGTTCGAGCTGAGGCTGCAGCCCCTGTACAGGGATGCGGTCCGCCTGGCCTACGGCCTGCTCCGCGACAGCTCGCTGGCCGAGGATGCCGCCCAGGAGGCGGCGCTCCGTGCCTGGCGGCATCGCGGGAGGCTCCGCGAGGGCAGCGACCTCCGCCCTTGGTTCCTGGCCATCGTCGTCAACTGCAGCCGCGACCTGCGGCGGAGTCCGTGGTGGAGGCGAAGAGCCGAGCTTCCACCGGTGGAGCGACCGGACGCCGGCGGTGATGCCGGTTACAGCGCTGAGATCGGCGACCTGCGCCAGGCGCTGCTCCGGCTGCCCGACCGGGACCGGCTGATCATCGTCCTTCGCTTCTACCTCGACCTGCCCCATGAGGAGGTCGCCGCGATCACCGGCATGAGTGTCGAAGCCGTCAGGGTGCGGACCTACCGTGCCCTGCGCCGGCTCCGGATCGACCTCGCTTCGGAGGACGTGTGATGCCCCGCCTGACCCTCGACGCGCTCCGGGCCCGGGTGCACGCGGCGCTCGGGGAGCCGGCTGTGACCAGGCGCGGATTCGACCTGGCCTCGGCCATCGAACCGCCGCCCTCGCCAGCCGACCGACCCCGCGGGGTGGCTGGCCTGCCCAGACCCGTTCGGGTTTTCGGCGCGATCGGGCTCGGCGCCGTGGTCGCCGCGGGCGCGATCGCCGCGGTGAGCGTGGGTCTCTCCGGCTCGAACCCTCAGAGCCAGTTGACGGTGGGACCCAATGGCGGCGGCACCAGCTCGCCGCAGCCCGCCACCAGCGCGACTCAGCCGACCCATCAGCCGACCGCGACGCCCGCGCCGGCGCTCCCCGGTGGGGGATTCCAGCCGGCAGCCGTCACCGCGATCAGCGAGTCCGACTTCTGGATGCTCGGTACGGCGAGGCTGTGCAGCGGCTGTGCTCCGATCATCGTGCGCACCACCGACGGAGGGGCGACCTTCTCCGCCATCGCCCCGCCACCGGGGCAGTTCGCCGACTACTCGCAGGGCACCGCAACCTCGATCAGCGACCTGCGATTCGCCGACGCGGTCGACGGTTGGGGGTTCGGTCCAGGTCTCTGGGCCACCCACGATGACGGCGCCCACTGGGTTGCCATCGACCTCCACGCCAAGGTGGTGGACCTGGAACCGGGGGCGGACGGCTACGTGTACGCAGCCGTCGACACCTGCGCCACGACCCAGCCCACCGGCAGCCTGCCCTGCTTCTACGAGGTGGAGCGGAGCCCGGTGACGACCGACACCTGGAACGTGGTGCTCAAGATCGCCGGCGGGAACCAGCCGGAGCCATCGCTCGGGGTGCACGGCACGGACGTCTGGCTGATGGACACCGCCGGCATCTGGCGGTCCCTCGACGAGGGCGTCTCGTTCACCCCCCTCCCCAACCCCTGCGGGGCTCAGCTCGGAGGGGAGATCTACCCGGTCTCTCCGACCGCGGTGTGGGCGTTCTGCCCGACCGGCATGGAGGGTGGTCCCTGGCTCTCGACCAACGGGGGCGAGAGCTTCACATCGGAGTACGGCGGCGCCGCGTACCCGAACAGCGCCAGGATCGGGGCGGTCTCGGCGTCCACCGCGTTCGTGACCGGCGGTGGAGCGGTCAACGAGACCACCGACGGCGGCACCACCTACAGGAGCATCTCCGGCTTCGGTGGCGGAGACGTGACCTGGCTCGGCTTCACCGACCCGACCGTCGGCTACGCCCTGGTCGAGAGCGGCCAGGGCACGCAGCGCACACTCTGGCGCACCGGTGACGCGGGAGCCCGGTGGAGCCTGGTCACCGTCTCGTGAGCCATGCTTCGCGGGTCATCCGCCAGGCCCTCATCACCTCGGTGGTGGCGGCTGCGGGCGGCTGGTGCCTGGGGTAGTCGCCGACCAGCACGAACCCGAGCTTGCGCGGGATCCCCTCGCTCGCGATGTTGGCCCGGTCGTGGTGGATCTCCACCAGCTCGATCCCCGGAACGTCGAAGGCAACCGAGGTCATCGCGGCCGCACCCGCGGTGGCGAGTCCCCTGCGGGTGTGCCCGGCGTGGACCCAGTAGCCCACCTCCAGCCCGTTCGGGCCAAGCCGGCGGTGCAGGCCGAAGCTGCCCAGGACCGCGCCTCGATCGAATAGTCCCCAGACCAGGTCTCCACCCTGCTCCCAGTCTCGCTCCCACCTGGCCAGGGTGGCCCGGCGCTGGTCGACGCTGACCGTGCCCGCCCATGGCATCCAGGGGCGGAGATGCTCGAGGCTCTCGTCGATGGCGCGGTTCAGCGCCTCGGCGTCGGCCGCCCGCCAGCGCCGCAGGGTCAGGTCCCCCAGGGGTATCTCCTCGGGTGGGTTCATCGGTCCTCGGCCACGAAGTGTTCCACAGCCTCAAGAGGACACGGCCGGTCGCCGATCGCGAAGAGGAGATGAGTGACCGAGGCCGGCCGTGAGACCTACCGCCGCAGCCTCTGGCGGTGACTCAACCGGCCGGCCCCGAATTGACGGTGTCAGGCGGTGGGCGTGGTTACCGTGGGTCGGATGCGGTGTTCCGGTGACCGAAGACCCCCGGCCACCAGCCGCGTCCGTCGTCCTCACGGGAATCCGCGCCGAGCAGCAGGCTCAGGGGCCCGATCAGGAGGATGAAGGCCACGATCACGTATTCCATAGCCGTATATTGCGCTCGCCTCTTCTTCCAAGCTAGAATTCAATTTGACGAAAAATATCAGTGAACCTGATTTTTGGACGGCGCTGGAGCTTCACCACCTCGTGCTGCTCCACGCGATCGCCACGCGGGGCTCGCTGTGGGCGGCGGCCGACGCGCTGGATCTCTCCCAGTCGGCGGTCAGCCAGCAGCTGGCTTCGCTCGAGGAGATCGTGGGGCAGCGGCTGGTCGAGCGCTACCGGGGAAAACGCCAGACCCGGCTCACCGAGGCGGGCGAGCTGCTGCTCCGCCACGCCGAGGCGATCGTCGCCAGGCTGACCGCGGCCCGGGCGGACTTCGCGGCCCTCGAGTCGGGGGCCAGCGGCAGCCTCAAGGTGGGAACCTTCCAGTCGGTCGGAGCCCACGTCATCCCCGCGCTGCTCCTCGAGTTCGCGCTCGACTGGCCGGGTGTCGAGGTTGAGCTGGTCGAGCAGGAGTCGTACGAGCAGCTCCTGGTGGCGCTCGAGCACGGCGAGGTGGACCTTAGCTTCGCCATGTACCCGCTGCCGGACGGCCCCTTCGAGGCGACCGAGCTGCTCCAGGACCCCTACGTGCTGGTGGTGCCGGTCTCCTCTCCCATCGGCGCCGGCCAGCTGGCCAGCCTCGAGGCCTTGCGCGGCGTCCCCCTGATCGGGCTGCGCAGCCCGGTGGTGAGGGGCGTGGTGGCCGAGGCTCTCCGGCAGCGCGGGCTGGACCCGAGGGTGGTGATGCGCACCGACGACAACGGGACCCTTCAGGGGCTGGTCGCCGCCGGGATCGGCGTGGCCATCGCCCCGCTTCTCGCGGTGGACGTTCAGGACCCGCGCGTCAGGGTCATCCATCTCGCCGATCTTCCCAGTCGCCGCATCGTCATGGCCTGGCACCGTGACCGGTACCGCTCGCCGGCGGCGCGGGCGTTCGTGCTGGCGGCCCTGAGGGTCTGCGCCCGGCTGGGGCGACCGGCAGGGCGTGCCGGCCTGGCTGGCTACGATGAGTGGGGCGGCTCGATCCGTGGAGCCCTGGCCGCCGCCGCCAGGAAGGAGGAGCCATGAGCGTCTTCACGGAGCCCGAGATCGCCTACCTGCGGGGCCAGCGGCTGGGCCGCCTGGCCACGGCCGGCGCCGACCATCAGCCCCACGTGATGCCGGTCGCCTTCCGCTACAACCCGGATACCGACACCATCGACATCGGCGGGCACGGCGGTTTTGCCAGCCGCAAGAAATGGCGGGACGTCGAGAGCAGCCACCGAGCGGCGATCGTCATCGACGACGTCCTCCCCCCGTGGAAGCCGCGAGGCGTGGAGATCCGCGGCACCGCCGAGACGCTCACCGAGGGCGGCCAGAGCGTGCAAGCCAGCTTCGACCCGGAATTGATCCGCATCCACCCCCGGCGGATCTACAGCTGGGGGATCGAGGGCAACCCGGTGTCGGGAGGCCGCAGCGCCGGCTGACGGCCGATCCCCCTCAGCACCAGGTCGACCAGATCGCGGATGAAGGCGTCGTCGAGCGACTCCCGGGTGAGCAGCCGGCGGAGGAGGAGGGGGCCGACCAGCGTCTCGAGAGCCAGCAGCGGGTTCACGTCCAGGCGCAGCTCACCCCGGTCCTCGGCGCGCTGCAGCAGGGCCGCTCCGATCCGGAAGCGGTCCATCCAGAAGCGGGCCCGCGCTGTCTCCAGCTCGGGGAGGTCGCGCTTCTGGGCGATCCAGACCAGGACGTCGCCAAGAGGGGTCTCCACGAAGGCGGCTACGCTTCGGAACAGAGCAATCAGGTCGCCGCGCAGGCTGCCGGTGTCCGGGGTGGGCACCTCGGCCTCGGTCTGGCTGAGCACCGCGTCGAGAGCCAGGTTGACCCGGTCGCCCCAGCGGCGGTAGACGGAGGTCGGGTGGACCCCAGCCCGCCTGGCGATGGTGGCGATCGAGAGGGTCTCGAGGTCGCCCCCCTCGATCAGCTCGGCCAGGGTGGCGTCGAGGACGGCGCGACGCACCCGGGCACTCCGGCCACCGGTTCGTGGGGCACCTCGGTGAACGCTGAGCACCGACATTTTCAACATGTTAACGCAATTAGGCTTGCGTTATTTAAGAGCCTCGGGTACACTAACGCAAGTGAACCTGCGTTAATGAGATTCGTACGGCGTACGTGTTGCGATAACGCAAGTTGAGGTGCGTTAAGGAGACCCCCAAGGCATGAGTGTTGCGATCCGCCCCGCCGGGGCCGGCCCCCGGCCGATCGCGCTGCCCACTCACCCTCGGAGGAGGCCGCTGGCCCTCGGCATCCTCTGCCTCTCCCTGCTGATCGTGGTGCTCGACGCAACCGTCCTCAACGTCGCCCTGCCGACGCTCGTGCGCGACCTCAACGCAACCTCGAGCGACCTGCAGTGGATCGTCGACGCCTACGTGGTGGCGTTCGCCGGGCTCCTCCTGGTCTCCGGCAGCGTCGCCGACCGGATCGGCCGCAAGTGGATCTACCTGATCGGGCTGGCCCTCTTCGCCGTCTGCTCGCTGTGGGCCACGCTCTCGGGATCGGTCGGGATGCTGATCGCCGCCCGGGCGAGCATGGGCGTGGGCGGCGCCATGATCATGCCCTCCACGCTGGCCCTGATCACCGGCATGTACACCGACCCCCACGAGCGCCAGCGGGCCTTCGGCATCTGGTCGGCGACCACCGGCGCCGCGGTCGCTCTCGGCCCGATCGTCGGCGGTCTCCTCCTCGCTCACTTCAGCTGGGGGTCGATCTTCCTGATCAACGTCCCGATCGCGGCCGTCGCCCTGGCGCTGGCCATTCCCTTCGTGCCCAACTCCAGGAACCCGCGCGCCGGCAGGCCGGACCTGCTGGGAGCCGTGCTCTCCATCGCCGGGCTGGGGCTGCTCCTCTGGGCTCTCATCGAAGCCCCGGTCGACGGCTGGACCTCGGTGAAGGTGATCGGCGTCGGCGCCGGCGCGATCGCGGTGCTGGCCGGCTTTGTCCTGTGGGAGCTGCACACCCCCAACCCGATGCTCCGGCTCAGCTTCTTCCGCAGCCGGACCTTCTCGGCGTCGGTGGTGGCGGTGAGCATGGTCGTGTTCGGCCTCTACGGGGCCCTCTTCGTGCTCACCCAGTTCCTCCAGTTCGATCTCGGCTACAGCGCCCTGGAGACGGGGATCCGGGTGCTTCCGGCGGCGGGGACAATCGTGGTGGTCGCCCCCCTCGCCAACCTGGTGGACCGCCTGATCGGCACCAAGCTCACCGTCGCCGCCGGCCTGCTGGTGATCGCCGGCGGCCTGTTCCAGGTCTCGACCGGAACCGTGACCACGACCTACGTGGACATCCTTCCGGGCATCATCCTGCTCGGTTTCGGGGTGGCCCTGGTCATCCCCACCGTGGTCGCCGCGGTGATGGGCTCCCTGCCGTCCGAGCACACCGGCATCGGCGCGGCTACCAACAACACCTTCTTCCAGGTTGGCGGAGCCCTGGGTGTGGCCGTGATCGGCAGCCTGCTCTCCACCCGCTACCAGAACAGCATGACCTCGTCGCTGCTGCCCTACCACCAGTACATGGCGGCGCACCACCTCATCACCCCCGAGATCCAGAGCCAGATCATGGGATCGGTGGGCGGCGCCCTGGAGGTGGCGGCCCGGGCCACACCCCTGATCGGTCAGGTGCTCGCCGCGATGGCCCGCTCGGCCTTCGTGAGCGGCATGGACCTCGCTCTGTTCACCGGCGCCATGGTGGCCCTCGCCGCCGGCATCCTGGCCCTGGCTGCACTGCCCGCCCGCACCGTCGCGAAACGCCGTTCGGAACGCCGCAAGGCCGCGTGAGGGAGGCGGCCGGTCGCGCGCCGGTGACACCCTGACGCGGAACTCTTGCATGGGTGCCGGCCGGCGGCAGGGCCGATAGAGTGCAGACGATGGCCCGCTCGATGCTTCCTCCCAACGGGGCCTCCCTGGCCGATGTCGTCGTCTGGACCGACGGCGAATGCAAGGCGGTCGCCGCCGCGATCGCCGCCAACCTCCGGCCACGCCTGTGGGCAGCCCGGCTGACCCTGGAGGGCCGGGCCCGCCAGGCGGCCACCGAGGAGGAGAGGACCGCCGCCCAGGGCCGCCTGGCCGCCATCCAGGAGGCGGTCATCGACCTCGAGTCCGCCGAGGCCCTGCTGGGGGTGACGGACGCGCCGGTGAGCTGGCACGCCCTGGCCGACTCCGCCTAGCCGGTTCGACCGTCTCTCTGAGGCGACCGGAGGCGCCGATCAGCGCCGGGCTGCCCCAGGGTCGATCAGCGCGCGACGCTACGGCGAGACCCGGCCGGCAGGCGGCAGGGTGGCATCGTGCGGCGCGAGCAGGTCGCGAAGCGCGCGGCGGAGCTCGGCGGCCATCCGCTCCCACGACAGCTGGGGGAAGGTGGGCTCGCCAACCATGGTCACCGTCGCCATGATCGCGCCCAGCGAGCAGGCGATGCGGACGCGGTCCTCTTCGTCGAAGCTGGGTGAGGCAAGCATGTGGCGCAGCTCGAGGTCCAGCTCCGCCCCGTGGTCGAGGGCGTGGACCAGCTCGAAAGCGTTCCGGTTGCGCTCGTGCATCAGGAAGATCCTGCGATTGGCGGGCAGATCGTCGATGAGCGTCTCGAGGAAGACCAGCCACGACGCGCGGCTCACCGGCTGGGTGAGGAATCGCTCCAGCGGGACGCGCAAGAGGTCGTGGAGCCGCATGTGCAGGGCGAGGAGGATGTCCTCCTTGCTCCGGAAGTGGTAGTAGAGGGCGGCCTTGGTGACCCCAAGGCGCTCGGCGATCTCGCGCAGCGAGGTCTTGTCGAATCCCTGGTCGATGAAGAGGTCGAGGGCGACGTCGAGAATCCGCTCGCGGGTCCCGGCCACCTCCGCCAGCTCGGGGGGCGCGGGAAGGCCGCCGACCAGCACCCGGTGACCTCGCCGCCCGCGTCCCCGCTGCCGTGCCGTGGCGGGCTCCGCCGGTGCGGTGACGCCGCCGTCCATGGTCATGTCGCCCACGGACTCCGGCCTCCTCGGTGACTTACTTGACGACCAGTAAGCATTCCGCTTACCATACGGCAAGTAAGTATACGGCTGGGATGGGCTCACCGTCCCTCGCGGCGGCCGCCATGATGGCGTCGATCAGTTGCATCTAAGCCATATCTCGATATATCTTTAAGCTGCCACCAACTGCAGGGAGCCGGGAGATGAACCAGGACCTGATGATCGAGGCGGAGGGGCTGGTCAAGCACTACGGCACCACCCAGGCGCTGGCCGGCGTCGATCTCTCGGTCGCGGCCGGGGCGATCCTGGGAGTGCTCGGGCCGAACGGGGCCGGCAAGACCACGGCCATCCGGATCCTGACCACCCTGAGCCGGCCCGATGCCGGCCGGGCCCGGGTCGCCGGGTTCGACGTGCAGGCCCATCCGCGCGAGGTCCGCCGGCGGATCGGCGTCGCCGCCCAGGCGACCACCATGGATGACCTGCTCACCGGCAGGCAGAACCTGATGATGATCGCGGAGCTCAGCGGGCTCGGTCACCGCGACGCCCGCCGGCGCTCTGCTGAACTGCTCCAGCGGATGGAGCTCGGCGAGGCTGCCGACCGCCTGACCAAGGGCTATTCGGGCGGGATGCGGCGGCGGCTGGACCTGGCGGCCAGCATGATCATGGCGCCGGCCGTGCTCTTCCTCGATGAGCCGACCACCGGGCTGGACCCGGTCAGCCGGATGGCGGTCTGGGAGGTGGTTCGCGACATGTGCCGCGGCGGCTCCACGATCCTGCTCACCACCCAGTACCTCGACGAGGCCGACCGGCTCGCCGACACCATCGCGGTCTTCGACCACGGCCGGGTGATCGCGAGCGGGACGCCGCGGGACCTGAAGGCGGAGACCGGCGCCGCGCGGCTCGAGGTGACCCTCAGCGTGCCCCGACCGGAGGCGATCCTGGCGCTCCAGCCCCTGCTCGACGGCGAGCCCCATCTCAGCCAGGACGGCCGGCGGCTCCGGGCGCCGGTGCGCAACCGTGAGGGTCTGGCCACGGCGGTGGTCCGCGCTCTCGACCGGGCAGGCATCCTGGTCGACGACGTCCAGGTCCACCAGCCCTCGCTCGACGACGTGTTCTTCGCGCTGACCGGCCACGAGGCCGACGGCGAGGAGGCGCTGGATGGTGAGAGCGAGGACGAGGCGGCGTCGGCATGACGGTCAGCACCGCCGTCCTCGCCGACCTCCGCCCCGGATGGCTGCGCCGCAGCGCCCACGAGGTCCGGGTCCTGGTCCGCCGCAACCTCCTCCACATCGCCCGGGAGCCGATGCAGCTCTCCGACGTGACCATCCAGCCGATCCTCTTCACCCTCCTCTTCATCTACGTGTTCGGCTCGGGGATCCCGATCCCCGGGGGGAGCTACACCGATTTCGCGCTGGCCGGGCTGCTGGCCATGAATGTGGTCACCTCCAGCAACGGGACCGCGGTGGGGCTGAGCAACGACCTCAGCACCGGGCTCATCGACCGCCTCCGCACCCTGCCGATGTGGCGAGCCTCGATCCTCATCGCCCGGTCGATCACCGACCTGCTGAGCGCCGCCCTCTGCGCGACGATCGTCGCGGTCGCCGGTCTCCTGGTGGGCTGGCGGCCAGGAGCCGGCGTCATCTCGGTGATCGCGGGCTTCGGCCTGGCCACGCTGTTCAGCTACTCGCTGTGCTGGACCTTCGGCTGCGTAGGCCTGGCGGCGCGCAACGTCGAGACGGCCATGGCCGCCGGCTTCCTGGTGCTCTTCCCGATGGCCTTCGTCTCCAACGCCATGGTGCCGACCCAGGGCATGCCGGGCTGGCTGCGGGTGGTCGCCGACTGGAACCCGGTGAGCGCGGTGGCCTCGGCCTGCCGCCAGCTCTTCGGCAACCCGAATCCATCCGCGTTGATCCCCGACTGGCCGATGCAGCACCCCGTGGCGGCGGCGCTGCTCTGGTCCGCCGCACTGCTGGCGATCAGCGTCCCGCTCGCGGTGGCGCT
>DASPQV010000008.1:0-119795 GCA_035624785.1 Binatia bacterium | reverse complement strand
GGGGGAGATCGCCGTCGGACCTGCCCAAGTAGGTGGTGTCGTCGACCCTCGAGGACCCCGGCTGGAGTCACTCGACGGTGCTGAAGGGCGACGTGGTGACGAACTTCGACTCAACATCTTGCCGGTCACGCTCGGGGCTGGTGAGCGCCTCTTCTGGCAATATCAGCGACAAGCTGCCCATGCGCCTCACCAAGGTCCGAGCGGTTGTGGGTGACGAAAGGTCCCTCACCCATGAGCGCCTTCGAGAGGCGGCCGACTGACTGAGTGCTCGTCGAGGTCGCCCGCTCCAGACCGATCAGCCTCCCGGCGGCCGTCTCGAAGCGCAGCTTGCCCGCGTTGTGGGCAGGGATGGCGTAAACCCCGTCATGCAGCCGCCGGTGGGGGAACCCGCACAGGCTCACCAGGTTGCGCAGATCGGTCCGCCCGCCTGCCGTCCAGTTGCGGGCGTGATGGGCGTGGGTCATCCTTGCCGGCACGGCGCGGCCCGGGAAGCGGCAGAATCGGTCGCGCGACTCAAGCGCCCGCCGCAGCCGGGCGGAGACCATGCGGCGGCGGCGCCCCACATCGATGGGAAGCCCGTCTCGCTCAGTGACCCTCACCAGCTCAGCATCTCAGCCCAGCCGCTGTACGACCCGATGCGGCAGTGCGGGACCGCCCTCGAGATGTCCCACGGCATCGGGATCGGAACCGGACAGCGATGCCGCGTCGACGGGGACCACCAGGATGGGCAGCGGCCTTGCAGCCCCCGAGCGTCCGCGGGCGTCCGCCGCCCCGTCGCCTCGAGCTGAGGGCAATCCGTCAATGGGTCCGTCCAGCGCCTCCTGGCAGATAGCCACGAGCCCGTCGGCTCGGCGGCCAGCCGGACCAGCTCCGCCATGGCGCCATGCACCATCACCGACCGGTCGGCGAGCTCGCGGCTCAACGATTCGGCAGTCCTGGCCTGCGTTTCCATGGCCGGATCATAAGAAACGGATGTTCGCTGACCGCCGCGCAACCCCGCGCTGGCACCGGGGACGCAGCGGCCGGGCGATCCCAGCCGCAAGGGAGTGACCGGAGCAGGACGTGGGTTTGGCCTCTGTCACGGCCGTGGTATCCGCGCTTCGCGCGCCAGCTTCCACGCCGATGCCAGACCCAAGGTCCGGAGCCTCCGGATGGGCTCGCTGACGATGGCGAGCTGCCCGCCGGCCTCGGGGCAGCGCCTCGGCAGGGGTGCTGTCTCGCACGGCGGGACGGGATCGTTTGCCCGGCCGACAGGCGTGGTATCCTCGGGTCCCGACGCGCGAGCGCCGCCAAGAGGGTCCGTGCGGTACGGCCCCACCTTCCGGGTCTGCCTTGAAGGTCCAGCCGCAGAAGCCTGGATAGCGGAAGCTATCCTTTTTTGTGTACGCCAACAAGCCAGGAGGTTTCCACCCATCGCATTCCGAGAGCTGCGGGTCAACGATCAGATCCGCATCCCCATGGTCAGGCTCTTCGACGACACCACGCAGGAGGCCTTTGGCATCGTCCCCCTGGACCGGGCCAAGGCGCTGGCCATGGAACGGGAGCTGGACCTGGTCGAGGTCGCGCCTCAGGCCCAGCCTCCGGTCTGCCGGCTCATGGACTACGGCCGCTTCAAGTTCGAGGCACTCAAGCGGGAGAAGGAGAGCCGGCGCGAGCACAACGTGATCACGGTCAAGGAGATGAAGCTCCGTCCCAAGATCTCGGAGCACGATTTCCAGACCAAGTTCGGGTACGTCAAGCACTTCCTGGAGGACGGTGACAAGGTCAAGCTGACCATCGTGTTCCGGGGCCGGGAGCTGGTCCACCAGGAGCTCGGCCGGCGGTTGCTCGACCGCTTGGCCGAGGACCTGCGCGAGGTGGCGACGGTGGAGCGAAACCCGCTCGTCGAGGGCCGGAACATGACCATGATGATGAGCCCGGCCCACAAGAAGGCGAGCAGAGCCGCGGCGCCGCGCAGCGAGGACGCACGGGATCATCAACCCGGGGCGGAACCGGCCGGCCCCGTGGACACCGAGGGGAATCCCACCGATGCCAAAGATTCGCAACCATAGGGGCACCAAGAAGCGCTTCCGGCTGACCGCCGGCGGCAGGGTGATGCGCCGGCACGCGATGCAGTCGCACAACCTTTCCAAGAAGAGCTCGAAGCGCAAGCGCCTCTTCGCCGGCGAGACCGCGACGTCCCTCGCCGACAGCCGGCACGTCCGGCACAACGCCCCCTACCTGTCAGGAGGTGACTGATGGCCAGGGTCAAGCGGGGCGTCACCCAGCGCGCCCGTCACAAGAAGGTCCTGGATCTGGCGGAGGGGATGCAGGGAAGCCGCCACCGGCTGCACAAGTCGGCCAACGAGGCGGTCATGCATTCGCTGGCCTATGCGTACCGTGACCGGCGGCAGCGGAAGAGCGACATGCGCGGCCTCTGGATCGCCCGGATCAATGCCGCCGCCCGGCAGAACGGGCTTGCCTACAACCGTCTGATGCACGGCCTGCGCTCGGCGGGCGTGGAGATCGACCGCAAGATGCTGGCCGATCTCGCCGTCGCCGACGCCGACGCCTTCAAGCGCCTGGTGACCGTGGCGCGCGAGGCGATCAGCGCCTCCTGACGCCCATCTGCACGCCCAGCTGAGGTGAGGAGAGAGGCCGGTGTCCGCTGACGCCGATGGCGACCTCCACGACATCCTGAGCCGCGCTCTCGCGGCAGTCGAGAGCGCCGCCGATGTCGCCGCCCTGGACGCGGTGCGAGCCCGCTACCTCGGCCGCGGTGACGGCGAGCTCACCCTCCTCCTCAAGGCCGTTGGCGGCCTGGCCAGCCCTGAGGCCCGGCGTCAGTACGGGATCTCGGTCAACGAAGCCAAGCGACGGGTCCAGGACGAGCTCCAGGCCCGCCGCGAGCAGCTCGAGGCGGCCCTGCGCGCCGGCACCCTTCGCGCCGAAGCCCTCGACCTCACCTGGCCGCCGCCTCCGCTCCGGCGCGGGCATCTCCATGCGGTGACCCGGATGAGCCGGGAGATCCGCCGGGTCTTCACCCAGCTCGGCTACCTGACCGTGGATGGGCCTGAGGTGGAGTACGACCGCTACAACTTCACGCTGGTCAACATGCCTCCCGGGCACCCGTCGCGGGACACCCAGGACACCTTCTACATCGACGACTCACGCCTCCTCCGCACCCAGACGTCTCCGGTGCAGATCCGGGCGATGATCCAGCTCGGCGTGCCTCTCCGGGTCATCGTCCCCGGCAAGTGCTTCCGGCGCGACAACGACGCCACTCACTCACCCCAGTTTCATCAGGTCGAGGGGCTCCTCGTCGACGAGGGAGTGACCGTGGGGGATCTGAAGGGGACCCTCGAGTACTTCGCCCGCTCGATCTTCGGCGCCGACCGCGCGATCCGGCTCCGGCCGCACCACTTCGAGTTCACCGAGCCGTCGCTGGAGATGGACGTGTCCTGCATGACGTGTGGCGGCAAGGGCTGCCCGATCTGCAAGCACAGCGGCTGGATCGAGGTGCTGGGCAGTGGCATGGTGCATCCCGACGTGCTTCGCAACGGCGGTGCCGACCCGCATCGCTACACCGGGTTCGCCTTCGGTTTCGGCATCGAACGGGCGGCCCAGCTCGCCTACGGGATCGACGACGTGCGACTGCTCTACGAGAACGACGTGAGGTTGGTGCGACAGGGATGAGGACCTCGCTGGCCTGGCTCCGTGCCTACGCCGACCTCGACGCCCCGGTCGACGAGCTGGTGCGCGCGCTGGTCGACACCGGGACCGAGGCTGACCGGCTGGAGCAGCCGGTGGTGGCACGGGTGGCCGGACTCTCCGCCATCCCGGAATCGACGCGCGGGGTCAGGTTCGCCGACATCGACGCGGGCACCGGCACCACCATCAGGGTCATCACCGGGGCCCCCAACGTCAAGCCCGGCGACCTGGTCGCCTACGGACCTCCCGGAGCGGTCCTGCCCGGGCTCAGCGAGCCCCTCCAGGTCCGCTCCATGTTCGAGGGCCGGTACAGCTCCCCGGGCATGCTCCTCTCCGAGGTGGAGCTCGGGGTGGGGGAGGACGCGTCCGGCCTGCTCATCCTCGATCGCGGCCGTCCCGGCCAGCCGCTCCATGAGGTGATCCCGAGCGACGTCATCCTCGACCTCGCGGTGACCACCAACCGCCCCGACTGTCTCTGCCACCTCGGGATCGCCAGGGAGCTGGCCGCCGCCCTGGCCGAACCCCTGCGGCCCCCGGCCATGGAGCTGGCCGAGGCCTTCACCTCCGCCACCTCATCGGGCCGCCGGGCGCGGGTGCGGATCGACGACCCCCGGGGTTGCCACCGCTTCACCGCCCGGGTGATCGAGGGGGTGGTGGTCGGCGAATCCCCGCAATGGCTCCAGCGGCGGCTGCGCGCCGTCGGTCTGCGTCCCATCAACAGCGTCGTCGACGTCACCAACTACGTGACCCACGAGCTGGGGCACCCGCTCCACGCCTTTGACCTCGATCGCCTGCTGCAACTCCAGGGCGGTGGGCGCCCTGCCACCCTCACGGTCCGGCGGGCGAGACCCGGCGAGAGCCTCGAGTGCCTGGATGGGGAGACCCGCCGTCTCGACGACACCGACATGGCGATCGCCGTCGGCGACACCGTGGTCAGCCTCGCGGGTGTCATCGGCGGTGTCGAGACCGGCGTCGAGACCCGCACCACCAGGGTCCTCCTGGAGGCGGCCTGCTGGGAGCCGGGGGGGATCCGGGCCACCTCCCGGCGCCACAGCCTCCGCACCGACGCCTCGAATCTCTTCGAGAAGGGCCTTCCTGACGAGCTGAGCCCGCTCGCGCTGGACCGCGCCGCGGGCCTCATCGCCGAGACCGCCGGCGGCCACGTGTTGCGCGACCTGATCGACGAGCACCCGGCGCCGCTGCCCCCTCTCCAGCCCATCACCGTCACCGCGGAATGGCTCAGCGACCGGCTCGGCTTTGCGGTGGACCTCGACGAGGCTGCCACCGCGCTGGCCCGGCTCGAGTTCGCCGTCGAGCACGGTGGCGAGCAGCTCACCGTCCTTCCGCCCTACTTCCGCCGCGACGTCACGATCGCGGAGGACGTTCTCGAGGAGGTGGGCCGCTCCCTTGGCTACTCCCGGCTCCCCAGCACGCTTCCGGGACGCAGAGTCGAGGTGCGCCGCCTCGCCGAGGAGGATCCGGTCGAGGAGGCGGTCCGCGATGTCTGCGTGGGTGCCGGGTTCGACGAGGTGCTGCCCTACGTCTTCGTCAGGCCGGAGGTCGCCGCCCGGGTGCCGGGGCTTGGCGGTGGCCGCACCCCAATTGCTCTCCGCAATCCGCTGAGCGAGGAGATGACCCACCTGCGGGTCAGCCTGCTGCCCGGGCTGTGCGAGACCCTGGCTCTCAATCTCCATCGCGGGGTGGAGGGCGCCGCCATCTTCGAGCTGGGCCGCGCCTTCTGGGAAGGCGAGCGCGACACCCAGCCCGCCGGCTCGACCCCCGACGGCGCTGACCGCGGGCTGCCGCCGCTCCCGGCGGAGCCGCTTCTGGTGGCGACCGCGGCCCAGGTCATGGGAGGGGCCGGTGAGGCCGCCCTCGAGCTGCGCCGCTGCCAGGCGCTGCTGGAGTGGTTGATCGGGAGCCTGAGCGGAGAGGAGCCGGGCGCGGAGCCGGCTGAGCTCCCCGGCCTGCGGCCGGGGCGGTCTGCATGGGTGACCGCCGGATCCCGGCGGGTGGGGGTCGTCGGCGAGCTCGACCTGGGGGCGCTGGAGGGCTTCGACCTGCGCGGCCGGGTGGCGGTGGCGGAGTTGCGCCTCGACGCCCTGGTCACCGGGACCGGCCGCCGCCCTGACTACCAGCCGGTGCCCCGGTTCCCCGCCGTGGTCCAGGACCTGTCGGTGACGGTGCGATGGGATCGCCGCGCCGGCGATGCGCTGGCGGCGGCCCGCGAGGCGGCGGGCTCGCTCCTCGAGGCCGTCGAGCTCACCGACGAGTTCCGCGGCCAGCAGGTGGGGGAGGGGCGAAAGGGCTGGACCTTCCGGCTGACCTTCCGCCAGCCGGACCGCACCCTCACCTCGGAGGAGGCTCAGCGCTGCCAGGAGGCCATCGTCCAGGCGCTCCGGCAGCGCTGCGGAGCGGAACTGAGGCAGTAATTCGCGGCAGTGGGTCCCGGTTGCCAGCCGGTTGGCCTAAGCTGGTTTGACGGTGTCGGCATCGGTGACTGAAACCACGGACCAAACGGCGACCCAGACCCCGCCGGGCGCCGACCCGGCCGAGCGGTTGCGCCCGATCCGGGAGCTGGTCCTCAGCATGGGCGACGAGGTGGACCGGGCGATCTCGGAGGCGAGCGCCGGCCTGGTGGGCCGTGACGTCGACCTCTGCACCAAGGTGATCGAGGAAGACTCCCGGGTCGACGGGCTCCTCGTCGAGGTCCGCGAGCTGAGCCTCAGCACCCTCGAGGAAGGCCCCCCGGAAACCCAGCTGCGCGAGGTGATCGGGCTGCTGCACATGGCCAACGAGCTGGAGAGGATGGCCGATCACTGCGTCAACATCGCGCGGATCGGCCGGGAGCTTGCTGAACGTCCCCCCCTCGGCACCTACATCGACATCCCCCAGCTGTCCACGGCCTGCGCCGCGCAGGTCCGCGACATGCTGGCGGCACTGATCTCACGCGATGCCCAGAGGGCCCGGGCCATCGCCGCCCGGGACGACCGGGTCAACCGGATCCATCACCGGATCGTCGACGACCTGGTGCAGCTGATGGCCGAGTACGGTGACACCGTCTACCGCGGCGTCCAGCTGGTTCTGGCCAGCCAGAACTACGAGCGCATCGGCGACCGGGTCACCAACCTGGCCGAGGACCTGGTCTTCCTGGAGTCGGGGAACATCGAGGACCTGGGCTGACCGTCGATGTGGCCCACCTCGGGGTCACGCGCCCGCCCGACCCTACACGTCGAGGCGGGCCACCATCCGGCGGGAGCGCGCCGTGATCAACCGTCCCGCGAAGATGAGCAGCAGGATCCAGAGGATCAGGATGGCGGCGGCGGCGCTGGCCTGTCCCTGGGATGCCGCGTCGGGCAGCTGGACGTCGAAGAAGGCAGCGCCGGTCAGGTAGGTGATCTGCTGGTTGAACAGTGAGAAGTGGAAGGCGCCGCTGCCGTAGCCGGCGGTGAAGAGGAGAGGCGCGGTCTCACCGGTGGAGATGGCCATGGCCAGCACCAGTCCGGAGACGATCCCGGGCAGGGCGGGGGGCAGCAGCACCTTGCGGATGGCGGTGACCCGCGACAGCCCGACCGCGAGGGCGGCCTCCCGCAGGGTCCGGGGCACCTGGTTCATTGAGACCTCGGTGGTCTTGGTGATGTAGGGGACGATCAGGGCGGAGAGCGCCAGGATGCCGGCCAGCAGTGAGAAGTGCCAGTGGAGGGCATTGACCAGGGCGACGTAGCCGACGAAGCCGATGACGATCGAGGGCACGCCGGCCAGCACCTCGGAGAAGAAGCGGAGCACCCGGCCAAGCCTCACCGGCGCCATCTCGGCGATGTAGATGCCGCCCAGGATCCCGATGGGCCCCGCGACCACCAGCACCCCCAGGAGAAGGACGGCGGAGCCGATCATGGCATCCTGCAGCCCGGGGATCGGTGCTCCTGTGACGTTGGTGAGGAGGGTGGGCCGCAGCACCGGGATCGCCTTGGCGACAACGCTCACGATGATCGCGATCGCGGGCGTGACGATGACCAGCAGGGCGATCGCGCACAGCGTCCAGAAGACCGCGCTGCGGAAGTTGCGGAGCACCGGGCGTCTAGACTCCACGGCCGACCGGGAGCGCCTCGGAGCTGATCCGCCGCACCACCAGCCGGCCGCAGAAGTTGGTGGCCAGGCTGATCAGGAGCAGCAGCACGGCGAGCTCGGCGAGGGCCCGCACCGCCATCTGGGTGGGATCGGTGAAAGCGGAGTCCAGGGTGTCCGCGATCTGCGCGGCCAGCGTCGACGTTCCCAGGTAGAGGTTGTGGGGGAGATAGCCGATGTTGCCGAGGATGAGCAGCACCGCCAGGGTCTCGCCGAGGGCACGTCCCCAGCCCAGCAGGGTGGCGGCGATGATGCCGCTGCGGATGTATGGGAGGGTGACCACCCGCACCGTCTCGTAGCGGTTCATGCCCAGCGCGAGCGCGCCTTCATGGGCGAGGACCGGCACCCGCTTGACCAGCTCGCGGGTGGTGGAGGCCACGATCGGGACGATCATGATCGCCAGCACCAGTGAGGCGGTGAGCAGGCCCTGGCCGAAACCCACCGGGCCCTTGAAGAAGGGGATGACCGCGCCGATCGAGGTCAGGGCGGGAAATATGTGCAGGGCCAGGAATGGGCCGAACACGGTCAGGCCCCAGATCCCGAAAACCACGCTGGGGATGCCTGCGAGCAGCTCGACGAAGGTGGAAAGCAGGCCCTGGAGGCGCGGCGGCAGCCACTCGGAGAGCATCAGGACCCCGCCCACCGAGATCGGCACGGCCAGGACGATGGCGATCACCGAGGTGGTCAGGGTGCCGACGATGAACACCACCGCGCCGTAGGCCGCCCCCGCAGGGGCGGTCACGCCGTTGTGCGAGGACAGCGTGCTTCCGTAGAGGTTGCCCAGCGAGAAGTGGGTGCTGGTGAAGAAGCTGGTGTCGGCGTACAGGATGGCCGGGAACGCGTAGACGACCAGGACAACCGCGATGAAGGCCAGAGCCCCCAGAGGCAGGGTGGCGGCCACCCCGGCGACCCACTGGAAGACCCGGTCGGCGGTTGTCAGCTCGCGGCCCCGGGCTTGAGCTGCCCGGGCCGGGCCGGCGGGAAGCCCACCGGCCCGGCGACGGACGAGGATCACGCGCGGGTCATCCGCTGATCTTGGCGATCGCCGCCTGGACCTTGGGGATGACGCTGGTCGGCAGGGCCACGAAGTTGACCGCGCTCAGGTCGGTGGAGCTGGCTCCACCGTTGGGATCGATGGCCCAGAGGAAGAAGGTGCGCAGCGCCAGGGCGCGGTCGGAGGACGAGCCGGTGGCGCCGCTCAGCGACGACTGCTGATCGTTGACGATCAGGTACTCGAAGTTGACGATCGGGTACGAGTTGGCTCCGGTCTGGTAGATCAGGGACTGGGCCAGGTTGTCCGGGGTGCTGCTGGCCCCGGCGTCGACCGCCGCGGTCACGTTGTCCGAGGTGGGGAGCACGAAGTTGCCGGCCTGGTTCTCCAGGGCGGCCTCGCCCAGGGCCGGGCCGTTGGCGCTGGACGCCTGAGCGGTGGCCTCCACGCTGATCCCGATGTAGGCGATGCAGCCCACCGTCTTCTGGCAGGTGGTGACCATCGCCGGGTTGCCGCTGGCGGTCAGCTCGCCGGTCACGGCCGGCCAGTTGGTCAGCGAGGTCCCGAAGCCCGGCCCGCTCTGCCAGGCGCTGTTGGTGGCGCTGAGGAAGGAGGTGAAGATGAAGGTGTCACCCGAGGAGTCGGCCCGCCGCACCGGGACGATGGTGGTCGAGGGCAGGGTCACCCCCGGGTTCAGGGCCGCGATCGCCGGGTCGTTCCACTTGGTGATGCCGCCCGTGTAGATCTTGGCGATCACATCGCCGCTCAGCTTCAGGTTGGTGCTGGTCGAGAGCCCGGGAATGTTGTAGTTGACCGCCTGCGAGGAGACCGCGATCGGGATGTTCTCCAGGTTCGGGTACTGGCTCTGCACCGCCGCGCTCATGTAGGCGTCGGACCCGCCCATCAGCACGTTGCCCTGCTCGGCGTCGGAGAGGCCCTTGCCGGACCCACCCGGACCTGGGCTCAGCGAGATCATGGAGTAGGCACCGCTCAGCCCCGGGGCCAGCTTCTGGAGATATGGGTAGAGCAGGCTCGAGCCGTCCTCGGTGAGGTTGACGGCGCTGGTCGGGTTGCCCGTCGGGATGGCGGCCGCCGATGGGCTGCCGCTGGCGCTCGGCGTGGTGGTGGCGGCGGCCGAGCTCGAGGGGGGCGGCGTGACCGTGCTGGTGGAGCCGCAGGCGCTCACCAGGACCGCCCCGGCGATCACAGCCATACCGATGCCCGCGTGACGACGAACGTTCATGCTTCCTCCCCTTGGATGGATGGACTTAGTTATGATCGTGATGAGGGCGAACGGGCCTTTCTCATCCGATGCGACCGCTCACGTAGGCCCGGCTCCGCTCGTCGGCCGGGTCGTGGAAGAAGGTCCTGGCCGAGGTGGATTCGACGACCTTGCCCTTCATCAGGAAGAGCACGTCGTCGCTGATCCGGCTGGCCTGGGCCAGGTTGTGGGTGACGATCAGCACGGTCATCCGCTCCGAGAGGCCGCGCATCAGGCTCTCGATGCGCTCGGTCGTGTCGGGGTCCAGCGCCGAGGTGGGCTCATCGAGGAGCAGGACGTCGGGCGACAGGGCCAGGGCACGGGCCAGGCAGAGAAGCTGCTGCTGGCCACCCGAGAGCCCGAACGGGGACGAGTGCAGCCGGTCGCTCACCGCGTCCCAGAGGCCCACCAGGGTGAGCTGCTCGCGGACCAGCTCGTGGACGGAGTGCCGGCTGGCCATGCCATGAGCGCGCGGCGCCAGCCCGACGTTCTCGGCGATGCTGCGGGGGAACGGGTTCGGCCGCTGGAAGAGCATTCCCACCCGCCGGCGCACCTCGCGGACGTTGATGTCGGGGCCGTAGACGTCCTCGCCGTTCACCACCACCGAACCGCTGACGCGCATCCCGGTGACGTGGTCGTGCATGCGGTTGATGGCCCGCAGAAGAGTGGTCTTGCCGCAACCAGTGGGGCCGACGATCGCGGTGACCCGGTTGGCGCGGAACTCGACCGTGATGTCATCGAGGAGCACCCGGTCCCCGAAGCGCACCATCAGGTTCTGAGCGCTGACCCCCTGGCTGACACCCTCCTCGGCAACCGCCCCGGCTCGCGCGAGACCCAGCGCCTCACTCACCACAATCCCGAGGGTAGGCAGCCGAGGTTTGTGGGCGGGTTTCCTAGAGGTTAAGGGGTGGTGAAGGCGCGGCGTCCTCGGCAGCCAGTGCCGGCGGCAGCTCGACGAGCTCCGGACCCATGGCCGCAGGCAGGTCGACGAAGAAGGTCGCGCCGTGCTTGGGCTCCGACTCCACGCGGATCGAGCCGCCGTGGGCCTCGACCACGTGCCGGGCGATCGCCAGTCCCAGGCCCGAGCCCTCGCCGTCGCGCTGCCGGGAGCTGTCGGCCTTCCAGAAGCGCTCGAAGATCCGGGGCATGTCCTCGGGTCGGATGCCGATGCCGGTGTCTCTCACGGTCAGCTGGACCCGGGAACCATCGCCGAGGGGGCGGGCGGTCACCGTGATGTGGCCCTCGCGCGGGGTGAACTTGATGGCGTTGTGGACCAGGTTGCGGAGCACCTGGCCGAGCCGTCTGGGGTCACCCCGGAGCGAGGGGGTGTCGGGTGCCACCTCCACCGAGACCGCCTGGTGGCGCTCCTCGGCGAGGGGCAGGAGCCGGTCGATGGTGCCCAGGAGCTCGCTGACCGGCACCGTCTCGAAGGTGAGGGGGCGACCCCCGGACTCGATCATGCTCAGCTCGAGAAGCTCCTCGACCATCTGCTCCATGTGGCCGATCTCGAGGCCGATCCGCTGCACGAAGGTCCCGGCCACATCCGGTCTCTCCAAGGCGCCCTTCTGCAGGGTTTCGACGAGCAGGCGGATGGCCGTGATCGGGGTGCGCAGCTCATGCGAGACATTGGTCACGAAGTCGCGGCGGATCCGCTCCAGGCGGCGCAGCCGCGTCTCGTCGCGCACCAGGATCATGGCCGACACCCGCTTGTGGGGCACCGGGAAGGCGCGGACCACCACCACCCTCCCGGGATCCGCGATCTCGCGCTCGACGGCCGCCTCGGCGTGGCGGCTGGCGTCGAGAACGCGAAGCAGCCGGTAGTCGGCTCCCAGCTCGGCCAGGCGGTGGCCCTCGCAGCCCTCCGGGAGATCGAGGAGACTGCGCGCCGCCTCACTGGCCACCAGGATCCGATCGACGGGATCGAGGGCGACCAGCCCGTGGCCGCTCTCGAGGTGAGCCCCCAGGGAGCGCAGCAGGAGCGGGGCCGAGACCTCGGTCGCCGCCGTGGTGGTGGACAGGTCCATGGGACTTGTGAGCCTAATCATGCATTGCGAGGGCGCGCAAGCGTGAGCCCGGACCGGAGCCTGGCGATAACCGTATGACGACGGCTGCTTAATCGCCGGTTAACAGGGGGGCTCCGATCAGCGCCGCACGTTAATGCTCTGACAACTCCTGACCAGCAGGCTGACCGGTCAGGCTGGATCGGCAACCCGCCATAATGGCGGCGTCGAGGATGACCACCGCCCAGAGGACCCCCGCAGCGTGAGCCACCCCGGAGCGATGCGGTGAAGACTTCGAGCAAGCACATTCTGGTCGTCGAGGACGAGGATTCGATCCGCCAGACTCTCCGCTACAACCTGAGCCACGAGGGCTTCGCGGTGTCCGAGGCGAGCACCGGCACCGAGGCTCTGGCCGCTGCCCGGCGGCACCGTCCTGACCTCATCCTCCTCGACCTGATGCTGCCCGAGATGTCGGGGCTGGAGGTGTGCCGCGTTCTCCGTCAGGAGATGACCGTGCCCATCATCATGCTGACCGCCAAGGGAACCGAGATGGACAAGGTGGTCGGCCTCCACGTGGGCGCGGACGACTACGTCACCAAGCCGTTCTCGCTCAACGAGCTGCTGGCCCGGATCTCGGCGGTGCTGCGCCGCGCCGAGATGAGCGCCAAGGAGCCGGTCGCGGATCGCGAGATCGAGGAGCTGGACAACTTCCGGATCGACCGGGGAGCCCGCACCGTCCACGTCGACGGTGAGGAGCTGCACCTTGCGCCCAAGGAGTTCGACCTGCTCTCACTGCTGCTGCTCAACGCCGGCAGGGTGCAGTCACGGCAGACCATCATCCAGCGGATCTGGGGAAGCCGTTTCTACGGCGACCAGAAGACGGTGGACGTGCACGTGCGCTGGCTGCGCGAGAAGTTCGAGCGCTTCGACAACCTGCCGTTCCGGATCACCACCGTGTTCGGGGTCGGCTATCGCCTGGACCGGGTCGATCGGACCGCCCCAGCCCGGACCCAAGCCGGCGCCTGAGCCAGCGCGGCTGCGAGCGAGGGGGACGCTGACAGCCGCCGGCGAGGTCGAGTGAAGCTGGCGTCCCCGGGCATTCCCAGGGCGAGGCCTCCCTCCCGCCGCCTCAGCATGGCCGCTCGTACCATTCGGCGGAGATGCCGCCTGCGCCCTCGGCCGAGACCCGGATGGGGCAGCCCCGAGCCCTGTCCCGGCGGTTCTTCGCCCGTCCCACCGTGGAGGTGGCCGCCGACCTGGTGGGCGCCCGGCTCCTCGCGGATCCCGGGACCGACGACGAGGTCGAGGCGGTCATCGTGGAGGTGGAGGCCTACCTGGGGCTCGAGGACCCCGCCTCCCACGCCCACAGAGGACCGGTGGGGCGCGCCGCCATCATGTTCGGTCCACCCGGTCACCTCTACGTGTACCTCTCATATGGGGTGCACTTCTGCGCCAACCTGGTCACCGAGCCGGCGGGCACGCCGGGGGCGGTGCTCCTGCGCGCCGCCGCGGCGGACAGGGGAGAGGCGACGGTGCGGCGCCGGCGGGCCGGAAACCGCCGGCGTGAGCCCGAGATCGCGGCGCTTCTCCGGGGGCCCGGGAACGTCGGCGCCGGCCTCGGCCTGACCCTGGCCGACAACGGGCTCGACGTCTGCCACCCGTGCTCGCGGCTCAGGGTGCTCGGCGCCGCCGCCCGGCCGCCCCTCGTGGTCGGACCGCGGGTCGGCATCAGGCGGGCCGCCGAGCGGCCGCTGCGCTTCGCCTGGGCGGGGCATCCGGCGGTATCACGCCCGGTTCCAGATCCGGCCGGTGATCCCGGTTCGCGCCGCAACCAGGGCGCATAGAAAGGGGCCGGACTCGCCGGCCCCCAAAGCTCTTGCCGTATCACGGCAGCCCGGCGGAATGTGCCGGGCCTTATGGAGGCACCCTCAGGTGCCCGGTGGTCCGCCCGGATCGCGCTCCCATCGCGGCGCCGGCGGCGCCTCTGGTTCCAACCACCCTGCCGGACCGCCCGTCGGCGATCTCACGGCCGCACCGCCACGCGCTCTCTGGGCCCGATTCCGGGCCTCAACCCTCGGCTCGAGTGTGCCTCAGGTACCGGAAGATCGAACGCACCGAAACCAACCTCCGTGTGCACGGTGTCGTCCACCCTCTAGGTTACCCAGAACCTCCTCGCTGTCAACGCGGCGGTCGCCAAACCACCGGGGACCGATGGCGTCGCGGTTGCTCGCGGGACGCCGTCCCGTTCGGCGGGGATCAGCGGTGCGAAGGGGAGTGGGATGGAGAGGGCCAGTCTCCGGCCATACACTGAGCGGCGGGGGGAGGGGCTAGAATCTGAACGTCCGTTCGGCTCCGGAGGCGCCATGTCCGGTCACAGCAAGTGGGCGGGGATCAAGCACAAGAAGGCGGTCGTCGATGCCCGGCGTGGGCAGGTGTTCACCAAGATGGCGCGCGAGCTCTCGGTGGCGGCCCGGGAGGGCGGCGCCGATCCGGCGGGCAACTTCCGGCTCCGCCTGGCCGTGCAGAAGGCTCGGGAGGCCAACATGCCCGC
The DNA here is from genome assembly GCA_035624785.1 of Binatia bacterium. Classification (GTDB taxonomy): domain Bacteria; phylum Chloroflexota; class Dormibacteria; order Aeolococcales; family Aeolococcaceae; genus JAJZNI01. The sequence goes on along the minus strand of DASPQV010000008.1, from coordinate 105,177 downwards.
CGACAACATCGAGAGAGCCATCCAGCGCGGCGCCGGGGGCAAGGAGGGGGAGCACCTCGACGAGGTTCGCTACGAGGGATACGGGCCCCACGGCGTGGCGATCATGGTCGACGTGGTGACCGACAACCGCAACCGCACGGTTGCCGCCATCCGCAGCCTGTTCACCCACGCCGGCGGCTCGCTGGGAGAGACCAACAGCGTGGCCTGGATGTTCTCCAACCAAGGGGTGATCCGGGTGGCCTCCGGCAAGCGCGACCCGAACGAGATAGCCCTGGAGCTGCTGGACGCCGTCGATGTCGGCGACGACGGCGACATCTCGGTCGACGGCCGGTCGGTGCAGGTCACCCTGGCGCCGGCCCTCTTCGAGGAGGCTCGGCGCAAGCTCGAGGCGTCCGGATACGAGCTGGAGTCCGCCGACGTGACCATGAACCCGATCACCTCGGTCGCCCTGGAGGCGAACCAGGCCCGCGCCGTGCTCCGCCTCCTCGAGAGCCTCGAGGAGCACGACGACGTCCAGCAGGTCTACGCCAATGCCGAGATCCCGGACGAGGTCCTGGAGTCGGTGGGGTCATAGGCCGTTGCGCGTACTCGGGGTGGATCCGGGCCTTGGACGCAGCGGCGTCGCCCTGGTGGATGGCCATCCCGGGTCCCTCAGCCTCGTCTTCGCCGACTGCCTGGAGACCTCGGACGAGGCGAGCGACGGCCAGCGCCTGCTCGACCTCGGGCGCTCGCTGGCCGCGCTGGCGAGGCGGCTCCGCCCCGAGGTCGCCGCGGTCGAGCGGCTCTTCTTCTCGACCAACCGCCAGACCGCAATGCGGGTGGCCGAGGCGCGCGGCGTCATCCTGTGCACCCTGGTGGGAGCGGGCATCCCCGTGGCCGAGTACACCCCCACCCAGGTGAAGGAGTCGGTCGCCGGCTACGGCGCCGCCAGCAAGCCCCAGGTGACCCGGATGTGCGCCGCCCTGCTCGGGGTCGATCGCATCGGGGGAACCGACGACACCGCCGACGCCTGCGCCGTCGCCATCTGCCACCACCACCGGGAGGCTCTGCTCACCCGTTCGGGATCGCGGCGCGGCGCGGCCGTGACCCCGGGACTGGAGGCGGCGGTCGCCGCGGCGCGCCGCCGGACCCTGCTGTCCGGGCCCGCGGTCGGAGCGGGCCCCCGGTGATCGCCCGGCTGCGGGGTCGGGTGGTTGCCCTGGAGCCCGACGCGGCCATCCTGGAGGCGGGGGGTGTCGGCTACCACGTGCAGTGTCACCTCCGGACCCTGGCCGCCCTCCACGAGGCCGGCGACGCGGAGGTCACCCTGCACGTCCACACCTCGGTGAGCGCCGACGCCATTCGCCTCTACGGGTTCATGCGGCGGGACGAGCTGCGCCTCTTCCGCCTCCTCATCGGGGTGGAGCGGATCGGGCCCAAGGCAGCCCTCTCCATCCTGGGCCGCGCCGAGCTGACCACCATGGTCCGGGCCATCCGCGAGGGGGACGTCGCCCTGATGGCGACGGTGCCCGGGATCGGGCGCAAGACCGCAGAGAGGGTGGTCCTGGAGCTGCGGGATCGCCTCGGCGAGCTGGCCCTGGTCCCCGAGCCGGCGGCGCCGTCGGCCGCGGCCCGGCTCGCCGAGGCGGCGATTGCCGGGCTGGTCGGGCTCGGTTTCCGCGAGGCGGAGGCCCGGTCAGCGGTGCGCGCCGCGGCCGCCCCAGGCGAGGACGGCGACATCGCCGGCCTGGTCGGGCGGGCGCTGCGGCTCCTCGACACCGCTGAGGCTCGCCGGTGACCGACACCCGCCTGGTCAGCCCCGGCGAGTTCGAGGAGGAGAGGGCGGTCGAGGCGGTGCTCCGCCCCCGGCGGCTCCAGGAATTCGTCGGCCAGCCGGCCATTCGCGAGCAGGTCGGGATCCTGATGGAGGCGGCGCGCGCCCGGGGCGAGCCGGTGGACCACGTCCTGCTCTACGGACCGCCGGGGCTCGGCAAGACCACCCTCGCCCAGATCATCGCCGCCGAGATGGGGGTGCAGGCGAGGCTGACCAGCGGCCCAGCCCTGGAGCACCAGGGGATGCTGGCCTCGATCCTCACCGCGCTGAATGACGGCGACGTCTTCTTCATCGACGAGATCCACCGGCTCAACCGGTCGGTGGAGGAGGCCCTCTATCCGGCGATGGAGGCGCTCGCCTTCGACTTCGTGGCGGGAAAGGGGGCGGGAGCGCAGGCGTTGAGATTGAGCCTGAGACCGTTCACCGTGATCGGGGCGACCACCCGGGCGGGAGCCCTGGGGGGCCCGCTTCGCGACCGTTTCGGGGTCACCTTCCGGCTCGACTACTACGGGGTCGACGAGCTGACCGCGATCGTCTTCCGTTCGGCGCGGATCCTCGACGTGGGCATCGACCCTGACGGCGCGCGGCTGCTCGCCGAGAGGGCGAGGGGCACCCCCCGGGTCGCCAACCGGCTGCTCCGCCGGGCCCGGGACTATGCGCAGGTTCGAGCCGGCGGGCGCATCGACGAGACCGTGGCCCGGTCGGCGCTCGACGTCCTGGGCATCGACTCGCTCGGGCTCGACGAGATGGACCGGCGCGTCCTGGGGGTGCTCTGCGGCGCGCTGTCCGGGCACCCCGCCGGGATCCAGACCATCGCCGTCTCGGTCCAGGAGGAGCCCGAGACCATCGAGGACGTGGTGGAGCCGTACCTCATCCGGCTCGGCCTGGTGGTGCGGACGCCCCGGGGACGCCTGGCCACGCGGGCGGCCTACCAGCACCTGGGGCGCACCGCCCCGAGCGGCACTCCCGGGGAGGGCTCCGCGCAGGCCACCCTCTTCCCGGCCTGACCCCTCGCCTGCCAACTCCCGATCTGCCCGAGGCGGTACCCGAGACCTCCTCGCCTCGTGATCATCGCGGCCGCGTCGGCCCCGACCGGCACCGCTGCGCAGGCGGGCAACGACTGGTGCTCGTCGAGGGGATGCGGCGACGACGTTCGCATGTAGCCCGAGGTCGTCGATCCCCTGTCGGTCTTCGGCCACTGCCTCGGCCACCACGATCCGCCGGTGCACTTCCATTCGAACGCTCGCCTACCCAACAGCATCGACAACTCCGGCAAGGACGCCGAGCACGGGACGCCGCTGCCCCAGTGGTTCTGGAAGTTCGTGGGGATGACGCTGCCGGCCTGACCTTCCAGAACTTCAACAGCGGGGCCTTCGCCAACCCTTGACGACACGACGGGAGGGGCTGCCGTGCGGCCGCGCCCCGCCACGTCTCCGGAGTCGCCCATTGCCTCCCCCGGTACGTGCCCACATACTCGCGGCAGGACGGGACCGGACGCGCGGCGGGAGCCGCGGTGGGTCCGATGATCGAGTAAGGGGCCTGGGCGAATGGGTGAGGTCGTCCGCCGGTCTCATGCGACCTCGCCGCGCGGGTCGCTGGGGCGCCCTCCGGCTCGTACCGGCATCGGGCAGCGCGGCCGGCCCCCACCGCTGGGCTGAGCGCACACGTTGAACCATGGGCTCCCCGGCGACGCGGGGAGCGGCCCCTGATGACACGGGCCGTCCCGGGGGGCGAGCCGGCGCGGATCCAGTCACCCGCCCGGATCGGCACCAGGAGCCTCGCAGTCAGGGCGCTGACCGGAAGGAGAGAACGATCCGCGGACCGATCGGGTCGCGGGTGGAGGACACGTGTTGAAGATTCCCCGTCTTTTGAGCCTCGCCGGGATCGTCGGAGTGGCCGCGGCCGCGGCGACGGTGGGCGGCGCCGCCCAGTCCTGGTCGAACGGGAGCGTTTCCTGGAGCGGCTGCGGCAACAATCTCCGGCTGTGCACCGAGGTGGCCGACGCCCAGACGGCCTTCGGTCACTACGTGGGGCACGACGAACCCTCGGTGCTCTTCTACTCGGACCAGCCGGGCTCGGGCAACCACATGCAGTACAACCTGACCCTGCCGGTCGAGCCCCCGGGCGCCTTCAACGACGAGAAGGGCTACAGCGGCGAGATCACGCCGGCGTACTGGTTCGGCATGGCCATGTGCGCGACTCAGTCCTACCCGGAGCAGACCGATCACTGCACCCCCGACAGCGACAGCAACATCGTCGACCCATCGGTGCCGGGGAGCTACCAGAACGCGCCGGGTGCAGCCTACATGGAGCTGCAGTTCTACCCGCCCGGGTTCGCCCCGCAGTTCGCCGATGACAGCTGCGACGCGACCCGCTGGTGCGTCGCCCTGACCATCGACAGCCTCGCCGAGGACCCGATCAACGGGACCACCCTCAACCCGACCTGCACCGCGGAGGTCGGCTCCATCGAGTACGTGAACTTCGCCTACCTGACCCGCAACGGCGCACCACTCGGTCCGCCCAACCCGCTGGACTTCCAGTTCATCAACTCCGGCGACCCCCAGCCGGTGGCCGGGCGGGCCAACAACGACACCCTCTTCCTGAACCAGGGAGACAACGTCACCGTGACCCTGAGCGACACCTCACAGGGCCTGTCCACGGCGGTGACCGACAACACCACCCACCAGACTGGCTCGATGGTGGCCAGCGCCGCCAACGGCTTCGGCCAGATCCAGTACGCCCCCGAAGGCAGCTCGTGCACCGAGATCCCCTATGACTTCCATCCCATGTACTCGACCAGCGGTCCGACCACCCGGGTGCCGTGGGCAGCGCACAGCTACAACGTCGCCTTCGACGCCGAGACCGGACACTTCGACTTCTGCACCCACCTCGACGCCAACACCGGGTTGTGCAACGGCGAGGAGGGGGTCCCCGGTGACCAGGAGCCGGCGGACGGCGACGACTACGGCTGCTACTCGGACACCCAGAACATCAACTTCAGCTACATGCCGCCCGGGAACCAGCCGGCTGCCTACTGCGTGGCGGCCAACGACCCGGGGTTCGACGGCACCTCGTACAACCACTACTGGCCCAACGGCACGGAGCGGAACGCGACCTCAATCCTGTTCAGCAGCCCGCTGACCGGCGAGAACTACACGTCAGCCTATCCGCAGCTCGCCTTCGAGGCCGACCTGCCCCGCATCGAGGCGTCGGATTTCGGTGGCAGCTGCGTCCGGCTCACCGGCGAGGGCTGCACCGATCCACCGGTCAGTGACGACGGCACCCCGGTGAACTTCTATCCCTACTACTCGACGGTGAGCACGGCGACCGCCGGCCCCGGTGACTCGGGTAGCGCCAGCAAGTGCGATTGGGGGGTGGGTGACACCCTGCCCTACACCATCAGCAATTACGGCAAGGACGCCCAGTACGGGCCCCTCTACAAGCTCGCCTACTGGACCTTCGGAGGCGGGGGAGCCATCGTCAGGCAGTACGACGACAACAACAGCGGGGCCTTCGCCAACCCCTGCTGATCTGGTCGCCCCAGCTCGGGAGGGGCCGCGTCGCGGCCCCTCCCTCCCCGGCAGACAGGGTGTCTCGGCGCCGGCGGTGGCCGGGTCACCGGCACGTGGGGGGGCGGCCCGGGCCCGGTCAACTGCCCCCCGGCTGCGCGCGCCTGGTGGCGCCCGCTCGAGGTCTCCTACTACGACCGCAGCTACGGCCGGGACGAGTTCAACGCCGGCAACGACATCACGCTCTCGAGCTCGGACAACCTCAGCTCGTTCAACAACGTGCGGGTGACCAGCTCCTCGATGCCGTCGCCAACCATGTTCCCTGACGCCCAGGGCAACAGCCTCTTCTTCGGCGACTACAGCGGCCTGACCGCCTCCTGGAACCAGGTGAACCCGCTGTGGATGGACACCCGCGACGTCGACCTGTTCGACTGCGGGACCAACCCGCCGGCGGTGTGCACCGCCTCCGAACCGAACGGCCTGCTTGCCAGCGCCGAGAACATCTTCACCGCGAACCTGCCGGTGCGAGGACAAAACGCCCAGTAGGAAAGCGCGGAACCGCCGATAGCTGGCACGGGTGGCCCCCCGCCGGGGGCCACCCCTCGTCGCGGGCCGGGCCGCCGCTCGCCAGGCCCCGGGGCGAGAGAGCCCGTGCTGGGCACGGGTCAGCCCGGGCGCCATCGTGGCGGAGCCCAGCGCCGCCGGGGAGCGCCCCTGACCCGAAGCGGTCTCCGGCACCCCTCCGGCTACGCTCTGACCCCGATGTCCCTCAGCCTGGTCACCGAGCACCTGGTCAGCGACTATGACTACCCCCTCCGGGCCGCGGCGATCGCCCAGCGCCCGCTCCCCGACCGGGACGCCTCCCGGCTCCTGGTCATCGAGGGCACCGCGCTCAGCGACCATCACTTCCTCGAGCTTCCCGACCTGCTCCGGCCCGGGGATCTGCTGGTCGCCAACGACACCCGGGTGCGGCTGGCTCGGCTCCGGGGCCGGCGGCCCGGCGGCGGAGCCGCTGAGCTCCTGGTCCTCGGCCACCTGGGCGACAACCGCTATGCCTGCCTGACCCGGCCGGCTCGCCGGCTGCACGAAGGCACGGTGGTGGAGATAGATGCCGATCTGAGCGCCCGGGTCGAGGGTCCCGCGCCCGGCCACCCGGGGGCGCGCGTCGTCCTGTTCGAGACCGCCTCCGATCCCTCCGATGCCATCCAGCGGGCCGGCTCGGTGCCGCTGCCCCCCTACATCCGCGCTCCCCTGCGCGATCCGGACCGCTACCAGACGGTCTTCGCGGCCGGCCCGCCCGCCTCGGCGGCGGCGCCGACCGCCGGGCTCCATTTCACCGAGCGCCTCCTCGAGCAGGTGCGCGAACGCGGCATCCGCTGGGCGACCATCCGGCTCGAGGTGGGGCTCGGCACCTTCGCCCCGATGACCTCAGCTCGGGTCGAGGATCACCTCATGCATGAGGAGCACTTCTGCGTCCCCGAGGCGACGGCCCGGCAGATCGCCGAGACCCGGGAGCGCCGGGGACGCGTGGTCGCGGTGGGCAGCACCGCCGTCAGGGCCCTGGAGACGGCGGCCAGCCGGGACGGCTCGGTGCGAGCCGGGGATGCGGAGACCCGTCTTTTCATCCGCCCTGGGCACCGGTTCCGGGTGGTGGACGGCGTCCTCACCAACTTCCACCAGCCCCGCTCCAGCCTGCTGGTGATGGTGGCGGCGCTGATCGGACCCGCCTGGAGGGACGCGTACGCCCACGCCCTGGGCGGCGGCTACCGATTCCTCTCCTTCGGCGATTGCATGCTCGCCTGGCGGGCCGGCGCCCGCTCCGGACCGGAAGGCCGCGAGCCTCTGCCATGACCGTGCCGCCGAGCGCCGGAGCCGAGCCCGGTGCGCCGGGTGGCTTCACCGTTGGAGCCCGCGACGGCCGGGCTCGCACCGCAACCCTGAGGACCCTGCACGGGGACGTCCTCACCCCCGCCTTCATGCCGGTCGGAACCCAGGCCAGCGTCAAGGCGCTGCATCCGCTCGAGGTCAGGTCGGCGGGAGCCCAGATCATCCTGGCCAACGCCTACCACCTGGCGCTGCGCCCCGGTGTGGAGGTGGTGGAGGCTCTCGGCGGGCTGCACCGCTTCATGGCTTGGGACGGCCCGATCCTCACCGACTCGGGGGGCTACCAGCTGCTCTCCCTGGCAGAGGTGGCGGCGGTGGACGACGAGGCGGCCACCTTCATCTCCCCCTACGACGGCTCCCGGCTGCGGGTGAGCCCGGAGATGGCGGTGGCCCTCCAGCACCGCCTCGGCGCCGACATCATCATGTGCCTGGACCATCCGGTGTCCTGGGACGCCGCTCCGGCGCTGGCCAGCGAGGCCACCGAGCGCACCCACCGATGGGCCGAGCGCTGCCGGTCCGTGCACCCGGGCGGAGGGCGGCTCCTCTTCGGCATCGTCCAGGGGGGCTTCGACCCCTGCGCGCGTCGGGAGTCGGCGCGGCGCGTCGCCGGCCTCGGCTTCGACGGCCTGGCCATCGGCGGCCTCTCGGTGGGGGAACCGACCTCCGCGATGGTCAAGCTGACCGCGGACTGCACCGCCGAGCTCCCCGAGGATCTGCCCCGCTACTTCATGGGGCTGGGCACGGACAGGGAGCTGGTGGCCCTGGTGGAGCAGGGAGTGGACATGTTCGATTGCGTCATCCCGACGCGGCTCGCCCGCAATGGCACCGCCCTGGTTGCGGGTGGCCGGCTGTCACTGCGTCAGGCCGCGTTCCGGGAGGATCCGCGCCCGGTCGAAGCGGGTTGCCCCTGCGCCTGCTGCCGCGACTTCAGCCGCGCCTACCTGCGCCACCTCTTCGCGGCCGGTGAGATCCTGGCCCACCGCCTGCTCAGCCTCCACAACATCACCCATCTCTGCTCCCTGATGGCTGAGGTGAGGCGGGCGATCCAGGCGGGGAGCCTCGCCGAGCTGCGCGACCGGTTGGAGAGCGAGGCCGGGCGGAGACCGGAACAGGCCTGACCGACTCGAGACCCGGACGGCGGCCCACCCCGGTCGCGCCGGGCTGGCCGCGCTCCGAATACTGGGGCCTCCCGCCGCTCGTATACACTTCGCCGTCGTGAACTGGCTGCGCGTGACCAGGTGGAAGGTCGCCGCGATCATCGTGATCGTCCTGGTCGCCGTGGTCGTCGACGGCTGGGCGTGGATCTCGCGGGTGACCGTCGCCCGGACGTCGACGGTGCAGAGCTCACCGGCACCGACCGCGTCCACCTTCGCCGTGGCCAGGGGCCAGGGAGCCGCCTTCGCCTCCGGGACGGGGATCACCGTCGACGGTAATCCGGACGTCGTCAAATCGATATCCGGCGACGTGATCACCCTGGCGGCGCCGCTACCCCAGAAACCGGCGGCGGGAGCGCCGGTCAGCCAGAGCCTGGGCTTCGCCGGTCTCGGCCATCCGCTGACCTCGACCCCGTCGGTGCTCGGCTACAAGCTCTTCGTCCACAAGGGCCTGGACATCGTGGGCGGCTCGGAGCTGACCATCGCCATCTGCCAGGGGTTCAACAACCCGCCCGGCGCCGGCTGCCGCTCCGGCCCGAACACCGGCGTCTCGGTGCAGCAGGCGCAGACCGAGACCATCCCGGTGCTGCAGAACCGGGTCAACTCGCTGGGCGTCTCCGAGGCCACGGTCCAGGCCGAGGGTGACTCCCAGATCCTGGTCGAGCTTCCCGGGGTGCCGCTCTCCGAGGCTCAGAGCGTCATCGGCACCACCGCCCAACTGCACTTCGCGACCGCAGTGGCCAACGCGCCTCCGAAGGGTGCGTCCACCGACTCCAACTACTGCGGCAAGCACCCCAGCGACCAGTTCTGCCTGGATCAGCAGAACCTCTACGACGCCTCGCAGTTTGGCAACCCCCTCTACTACCCGACCAACTACCACTGGAAGATCGACAAGAACCTGCCGGCCTCCGACGTGGTCAACGCCCAGGTTGGGGTCGGCTCGGGGGCCACCGCCGGTCAGATCGCCGTCGACATCACCTTCAGCACCACCGGCGGCAGCGAGTGGAACAAGATCACCACCGCTGCCTACAACTTCTACAGCGCCAGCCAGACCGACCCGCGGGGCCAGATCGCGATCTTCCTCGACAACCAGGTGATCAGCGCGCCGTTCGTGGAGTCGGGCGGCCAGACAATCAACACCCAGATCACCGGCAACTTCAGCACCTCGACGGCCAACCGGCTGGCCGAGCAGATCAACTCCGGCGCCCTTCCCGCCGAGATCGGAACGGTGGCCTCCAACACGGTGGGCGCCACCCTGGGCCAGTCGACGGTCAACGACACCCTGCTGGCCGGCGGCGTGGGGATGATCATCGTCGTCCTCTTCATGATCGGCTACTACCGCTTCCCGGGCATCCTGGCCAGCCTGGCCCTGATCCTCTACAGCCTCATCAACCTGGCGGCCTACAAGCTGATCGGGGTGACCGTGAGCCTGGCGGGCCTGGCCGGCTTCGTCCTCTCGGTGGGCATGGCCGTCGACGCCAACGTCCTGATATTCGAACGCACCCGAGACGAGCTGCGCCACGGGAGACCGGTGGCCTCGGCGGTGGAGATCGGCTTCCGGCGGGCCTTCCCGGCGATCCGCGACAGCAACATCTCGACCGGGATCGTCTGCATCATCCTGGCCTACTTCGGCTCCGACGTGGTCAAGGGCTTCGCCATCACCCTGGGCATCGGCGTCCTGATCAGCTTCTTCAGCGCGATCCTGATCACCCAGTCGCTGCTCACCTGGGTGATGCGCTGGCGGATCGGCCGCAATCCCACCCTCTACACCCAGATCCACCAGGAGTATGTCGACAACCCGCCGGTGGGCCGGTTCGACATCGTCCGCAACCGCAACTGGTTCTTCGCGCTCTCCCTGCTCATCATCATCCCCGGCCTGCTCTCGATCATCTTCTGGCACGATCAGACCTCACCGGCGGGATTCCGGTTGGGCATCGACTTCGCCGGAGGCGACCAGATCCAGGCGACCTACGCCCGCCCGACCACGGAGACGGAGCTCCTCAGCGTCGTCAACTCCGTAGCTCCGGGGGTGCAGCCGCAGGTCCAGCCCTACAGCAACAACACCTACACGATCCAGACGCTGCCCATGGACCCGTCGACCCTGACCAGGCTCTACTCCGCCCTGGACCAGCGCTACGGGCTGACCAAGCAGAGCGTCAACTCGGTGAGCGGGACCATCGCGGGGAGCGCGGTGACCCAGGCCATCGTCCTGATCCTGATCTCATCGCTGGCCATCGCGCTGTACCTCGCCTACCAGTTCGGCAAGCAGAAGCAGGTCAATCGCTGGCGCTTCGCCGCCTGTACCTTCTTCAAGCTGCTCCACGACGTCTTCGTCCTCCTCGGGATCTGGGCGATCATCGGCCACTTCACGCCGCTCGGCCAGGTTGACAGCTACTTCGTGACCGCGGTGCTGACCGGCGTGGCCTTCTCCATCCACGACACCATCGTGGTCTTCGACCGGATCCGGGAGAACCTGAGGGCGGGGCCGCACTTCACCTTCGAACAGATCGTCAACCTCTCGACGGTGCAGACCATGACCCGGTCCCTCAACACCTCGCTGACGGTCGTCTTCGTCCTTCTGGCCCTGGTCCTCTTCGGTGGCAGCTCGATCCAGGGCTTCGTGCTCGCCCTGCTGGTCGGGATCGTGACCGGCACCTACAGCTCGATCTTCAACGCCTCCACCCTGCTGGTCGCCTGGGACAAGGCGAGGCCGCAGCAGGTCAGCGGGCGGTCCGGGCGCTCCGGCCAGCGCCGGGTGGCCGCGGCGGGAGCCGCCCGCGCCTGAAGCCGAGCCGGTGGCTGACACCCTGAAGATCGCGGCGGCGGACCGTGCCTGATCCCGACACGGCGGCGCTGGCCGACCTGCTGCGTCCCGCCCTGGAGCAGACCGGCGTGCAATTGGTCGAGGTCCAGTGGCGCGGCGGTGGCCGGGGCAGCCTGCTCCGGCTGGTGGTCGACCGCCCCGGCGGGGTCGACCTTGACGACTGCGAGCGGGCCTCCACGGCGGCGAGCGCCATCCTCGACGCCTACGACCCGATCGACGTCCCGTATTCCCTGGAGGTCTCCTCGCCCGGCGCGGAGCGTCCGATCCGCACCGAGGAGGAGTGGAGGGCGGCGGTGGGCCGGCGGGTTCACGTCCGCTTCCGCAGCCGCGAAGGCGAGCGGGTGGTCGAGGGCCGGCTTGTCGCCGCGGGCGGGCCGACGCTCGAGATAGAGGCCCGCGCCGGCAAGGGCAGGCCTCAGCCGGTCTCGGTGCCGGCGGACGCGGTGGTGGCCGCGCGCATCGCCGTGGACATCTGATGGCCAAGGCCCGCGGCCGCGCGGCCGCCTTCCGGCCGGGCGCCCATGAGCTCCTCGACGCGGTCAGCGAGCTTGCCGCGGACGCCGGGATCAGCGAGCAGGAGCTGACCGAGATCGTGGGACGGGCCATCGTGGAGACCTACCGCCGCCTGGTGGAGGACGACCCCGGGCTGTTCGCCCGGGTGGACTTCCGTCGCGGCCTGCACGACGTCCTCCGCCGGGGCGAGGGCGGCGCCGAGACCCTGATGCCCCCGCTCGGCGGTGACGCCGCGCGCCAGGCGGCCCAGGCGGTCCGGAGCGCGGTTCTCGACCGCCTCCGCAGCGCCGGTGCCGAGCGCGTGCTCCACGAGGCCGCGATGCGCCGCGGCGAGCTGATCGACGCCGTGGTGGAGAGCCGGGCGGGCGGCAGCTGGTACCTGCAGGCCGGTGACCTCACCGTGGTGCTGCCCCCCGAGGAGCAGGCGGGGGGAGAGGTTCTCATCCCGCGGCAGCACCTCAAGGTGGTCGTCCTCGAGGGCCGGATGAGGGCCAAGGACGCGGTCGTGGTGGCCTCCCGATCCCATCCCCAGCTGGTCCGCCTCCTCCTCGACCAGGAGGTCCCCGAGCTCGGCAGGGGCCAGGTCGTGATCCGCGCCATCGCACGGGAAGCCGGCCGCCGGACCAAGGTGGCGGTCGAGTCCACCGACCCCGACATCGATCCCCAGGGGGCGTGCATCGGGCCGCGCGGGATCCGCCATCGGGCGGTGACCTCGCAGCTGGGAGCCGAGCAGCTGCAGGTCGTCCGCTACGATCCCGACCCCGCACGCTACGTCGCCAACGCGTTGATCCCCGCAGCCGTGCAGGGCGTCGAGCTCGACCCGGCCACCCGGACTGCCCGAGTCACGGTCGACAGCAGCCAGCTATCCCTGGCGATCGGCCGGGGCGGGGAGAACGCCAGGCTGGCGGCCAGGCTGACCGGCTGGCGGATCGACATCGTGGGTTCGCCTCATCATGGCGGGGATGGCGAGCCGGGAGATCCAGACCCCAGCTGATCGGCCCCCGCGCGGGGAGGGATCGGGGCACGTCCCGCTGCGCAGCTGCGTCGGTTGCCGCCGCAAGCGCCCCAAGCAGGAGCTCATCCGGCTCGCCGTCGACCCGTTGGGAACGGTTATTCTGGATGCCCCCGCCCGGGCCCCCGGCCGCGGCGCCTATCTATGCCGGGACAACGGGGTCGAGTGCCTCAAGGCCGCCCGCCGGCGCCGCAGCCTGAGCCGGTCACTGCGGGTGGGGGAGAATGTCATCGATCCCGAGGTTCTGAGCGATCAGCTTGCCGGCCTCGTGAAGGAGGAGCCATCATCGCCACCACCATGAAGAAGGTCCGGCTGCCGGCCAGCATCACGGTCAAGGAACTGGCCGACCGGCTCGGCACGCCCCCCGCCCAGGTGATCACCTACCTGATGCAGAACGGGGTGATGGCGGCGCTCAACCAGCCGGTCGACTTCGACACCGCGGCCCTGGCCGCCGACCACTTCGGCTTCGAAGCGGAGTCCGAGGAGGCCGCGATCGAGGCGGCCGCGGCCGTCCCGGGCGCGACGGCTGGGGCTCGCCGTCGCCATCCCATCCTCGACCTCACGACCGAGGATCCGGCCAGCCTGGCGGCGCGCCCGCCCGTGGTGGCGGTGCTCGGTCACGTCGACCACGGCAAGACGTCCATCCTGGACAGGGTCCGGGCGACCCGGGTCGCCGCCCAGGAGGCCGGCGGGATCACCCAGAGGATCGGCGCCTACCAGGTGGAGCGCCAGGGCAGGCTGATCACCTTCATCGACACCCCGGGTCACGAGGCCTTCTCGGCGATGCGCGCTCGGGGCGCCGATGTCACCGATGTGGCCGTCCTGGTGGTTGCCGCCGACGACGGCGTCATGCCCCAGACCGACGAGGCGATCCAGCACATCCGGAGCGCCGGCGTGCCCATCGTGGTGGCTCTGAACAAGATGGACAAGGACGGCATCAACCCCGACCGGGTGCTCCAGCAGCTTGCCGAGCGCGAGGTGGTCCCGGAGAGCTACGGCGGCCAGGTGCCGGTGGTTCGCACCAGCGCCGTCACCGGGCAGGGCATCGATGACCTGCTCGACACCATCCTGGTGGTCAGTGACGTCATCAACCCGCCCCGTGCCAACCCGCGGCGGCCGGCCGCGGGCACGGTGATCGACTCGGAGCTGGAGCGCGGGCGCGGTCCGGTGGCCACCGTCCTGGTCCAGAACGGCACCCTCCGCATCGGCGACAACGTGGTGGTGGGCAAGGTCTACGGGAAGGTCCGGGCGCTCACCGACGACGCCGGGAAGCGGGTCCGGGAGGCCGGCCCCAGCAAACCGGTGCAGATCACCGGCCTCACCGACGTGGCCACCGCCGGAGACGTCCTCCAGGTCATGGACACGGAGCGCGCCGCACGGGCGCTGGCCGAGGAGCGGTCCGCCCAGGAGCGGGCCCGCATCACCCAGCCGGTGCGCCGGATCACCCTCTCCGATTTCGCCGCGGTGGAGGGCGAGACCAAGACCCTGAACCTGGTCCTGAAGGCCGAGGCCAACGGGTCTCTGGAAGCCATTCGCGGCCAGATCGTCAAGCTCGAGGATCCCAACGTCAAGATCCGGATCGTCGGGGACGGGGTGGGCGCGGTGTCGGAATCCGACGTCAACCTCGCCGCGGTCACCGGTGCCATCGTGATCGGCTTCAACGTGCGTCCCGACGAGCGAGCCCGGACCGCCGCCGACGAGCTCGGTGTCGACATCCGTTTCTACGACGTCGTCTACCAGGCGACCGAGGACATCGCGAACTCCATCAAGGGGATGTACCAGCCCACCTTCGTCGAGGTCTACCAGGGAAGGGCCGAGGTGCGCCGGGTCTTCGCGGTGGACGGTCGGCCGGCCATCGCGGGGTGCCAGGTGGTCGACGGCCGGATCACCCGCTCGGCGATCTGCCGTGTGCTCCGCGACGGGCGGGAGGTGGCTCGCGCCCGCATCGACGCCCTCAAGCGGTTCCGGGACGACGTTCGCGAGGTCGCCCGCGGCTACGAGTGCGGCATCACCCTGGAGGGTTTTGCGGACTTCGCCGAGGGCGACGTGATCGAGGCTCACGTCAGTGAGCAGCAGAACCTGTGACCCGGAACGAGAGCAGCCCCACCGTCTGATCGTGATCTCAGCCATGCCACGCCCCAAGGGCCGATTCGTGCCCGCCGTCAGCACCGGCTCCCGGCGGTCGCCCCAGCGCGGGGGTGGGAGTCGCCCCGAGCGCGTCGCCGAGCAGCTCCGGCAGGAGCTGTCCTCGCTGATGGTCACCGAGATGAAGGATCCCAGGGTCCGCCTCGCCTCGGTCTCCCGGGTGCGGGTCGCTCCAGACCTGCGCTCGGCCACGGTGATGATCTCGGCGATGGGAGACGAGGCCGAGAGGCAGGCGGTGGTCACCGCCATGCACCGCGCCGAGGGGTACCTGAGGGCCCAGCTCGGTCAGCGTCTGGAGAACCTGAGGACTCCACCCCACCTCCGCTTCGAGCTCGACGAGTCGATCGCCTACTCGGTGCGGATCAGCAGCGTGCTCCGTGACCTGGAGCGTGCCAAGGAGAGCCCATGACCCTGGCGCAGACGCGCTTCACCAGCGTCGATGACGCGGCCCAGGAGATCCGGCGGCTGATCGACGGGGCCTCGGAGATCGGCTGCCTGGCTCACAAGGACGCCGACGCTGACAGCCTCGGCTCGGCGCTGGCCTTCGCGGAGGCCCTCCGCGATATCGGCAAGAGCGCCCACACCATCGTGCCCCGGCCGCTTCCCCTGCTGCTCCGCCACCTGCCCGACTTCGACACCATTGTCGAGGACCCCCCCGCCCTGGACCTGCTCTTCACCTTCGATTGCGCCACCGTGCACCGCTTCGGGGATCGGGCCGGGTTGGTGGAGACGGTGGCTCGGGTCGTCAACGTCGACCATCACCTGAGCAACGACGGCTTCGGTGACGTCAACCTCGTCGATCCCAAGGCGAGCGCGACCGGCCAGGTCGTCTACCAGCTTCTTCGCGCCCTGGGCTGCCCGATCTCGCCCAATACCGCCACCAATCTCTATGCCGCGCTGCTCACCGACACCGGCGGCTTTCGCCACGAGAACACGACCGAAGCGGCGCTCCGCCTCGGCGCCGACCTGGTCGGCGATGGAGCCGATCCGGGCTGGGTGGCGCTGAAGAGCTACAAGTCGCGCTCGGTCCCTCAGCTGCGGCTCGAGGGGTTGGCGATAGCGCGGCTGCGATCCGAGTTCGGCGGCCGGCTCATCTGGTCCGAGGTGACCCGGGCCATGCTCGAGGAGGCCGGCGCCACCATGGAGGAGAGCGAGGGCGTCATCGACCAGCTCCAGACGGTCGAGCCGCTGAAGATCGCCCTCCTCTTCAAGGAGGCCGGCCCGGCGATGACCAAGGTCTCGGTGCGCAGCCGGGACGAGGTGGACGCCCTCGATCTGCGTGCCCTTCGGCGGTGGCGGCCACCGCCGGGCCGCCGGCGCGGAGCTCCGCGAACCCCTGGGGAGCGCGCGGGAGCGGGTGCTCGCGGTGGCGCGGGCGCAGCTCGAGCCCGACGGAGCGTGACCGCGTCGCCGCCTCACCTCGGGCCCCGGCGGAGCGATCCAGCCGCGGCGGCTGCCCAACCCGACCCCGAGGAGCCCGAGGCGCCGGCCCGCCGGCGACCCGTGTGCGGCGTCCTGCCCCTCGACAAGCAGCCCGGCCAGACATCGTTCGCCTGCGTCCAGGAGGTGCGCCGGATATTGCGTGAGCGGAAGGTCGGTCACGCCGGAACCCTGGATCCGAGCGCCCAGGGGCTGCTGCCGATCCTGGTCGGCCCGGCGACCCGGCTCGTCGACCACCTTCATCAGCAGCTGAAGCGGTACCGCTGCACCGTGCGCCTCGGCGCGCGTTCCGACACCCTCGACTCCGAGGGGCGGGTGTCTCCGGGTGCCGATGCCGCCGGCCTCGACGAGGCCGCCGTCCGGGTGGCCCTCCAGGGTTTCGTGGGCGAGATCACCCAGGTCCCGCCCATGCACTCGGCGGTGCGCCATGAGGGAGCCCACCTCTACGAGCTGGCCCGCCGGGGCGAGGAGGTGGAGCGCTCACCCCGGCCGGCCCTGATCGTCACTGCCGACCTGGTGGCGTTCCGGCCGGGGCGGGTGGCCGAGGCCGACCTCGAGGTCGAGTGCGGAAAAGGGACCTACATGCGGGTCCTCGCCGCCGACCTGGGCGACGCCCTGGGAGTCGGCGGATACCTCAGCTGGCTGGAGCGGACCCGCTACGGCGCCCTCGGCATCGCCGATGCCCACACCCTCGCCGAGGTCCGGGCCCTGGAGGATCCGACCGCGGCGCTGCTGCCCCCGGAGGTGGTGGTCGGCGACCTTCCCGCGGTGTTCCTCGGCCCTCCCGCCGCGACCCAGGTGCGCCGCGGGCAGGCGGTGTTCCTGCCCCGAGCGGCCGGCGGGCTGGTCCAGGGCGAGACACGTGCCCACACCGCGAGCGGCGAGCTGATCGCGCTGGGCGAGGTGACCGGCAACCGCTTTCAACCCACCAAGGTGCTCGCGAAGTAGGAGGCAGCGGTGGGCGGAGCGGTCCTGGAGCACGCCCTGGTCCCCGGCCGGGGACCGTTACCAGCTCCCGTCGCCTGCACAGTCGGTGTCTTCGACGGGGTCCACCGGGGGCACCAGGGGCTGCTCGGCGCGACCGTCGACGCGGCTCGTGAGCTCGGAGGCATCGCGGTGGCGGTGACCTTCGAGCCCCACCCGCGGGCGGTGCTGGATCCGGCCAGCGCTCCCCCCGAGCTGACCACGCTGGACGAGAAGCGCGACCGGCTGGCAGCGCTCGGGATCGACCGGCTGGTGGTCGTCAATTTCACCCGCGAGGTCAGCCTCTGGGGCCCCGAGGAGTTCTGCGAGCGGCTGCTGGCTCGCTTCGACCTGCGCCGCCTGGTGATCGGTCCGGGGTTCGCGCTGGGCCATGGCAGGCGGGGGGACGCCGGCTTCCTTCGCGGCTTCGGAGGGGAGCACGGCTTCGGAGTGGTCGAGGTAGCCCCGATCATGGATGACGGCAGCCCGATCTCCTCGACCCGCATCCGCGCCGCGCTGGTGAGCGGTGAGGTGGAGGAGGCCGAGAGGCTTCTCGGCTTCCCGTATTTCCTGGACGGGACCGTGGAGCGGGGCAACGCGGTGGGCCGGCGTCTCGGGTTCCCCACCGCCAACCTCGGCGTGGAACCTGGGAAGTGCCTTCCCGAGCTGGGCATCTACACCGCCTGGCTGCGGGTCCGGGGACACTGGCACGCCACCGCCGCCAGCATCGGCTACCGTCCGACCTTCGGCGGCGACCGGCTGACCGTCGAGGCGCACGCCCTGGACTTCGACGAGGACATCTACGGAGAACGAGCCAGGCTCGCCTTCTGCCACCGGCTCCGCGAGGAGCGGAACTACCCCGACGAGGCCGGCCTGATCGTCCAGATGCGGGAGGACGTCGCCGAGACCAGGCGGCGCCTGGGCCGCTCCGCCCCGCCGCCGGGGCTGTAGGAAGCCAGGTCGCCAGGGGGCTGGCGGGCGCGGCGCGGGCTCGGCGGCACCTGCCGCGGGGGCACGGCGGCCCGCCCTGCCTCAGCTCAGAACGGCCTCGACGACGACCCGCTCGGTTCCGGGGAAGTGGAGGGGGACCACGTCGCCGTCGATCGGCCGGCCGTCCACCGTCAGAGCCACCCGGTTCCCGGGGCCGTCACGGCGCACCGTGATCTCGTAGGTCGCGCCCTGGAAGCGACGCCGCGCGATGAACCCGTCCCAAGCGGCGGGGATGACGGGGGCCAGCCTGAGGCCGTGGTGGGTGGGCCGGATTCCCAGGATGCCCTGGGTCGCGGCGACGTAGGTCCACGCCGCGGCGCCGGTGAGCCAGGCGTTCCGGCCCAGGCCGAACTGGGGGTGCTCGGGCCCGCAGATGTTCTGGCAGTAGACGTACGGCTCGACGGCGGCGCGGGCGGCGTCGGCGCGGGCCAGGGGCAGCAGCTGGCGGTAGTACTCGTAGGCGCGGTCCCCCTGGCCGAGCTGAGCCGCGGCGATGATCGACCAGGCTGCCGCGTGACAGAAGATGCCCCCGTTCTCCTTGGCGCCGGGCGGGTAGGTGCTGGTGCCGGTGACCCGCGGGTCGCCGTGCTGGTAGGGGGGCGCGAGCAGGCAGAGGCCGTAGCGGGTGTCCAGCATGTCATGGGCCGACTGCATCGCTTTCTCGAGGTGCTCGAGCGGCCCGACCCGGCCGATCACCGACCAGCTCTGAGCTATCAGGTTGATCCGATGGTGGGCTTCCGCGGCGACCCCGATCGGCTGGCCCTCGTCGTCGAAGGCCCTCGCATACCACTCGCCGTCCCAGGCGCAGGCCTCGACGGCCTCCGCCATCTCCTGGTGAAGAGCTCGGAAGCGCTCGGCGTCCTCGCCGCTGCCGATGTGCTCGGAGAGCGCCGTCAGGTCGGTGAGGGCCCGGCAGAACTGCATGCCGCACCACACCGACTCGGCCAGCCCGGAGCCGTGGTCGACGTTCAGGGTGTCGTCCCAGTCGGCGAACCCGGGACGGGGCAGGCCGTGCGGGCCGCGGTTCCGGAGGGTGAAGTCGACCGCCGCCATCAAGTGCCCCCACACCGTGTCGTCCAGGTCGTCAGCCGTGGCCTCCGCGCCGGCCGGTGCCGGCTCCGGCTGGTAGGGCACGGGGCGATGGAGGAAGTCGCAGTCGGCGGTCTCCCTCAGGTAGGCGCAGGTGGCGATGATCAGCCAGAGGTGGTCGTCGCAGAACCACTGGGGCCAGCTGGGACGCTCGGCGGCATGGCCGGGCCCACCCTCGCCCGTGAGCGGGAAGAACTGGTGCCAGGTGTGGCCGTCCCGGAACTGGAGGCCCCACAGCTGCTCGAGGCGCTGTGCCGCGAGCTCGGGGACGACCTGGGCGGTGCCCAGGGTGTCCTGAGCGCTGTCCCGGGTGCCCATCCCCCGGCCCAGGCCGGTCTCGTAGCCGGAGACGAACCGCGACCAGTAGAGGGTGGTCCGGCACTGAACCGGGTTCCAGAAGTTGAGCATGGCGTCCATCAGCGGGTCGGGGGTGGTGACCGTCAGGCCTCCGAGGTAGGCGTCCCAATCAGCCCGCAGGGCGGCGAAGGCCGTGCTCACCGCCTGGGGCCCCGACCATCGGGCCAGCGTCGCCGGGACCGCCTCCGCGGACTCGGTGATCCCCTCGACATAGAGGATCCGGACGCTCTCCCCGGGCGCCAGCGACAGGTCGTGACAGAGGCAGCCGATCCCATTGCCGCGCGGGGAATCGGTGCCGGTCGGCTCTCCGGCGACGACCACGGCGGGCGTCTCCAGGGTTCCGTAGGGGCCGACGAAGACCTCGCGGTCGCAGTCGTACCCGGCGGCGGGGAGATCGGCGGCGAAGAAGGTCGTGGTCGGGCGGAACCGGGTGGTGGCCACGATCGCGTTGAGCTCGGGGCGGAACCGCGTGGTCACGATGTGGCCGCTCCAATCCAGGTTGTGCAGGTCGCCCAGGGCATCCGGGTAGCTGAACTCGACGTAGCTGAAGGTGCGCAGCCGCACCGGTCGGGGGCCGGTGTTGGTGAGGTGGAGCTCCCAGAGCTCGACCGGGCATGGTTCCTCGGGTGGAGCCGGCGGGACGAAGTAGAGGAGCTCCGAGCGCACCCCGGAGCGTTCGGTCCTGATGTGCGTGTAGCCCGCCCCGTGGCGGCACTCGTAGGAGTCGAGGGCCGCCCTCACCGGCTGCCAGGTGGCGCCCCAGAACTCCCCGGTGTCCTGCCGCCGGATGTAGACATAGCGGCCCGGCTGGTCGGCGGGGACCGCGTTGTAGCGGTACCGGCTGACCCGGCGGGCCCGCGGGTCCCGGTCGAAGGAGAAGCCCCCGCCGGTGTTCGACACGATCCCGCCGTAGCGGCCCTCGCCCAGGTAGTTGATCCAAGGGGTGGGGGTGTCCGGGCGGGTGATCACGAACTCCCGGGCGTCGCGGTCGAAGTACCCGAACTCGCTTTCCGCCAGCCGCCCGCTCACTGCCACAGCCTCCGTGCTGACGCCTGCCGCGATCGATCCCGTCGCGCCGGGACCATAGCACGCCACTCCGAGCATCGGACCGGACGCGCCACAATGCCGGGTCTGTCCGGTACGCACAGGAGGCAATCCAGTTGGCCACCCAGGGACGGCTTCGCCGGTTTCCCGACGGGTTCCTGTTCGGAACCAAGTCTTCGGCCTACCAGATGGAGGGATCGGTCGACGCCGACGGCCGGGGCAGGTCGATCTGGGACACCTTCAGCCACACGCCCGGACGGACGCGCAACGGCGACAACGGCGACATCACCGCGGACAGCTACCGCCACATCGATCAGGATCTCGACCTTCTGGGAGACCTCGGAGCCCCCGCCTACTGCTTCTCGATCGCCTGGCCGCGGGTGCAGCCCGACGGAGCGGGGCCTGCCAACCAGCGTGGCCTCGACTTCTACCGCAGGCTGGTCGAGAGCCTGCGCGGCCGCGGCATCGTCCCGGTCCCCACCCTCTTCCACTGGGACCTTCCCCAGGCTCTCCAGGACAGGGGCGGCTGGATGGCCAGAGATACCGCCCACCGCTTCGCTGAGTACGCCTCCATGGTCGCCGCGGCGCTCGGAGACGGGGTCGAGATGTGGTTCACCCACAACGAGCCGTGGTGCGCCTCCTGGGTCGCCCATGCCCGCGGAGAGCACGCACCTGGGTGGCGCGACCTCGGTGCCGCGGCCGCGGCGACCCACCACCTCCTGCTCTCCCACGGCGAGGCGGTGAGCGCGATCCGCAGCGCGGCCCCGCGTGCCCGGGTCGGCATCGACCTCAACCTTCAGCCCATCCGCCCGGCCAGCCAGGACGAGGCGGACCTGGCTGCGGCTCGGCGGGTCGACGGCAACCTCAACCGTCTCTTCCTCGACCCGGTGCTGCGCGGCGAGTACCCGGCCGACATGCTGGAGCACTACGCGGCCCGCAAGCCGGGGTTCTCGGTGATGGCGGAGGGCGACCTGGAGGTGATCTCCCAGCCCCTGGATTTCCTGGGCGTCAACTACTACGGACCCGAGACGGTCTGCGCGCCGGAGCGAATGGACGCCGCCCGCGGCGCCGGCTACTGGGTCCCCCGCGAGCCGCCCCGGGATGAGATGTACGGGGACCTGCGCATGGTCCGGTTGTTCCGCCCCGGGGTCGAGCGCACCCCCATGGACTGGGAGGTGGATCCAGCCGGGCTCACCGAGGTGCTGCTCAGGGTCAGCGCCGACTACGCACCACCGCCCATGTACGTTATGGAGAACGGCCGGGCGGCGGATGACTACGTCGACCCCGGAGGACGGATCCAGGACGTCAGCCGGATCGACTACCTCCGCTCTCACATGGGGGCGGTGCTCGACGCCCTCGAGCGGGGCGCGGACGTGCGCGGCTACTTCGTCTGGAGCCTGCTCGACAACTACGAATGGTCCCACGGCTTCAGCAAGCGGTTCGGCCTGGTCTGGGTCGACTACCCGACCGGGGCCCGGGTTCCCAAGGCGAGCTTCGGCTGGTACCGGGACACGGTGCGGGCGCGGGCCCTGGCGGATGCGTCCTGAGGCCGGCCAACCCGGCCAGGGCCCGGCTCGATGCAGCGGGTTCCAGGTTCGCACGGCCGGTCGGATGCGGCCGGGAGATGACGAGCGAGTAACGATCGGCGCGTCGGTCGGGCCCCGGGCCGGTGCGGTCACGGTAGGGTGGAGAGGTGGACAGCGATGGTTCGTCCCGGCCTTCCCTTCACCATGGCCCCCGGCTCACCCGGTTGGGTGACACGGCCAGCCTCGACAGGCGGGCGCTCCCCCTCGCCTGGGCGGCCTTCGTCGTCCTGAGCGCGGTCGACTGCCTGACCACGGTCTACGCCCTCCGCCACCAGCTCACCGAGGTCAACCCGATCGCCGCCGCCGTCTATGCCGGCGGGGGAGCCGTAGCCCTCTGGGCCTTCAAGTTCGGGGTCCTGGCGCTGATCATGCCGCTGCTGATGCGCCTGCCCCGCCGCATCGGCCTGCTGGTCGCCCTGCTCCTGGTCGCGGTGATGTGGACCAATGACGTCTCCAACGTCACCTGGATCGTCCGCGGCTGACACGCCGCCGAGGGAGGGCCGCCCCGGCCAGGGCAGCTGAGGTCCTCGCCGCCTTAACCCCGGTCCGGCCACACGGAACCCCTCGGCCGTCCGTACCATCTCACCCCGATGCCGCGAGCCGGGGAGCCTCCGACGCTGGTCGTGGTCAACCCGCGGAGCGCCGGAGGCAGAACCGAGCGCCGCTGGGCCGAGATCCAGCGCGCCCTCCAGCGGTCCGGCGTCCGGCTCAGCTTCCACCTCACCCTGGGCACCGGTGACGCCACCCTGCTCACCCGCCAGGCGATCGCCGACGAAGGCATCCGCAGGGTGGTGGCGGTGGGCGGGGACGGTACCGTCAACGAGGTCGTCAACGGCTGCTTCGCAGAGGACGGCACGCTGCTCGGCGACGACCTCACCGTCGGCCTCATCGCCAGCGGAACCGCCGGCGACTTCCGGCGCACCCTGGGGCTGCCCGACGACCCGGTGATAGCGGCGCGGGTGCTGGCGGCGGGGACGACACGCCGGCTCGACGTCGGCCGGGTCACCCTGGCCGGCGGCGCACACCGGTACTTCGCTAACATCGCCTCCTGCGGCATCAGCGCCGACGTGGTCGCCAGGGTTGACCGGCACCGACCCGCCTGGGGCCGGCTGCGCACCGCCAGCTTCCTCGCCGCGGCCCTGGCCAGCCTGGCCACCTACCGCAACCGCGAGGTCCTGGTGACCGTCGACTCGGAGGTGCGACCCCGCCGGATCCAGCAGGTCGTGATGGCCAACAGCCGCTGGTTCGGCGCGGGAATGATGATCGCGCCGCTGGCCCGCCCCGACGACGGGCTGCTCGACGTGGTCACGGTCGGCGACATCTCCCGTCTCGCCTCCATCCTGGCGCTGCCCCGGCTGTACCGGGGGCGGCACCTCACCCTGCCGGAGGTCGAGCACACCCGGGCGAGGTCGGTGCGGATCGAGCCGAGCGGGGGGGAGGACCCACCGCTGCTCGAAGCCGACGGGGAGCTCCTCGGCCCGGCCCCCGCCGAGGTCACCATCCTGCCCGGGGCGCTGCGCTTCTCCGCTCCGAACCATGCCGGCTGAGGCCGAGCGCCGCGCTCCGCTGCCCCTGGTTCTGGGCTACCGGGCGGTCCCCCGCTCCACGCTCGAGCCCTGAGGCTCGGCGCTCCGCTCCGTCGTGCCTGTTAGACTGGCGCCGACCGACGGAGGGCCCGGCCATGGATCGCATGACCGCACCCAGGCCCCGCTCCCCGTCCGGCGACTGGCCCCACGGCCCACCTGGAGTGACACCTTGCCCGAGCTTCGAACCAAGACCGAGATCATCGCCGAGCACCGGCGCCACGAGACGGACACGGGGTCACCCGAGGTGCAGATCGCCGTCCTCAGCGAGCGGATCGGGGGGCTCACCGAGCACCTGCGGGGCCATCCCCGGGACCACGCCTCGCGGCGCGGGCTGCTCAAGATGGTCGGCCGCCGCCGCCACCTCCTCGACTACCTGGCTCGGACCGATGTCGAGCGCTACCGCTCGATCATTGCCCAGCTCGGGCTGCGCCGATAGTGCACGGCGCCTCCGACCAGCTGTCACCGCGGGGCAAGACCAGCGTCCCAGCCCGGCCGCTCAGCGGCACTGGGCGGATCGCGTCCATCCCACGCAGAGGAGACCAGCCAAGCCTCGACTGAGCCCATCGGCTCGTCCTCACCAACTCAGGCCCAGGCCGCCGGCGCGAGCAACCGAGCCGGGCGGTGAGACGTTGGGGACTGGACCCCGACCGCAGGGAGACCGCGGCACCCGGGAGGGATGCGCGAACCCGGCGGCGCCGGCTTCCAGCCTCCACCGCCTCACCTCCGGAGTCCCGCCCGATGCCACCGGGCCGCACCCGGAGAACTCATGACTCAACCGCAACCCAAGACTTTCACCACCGACTTCGCCGGCCAGCCGCTGACCGTGGAGACCGGACACATCGCCGAACAGGCCAACGGAGCCCTGCTGATCCGCTGCCGGGACACCGTGGTCCTGGTCACGGCCGCGGCCAGCAAGGCTCCCCGCGAGGGCATCGACTTCTTCCCGCTCACCTGCGACTACGAGGAGAAGCTGTACGCCGCGGGGCGCATCCCAGGCAGCTTCCCGCGCCGTGAGGGACGCCCCAGCGAGGCCGCCATCCTGGCCAGCCGGATGATCGACCGGCCGATGCGGCCGCTCTTCCCCAAGGACTTCCGCAACGACGTCCAGCTGGTGGCGACCGTGCTCTCCGCCGACCAGGAGCAGGACCCGGCGACCCTGGCGGTCACCGGCGCCTCACTGGCCCTGCAGATCAGCGACATCCCGCACCAGGGACCGGTCGGCTGCCTGCGGGTCGGGCTGATCGACGGTCAGTTGATCCTCAATCCGAGCCTGCCCCAGCTCGGCGACTCCGACCTCGACCTGGTGGTCGCCGGCACCGGAGACGCCATCACCATGGTCGAGGCGGGGGCCCACCAGGTGCCCGAGGAGACCATGCTCCAGGCCCTCCGGCTGGCCCACGACGAGATCAAGCGCCTGGTCGAGTTCCAGCTCCACATCCGCGAGAGCGTGGGGCCCAAGCCGGTGATGGACTACCCGCGCTGGGTGGTCGAGCCCGAGGTGGCCGACGCGGTCCACGCGCTGGTCGAGGGCCGGATCGGAGACGCCGCCCGCAACCCCGACAAGCCGGCCCGGGAGGCGGCGATCGACGCCCTTCGCGAGGAGGTCCAGAGCCGTCTCGCCGAGCGCTTGCCGGCCGCCGCGGCGGAGATCGGCCGAGCTTTCGAGACCGAGCTCAAGAAGGCGGTCCGGCACGCCATCCTGGCCGAAGGGGTGCGCCCCGACGGCCGCCGAACCGACGAGATCCGGCCGATCTGGTGCCGGGTGGGGGTGCTGCCCCGTACCCATGGCAGTGCCCTCTTCACCCGCGGCCAGACCCAGGCGCTCTCGATCGTCACCCTCGGCTCGGGCCAGGACCAGCAGAAGCTGGACGGGCTGGGGCTCGAGGAGTTCAAGCGCTACATGCACCACTACAACTTCCCGCCCTTCTCGGTGGGCGAGGCGCGCCCGCTGCGCTCGCCGGGACGCCGGGAGATCGGCCACGGCGCCCTGGCCGAGCGGGCCGTCTACAACGTCATGCCCGATGATGAGGCGTTCCCCTACGTGGTCCGGGTGGTCACCGAGATCCTGAGCAGCAACGGCTCGACCTCGATGGCCTCGGTCTGCGGCTCCTCGCTCGCCCTGATGGACGCCGGGGTGCCCCTGGACGCACCGGTGGGCGGCATCGCCATGGGCCTGATCACCGACGAGGACGGCGGCCGGGCCGCCATCCTGAGCGACATCCAGGGCATGGAGGACGCCCTCGGCGACATGGACTTCAAGGTCGCCGGCACCGAGCGGGGCATCACCGCCCTGCAGATGGACATCAAGATCCGCGGCCTGACCTGGGACCTGCTGGAGCGCGCCCTGGCCCAGGCCCGGGTGGGTCGGATCCACATCCTCGGCAAGATGGCCGAGGCCCTGCCGGCGCCGCGCCCCGAGATGAGCCCGTGGGCGCCGCGCATCGACACCATCCAGATCAACCCCGACAAGATCCGCGAGGTCATCGGCCCCGGTGGCAAGACCATCCGCAAGATCGTCGAGGAGACCGGCGCCCAGATCGACATCGAGGATGACGGCCGGGTGTTCATCGCCAGCCCCGACGCCACGGCTCGGGAGCAGGCCATGTCGATGATCCGCGACCTGACCGACGAGATCGAGGTGGGCCGGATCTACAAGGGCCGCGTCACCCGGCTGATGGGCTTTGGCGCGTTCGTCGAGATCCTGCCCAAGAAGGAGGGCCTGGTCCGGATCGGGAACCTCGCCGAGCACCGGGTGGAGAAGGTCGAGGACGTGGTCGCGATCGGGGACGAGATCATGGTCAAGGTCATCGAGATCGACGACCGCGGCCGGATCAACCTCTCGCGCCGCGAGGCGATCCGCGAGCTGGCCAGCCGCCAGGCTGAGGCGGCCGGGGCGGGGAGCGCCAGCCCGGCCTGATCCTCCAACCGATACAATCCGCCGACCATGCCTGCGGGTCCCAGCGTCGCCCTGGTCGGCGCCACCGGAGCGGCCGGGTCCACCGTGCTTCGGGTCCTGGAGGACCGCCGCTTCCCGGTGGGGGAGCTCCGGGTCCTCGCCTCACCGAGGAGCGACGGCGTCCTGGTCCGCTTCCGCGACGAGGAGCTGCGGGTCTCGGCGGTCGGGCCGGCGGGGATCGCCGGCTGCGACATCGTGTTCTTCGCGGCCGGCTCGGCGACCTCCCGGGAGTACTGCCCGATGGTGGCCGAGGGCGGCGGCGTGGCCGTCGACAAGTCGAGCTTCTACCGGATGGACCCGGCCGTCCCCCTGGTGGTTCCCGAGGTCAACGCCGAGAAGCTCAGGGAGCACCGGGGGATCGTGGCCAACCCGAATTGCGTGGCCATTCCCCTGGCGGTGGCCCTGGCACCGCTGCACCGCGCCTTCGGCCTCCGGCACCTGACCGTCTCCACCTACCAGGCGGCGAGCGGGGCGGGCAAGCGGCTGGTCACCGAGCTGGAGGCCCAGGCGCAGGATGACGCCGCCGGGCGCCCGCCGGCGCACGAGTTCTACCCGCACGTCCTCCACGGCAACGTCATCCCGGGGGGCTGGAAGTTCTACGGCGACGAGACCGAGGAGGAGGTCAAGGTCGTCCAGGAGGTGCGGCGGGTGCTCGAGCTGCCCGGCCTGCCGATCGGCATAACCACGGTCCGGGTGCCGGTGGCGGTGGGCCACGGCGCCGCCGTCTTCGCCGACTTCCAGGGGCCCGCCGAGCCGGACGAGGCCCGCCGCATCCTCCAGGGTGGACCCGGCATCCGGGTCATCGACGACCCGGCCTCGCAGGCGTACCCGACCCCCCGCGAGGTGGCCGGCGGCGATGAGGTCCATGTTGGCCGGATCCGCCGCGACCCCAGCCGGGAGCACGGGCTGGCGATGTTCGTGGTCGTCGACAACCTGCGCAAGGGTGCGGCCACCAACGCGGTCCAGGTCGCCGAGCTGGTGCTGGAGCAGCGGTAGGGGGGAGCGGCAGAGGGGAGAGGGTGCCTTTGCCGGCCGAATCCGGGCGCGGCGCTGCCCGCCTGGGCCACCTATACTGGCCCGCGAATGGCCGGCGCGTTTGAAATTCCCGGGCCATCCATCTCATCTGCGCCCGGCCAGCTTATGACCGGCAACGGCGTGGCCGGCAGCGCTCCCATCCCCGCTCCCGCCGACGCCGCGGTGGCTGATCCATCCCCGGCGGTGACCGCCGCGCCCGCCCGCACGCTGCTGCGCCTCGTCCGCTGGCTGGCCTACGGCGAGGGAGAGCACCCCCGGTGGCGGATGGCCATCCTGGCCGCCGGCTTCTTGGCCGCCTCCGCGCTGCTGGCCCCCATCCTGTACAGCACCAACAACGACCTCGACGGGTTCCGCTGGCCGATGGCGGAGATGGCCCTCGCCGGCAAGCCGCTGCTCGTCTACTCAGTCCACGTCGGGCCCTGGCGCAGCGACAACGGGCCACTCAGCCTGGTGCCCCTCACCGCCGTCGTCGCGGTCATCAACCGGCTCGGCCTGCAGGACCAGCTTGCGCTGCGCGGCGAGATCACGGTCGTCGCCTTCGGCATCTTCACCCTGCTGATGGCCGGAGAAGGCGCCCGGGCGATCGAGGCGCCGAGCGCTCAGCCAGCGCGGCGCCTGGTGGTCGTGCTGCTCCTCCTGGCCTCCCCACCGCTCTGGATCGGGATGATGGGTTACGGCCACGTCGAGCTTCCCCTGGAGGTCTGGCTGGCCCTGCTCAGCATCCGTCTCGCCCGTCGGGAGAGGTTCGCATCGGCGGGCATCTGCTTCGGCCTGGCGGCGCTCACCCGCACCACCCTGCTGCTGGCCGCCGCACCACTCATCCTGCCGCTTCTTCGCGACCGGCGACCGCGTGCTGCGGCCGTCCTCTGCGCCACCGCCGCTGCCACCGTCACCGCCGGCCTGCTGCCCTTCCTCATCGCCGATAGCGGTGACGTCCTCCAGTCCCTGGTCGGCTACCGGAGCGGGATGCCCACCGCAGGCGGGTCCCTCTGGCTGCTCTTCCAGGGCGCGCCGTGGGCGGGATTCGTCCAGCACGCGGACTGGCTCCTCTTCGGCGGAGCGGGCCTCCTCCTCACCGCCCTGGCGCTCTGGCGGCGTCCCGATCGCCCCGTGCCAGCGCATCGTCAATACGCCCTTCTGACCGTGTCCCTGGTCTGCCTTCCCCTCTTCGCCAAGTCGGTCTGGCCGTACTACCTGGTCGAGGCGTACGCGTTCAGTGCCATCTGGTGGCTGGCGTCGCCGGGCGGCGTCGTCAGCTGGCGCCTCGCCGGCCCCCTGCTCCTCGCCGCCGACGCCGTGCTCCTGGTGCTGGAGCCACCCTTCGCCACGGGGCCGGCCTGGGTCTTCGGACTGGCGTCCTCCCTGGCGCTGGCGGTGGTCATCGGAGTGGTGCTCTGGCACCTTCGCGCGCCGCTGGACGAGCCCACGAATCGACGTCGGCCGTCGGGCCGGCATCGGCGCAGCCTGCCCGTCACCCTGAATGCCCGGTCGACCGGGGCGCGCGGCGGCACCTGAGCGCACGTGGGGCTGAAGATCGGGAGCCTCGCTCAGCTGGGGCGGCGGGCGGTATCGGTCCGACTGCCCTTCTGGCTCCGGCTCGCTGGGCTGTGCCTCGGCTTCGCCGCCGCCTGCGGCATCGCAGCCCTGATCTTCGACACCACCAAGACGGACCTGGACCTGTTCTTCTGGCCGTCGGCGGAGATCGCGGCGCACGGCCACCCGCTGCTCGTCTACTCGGTCAGGGCCGGCGTCTACCCCAATGCCAACGGTCCGCTGAGCCTGGTGCCGCTGAGCCTGGTCGCGGCGGTCCTCAACACTGCGGCCCCGTTCGCCGCCATGCGGGGCAGAGACGCCGCCATCCAGGTGCTTTTCGCCGCCTTCTCCCTGCTGCTGGCGCGGGAGGCGGTGCTCGCCGTCGAAGCGGGTCGCGGCCGGCCGATCCACCGGCTGCTGGCGGCCATTGTCTTCCTGGTGGCCCCGCCGCTCTGGGTGGCGATCATCGACTTCGGCCACCTGGAGGAGCCCATCGAGCTCTGGCTGGTGCTGCTCGGTGTCCGCCTGCTCGGCCGGGAGCGGACAGTCTGGGCGGGTGCGTGCATCGGTCTGGCGGTGCTGACCCGGAGCATGGCGGTGATCAGCCTCATCCCCCTGCTGTTGGTGGTGCTCACCGGTCGCCACTGGGGCCGGGCCGGGGCGCTGCTCGTGTCGGCCGCGGCTGTCACCGCGATCGGGCTTCTCCCGTTCTGGCTGGCCGACCGGCAGGACGCGGTCTACTCCCTGCTGAGCTACCGCGGCCCCCTGCCGATCGAGGGCGGGTCCTTCTGGTACGCGCTGCGCGGAGCGTCATGGGCTTCCATCATCCAGGCGGGCGACGCCTGGATCTTCGCGGGCGCGGCGCTGGTCCTCTGCGGCTCCGGCAGCCTGCGCCAGCCGCGCGGGGGGCTGGAGGGGCCGCGGATATATGGGCTCCTGGCCGTGGCGGCTGCCTGCATCCCCATGCTGGCCAAGACCTCCTGGCCCTACTACCTCCTCGACCCCTGCGTCTTCGCGGCCATCTGGTGGCTCGGCCGGCCGGGGCGGCTGGTCAGCTGGCGGGCGCTGCCGCCACTCGCCCTGGCGGTTGGCGGTGGTGTGCTCGGAGGTGTCCAGCAGAACCTGCCCCCGCCTCCCATCGCCGGAGCTGCGGAGGGGATCGCCAGCTCGGCTGTGCTCGCCGTGGTCATCGCCCTGCTGCTCGTCGATGGAGGTTCCGGGCCAGCGCTGCGCCGAGCTCTGAGCCCGTCGGCCGAGGACCGCACCGTCCAGCCAGCGGCCTGAGCCGGGGCTTTGGGCCACCTAGTCTGTCTGAGGGGCCGTCGTGTCTCGGACCGGCACCCCGAGCCGCAGAAAGCCGGCCGTACAATCGCGCCGATGCCGAGCGGTGCGGAGGATGCCCTGGCCGTCGTCCACGAGCACATCCTGGTTTGCACCGCCTGCCCGCTCCACGCCCGGCGCACCCAGGCAGTGCCCGGCACCGGGCCGGCCACGGCCCGGATCATGGCGGTGGGGGAGGGCCCCGGTGAGACCGAGGACCGGCTGGGCAAGCCGTTTGTCGGGGCGGCGGGCAACGTCCTGACCCGGCTCCTGGAGAGCATCGGGCTGCGCCGGGACGACATCTACATCACCAACGTCGTCAAATGCCGGCCGCCCGGCAACCGCGATCCCGAGCCCGCCGAGATGGATGCGTGCTCCGCCTTCCTCGACGCCCAGGTCGAGATCATCGATCCCGACGTCATCCTGGTCCTGGGCCGCCACGCCCTGGCCCGGCTGCTCCCCGGAGCGGGCGGCATCACCCACCTCCACGGCCGCAAGGTGACCCGGGGCGACCGCCTCTACGTCCCCCTCTACCACCCCGCCGCCGCCCTCTACAACGCCGCCCTGATGCGGACCCTCGAGGAGGACATGCTCCGGGTCCGCGACTACCTCGACGACGCCGCCGCCGAGCGCCGGCGGCGCGCCGCCACCCCACCTGCCGCCCGCCAGCCGGCGGCGCAGAGTGTGGCCGCGCACGACCAATTGAGCCTCTTTTGACTGAATCAGACTCCCGGCTTCGTCTCCTCGCCTTCGGTGGCCTCGGGGAGATCGGGCGCAACCTCCTCTCCGTCGAGTGCGGCGACGACATCGTGGTGGTCGACGCCGGGTTGATGTTCCCCGAGACCGAGATGCTGGGCGTCGACCTGGTCATCCCGGACGTCAGCTGGCTCGTCGAGCGCCGCGACCGGGTCCGCGGCATCGTCCTCACCCACGGCCACGAGGACCACATCGGCGGCCTCCCGTACATCCTTCCCCGGCTCGACGTCCCGGTCTACGGGACCGCGCTGACCCTCGGCCTGCTCCGCAACAAGCTGCGCGAGCACCGGCTCCTGGAGGGCACCCGGCTGCACACGGTACGGCCCGGCGACAGCGTCCGGCTGGGCAGCGTCGAGGTGGAGTGGATCCACACCACCCACTCCGTGCCTGACTCCTGCGCCCTGGCCCTGCACACGCCGTTCGGGGTGATCGTCCACAGCGGCGACTTCAAGGTCGACCAGACCCCGGTCCATGGCGAGCCCCCGGACCTGGCCCGGCTGGCCCGGCTCGGCGACGAGGGGGTCCTCCTCCTGCTCAGCGACAGCACCAACGCCGAGGTGGAGGGGATGAGCCCGAGCGAGAGCTCGGTGGGCCCGGCGCTGGCCGAGATCATCGCCAGCGCTCCCGGTCGGGTGCTGGTGGCAACCTTCGCGTCCAACATCTCCCGGCTCCAGCAGGCGATCGTGGCGGCCGAGGCCGCCGCACGCCGCTGCCTGGTGGTGGGCCGCTCGATGGTCAACAACGTAAGGGTGGCCCAGGAGCTCGGCTACCTGAAGGCGCGCCCGGGAACCATCGTCTCCCCGCGGGAGGCGGCGCGCCTACCCGACCCCCGGCTGTGCGTCCTCTGCACCGGCGCGCAGGGCGAGCCCTACTCAGCACTCAGCCGGATCGCCAGCGCCGAGCACCCCATGGTGTCCCTGCACGCCGGGGACACCGTGGTGGTGAGCGCCAACCCCATCCCCGGCAACGAGGAGGCGGTGCACCGGATCATCAACAACCTGAACCGGCTTGGAGCTCGCACCTTCCGGGGCAGCGCCAGCGGGGTCCACGCCAGTGGACACGCCGGGCGCGAGGAGCTGCGGCTCCTCCTGACCCTGTGCCGGCCCCGCCACTTCATCCCGGTGCACGGGGAGTACCGCCACCTCGCCGCCCATCGGGAGCTGGCTTTCCGTGCCGGCGTGGCGCCGCCGAACGCGGCCGCGGTGGACAACGGGGTGGCGGTCGAGGTCCTCGAGGACGGGCTGCGAGTGGCGGAGGAGCGCGTGCCGGCGGGCTACGTCTACGTCGACGGACTCAGCCTGGAGGATGCCACGCACGTCGTCTTCCGAGACCGCCGCCAGCTCGCCGAGGACGGCCTGGTGATCGTCCAGCTCGCTGTCGAGCGGGCCACCGGCGCGGTGGTCGCCGGCCCCGAGCTGATCTGCCGCGGCTTCATCGAGGACGAGCGCGGGGCCGGGCTCATCGAGGAGGCGACGGTGAGGGTCAGGGAGAGCCTGGAGCACATGACGCCAGACGCTGGTTGGTCCGCATGGCAGAGTGCGGTGCACGAGGCCCTCAGCCGGTTCCTTTTCAAGCGGACACGGCGCCGGCCATTGATCCTTCCCCTGGTGACCGAGGTGTAGCGGAATTGGAGAAGAGGCGGGAGGGTGAACCGCCGGCCTCGAAAAGGGGGGGCAGGTCGGGGGTTCAGACCAGTTCCGATTGAGGCCAACTGCAATACGCGCCGGTCACCCTGCGAACGCGCATTCGCAGGCGACCCCGCCCTGGTACGATCGCGTGACCGGCAGCAACCCTCCCACGTCGCTTCACGAGGCCTCTGAGACGCCATGGCCCCCCGGACCCAGACCCGCCCCCCCTCTCGAACTGCTCGCCTGGCGACCCGCCGCCCCCGTGGCCGCCGTCCCGCGCCCCAGCGCAGCTGGTCGCTGCTCAGCCCCGACCAGCGCCGGGAGCTGAGCGGCGTCACCCTGGTGGGCCTCGGCGTGCTGCTCGCGATCGTTCTCGCCATCCCCGGCGGCGGCTCCATCGCCGGTCCGATCCACGACAGCCTGCTCAGCTGGCTGGGCATCGGAGCCTGGATGATCGCCCTCGGCATCGCCGTGACCGGCGCGCGGCTGCTGGGCCGGCGGCAGTGGACCGGGGGCGTCCTGGCCGCGGTGGGCAGCGTCTTCGTGGTGGTTGCCGTCCTCGGCCTCTTCGGCCTGGCCATCCCCGGCAGCGCGGGAACGGTGGGCCAGCGCTTCTCGGGTGCCCTGGCCGCTCGGCTCGGCGACGCCGCCACCGCCGCCCTGATGCTGCTCCTGATCTGCGCCGGGCTGGTGCTGGCCGTCGAGCTGCGGGTCATCCCCGCCCTAGGCGCGATCCGGAGGTTCGTGGTCGACCGGGCGGCCCAGATGCAGGCCGGGGGGCCGCCGCAGGGCGCCAGGCCGAAGCGGCGTCGCGACGGAGCCGCCGTCAGCCTGACCGGAATCCCCACCCCGCTCGCCTTCAGCTCGGGGGCGGCACAGGCACCGGCGTTCCCGCCGCTCCGCCCGCCGGTGGGGGAGCCCGAGCCGCCGGCAGCCGCCTCCCAGCCGGAGCAGGCCGCGCCCGCGTCTACGCCCGCGCCTGGGCCGGCCGGCGAAGCCTTCACCCGAGAGTTCGAGGGCACCGCCGAACCGCCCACCCTCGGCCCCATCCCCGAGGCCAAGGTGGCCCACGCGGGGGCGCTCGGCGAGGAGGAGGCCGAGAGGACCTGGGTGCTTCCCGGCGTCGACCTCCTCGACACCGTCACCGGCAAGAGGGAGCGTCTCGAGAAGGAGGTCCAGGCCACCGCCTCGCTGATCGAGCAGACCCTCGCGTCGTTCCAGATCCAGGCGCGGGTGGTGGGGGCCAACACCGGTCCCACCGTCACCCAGTACGAGGTTCAGCCGGCCGCCGGCGTCCCGGTCCGCAAGATCGTCGGGGCCCAGACCGACCTCTCCCTGGCGGTGGCGGCGCCGATCCGGATCCAGCCCTTCATCCCCGGCAAGTCGGCGGTCGGCATCGAGGTCCCCAACAAGGCGGCGCAGCTCGTCTCGCTCAAGGAAGTGGTCAGCTCCGCTGCCTTCTCAGACCCTCGCAAGCGCCTTGCGGTGGCCCTGGGCGCCGACGTCTCCGGTCACCCCGTGGTCGGCGACCTGACCCGGATGCCCCACCTGCTGGTCGCCGGCGCCACCGGCAGCGGCAAGTCGGTCTGCATCAACAGCATCCTGGCCGGCTTGCTGCTCCTGGCGACGCCGGCGCAGCTCAAGCTGATCCTGATCGACCCCAAGCGGGTGGAGCTGTCCACCTTCGCCGACGTGCCCCACCTGCTGGTGCCCGTGGTGGTCGAGCCGGAGGCCGCGGTCGCCTCGCTGCGGTGGGCTTGCAAGGAGATGGAGGAGCGCTACAAGCTCTTCGCCAGCCACGGCGCGCGCAACATCGCCGCCTTCAACGAGCGCGCCCCCGGGCTCGGGCTCACACCGCTGCCCTACACGGTCATCGTGATCGACGAGCTGGCCGACCTCATGCTGGTGGCGGCCGGTGAGATCGAGGACCTGATCTGCAGGGTGGCCCAGTTGGCCCGCGCCGTGGGCATCCACCTGATCGTGGCCACCCAGCGGCCCTCGGCCGACATCATCACCGGGCTGATCAAGGCCAACATCCCGAGCCGGGTCGCTTTCGCGGTCTCCAGCGGCGTGGACTCCCGGGTCATCATCGACGAGATGGGGGCTGAGAAGCTGCTCGGCCGGGGCGACATGCTCTACCTGCCCATCGACGAGGGCAAGCCGCGGCGCTTGCAGGGTGCCTTCTGCTCTGACCGCGAGCTGGAGTCCCTGATCGAGCACTGGAAGCTGCAGGGCCGGCCGGAGTACCAGGAAGAGGTCTTCCAGGTCGAGGCCAACGTCTCCTGGGCGCGCGAGACCGGCAAGCGTGACCCGCTCTTCGCCAAGGCGGCCCACACCGTCGCCGCCGAGGGCCGCGCCGCCGCCTCCCTGCTCCAGCGCAAGCTCAACGTGGGCTACACCCGTGCCGCCCGGCTCATCGACCAGCTCGCCGAGCAGCGGGTGGTGGGACCCTACGAGGGCAGCAAGTCGCGGCAGGTCCTGATGGACGTGCTCCAGGTCGACGAGCTCCTGGCCGAGCTGGGGGAGGAGTGAGGGCCGCCGGCCGGATCCCGGTGGCGCCGGGTCTGGGTGACGATGACGTCGAGCACCCCGGCGAGGTCGAGCTCCATGGCCTGGGGATCCGCGATCACCGGCATCCGCGCCGCCTCGATGGTCCCCATGACAGACACGACGAGCCGGACCCGAAGGTTACAGACAGCCGCTGATATCCTTGGTCGCGGCGTGGCCCAGGAGTACTCGTTCGACGTGGTCAGCGACTTCGACCACCAGGAGATGGTCAACGCCGTCGACCAGACGCGGCGCGAGATCCAGACCCGCTACGACTTCAAGAACCTGACCGCCGAGCTGACCCTCGAGAAGGATCAGCTGATCCTGCTCACCGAGGGGGAGATGCAGCTGAGGGCGATCATCGACATCCTCCAGACCAAGCTGCACCGCCGTGGCATCGACCTCAAGGTGCTCGACCCCCAGAAGCCCGAGCCCGCCGCCAAGGGCAATGTCCGCCAGCTGATCAAGCTCCGGCGCGGCATCTCCGAGGAGCTGGCCCGCACCCTCACCAAGAAGGTGCGCAGCGAGCATCCCAAGGTCCAGTCGCGCATCCAGGGTGACCAGCTCCGGATGGTGTCCAAGGAGAAGGACGCCCTCCAGGCGGTCATCCGTGACTTCCGGGCCATGGACCTGGAGGTCCCCCTGCAGTTCACCAACTACCGGGGCTGACGGAGCGAGGAATGACGAGCGAAGATCGGCATTCCGACCGGAGGATGCCCTTGTACCGGCACGAGCACAGGGGCTGACGGAGCGCCAGGCGTGGGGACCGCGGGCGATGAGACCCAGTCTCCGGCCCTCGCCGCCAGCTTTCCCGAGGGCGCCGCCCTGGGTGAGCTGCTTCTGGTCCGCCACCTCACTGTCGCGGTCGCCGAGTCCTGCACCGGAGGCCTGCTCGGAGCCGCGATCACCGCCATCCCCGGCGCCTCAGGCTACTTCCTCGGCGGGGTGATCGCCTACTCGGACCAGGTGAAGCGCGACGTGCTCGGCGTCGACGGCCGCACGCTGTCGCGCCACGGAGCGGTCAGTCGGGAGGTCGCCCTGGCCATGGCCTCGGGGGCGGCGCGCCGCCTGGGCGCGGACCTCGGCCTGGGCATCACCGGGGTGGCCGGTCCCGGCGCCGAGGGCACCGACAAGCCGGTGGGATTGATCCACGTCGCCGGCTGGCTCCGCGGCCGGCAGAGCGCAGTGGAGCTGCGTCAGCAGGGCGACCGGGAGGCCAACCGCGCCGCGGCGGTCCGGGCGGCTCTGCGGCTCGGCGCAGACTTGGCTGTCGATTGAGCATCGCCGGAGCAGCTCGGGCTGCGCGAGCGACTCCCCGAGGAAAGGGCTCCGAGAGGCGGGGGCCCGGCAGCGAATAGACTTCCGGGGTGACCTCTTCGGATCAGCAGCCGCGGCGATCCGCCGATGACTTCCACTTCGGCACCGACGTCCACTCAGCTGACGGCCGGCTGCTCGGCACCCTTCGGTTCGTGATCGTCGAAGGTGAGACCTTCGACGCACGGGCCATCGTGGTGAAGGAGGACCGCCGCTTCTCGGCCCACTACGGAGCCGGCGCCGCGCTGATGGAGGACGACATCGCCGTGCCCCTTGCGTCGGTCGCCGAGGCCGGCCGGGAGCGCATCACCCTCTCGATCAGCGCGGCCGAGGCGCGGCGCCTGCCACCGTACCTCACCTACCAGTACGCGCCCGTCGGCAAGGGCGACATCGCCCGGATGCTGTCGGACGAGGTGGGCCAGATCGGCTTTGCCCCGGACCTCGTCGAGCAGGCGCACAAGCGGCTCGACGACCTGGAGATCCGAGCTGGTGAGAACGTGATGCTGGGCAGCACCGGCAAGAAGCTGGGGACCGTGAGGGACGTGGTCATGGACGGCGGCGAGCTGGCCGGCATCGTCATCCACCCAACCGGGTTCTTCAAGGAGGATGTGCTGCTGCAGGTGCGGTTCCTGGGCCGGAGCGACGATCTCGCGCTCTTCGCCCACCTCACCGAGGCGGACCTGGCCCATCTCCAGCCGTTCCATCCCCCGGTCACTGACTAGCCACGGGGAAGCGGGCCCCCGCGAGGCCGCCCCACACCGCGGTAAGCCGCCCCTTGCGTCTCGGGCCGGGAACAGCTAGAGTCCTCTCCGTACATCCGTTCGTCACCCTTGCGTGCGTCCCAGGAGAGTCTCAGCCGTGACAAGCACACAGCAAAGTGGTACTATCGATCGTACAATGGAGCTCACCGGGCGGCGATCTGCCGCCACCAAGGAGGCGGAGGCGGTGACCACGGAGCGGGAGCGAGCCCTTTCGACGGCGCTCAGCCAGATCGAGAGGAGCCACGGCAAGGGCGCGATCATGAGGCTCGGCGACATCCAGACCCAGCGCGTCGAGATCATCCCCACCGGGGCTCTCACCCTGGACATCGCCCTGGGAGTGGGCGGGGTGCCGCGCGGCCGGGTCCTGGAGGTCTTCGGGCCCGAGGCCTCGGGCAAGACCACGCTGGCGCTGCACGTCATCGCCGAGGCCCAGAAGAAAGGCGGGGTGGCCGCCTTCATCGACGCCGAGCACGCTCTCGACCCCCAGTACGCCGCCCGGATCGGGGTGCGCACCGACGAGCTCCTGATCTCTCAGCCCGACACCGGTGAGCAGGCGCTCGAGATCGTCGAGGTCCTGGTCCGCAGCGGCGCCGTCGATGTCGTGGTCATCGATTCGGTGGCGGCGCTGGTGCCCAAGGCAGAGATCGACGGCGAGATGGGTGACAACCATGTCGGTCTCCAGGCCCGCCTCATGTCCCAGGCGATGCGCAAGCTCACCGCCGCGATCAGCCGCTCCAACACCTCGGTGATCTTCATCAACCAGCTCCGCGAGAAGGTCGGCGTGATGTTCGGCAATCCCGAGGTCACCACCGGCGGCCGGGCCCTCAAGTTCTACGCGTCGGTGAGGCTCGACATCCGCAAGATCGACACCATCAAGCAGGGTCTGGACGCGGTGGGCAGCCGGGTGAAGGTGAAGGTGGTCAAGAACAAGGTGGCCCCACCGTTCCGCAATGCCGAGTTCGACATCCTCTTCAACGAAGGCATCTCCTACGCGGGCAGCGTCCTCGACATGGCGGTCGACGCCCGGATCGTGGAGAAGAGTGGAGCCTGGTTCTCCTATGGGGACCTGCGCCTCGGCCAGGGCCGTGAGAACGTCCGTGACTTCCTCAAGCAGAACCCCGAGCTCCTCGAGGAGATCGCCGCCCGGGTGCGCAGCAATGCTCTGCCCGGGGGCTCCCCGGTTGCCGCCGATCAGGTGAACGGGAGCTCGCCGCACGCCCCGGTCGCCTGAGCTGGCGCCCTCGGCTGGAGGCTCGCGACAGTGACCCGGTGGCGCGCGGGGCGGCCGCTGAGCCTCACGGAGCCTGTGGACCCCGACGATGTGGGCGGCGCGGAGAGGATGGCTGGGCGGCTGCTCGCCGCCGGCGACCGGTCGCGGAGCGAGGTGGAGCGCCGCCTGCGGGCACGCGGCTACAGCCAGGCCACGGCCACCCGCGCCGTCGAGCGGCTGGCTGAGCGAGGCTGGATCGACGACGGGCGGGTCGCCGAGAACCTCTCCCGGAGGCGGCTGGAACGAGGCTACGGCCGGCGCCGCATCATCGCCGAGCTGGTGGCGCGGGGGATCCCCCCGGAGACCGTCTCCGAGGCCGCCCAGCAGGTCGGGGAGGACCAGACGGAGCTGGCGCTGCTCACCGCCCGCCGGCTTCTCGCCGGAGCCCCACGGCCCCTTCCCGCTCCGGACCTTCGACGGGTTGCCGGCGCCCTGCAGCGCCGGGGCTTCACCGCCCGCGACATCCACGCCGCCCTCCGGCAGCTCACCGCGCTGACCGCCACAGGGGAGGGCGACGCCCTCGAGTAGCCGCCGGGGGCGGACACGCTCAGGCGATGGGCGCGGTCAGGCTGCTCGGCTCATAGCGGCGCACCGGGCCAAGCAGAACGAAGGTCATCAGGGCGAGCAGAAGCCCGAAGACGACCAGCCCGTCGAAGAAGGCCAGGCTGACCGCCACACCTCCGAGCAGCGCCCCGAGGGCCCCCCCGGCCGCGAGGGTGGCGGTGTAGAAGGACATGAGTGCCGCGCGATCGGCGTTGTGGCTCTCCGAGCAGGCGGCCAGGAAGGCGACCGCGGCTGGGCCGAACCCGGACAGCCAGACGATGCCGGCCGCGGCCACGACCAGCAGCGCCGGGAGTGCGGCCAGGGTGACGTGGTCAGCGATCAGCAGCGCCGCCGAGAAGACCCAGGCCCCGGGGACCGCTCGACGCATCTGCCGCACCGGTCCGAGCCGGGTGATCCAGGGAGTCCAGATGAAGATGCCGATGACCAGGAGGGCGATGCCGCTGACCAGGACCACGGCGTTGGTCCCGTAACCCATGCTGCCCACCAGCACCTGACCGGCCACCCGCGCGTGATGGTGCGAGAGCAGCGAGGCGATGTGCGAGCCATAGGCTCCGATGAGACCGAAGGTGCCGAGCCAGGCGGGCAGGAAGGTCCGCATCGGACCGGGGCCGGCGATCCAGCGCACCAGGGTTGACAGCTGGGTGACCGGCAGCGGGGGCACGCTGGGGACGAAGCGAAGGCAGACCAGGCCCGCCAGCAGGTAGAAGCCGGCCAGGAGCAGGAAGCCGCCGCGCCCCAGGTACGAGTAGGCGAGTGGACCCAGGGCGAACCCCCCCGCGTAGCCGGCCAGGGTTGCCGCCTCGAAGGCACCGCTGGCGTTGGCTCGAACCCGGACGTCGTGGGAGGTGGCGGCGGCGATGGCTCCCAGCGCGGTAGGCATGAAGGCGGCCGCCCCGATGCCCTCGAGGAGCCGGGCCCCGAAGATCTCCCCGGGATTCAGCGAGGCGGCAACCAGGAGCACGGCGAGCACACCGACGAGCGGGCCACCGACCACGAACAGCTTCCGACCCAGGCGGTCGGCGTAGCGGGCCATGACCGGGGCCAGGAGCATCTCGGTGAGGGCCTGCCCGGCTCCCACGAAACCGACCACCACCCCGCGGGGATGGCCGTGGCCGAGGTCAGTCAGATAGAACTGGACGGCGACGGTGATCCCCGCGGCACCCACCCGCAGCAGGGCGGTGCCGGCGAGAAGAGCTGGGACGGAGCGCCGGACCTCGCCGCCGGCGGGTTTCGCCTCCTCCACCACCTCACGGGCGTCGATCCCCGGGCCGTGCCCGGAGTTGCTGCGGACGGCCGGCCTCGCACCCACGAGGTCCGATTATCAGGCTCGAGACGTGGCCGGGCTCCCGATCGTGGCCAC
Organism: Binatia bacterium; assembly: GCA_035624785.1. Classification (GTDB taxonomy): domain Bacteria; phylum Chloroflexota; class Dormibacteria; order Aeolococcales; family Aeolococcaceae; genus JAJZNI01. The sequence goes on along the minus strand of DASPQV010000008.1, from coordinate 64,224 downwards.
AGGCCCGTACAATGCCGTCACATCCTCGGGGATCGCGCCGGCACCTCGCCGGTCCCGTCCGGGGCATGGACGGATCCCGCACCGCCCCGACCTGCGGCCCCGAGATGGCGCCACTCATGGGGTGGTGTGACCACCCCGCCCCCACGACACTCCGAGGACACCTCCCATCGTCGACATCCTGGCCTACGCGGCCCTCGGGCTGGGCGTGCTCATCGCCCTGTCCGGTTTTCTCTATGCCCAGCGTCTTCAGCAGCGCGCCGCCGCCACTCGAGCCGCGGATGAGGAACGCCTGAAGGACGAACGCGGCAGCGCGGAGCGGGAACGCGCCTCGGCCCTGCTCGCGGCCCGGGAGGAGGCACACCGGCTCCGCTCCGAGGCGGAGGCCGAGGTCCGGGATCGCAGGGCCGAGGTGGCCCGCCTGGAGCAGCGGCTGGCCCAGCGCGAGGAGGGTCTCGAGCGCCGCAACCGAGACGTAGAGCAGAGCGAGCAGCGCCTCGGCCGCCGCGAGGAGGAGCTGGAGCAGAGGCGTCAGCAGATCGAGGAGGAGCGCGCCGGCGTTTCTCGCGAGCTGGAGAGGGTCGCCGGCATGAGCCAGGACGAGGCCAGGGCTGAGCTGCTCCAGGAGGTGGAGGGAGAGCTGAGCCACGAGATCGCGGAGAGGATCCGTGGCGCCGAGGAGCGGGTCCGGGTGGAGGCCGAGGAACGCAGCCGCGAGATCCTGATCACCACCATGCAGCGACACGCCTCGGAGCAGACGGGGGAGGCGGCGGTCACCGTCGTCCACCTCCCCAACGACGACCTCAAGGGACGCATCATCGGGCGCGAGGGCCGCAACATCCGGGCTCTCGAGGCGGCCACCGGGATCGACGTCATCGTCGACGAGACCCCTGAGGCGGTGGTGCTGTCGGGCTTCGATCCGGTGCGCCGGGAGGTGGCGCGGGTCAGCCTGGAGAGGCTCTTCGCGGATGGGAGGATCCATCCCGCCCGCATCGAGGAGGTGGTGGCCAAGAGCCGGGCGGAGATCGCCGAGCGGCTCCAGGAGGAGGGCGAGGCGGCCTGCCAGTCCCTTGGCATCACCGGGGTCCACCCCGAGCTGGTCAAGCTCCTCGGCACCCTCAGGTATCGGAGCGCCTACGGCGCCAATGTGCTCGCGCACAGCATCGACACCGCCGAGGTGGCGGCCTTGATCGCAGCCGAGATCGGCGCCGACGTTCAGGAGGCGCGCGAGACCGGCCTATTCCATGACATCGGCCACGCCGTCGAGCAGAGCGTCGAGGGCTCTCACGCGATCATCGGCGGCGAGATCCTGGCCCGGCTGGGGCGGCCGGCCAACATCGTCCACGCGGTCAGGGCCCACCACTACGACGAGGAGCCCAAGACGGTCGGCGCCTTCGTCCTGCTCACCGCCGACGCCATCTGCGCCTCCCGGCGCGGCGCCCGCCGTGAGGCTCTGGCGTCCTCGATAAAGCGGCTCGAGAGGCTCGAACAGATTGCCGACGAGCTCCCCGGGGTCGAGAGGAGCTTCGCCATCCAGGCGGGCAAGGAGCTCCGGGTGATGGTCAGGCCCGAGGAGGTCGACGACGACCAGGCGCAGATCATGGCCCGCCAGATCGCCAAGCGGCTGCACGCCGAGGCCACCTATCCGGGCCGGATCAAGGTGGTGGTGCTTCGGGAGACGAGGAGCGTCGAGTACGCGAAGTAGCCGCCGGGAGGGCGCGATGGGCGGTAACGATCGGATCGCGGAGAGCGGGTCCTGGCCCGGTCGAGAGAGAATCGCCGCGCCCAGCTATGCTGTCCTGGTTCTCCAGTAAGGAATCCAGCATCCATCCCCACAGGTCGAGGCAGCGTTCGTGGAAATCCTCAAGGTCTCGGCTACCAGCAAACCCGTCTCGGTAGCCGGCGCCATCGCCGGTGTGATCCGCAGCCAGCAGAGGGTGGAGGTGCAGGCCATCGGCGCTGGCGCGATCAACCAGGCCATCAAGGCCATCGCGATCTCCCGGGGCTACGTCGCTCCGGGAGGAATGGACCTGGTGTGCATTCCCTCGTTCATCGACATCTCGATCGACGGCGAGGAGCGCACCGGGATCCGGCTTCTGGTGGAATGCCGCTGAGCTGAGCTCGGACCGGAAGGGCCGGGCCGGCTACTCCTCCTCCCGGCGTTGATCGTGCCGTTCCTGCCCGCTGAGCTCGGCGTGCACCCAGTCCGGATCCTCGTGGCTGGTCAGGCTCTCCGGGGTGCCGGGCCGGGGCCTGAACGGCAGCGTGGCCCAGACAGAGCTGGGGTAGGGGAGGTTGTCGCCGATCGCGGGCTCCTCGTTCCCTGGGGTGAGCGACATCCGCCACACCACGACCACCAGCACGACCGCGAAGACCACGATCAGGATGACGAAGACCACGGCCGGGGTAAGTATGCGGCGACGAGGACGCCGGCGCCGGCCAGCCGCTAGGCTGTGCCGGAAGCGTGGCCGTCCCCCTTCCCCCCCTGAGCCCCTCCGCGCGCGGCTTCCAGGCTCTGCCCCTGGTGCAGCGGCCCGCGCCGCGGCGGCCGATCGTCCCGGTGCTGGGCCGAGCTCCGCGAGCCCACCTCTGGCACATCGGCTGCCAGATGAACGACGCCGACCACGAGATGCTGGCGGAGCGCTTCGCCGAGGTCGGCTTCCTCCCGGACTGCAGCCTGGACGACGCCGACATCGCCGTGCTGATCACCTGCGCCGTCCGGCAGAACGCCGAGCAGAAGGTGTTCGGCAAGTTCCGCGAGCTCACCGAGTGGAAGCGGGGCCGCCCCGGCAGGGCGATCGCCATGACCGGCTGCATGGCGGTCGAGCACGGCTCCTCACTCCTCCGCAAGCTTCCCGACCTGGACTACCTCTTCGACGTGCGCGACTGTGACGGCTTCTTCGCCCGGCTGCAGTCGATCTACGCCAGCGACCTGGGGGGGCGCCTGCCGATGCCCGCCTCCGACCGGCTGCTCGCCTTCGTCTCGGTGATGGGCGGGTGCAACGAGATGTGCACCTACTGCATCGTCCCCTTCGTCCGTGGTCGCGAGACCAGCCGTCCGGTGACCGAGATCGTCGATGACGTCAGCCGCCTGGTCGAGAGGGGGGTGCGCGAGGTCACCCTGCTTGGCCAGAACGTCAACTCATACTGCGACCCGGGGACGGGAGCGGGGCTTCCCGAGCTGCTCGCCGCGGTCGACTCGGTCCCGGGCCTCTGGCGGCTCCGCTTCCTCACCTCGCATCCGCGGAATGCCGTTCCCGCCCTGTTCGAGGCGATGCGCGACCTGCCCACCGTCTGCGAGCAGCTCCACCTGCCGGTCCAGGCGGGCGACGACGGCCTGCTGCGGCGGATGCGCCGCCTCTACACGGTGGACGAGTACCTGGCCAAGATCGGCGCCGCCCGAGCCACCGTCCCCGGCCTGGCGCTGACCACCGACATCATCGTCGGCTTCTGCGGTGAGAGCGAAGCCGAGTTCCTCGGTACCGAGCGCCTCCTCAGCGACGTCCGCTACGACACCGTCCACCTCCAGGCGTACTCGGTGCGGCCCGGGACCGCCGCGGCGCGGCGCCCCGACGACGTCCCCCTGGAGGAGAAGAAGCGACGCCTGAACCACCTGCTCGACCTCCAGCGGAGGATCGCCCTGGAACGCAACCAGGCGCTGGTGGGGCGGGTCGCCGAGGTGCTGATCGAGGGCACCACGGAGGACGGCCGCCCCTTCGGCCGGACCCGGCAGGGGAAGATCGCCATCCTCCCCGCCGGCAGCGCGGTAGCCGGGGAGCTGCGGACGGGCACGGTCGCCGGTGCGACCGCGTGGCAGCTCGACCTCCGTGCGGTGGCGCCCGGCGCCGGTCAGGAGGGGTCGGGCTCCGCCCGCGCCTCCCGCCCGGAGGCGGCCTGAGCCATGGCCCGGGCAGCCGCCCCGCGCCGCCGCCCGTGAGCACCCGTACCCGGGCGACGCCGCCCCACCGGCTCGCCGAGAGCGCGCCGGTCAGGGAGCCGACCATCGAGCTCGACGACGCCGGCAACACCCCCATCCTCCGCGAGTACCGCGCCGTCAAGGCGCAGCACCCGGATGCCCTGGTCCTGGCCCGTCTCGGCGACTTCTACGAGCTCTTCGGCCATGACGCCGAGCTCGCCGCCCCGCTCCTCGAGGTCACCCTCACCGGCCGCGGCTTCGGCAGCGCCGGCCGCCTGCCCATGTGCGGCGTGCCCCACCACGCCGCCGCCGGCTACGTCAGGAAGCTCCTCGATGCCGGCCACCGGGTGGTGCTCTGGGACCAGGTCGGAGAGGTGATCGAGGGCCGCCTGGTCCGGCGCGAGGTCACCCGGATCCTGAGCCCGGGCACCGCCGTCGACGCCGACCTCCTCGAGGCCACCCGGGTCGCCCGTCTGGTGGCGCTCCAGGCCGGGGAGGCGCGGGTCGGGGTGGCCGCCCTCGACCTGGCCGGCGGCGAGCTGACGCTAGTGGAGGTCCCCGGGGGCCTGGACAGCGCTGCCCTCCGCGACGAGCTGGCCCGCCTCGACGTCGCCGAGCTGCTCCTCGCCGAGCCTCTGGTCGCTCCCGAGGGGTTCGCCCCCGGCGCCACCCGCAGCGGGCTCCCCACCGCCTTCTTCGATCCCGGCCGCGCCCAGGACCGGCTCCGCGCGGTGACCGGCGCCGCCACCCTGACCGGCCTCGGCGTCGACGGCATGGCGGCGGCGATACGGGCCGCCGGGGCGGTGCTCGCCTACTGCGAGCGGTCCCGGGTGCTGCTCGAGCCGGGAGCGATCCGGGTCTCACCCCGCCGACCGGGTGAGGTGATGATGCTCGACGCCCCGACCCTTCGAACCCTGGAGCTGCTCAGACCGCTGGGCAGCGGCCCGAGCCTGGCCGGGCTCCTCGATCGCACGCGAACACCGATGGGCAGCCGGCTGCTGCGTCGCCGGCTCCGGGAGCCGCTCACCGACCTGCTGGCCATCGATCGTCGCCTCGACTCGGTGGCGGCGCTGGTCGCCGACCGTCCCCGGCGCCACGAGCTCGGCCATGCCCTGGCTTCCGTCCGGGACCTGGAGAGACTGGTGGGTCGGGCCGTCCAGGGGCTGGCCACACCGCGAGACCTCGGCGCCATCCGCGACGCCGGCGCTGTCCTTCCCCGCCTCGCCTCCATGCTCGAGGGCCTCCCCGGCGAGCTGGCCGGCCTCGGCCAGACGGCAATCCCGCCCGCCATCGTCAGCGACCGCCTGGGTCAGCTGCTCGTCGACGACCCGCCGCCGAGCGGCCGCGAGGGCGGGTTCATCAGGGAAGGAGCCGACTCCGAGCTGGATGGGCTCCATGCCTCGGCAGCGGAGGCACGCGACTTCATCGGCGGACTCGAGGCCCGGGAGCGCGAGCGCACCGGCATCCGCTCGCTGCGGGTCGGCTACAACCGGGTGTTCGGCTATTACCTCGAGGTCCCGCACGCGCATCGCGACGCGGTGCCCGGGGACTACCTGCGCAAGCAGACCCTGGTGGGCGCGGAGCGGTACATCACGCCCCAGCTCAAGGACCACGAGACGGTGGTGCTCCATGCGCGGGAGCGTGCGGTGGCGAGGGAGCTGGAGCTATTGAATCAATGCTCTCGACTCGTCACCGACCATGCCGCCCCCCTTCTCGCCTGCGCGGAGGCGGTCGCCATCGCCGACGTGGCGCAATCGCTGGGCGGGCTGGCCGACGAGGAGCGATGGGTGCGCCCCACGGTGGACGGGTCGACGGTCACCGACATCGTTGAGGGGCGCCACCCCCTGGTCGAGCGGGCCCTCGGCCACGGCGCCTTCGTGGCCAACGACACCGCGCTCGACGCCGCCCAGCGCATCGTCATCCTGACCGGGCCGAACATGGCCGGCAAGTCCACCTACCTCCGGCAGGTGGCCCTGATCACCCTGCTCGCCCAGGTCGGCAGCTTCGTGCCCGCCCGCCGCGCCCGGATCGGGGTGTGCGATCGCATCTTCACCCGGGTGGGGGCGCAGGACGACCTCTCGGCTGGCCTCTCCACCTTCATGGTGGAGATGGCGGAGACGGCGGCGATCCTCCGCCAGGCGACCCAGCGCTCCCTGCTCGTCCTCGACGAGATCGGCCGGGGGACCTCGACCTACGACGGGCTCTCCATCGCCCAGGCCCTGGTGGAGCACCTCCACGACTCGCCCCGGCTCGGCTGCCGCACTCTCTTCGCCACCCACTACCACGAGCTGACCGCGCTGGCCGACCGGCTGCCCGGGGTGGCCAACGCCCGGGTCGAGGTGGTGGAGGAGGGCGAGACGGTCACCTTCCTTCACCGCATCAGGCCCGGCGGAGCGGACCGCTCCTACGGCATCCAGGTGGCCAGGCTGGCCGGGCTGCCAGCCTCGGTGCTGGCCCGCGCCCGGGAGATCCTCGGCGAGCTGGAGCGGCGCCGGCCCCTGGAGGGGGAGGGGCCGGGGCCGGCTCAGCTGGACCTCGGCTTCATGGCCACCCCGGCCCACCCCGTCCTCGACGAGCTGGCTGGCCTGGACCTCGATGGGCTGACCCCGCGGCAGGCGTTGAGCAAGCTCGCCGAGCTCCAGGAGAGGGCGGGGCGGTGATCCGGCTCCTGCCCCCCGCGGTGGCCGACGCCATCGCCGCCGGAGAGGTGATCGAGCGGCCCGCCGCGGTGGTCAAGGAGCTCGGCGAGAACTCCCTGGACGCGGGGGCCACCCGGGTCGATGTGGAGATCGAGGGCGGCGGCCTGATCCGGATATCGGTCAAGGACGACGGCGCCGGCATCCCCGGGGATGAGCTCCCCCTCGCCGTGGCCCGGCACGCGACCTCCAAGCTGGCCACCGTGGACGACCTGGTGGCGGTCAGGAGCCTCGGCTTCCGGGGCGAGGCGCTGGCCAGCGTCGGCGCCGTCAGCGAGCTGCTGATCACCAGCCGGGCCGCCGGCGCGGCGGAGGCGTGGCTGCTTCGCTGCCGGGCTGGCTCCGTGCTCGAGCACCGGCCCGCCGCCCGGGCGCCGGGGACCACCGCGGAGGCCCGCGATCTCTTTCACAACACGCCCGCGCGGCTGGCCTTTCTGGGCGCGGATCGCGGCGAGGCCGCAGCCTGCGTCCGGGCGGTCGCCGATCTCGCCCTGACCCGGCCCGAGGTGGCCTTCACCTGCCGGAGCGGGGATCGCCTGGCCCTGAGGACACCCGGGGGGACCCTCCAGGAGGCGGCCGGGGCCGTCTTCGGCAGGGAGGCGGGGGAGTTGCTCACCGTCGATGCCCCGGGAGAGATCTCGGTGAGCGGGCTGATCGCCGAGCCGCGCCGGCACCGGGGGACGCGGGCGTCGCTGGTGCTGGTGGTGAACGGCAGGCGGGTTCACAACCGCGCCCTGGTCGCCGCCGTGGAGGAGGCGTACGCGGGGCTTCTGCCCGCCGGCCGCCATCCCTACGGGGTGGTGGTGATCGACCTCGACCCGGCGCTGGTCGACGTCAACGTCCACCCCACCAAGCGGGAGGTTCGGCTTCGAGATCAGGGCCGCGTGTTCACAACCGTGGAGCGCGCCTGCTGGGCCGCGCTCCAGGCGGCACACCTCAATCCCGCCGACCGCCGCCTGCCCCGGCTCGGCCCGGGGTCGCCGCCAACGGGGTTGCCTCGGGCGCTGGAGCTCCGCGAGGGTACCTCAGCTGCGGTGGTGGAGCGCTTGGGGGCCTTGCTTCACCCTGACCGAGTCGGGCTGGGACCGGCCACCGAGGGGGGGAGACCCGGCGACGCCACACCTGCCCACCCCATCCCGGCCCGGCCGGTTGAGCAGCAGCGCCTCTCCGACCTGGCGCCTCTCCGTCCCCTGGTTCAGTCCGCGGACGGCTGGCTGGTGGCGGACTCGCCGGCAGGCCTCTGCCTCGTCGATCCCCACGCGGCCCACGAGAAGGTCCTGTACGCCGAGCTGCTGGGCGCCGCCGAGCAAGCCTGCCGCGACGGGCGCCCGGCGGCCAGCCAGCCGCTTCTCCTCGAGGCCACCGTGAGTGTCGATGCCGCCCTGGCCGAGCGCCTCGAGGAGGAGCACGCGCTGCTTCACACCATGGGCTTCGACCTGGAGCCCTTCGGCCCCGGCCTGGTTCGCTGCCGGGCGCTGCCCGCCGCGGCCCCGGGGAGAGACCCGGCGCGTCTGGTCGCTGCCGTCCTCGACAGCCTTCAGGAGCCGGGCGAGCCGGCCGCCCGGCGGCGCCGGCTGGCTGCGGTGACTGCCTGCCATGCGGCGGTGCGCCTCGGTGACCGGCTCGATCCCACCGAGCAGGCTCGCCTACTCGACCGCCTGGTGGCGACGCCGGGTGGGCTGACCTGCCCCCACGGCAGGCCCACCGTCATCGTGCTGGACGACGCGACCCTGCGGAGGGCATTCGGCCGCCCGGCTCTGTGAGGGGATTGACGGGTCCGCGGGCCGAGCCGAGGTGAGCGGCCGGCAAGCCGGGCGCCGCGGTTCCCGCTCCCATGATCGCGCCGAGCTCGGCCCGGGACGCGATCCCCAGCTTGCGGTAGACGCGGCCGAGAACGTTGTCCACCGTCTTGGGGGAGAGGAACGCCGCCTGGGCGGCGGCCTTGTTGGTCAGGCCCCGAGCGATCAGCTCCGCCACCCGCTGCTCGGTCTCGGTCAGCTCGTCCACCGAGCGCCTCGTCGAGGCGGTGCACTCCGGGCTCGGGCGGGATTCCTCGCCGTGATCGCGGCCGTGGGATCCGTCCGCTCGGTCTGATCCACAGGCGGCCCTGCCTCGAACATGCTGTGCCACGCTCTCGTCACCAGGACTGAACATGACCGCCAAGGCCGAGGTGGGAATGGAGCCGACCCCCGTCGCCAAGCTGCTGCCGCCGGCCCGCCCGGACGGCTTCATCGCCCGCGCGGAGCTGGTGGACCGGCTGGCCACGGTCCTGAGCCGGCGCCTCACCGTTGTGATGGCGGAGGCGGGGTACGGCAAGTCCAGCCTGCTCTCGTCCTGGTGGGAGGTGGCTGCCTGCGCCTGGTACACGGCGGACGCCACCGACCGCGACGTGTTCACCATGGCTCGGCGGCTGACCGATGCGCTGCGGCTGCGCATCCCGGAGCTTCCCGGCGCGCTCATCCACGCCATCGAGACGGCCTCGGGCCCAGAGCAGGAGCAGCCCCTCCGCGGGGATGCCCTGGGCTCACGCCTGGCCCAGGCCCTGCATGAGCACCTGAGAGCGGACCTGATGATCGTCATCGACGATGTCGACGAGCTGGGCGAGGGAAGCCCGTCCTCGCGCCTGGTGGAGGCCCTGTGCCGGCACGCGCCTCCGCTGCTGCACCTGGTCCTGGCGGGCCGGGGACGGCCGCCGTTCCCGGTGGAGAGGCTCCGCGGCCAGGGCCAGCTGCTCGAGATCGGTGCCGAGCAGCTCGCGTTCACCGTCGACGAGGTGGCGCAGCTGGCGGGCGATCGACTCGGAGAGCCGGCAAGGGGCCTGGCCGCCGAGCTCCACCAGCTCGCCGGCGGCTGGCCGGCGGCGGTGATCCTGGCCCTGGAGGCGCTCCGCGAGACCCCCTCCGAGCGCTGGCGCGCGGTGCTCTCGGGCCCGGACCGGCCCCACACCCCGCTCTTCGACTACCTGGCCGAGGAGATCTTCGCCCATCACCCCGCCGGGCTTCGCGAACTGGTCAGCCGGGTGGCCGTCTTCGAGCAATTCACCTCCGAGCTGTGCACCGCGGTCGGGATCGCCGACAGCCCGCGCCGCGTCGCCGAGCTGGCCGGTCAGAGCCTCCTCGTGGAGAGCCGTCCCGACGGCTCGCTCGCCCTTCGCCCCCTGATTCGTGACTATGCCCGCAAGCACCTGCCCCTGCCCGCCGCCGAGACGCGGCGGCTCCGGGTGGACGGAGCCGGCTGGCTCGCCGCCCACGGCGCGGCCGGCGCCGCTCTGCGGCTTCTGCTTGCCGCCGGCGAGCCCGAGCCGCTGGCCGATGTCCTGGCGCTGGCGGGAACCTCGCTGCTCGCCGCCGGACATGTGGCTGCGGTGCTCGATGCCTGCCGCGCACTTCCGTCCGGTTTCCGCAGCGCCGCCATCGAGCAGTTGGAGGGGGAGGCGCGCCAGATCCAGGGAGACTGGTCGGGGGCCCAGGCGTGCTTCGAGCGCGCGGCGGCCGGCGCCGGGCAGCTGCCCGCCCGCCTCGCCTGGAGGATCGGCCTGCTCCACTACCTCAGGGGCCGGCTCGGCCCCGCCCTCGAGGTCTACCAGCGCGGCCTCAGCGATGCCGCCGCCGAGCCCGTGGAGATGGCACTCCTGCTCGGCTGGACCGCCACCGCCCACTGGCTTCGCGGCGAGGTCGAGCCCTCCCGCCGCCTCGCGTCCCAGGCGCTGGCCACCGCCACCGCCTGCGCCGACGCCCGTGCCCTTGCCGCCGCTCACACGGTCATGGCCATGCTCGCCGCCTTGGACGGGGACCGGCGTGCCAACGATGCCCACTACCTGCTCGCGCTGCGCTCCGCGGAGGAGGCCGGCGACCTCCTCCAGTTGGTGCGCATCCGCACCAACCGAGCCTCTCACTTCCTGGAGGAGGGTTCCTACCCCGAGGCGCTCGAGGAGCTCGAGGTGGCGGTGAGGCTGGCCGAGGTGACCTCATACGCCAGCTTCCTGGCCCTGAGCCTCTGCAACCGCGGCGAGACCAAGCTGCGCATCGGCCGCCTGGACGAGGCGCTGGCCGATCTGGAGGCCTCGCGGAGCCGGTACCAGGAGATCGGGTCGGACATGGTCGCCTACCCGCTCGCCCTGATCGGGGAGGTCTACCGGGAGCGCGGCAACCTTGCCCAGGCTCGCGCATCGTTCGAGGAAGCGGCGTCGATCGCCCAGGCCTCCGGTGACGAGCAGGGCCTGGTCCCGGCGCTGGCCGGCCTGGCCACGGTGATCGCCGGGGAGGAGCCGGATCAGGCTCGGCGACTCACCGAGCAGGCCCTCGCCCGCGGTGGCGGCCTTGCGTATGTGACCGCGCTCCTGGCCGCGGGATGGGTGGCCGCGGCGGCCGGAGACCTGGAGAGGGCCGGGGAGATGGCACGGGCCGCCGGGACCGCTGCCCGGACGCGGCGTGAGCGAGCCGGCCTCGCGGAGGCCCTGAGCCTCGCCGCGGTGAGCGCAGGGGACCGCCGCCGATCCGTCCAGCACCTCCGCGACGCCGCCGAGATCTGGCGCGAGCTCGGCAATCCGCTGGGCGAGGCGCGGGTCGAGCTGGCCCTCGGCACCCTCGACCCTGGTCCGGGTGCCGAGGCGCGGCGCCGGGATGCGCGGCACCGGTTGGAGGCGCTCGGAGTGCACGACCGGCCCGGCGGCGGCGCCGCTGGGCTCATGGCCCTGCTCGCCGAGCCGGAGGCAGCGGTTCGCATCGAGTCCCTAGGCGGCTTCTCGGTGGTCCGCGGCGGCCAGCCCGTCAAGGCGTCGGAGTGGCAGTCCAAGCGTGCCCGGGACCTGCTCAAGCTGCTGGTGGCCCGGCGCGGACGCCCAGCCAGCCGCGGCTACCTTATGGACACCCTCTGGCCCGACGAGGGGGGCGAGCGAGTCTCCAACCGCCTTTCCGTGGCCCTCACCACGGTCCGCGGCGTTCTCGACCCCCGGCGGGCATCCACGACGGAGCCCATCCTCGCCGACAAGGACGCCGTGGCCCTCAACTTGGCCGCCCTGGACGTCGACCTCGAAGCCTTCATGTCCGCCGCCGAAGACGGGCTCCGGCAACTCCGGCGTGGCGACGCCGACGCCGGCATCCGGCTCCTGGAGCGGGCAGCGGCCATGTACTCCGGGGATTTCCTGGAGGAGAACCCCTACGACGACTGGGCGGTCCCGGCGCGGGAGGAGGCCCGGGCCACCTACGTGGCGGTGGCCCGGGGCCTGGCCAGCCACGCTGCCCGCAGGGCCGAGCCGGATGCGGCGATCCCCCACCTGCTCCGGATCCTCGAGATCGACCTCTATGACGAGAGGGCCCATCTGGAGCTCGTGACCCTGCTCGCTGATGCCGGGCGGCATGGCGAAGCTCATCGTCACTACCGGCGCTACCGCCAGGCGATGGACGACCTCGGCGTCGAGCCCGCGGCCTTCCCCGGCGGGCGCGCCGCCTCGGTCGCGCCCATCCACCCGCCCGGCGCACCGCCGGACGGGCCCCTCCCGGAAGCCACCTTCACGCGACCTTAAGCCGACCCGAAGGCCCCTGCCTAGGCTCCTTCGCCATGGAGACCTTCATGGTCCGGATCTGGAGGCCCGGTGACGGCAAGAGCCCCGAGGGAGTGAGGGGAATGGCGGTCCACCTGGGCTCGGGAAGGCAGATCACCTTCTCGGAGCCCGGGCGGCTGCTGCGCTTCCTGGGAGAGGCGGTCAGCCCGGTCGACGGTTCCGCATCCATGTCGCGCTCCGCCGAGAGCCTGGATCAGGAGTAGAGCCATGACATTTCGCAAGTTCGCGCCGTTGATCGGGGGGGCGTGCCTCCTCGCCCTGGCGGGCTGCTCGAGCACGAGCGCCCCCGCCCCAACCGGGACGGTCCAGGCCGGCTCGACGGTCAGCACGCCACCGGCGGCGACCGCGCCGCCGGCGACCGCCACGACGGCCAGCACGGCGACCCCGGCGCCGGCCGGCGTCGATCTGTCGGGAACCTGGTCTGGGCAGTACAGCGGCACCCTGAACGGTAACTTCACGCTGACCTGGACACAGACCGGGTCGAACCTGAGCGGCCACATCCAGATCTCGAATCCGGCTGGCACCTACGGCATCTCGGGTTCCCTCCAGGGCAGCTCCATCCAGTTCGGCGCGGTCGGGGTGGCCACCTACACCGGCTCGGTCTCCGGCAGCTCGATGTCGGGGAACTGGCAGATCGCGACCGCGGCCAACGGCTCCGGGGGCGGCTCCTGGAGCGCCTCCAAGACCTCCTGACACGACATCGGGCTGACCGGGGGCCTGACCCGGCAGCAGCCCGGTGTGCGCGGGGGGAGCGGGCCGAGCCCCGCTCCCCTCGCAGCGGGAGGCGCCAACCGCACCGAGGTCCCGGCCCGGTCCGGGAGATCGGCAAGGGCGTCCCCAACCCAGCACGGCGGGTGAGCAGACCGCACCGGACAACGCCCGGCGGGCTGACGTCGCTTCGCCTGGCCGCCGACAATGACCGCCGATGGCTCCTCGGGGCGCTGCGTCGCCGGTAACCCCGATCCTCGCCGTGGTCGGCCCGACCGCCACCGGCAAGACGGCCCTGGCGGTCCGCCTCGCCCGCCGCCTGGGCGCCGCCGAGCTGGTGAACGCGGATTCCCGGCAGGTCCTGCGCGGCCTCCGAGTCGGCACCAACGTACCGGACCCAGGGCAGCTCCTCGGTGTGCCCTGCCATCTGCTGGAGCTGGTCGACCCGGGCTCGGCATTCTCGGTCGCCGACTGGCTCCGCGCGGCCCGCGCCTGCCTCGCCGACCTGGAGCTCCGCGGTGTCCGGCCGATCCTCGTCGGCGGCACCGGGCTGTACCTCCGGGCCCTGATGGAGGGATTCGAGCTGGATGGTGAGCCACCCCCGCCCGGGCGCCGGGCGGCCCTGGACGCTGGCGCCGCCTCACCCGAGGGGCTCGCCGAGCTGGCCCGAGAGCTGACCCGGCTCGATCCCGGTGGAGCTGCCGGCGTCGATCTCCGCAACCCGCGACGGGTGGTTCGGGCCCTGGAGATCGTAGACCGCCATGGCAGCCTGGAAGCGGGCAGGCGGCGTGGGGGCACCCTGCCGGGCACCCTCATCGGCCTCGACGCCGAGCCGGCGCTGCACCGGCGCTGGATCCTCGAGCGGGCCCGCTCCATGATGGCGGGCGGCCTGGTGGAGGAGACGGCGGCGGCGCTGCGCCGGGGGATCAGCGCCACCGCCCTGGCCGCCGCCGGCATCGGCTACCAGGAGGCTCTCGCCGTGCTCGCTGGGCGCATGGACCGGGAGCAGGCGGTCGCCGGGATAGCCCGGCGGACCCATCGCTACGCGCGCGCCCAGCGCACCTGGTTCCGGGCCGAGCCGCGGCTGGTCTGGCTCCGGCGCCGCGCCGAGGGCGATCTGGACGGGGTGATCGAGCAGGCCATGGAGCTGATTGCGGCCTGAAAGCGCCACATACCCAGGAACCTCCGTTCGGCACATACGTTTGCATTCGCGAGGCCGCCGTGATACAGTCGCGCTGCCCTACCCGCTGAGAGGTGACAGACGACATGCCAGAGGCCCTCAACCCGCGCCAGCGGCAGATCCTCGACTTCCTCCGGGAACACGCCCGGACTCACGCGTATCCGCCCACCGTTCGTGAGATCGGGATGGCGGTGGGCCTCAGCTCGTCCTCCACCGTTCAGAACCACCTGAACTCGCTGGAGGCGAAGGGCCACATCCACCGTGACCCGACCAAGTCCCGGACCGTGGAGGTGGTGGGCCAGGAGCACACCGCCGGGCGCAACGGCCCGCGCGTGATCTCGCTGCCTCTGGTGGGCCGGGTCGCGGCGGGGACTCCGGTGCTCGCCGAGGAGAACATCGAGGACCACATTGCACTCGGCGAGCCGATCGCCGGAGGTGATGGCGCCTACGCGCTGACCGTCCGGGGCGACAGCATGGTGGACGCGGGAATCCTGGATGGCGACATGGTGGTGGTGCGGCCCCGGCGCGATCCGCCGCCCAACGGGACCATCGTGGTGGCTCGGATCGAGAATCCCACGACCGGCGAGGGCGAGGTGACCGTCAAGCGCTTCTTCCGGGAGGGCACACGCGTCCGTCTCCAGCCGGAGAACGCCTCACTGGCCCCGATCTACGTGAGCGGAGACCTCGTCCTGGAAGGGGTGGTCACCGCGGTCATCCGCGTCCTCCGCTGAGGGCGGTCCGACCCCGCAGCAGCCCGTCGCCGGCTCCTCGGGCGCCTCAGCCCGCCTGAGCCACCTCGGCGTCGCTCACCTCGGTGGTCGCGTGGCCGGTCCCGTTGGGCGTTGGCAAGCTCGCCAGGTATGTGTCCAGGTATTCGGACAGCTCGGGCGAGGCCTGGCCATGCGCCGTAACCCGGGTCGTCCCCTCGTCCTCGATGGCGCTGAGGGCCAGGTCGGTGCGGCGGTCGAGGAGCAGGGGCAGGGCCGGCAGCAGCGCCGCCGGCAGCCCCACCAGGACCAGGGGAGTGATCGCCGCGCAGATGAGCAGGCCGAGGACTATGGCGATGCCGAGCCCGGCGGCCAGGTCGGCACCGTAGCGGAAGCGCCTCGCTGAGCGGAGCAGCAGGTAATGGGCGCCCCGTTCGGCGACCGCGATTCCGGACAGCCGATCGACTCCGAACTGGCCGAGGACCTGCTCCGCCGGACGGCTGGTGCACACCGCCTTCTGATACGGAGCGACCGCCCGTTTCCCTTGGCTCTCCGCCTGTCTCACATCGGTCTCCGGCACTGGCTGCTTGGCGGGATGACGGCACCTCCTCGGGGAGCGGCCCATATCCTGAGGCATTCCGGGCGCCACCGGGTGGGAGATCCTCGATACCGTGACTCGCCGGGCTTCCCCGAAGCTGGGCCTCGCGGAACCGGGCCGGCTGCGATAGCTTACGGAGTGATGAGCCCACCGCCGGGCGCTTTTGCGCTCGAGCCGATGTTCCTGTTCGGCATCGCGGCCAGCGCAGCCCCGGTGGGAGCGCGCCTGTTGCGGGCGCCCGGACCCTCGGTGCAGCGCTGGGTCAGCCTGGCTGCCGCGCTGCTCCTCCTCGGAGCTGTCTGGTTCAGCCCGCTCCAGACCCTGTCGCAGCACTACCTGCTCACCGCTCACCTGGTCCAGGTCCTTGTCCTGATGGGAGCTGTCCCGCCGCTCCTGCTCCTCGCCCTCGCCCCGGCGCCGCCGCTTCGGTGGTGGCCTCGGCTGCGCCGGCTCGGCCACCTGGTGGTCCACCCCGCCTCCGCGATCGTGGGCGTCAACGCCGTCTTCTTCCTCACCAACTGGTCGGTGGCGATGGATTACGGTCTCTCGCACCCTTGGGCCTTCGATCTGGGGCAGCTGGCTCTCCTCGGCGCCTCGGTGGCGTTCTGGTGGCCGATCATCGGGCCGGACGGGCGGAGATCGCTGCTCTCCCCGCTGGGCAAGCTCGGCTACATCCTGCTCGCCACCATCCCGCAGACCTTCGCAGGTCTGATCCTCGCCCTCAGTCCTCGGGTGATGTACGCCGCCTATCTGGCGGCTCCGCGGGTCTTCAACCTCAGCGCCCATGCGGACCAGCAGATCGCCGGCGCCTGCCTCGCCGTCCTCAGCAAGATCGCGCTGTTCGCCGCCTTCTCGGTGATCTTCGTCCGGGTGATGAATCCCGGGCCCGATGCCGATGACGGGGGAGGCGGCGGCGGCCACCAGGATGAGCCCGCCCCACCGCCACCCGCAGGCGAGCCAGCCTGGTATCGGCAGCTAGATTCGGGACCGCTGCAGTCCGAGCCGGCTCCCCGCCGCCGGGTCACGCCGGCCCGGAGCCCGGTCGGAGGGGGAGGCGGTGGTGGCCGTTCCGGCTAGCGCCCCCACCGCGGCGGCGGCTCAGGCCCGAGGAAGCGCCAGGGTCTCACCGGGCTGGATGACCGCCGAGTGCAGCCCGTTGATCTGGAGGATCTCGGCGACGCGCTCCCTGACGTCGTCCCCGGGAAAGTGGCGCTCGACGATCGACCACACCGTGTCGCCGGGCCGCACCGTCACGGTCGCGGCACCGGCGGGGCTGACCGCGCCGGCGCTGACCGCCGAAAGGCCTCGCAGCAGCAGCAGGACCACTCCCCCGACGAGCAGCAGGCGCCCCAAACGCAGGGGGCGCCCCCGGGCCGCGCGCAGCGGAGCCTGAACGTCGGTGATCACGGCAGATCAGAGGGCCGCCCGCCGCAGCGCTGCGGCAGGCGGCAGAGGGGGGAGGCGTTGCCGGTGAGAACATGCGTTCCCATTGGGGGAAGCCTAGAGCAAACGGGCGTTCGCCGTCAAGCCCCCGCCGATAATGCCTGTCGTGGAACCGCGGATCAGGGTCGCCGTGTGCGTGACCGCCGGCGAACGCCTCCTGGTGGTGGCTCATCGCCGGCCCGGCCCGCGCCGCTGGCTGCTGCCCGGTGGGGGAGTGGAAGCAGGCGAGACGCTTGTCGAGGCGGCCCGGCGCGAGCTCATGGAGGAGACCGGCGTCGACGTCCAGATCGGCCGGCTGGTGATCGTCTGCGAGGCCATCGAGCCAGGCCGTCGCCATCTGGTCAACCTGGTCTTCGTGGGACGATGGCTGCTGCCGCCCGAATCGCTCTGGGAGCCCGGGCGCGGAGGGTCCGCGGCGGCACGGGCCACCGACCCGGCCATTGAGGAAGCGAGCTGGGTCACCCGCGAGGAGCTGCGCCATCTGAGCCTCCATCCCCCCATTGGCGAGGCGCTCGCCGCGGCCTGGGCCTCCGACTTCACCGGGCCGCTGATGTTCCTGGGTAACGTCTGGGAGCCCGACATCCCGCCCGGCGCTGGCTGATGAGGCGATGAAGAGTCCGAGGTCGAGGCGACGGCTGACAAACGGCACCCATGCGCCGGGATCCGCCGCTCCGGCCTCCGACTGCCCTCGTTCCCGCCGCGAAGACACGGCGGCCAGCGGCTAGGATCGAGCCAGTGCGGGCCAACACCATCGACCTCGGCGGGCCTGTCCACCTCGCCGAATGGGGCCGGGGCGCACCGAGCTTCGTCCTGGTCCATGGGCTGGGGGGCTCGCACCTCAACTGGATGATGGTGGCCCCGGCCCTGTCCCGGCGCGGACGCGTGCTGGCTCCCGACCTGGCTGGCTTCGGCTTGACGCCGGTCGCCGGCCGCCGCACCACGGTCGCCGCCCAGCGCGCCCTCGTTCATCGACTCCTGCTGAAGCTCGCGCCCAGGCCGGTGGTGCTGGTCGGCAACTCGATGGGAGGGCTGGTCACCCTCGCGGAGGCCGGCCTGCACCCTGAGCTGGTCAGCGGTCTGGTCATGGTCGACGCCGCCCTGCCGGTGCCCTGGCGCGAGCCCCCCGACCGCGTGGTCACCTCCGCCTTCGCCGCCTATGCGCTCCCGGCCATGGGGCGCCGGGCGCTGCGCCGCCTCTACGGACGGCACCAGGTGGAGGAGATCGTCGCTGGCGCCTTCGCCTTCTGCGCCGTCGACCCCGGACGGATCCCTGGAAGCGTCGTCGAGGCCCACGTCCGCCTCGAGGAGGCTCGGATGACCCGCCGCGGCGAGAACAACCGCGCGTTCGTCGACGCCGGCCGCTCGATAGTGATGGCTCACCTCGCCCGAGCCCCGGTCGACCGGCTGATCCGCCGCGTCGCCGTGCCCACCCTGGTAATCCACGGAGCCGGGGACCGGCTGGTCAACGTGAGGGCGGCGCGGCGAGCCGGGCAGCTCCGTCCTGACTGGACCGTCCGCATCGTCGAGGATGCCGGTCACATCCCGATGCTCGAGGTTCCCGACCTCTTCCTCAGCACGGTCGAATCCTGGCTCGACGCCCACGGCCTGGCCCCGGTGATGGCCACCGAGCGCAGCCCTGCGGAGGCTCAGCGAGCCGCGACCTCGTGAAGGTAGTCGCCCAGGCGGGCGTAGGCGGCGCGCTTGCGCCTGTCGGTGATCTCGGTGTAGACGCGGAGCGTCTCCAGCGTCGCGTGGCCGAGCACCTCCTGGACCAGGCGAACGTCCCCGTCGGTGGCTTCGAGCAGGGTGGTCGCCGCGGTGTGTCGCGCGGCGTGGGGGCTGCGCAGGCCCTCGATGAGGCGGAAGGCGTCAGGGTCCTGGGCGAACCGGCGGCGCAGCGCCCCCAGCGCCCGGCGGGCCCCATCGGGGGTCAGGCGGTTGCCGGCCAGGGCGCGGCCGCCGCGAAGCTCGGCCCGGGCGACGCTGATGAAGAGAGCGGGGGAGGGGTCCTGGCCGCGGGCCAGCAGGTAGTCCTGGACCGCCCTCCAGGCATCCTCGGTGAGGAAGACCGTCCGGTGCTTGCCGCCCTTGCCGAGGACCCGAAAGCCGTCCGGCCGCACATCGCTGCGGTCCACCGAGCACGCCTCGCTGATCCGGCAGCCACTGGCGATCAGGAAGTGGATCAAGGCGCGGTCCCGGAGGTCGCGCAGCCCTCCCCGTGGCAGCGCGGAAAGCAGCCGGGGCACCACCTCAGTGGCGATGGGATGGGGATCGCCGACGGCGTAGCGCGGCACCAGCACATGGCGGGAGAGCTCGGCCGGGGTCCATCCCTCGTCGTAGGCGTAACGGAGGAACTGGCGGAGGGCCACCAGGGCGCGGGCGCGGCTGCGAGGGTTGGGAAGCACGTCGGCCAGCTCGATCTGGTAACGGCGAAGTCGTCCCCGGTCGAGGCCGCCGCAGAGATCCTGCTCAGCCCACCGGCTCTGCCAGAAGGCGACGAATTTGGCCAGATCACTCCGGTAGGAGCGCACCGTCGTGGCCGGGCGGTTGCGCTGGATGCGCAGGTGGTCGAGGAACTGCTGCACCTGGTCGGGGAGGGGCTGGTCCGGACCCGGCACCTGGGAGGTCCAGCGCGGCCGGCGGGGACGGGCCGGCGCGTTGGGTCGGCGCAGAGGTGAGGCGCGAACCGGCATCGCCGTAATCATGGCCGCTCGCCGGCGCGATGGAGCAGCGCGGCTCTCCCGCCTACCCCTCGCCGACACCGCCGAGAACCTGGACAACCTCAGCCCCGCACGGCTGGGACGCGAAACCGCTCGGGTGGCGCGCCACGGTCCGGCGCGTCACCATGGTCGGGAGACGGCACCGCGGACCGCGGCTGATCGCCGCCCGCCGCCCCAGGTGAACGGCTGATGATGACCCCCGACCCGGTCTGCCTTCCCGTGCCTCGATATCGAGGCTCGACGCTGGCCATCGCCGCCCCGGGGAACGGCCCTGGCAACTGGGTCGGCGCGCCCAGCGCCATTCTCGATGGCACCGCGGTGCTCCTCGCCTACCGGCTCCGACGCCCGGTGGAGGAGGGCAGGGGGATGGACGTGGTGCTCGCCCGCTCCGAGGACCACCTTCATTTCGACACCGTGGCCAGCGTCTCCAAGGAGCCTCTCGGCGCCGAGTCGCTGGAGCGGCCGGCGCTGGTCCGGAGCGCCGATGGGAGGTGGCGCCTCTACCTGAGCTGCGCAACCCCGGGAACCAAACACTGGCGGGTCGAGCTGCTGGAGGCGAGCCAGCTGGAGAACCTGCCTTCGGCACCCCCCCGCGTCGTGCTCCCCGGCGACGCCGCCACCGCCGTCAAGGACCCGGTGATCCAGCTGCGGGACGGCACCTGGGAGATGTGGGCTTGCCTGCACCCGCTGGACGACCCGGATGCGACCGACCGGATGTGGACGGCTTACGCGCTCAGCGACGACGGCGTGGAATGGCACTGGCAGGGCGACGCGCTCCGGCCACGCCCGGGAGCCTGGGACCAGCGCGGCACCCGGATAACCGCGGTCTGGCGGCGGGACGGCGGCTGGCTGGGTCTGTACGACGGCCGGGCCAGCGCTGAGGAAAACTTCGAGGAGCGCACCGGGCTCGCCCGCGGCGCCTCTCCGGCCCGACTGACCGCGGACGCGGGCGGTCCCATCGCCAGCTCGCCCCATGGCGGCGGCGCACTCCGCTACGCCTGCATCCTGCCGCTGCCCGGCGGCGGCCACCGCCTCTACTACGAGGCCGCGCGGGAGGATGGCGCTCATGAGCTCCGCACCGAGCTGGTCGGGGCACCCTGATCCCGGCCGCGGAGGCTGAAAGCATCTGACCGCGGTCCCAGCCTAGACTCGGCCGCCGTGAGGCGGATCAGCGGCGCCGGCCACCCTGCCGGGTGCACCACCGGCCGCTGGGCTCGACGAGCTGACCCCGGGGGCGCCTGAGGAGCCGCGCGGAGTGATCGGAGAGAGGCCGACCGTGGTGGTGGGCGCCGGACTGGTCGGCCTAGCCGTCGCCCGCCAGCTGCTCATCCAATCGCCGGGGCGGCCGGTCAGCGTGCTCGAGACCGAAGCCACGGTGGCGGCGCATCAGAGCGGCCGCAACAGCGGCGTGGTCCATTCCGGCATCTACTACGCCCCGGGGTCGATCTCGGCCCGGCTGTGCAGCCGGGGTGGCGCCCAGCTCCGCGAGTTCTGCGTCGAGGCCGGGATCCCGGTGCGGCCGCTCGGCAAGCTGATCGTGGCCACCAGCCCGGAGGAAGCCCGGCGGCTGCCCGTCCTCCTCGAGCGCGCCCGCATCAACGGCATCCCCGGCGTCACGATCGTCGGTTCACGGGGCATCCGGGAGATCGAGCCCAATGCTCGCGGGACCGCCGCCCTGCATGTCCCAGGCACGTCGAGCGTCGACTTCGTCGCGGTGGCGGCCGCCCTGGCCGACGATATCCGCCGCCGCGGGGGAACCGTCAGGCTCGGCTGTGAGGTCCGCGGAGGCCGCGTCAGGGCGGACGGCATCAGCGTCCTCACCGCGACCGAGCCGCTCGAGGCGGACCGGGTCATCCTCTGCCCCGGCCTCCAGGCGGATCGCCTGGCCAGGTGCTTCGGCGCGCCCAGGGAGCCGGAGATCGTCCCCTTCCGGGGCAGCTTCTGGCGGCTCCGGCCGGACGCGGCGAGGATGGTTCGGGGTCACCTGTATCCGGTGCCGGACCCAGGCCTGCCCTTCCTCGGAGTGCACGCCAGCCGCCGCCACGACGGCGAGGTGTGGCTGGGTCCCAACGCCGTGCTCGCGCTCAGCCGCGTCGGGTACCGGCGGGGCCAGCTGGAGTGGCGCACCCTCCGCGAGGAAGCGTCGAGCCCGGGCTTGCGCCGCCTCATGCTCCGCCATTGGAGGACCGGCCTCTGGGAGCTGGCCCGCGACCGGTCCCGGCAGCTCCTGGTTGCCTCGGCGGGCCGGCTGCTCCCCGAGATCACCACCGCGGACATGGCGCCGGGCCTATCCGGGGTCAGAGCCCAGGCCCTGTCGCGCGATGGCCGGCTGGTCTCGGACTTCGTCTTCTGGCGGCGGGGGCCGCTGCTGGCCGTGCGCAACGCCCCGTCCCCGGCCGCGACCGCCTCGCTCGCCATTGCCGAGCACATCGTCAGCGTCTTCACCGAGACGGCGCGGAACGGCGCCTAGGCGCATGGCCACCGTCACCATCGTCAAGGGGGAGCGGCCGGTCCTGGACCGGACCTGGATGAACCTCCCCGACGGGGCGACCCACAGGGTGGCGGTGCACGTGCTCCACGATCTGCCCCACCTGGTCGTGGAGTCCGCGTTCGGCCTCGAGGACGGCCTCTGGGGCGTGCTGGCACGAGGCGGCTTCGCCGACGCCACCCGGGCGATCCAGGGTCGGAGCCCAGCCCGGGTGCGCCTGGTGACCGACGCTCCGCTCGACACGCTGGCCGCAAGCAACCGGGTCGGGCACCTGGTGGCCAAGACGGTGACCAACGCCGTGGTCAACCGCTGGGGTGAGGGCCCCGACACCGCCGCGGGCGTCCGGTGGCGGCTTCGCTCCGGCTCGCCCCTGCTCGAGCCCGCTGCCGAAACGGCGCGGGCTCCGGTCCCGGCTGCCTCCCGGAACGGAGCCGAGCCCCGGATCGGCGGCCGGGCGGCGGCGGACGCGTACCGGCACCGGGTGGCCGAGCTGATGGCTGCTCTCGACGACGCGACCATCGACCAGGCGATCCGGGGAGTCCGGCACCTCTACTACGCCTGGGCATGGCTGCCGGTGGGGGAGGCCCTGCGCCTGGACTGGCCGCTCTCGGAATCGTTCTGGCGGTCGTTGGGCTGAACCGCGGCGGCGACCCGGGCACCGGCGAGCGCCTCGGCGCAGACCGCCGGGACCCAGCCGTCTCACCGGGCCATCCCGGGCGCTCGCTCAGCTGACGGTGGGGCTCCGCCTCTCCAGCATCACCACGTCCCGCCAGCGGCCGTGGTGCCTGCCGACCCGCTCCCGGAGCCCCACCTCGCGGAAGCCGCAGCGTCCGTGCAGGGCGCGGCTGGCCGTGTTCTCCGGGAAGACGCCGGACTGGATCGTCCAGATGCCGGCCGACTCGCTCGCCCGGATCAGGTGCTCAAGCAGGAGCCGGCCGGCACCCCTTCTCTGCCACCCCGGGTCGACGTAGACGGAGTGCTCGATGACGCCGGCGTAGGCGCAGCGGTCGGACACCGGGCTGGCCGCCACCCAGCCGACCACCGCCTGGTCCGGGGCGACGGCAACGAACCGGAGACCGGCGATCCGGTGGGCGTCGAAGTCCTCCCAGCTGGGGGGCTCCTCCTCGAAGGTCGCGTCACCGGTGGCGATCCCCGCCGCGTAGATCTGGCGAACCGCTGGCCAGTCAGCCGGGTCGAGGGGGCGCACGGACAGGTCCCTCGGATCCGCGGCTTCACCGGAGGTTCGTTCAGGTTGGCCCATGATGGCGCTGGCGGCGCCGGGCAGCCCGGCGAAACAGCGCCGGTTGACCTCGCACCAGGTGGTGGGGCCGTCGCGGCGGAGACGGACGAAGCCGGCGTCGGACAGGCGGCCGAGGTGATGGGAGACGGTCGACTGGGCGATCCCCAGGCGTTCCACCAGGGCACCCACCTTCATCGGTTCACCGGCCGTGGCCAGGACGTGGAGGAGCTCGATCCTGGTCGGATCGCCGAGGGCACGGAACCATGACGCCCAGGTGGACGCCTGCTGCGAGCTGATCATCGACTATCTACGATATACGATAAATATGACCCGGAGGCGGCCTCGGGAGCCGCCGGGGTGGAGAAGACCGACCAGCGGTGCGCTTCGAGCACCGGAGCCCACTGCTTCACATAGTCACCCGACGGCTGGAAGAGGTCGGCGGCCAGCTGGGCGGTGGACGCATCGCGGTAGTCCCGGAGCAGGGCGGCTCCCTGGCGGAGGCTCGCCGACATCCCCTGGGCCTGGCGCAGCCCGGCGTTGAGCCCAAGGCCCAGCTGGCAGACGGCGAGCAGGGCGCAGGTGGCGAGCGGCAGGGCCCGGAGCGAGTCCCCGCCCCAGCTCCAGGACGGCCGCCGGCCGCTCAATCGCGATCGTGCCGCCGCGACCGCCAGGAGGTAGGTGCCGGCGAGCAGCATCAGGTTGTAGCTGGTATAGCGGGGCGAGGCCGCCTCGCCGGTGCCCATGCCGACCCTCCCCACGGTGACCAGCCCATCGAACAGCAGGGCGAGCAGCACCAGCGCCCCGGGCACCCGGAATCGCCGCCAGGGCTCGGCGCGGACAGCCGCGAGCACCGTGGCCACGAGGACGCAGAGCATGACCGCGCCCATCACCGGGCGGTGGAAGGCGAAGGGAGCCCCCACCAGGAGCAGGAAGAACTCGACGGACACCAGCGGGTGGCGGAACACCTCACCGGGCGGAGCGGAGGGAACCACGGGTCCGAAGTCGTGGGCGTAGAGGACGGCGGCGCCGGCCGCCAGCACCACCCAGACCACCGCCTGGCTCCGGCGCCAGCCCGCGGCGGTCCCGTAGACGAGCCCGACCGGCCACACCAGCAGCCCCTGCAGCGAGGAGAACGAGGCCAGCGCGGCGGCCAGCGCCGCGGCGGCAAAGAGGATCCAGCGCCGCTCCGCAACCTCCAGCACGGCGAGCGCCACCGCGGTGAGCAGGATGATCACGGTCCAGGACAGCTGGATGGCGTTGAGCGCGTTCTCGGTCTGGACGAACGAGAGGAGGACGAAGGGGAGGGGGGCGACCCAGGCGGGCGAGAGCCTCAGGGTGCGCGCCGCCAGCCAGCAGAGGATGATGACCCCGGCCACCAGCATCGTCGCGCTGACCAGCAGGTCGACCACCTGGTTCATGTGGGTCGCGGAGTCCAGGAGGATCAGGATGGTGTTGGGCACCAGCAGCCGATTCTCGTTGTGCGGTGCCCACAGCTCGGCGAGGGTCAGGTGCCCCCCGCTGAAGTCGGCGAGCAGCGGCAGGGTCCCATTCCAGGTGTCGCCGTCCGGAACGTTCACGCCGTATGACGCGACGAGCCAGTAGTAGAGGCCGACCGGCACCGCCATGACGAGGAGGGGGAGGCCGACCCTCAGCAGGGTGTGCCGCCGGGTCCGGGCCGCCATCGGTGAGGCGCTGGTCATCGAGGTCGCGGTGCCATGGTAGGCAGGGCGTCCCGGCGGCACGGCTGCTGGTCCGGCTTCGTGTCGCCGGGCACCCCCCGGGCCGCCCGCCTGACCAGCCAAGCAGCGACGCCGGACGCCCTGGGCAACCGAAGCTGATCGCAAGGGCGGCGCTCCGCCGCGGTGTCGCCCTCCGGCGTCCGTGGTCGGACGAGGCGCAGCCAGGCCGGGGCCACGCCATGAGCGGTCGGCGACTGGCGCCCTGGCTTCACCGGCCGATGATCATAGCGGTGAGCCGGAGAGCGACCCCCACCGGCCAACCGAGGAGGCGACCCCCGGCATGGTCGGACCCGGCGGGGGGCCCGATCACCGCGGCATCGACCCTAAGTTCATGATAAGGTGCATTATCAGGAGTATTCGGTGCCAGGGTGTGGGTCGGTCGGTGGCGTGGCTTGACCCTCCCCCATTGCCTGCCGGTTGCCAAACCACGGAAGTGACAGGCACGTCTCGGTGTCTGCTGAGGATGAGGCCGGCCTGGCGAGGGGGCGGCTGCACAGCCGCCCCTCTCGCTGGTCTGCCCGCGAAGGGTCAGTGGCCGAAACCGCCGAAGGCCAGCGCGGGAACGAACCGCGCCGCGTCGACGGTGCCCCAGCCCGTCGCGTCGTTGTAGTAACCGTTGGCCGAGAAGCCCGGGACGGTCACCAGGTCGGAGCTGGATGCGCAGCTCCCATCACTCTGGACGTCACTGGCCTGGCAGAAGGTGTACGAGTTGCTGCCCTTGAAGACCGGCACGATGCCGCTGCCCCAGCCCCGCTGGCCGAGGTTGTAGAGCTCAGGGTTGAGGTAGCCGAGGCTGTGCCCCGCCATCTGGTCCGCGAGGGCGACGATGCCGGAGAAGAGCGGCGAGGCCTCGCTGGTTCCGCCGACGATGCTCCAGCCGGGAGCGTCGGCCGGGTCGCTCGTGTCATAGAAGTCGACCGCACCGTTGACCGCGGCGCTCATCGAGATGTCCGGCGTGCCGCGGCTGCCGCCGACGATCTCCGACACCCTGTCCTGGAAATAGGGTCGGGAGAATACCGTCGAGCGGCCGCCTCCGCTCGCCCCCCAGGTGTAGACCGGGCCCGGAACCCCGACCGTGGAGCTGAGGTCGTCCCAGACGCTGTCCGGGGCGATCCGTTTGCCGTTGGCATCGAGCTGGAGCTGGGTGCCACCCACTGCGGTCACCAACGGATCAGAGGAGGGCCAGTCGATGGCCCGGGTGGCATAGCAGCAGGCCACGTCGCTGTAGATGCCGCAGTACGCGTTGGTCGGGTCGCAGTAGTAGTCGGTGGCCCCCTGGTCACCGCTCGCCGCCAGCACCGTGACCCCGTGCGCGGCTGCGTTGATGTAGGCGGAGCGCAGCCCGAGGATCTGGAACGGGCTGGTGAAGGTCTGCTCGGTGGCGCCGAAGCTCTGCGAGATCACCTGGCCGAGGTGGTGGTCGACGACGTAGTTCTCGGCAGCCATCATCGCCGGCAATCCATAGATGCCCTCTGTCTCGGTCATCGGCGTCTCGACCAGCAGGATGTTGGCCCCCGGCGCCATCACGTGCGACCACTCGACGTCGAGGCTGGTTTCGTCGGTCCACCCGAAGTAGTCACCGCACGTGTCGGTGGCGGTGTCGCAGTTCGTCGAGTTGGTGGTGATCGGGCCCTCCGGGGTGATGACCTGGAGGGAGGGCGGGTCGGGCAGGCCGAAAGCCGCGTCGAACTCGTGCAGGTCGCTGGCGATGGTCGGGGAGCCGAAGGCGTCGACGATCACGATCGTCTCGCCCCGACCGGTGATCCCCCGGTCGAACAGCGGATCCAGGTTGTAAGCCCGCTGGAGCTGCGCCGGCTCGTAGCAGGCGATCCCGAAATTGGCCTCACAGTAAGCGGTGGTCGTCGGCGCCGGGAACTGCTGGTCCACCACGATGTGCCCGGTGGCAAATGGCACCACCCCCACCCCGGCGGCGGCCGCCGCCGGGGCAATGACCGCGGTGCCGGCCCCCAGGCTGGCAACGGCTGTCATCGCCGCAGTGCGAACGAAAGCTAATGCTCGCGATCCTTTCATTCGGTCCTCCGCCTCCACCGTCCCGAGCGGCGCCACACGCGCTGCCGGGTCCATCGAGAGGCTAGCACTTTGTGATCGAGCGCGCCAGATGCGGCCAGTCCGCCAGCAGGTACGTTTGAATCAGCCGGCGCAAGGTTTACCGTCCGCCGCAGCCCCCTTCCCGGCGGCCAGCCCAACGGCACGCCGCGCCGCGCGTTGGGAGCGGTCTCGCAGCCAAGCCACGCCTCCACGAACTTCCAGCCTGGGTCGCACCAGGGGCCGCCCCATGCGACGTCGGTGGGTGGCGCACCGAGGGAACGCCGCCGGGTCAGCCGAGCCCATCGCCACGGGGGAAAGGTCCACCCCGTCCACGCCGCTGAGAGGTCCGTGAAACGCCTGCCTCTGCTTCCGGGGTCGGCCCGGGCCACCAGGCCTGTGACGTTCGTCTGACGGGGCTGGGAGGCAATTGCGGGTCGCTTAGATTGGGGCACACGCGGCGGACGCCACAGCGCCCAGCCTGGCGAGCGCCGCCCTGGCAGCTCTGGAGTCGATATAGATGTCCATCCACTACCAGCCGGACGCGGCCACCGGCGCGTTCATCCAACCCTCTGCCCGGGTCGACCACCAAACCCTGGTCACCGATGCTCTCTGCTGGATCGGAGACGTGCTCTGCCTGATCGCGGGGCTGGCCGGCGCCATCGCGGTCCACCTCATCTTCGTGGGCCACTTCCTGCCCCAGCTGATGAGCCAGACCAACACTCCCGCGGAGAACGCCCCCGCCCTGATCGGGGTGTCCGACGCCGTCGGCTTCGTGGTGTTCCTCATCCTGGCGGAGGCGACGGGCAGCCGCTTCCGCCGGGAGGCTCGAGGACGGCGCTGAGCCTCGGCCCGCGCGCGATCGCGGTTTGTCTCGTCTAAGCACGGGTGCCAAGATGGTCCGGATTCGCCACGCCTTGATCTCGCTCGACCATGAGGTTGGGCCAATGAGACCGCGATCCCCGTTGACCACGGCGCTGGGTGTCCTGGCGACCCTCGCCGCAGTGCTGGGCAGCGCCGCCGCGGGCGTTACCTGAACGGCTTCATCAGCTTCGACGGCGACCTGAGCATCCCGGTGCTGACGATGCACACCACCGGCGACGGCCTGGGTGGTCAACCAGGAGGAGTGGCCACGCCAGCGGCGTTCGTGCCCTTCCACCCCACCCAGTTCCTGCGACCCTTCACCGCCGGCACCCGCAGCTGATCCGCCCCTCCCCTCCCCCTCTGCCCGCGCTGGGTGTGTCCCGAGGCGGGAGGAGGGGAAACCATGCACCAAAGGCCCACACCCAGTTTCGGACATTAGAGTCCGAAACCGGGTAGGCGGGACACGGGGGATGCGCCTGCCGCCGGCCGGCGCCGGCGGGGAGGCCCGGACCCCTGTCACTGGCCGCCCTGCCCCTCGTAGACGTTCCCGCGGAAGACGTTGTAGCCAGGGGCCGGCGCGGGGAACTCGAAGGTGGCCCCGGGGTAGGGACGGAAGCTGCCCGCACCCGGGGACGGAGCGGGCAGCTCGGATGGGGCCACGCCCCACATGAAGTAGCCGGGCTGGGGACCGCCCGGGTCGGTGGTGAGTGAGACCCCGGCGGCGTCGAGCTCGGTGGCGTTCCCGTCAGCGTCGACCAGGAAGAGACAGCCGTCGACGAGCAGCATGAAATGGGCCCCGTCCGGTGCCGCAACCGCCTCGACGGTGAGGTTCCTGGGAAGGCTGATCTCTCGCACCACGTGGCCGTCGCCGGTGGCGAGAAGCTCCAGGCTGGTCCCGTGGCCTGGGGTGAGGCCGATATCGGTGACCACCGCCCGGCTGCCGTCGGCGCTGATCGCCGAGAGGTTGGCGCAGCCGAGCGCCGCCGTGCCCGGCACCGCCCCGCCGGATGGCAGCCGCAGCAGGGAGACGGCGTCACAGGCGCCCTTTGACCGCTCGTCCCAGAGGAACTCGCCGACGCCGCTCCCGTTCACGGCGCCAACCGAGCCGCCACCGCCACTTGCGGTGGCGGCGTACGGCTGGCGGTACAGGACCTGCCCGGTCGAGAGCCGGATGGCCCAGAGGGTGACCGTCCCGTTCAGGGGCGACTTGGGGGAGTAGAGGGTGAAGAAGCTCACCACGAGGGTGTCATCCGAGGGGTCGCAGGCATCAATGACCGCCTGGTCCGACGGGCTGCCCGCCACCGTCACCGTGGTCACCCGGTGCACCGAGCCGGAGAGCGAGAGGGTGTCCACGGCCAGGCTCGAGTAGCTGCCCGGGCTCGTATTCGACGGGTAGCCGAGGTTCCCGCCCGGACCGGAGGTGGCGGTGGCCGCCAGCGGTCCCGCGAGGCAGATGCCACTGTCGTCACTGAGCCAGCCCGCTCCGACTGGGTACAGTCCCAGTCTCGAGGTGACGTCGGGCAGCGAGGCGATCACGCGGCCGGTCTGGTCGATGACCGCTCCGTCCTGGAGAAGCGCCCGGCGGCCATCAGGGCTGATGGACACGATGCTGTCCGGCGCGCCCACCCCGACCGTCTCGACGATGCCCCCCGCGGTGGGGCTCCAATCACTTGAGGCGCTCGAGTACGCGAAGCGGAGCTCGGGGAGACGGAAGTGATAGCGGAGGGTCCCGGTCCAATCCAGGACGTCCACCTGCTCGATCTCCTCTGTGAAGGTGCAGCCGGTGTTGGGGGTCACCGACGGCAGCGGTCCTGGCGTGCTTGTGCAACTCGAGGGGTCGGATGGGCCCACCTGCCCCGCCGAGAGGATCCGCTCCCCGATCATGGAGGTGAGCCAGACGTAGGCATGGGTGGCGTCCGTCACCGGCTGTGCAGCGCCGGAGGCGGTGAGCGCCGCCCGGACCCGGGCGCTCGCCGACTCCGGGGTGCGCGACAGGACGACGCCAGCCACCAGCGCAGCGGCGAGCGCCAGCGAGATGGCCCCGCTGAGCGCCGCCTGGGTGGCCCGCCTCGGGCGCCGGGCCACCCGCGCTTCGACCCGCGACCACAGACGGGCTTCGAAGTTGCCGGTCGCCACCAGGGGGTCGACGCCGCGACGCAGTGTGGCCCGCAGCCAGCGTTCCTCGTCCAGGCTCATGGTGATTCCTCCGTTGCGTCCATCGCCTGGCGCAGCGCCGCGACGGCCCGCCGAGCCCGCAACCGGGCTGTGTGCTCCGAACAGCCGAGCACCCGGGAGACCTCCGCGAAGGGAAGGTCGAGGTAGTAGCGGAGCGCCAGCACCAGCCGGGCGCCCTCGGGAAGGGAGCACAGCGCCCTCCGGACGTCCATGCCTGCGGCGCTGTCGGGCGCACCGGACTCCACCGCCGGCGGGTCGGGGAGGCGCAGCACCCGGGCCCAGCGGCTGCGCCGGCTCTCGCGGCAGCGCCGAACCACGATCCCCAGGAACCACGGTCCCAGGTCAGTACCCGGCCGCCGGTTGCGCCTCTTCTCCCAGGCCCGCAGTGCGGCCTCCTGAACGGCGTCGTCGGCCAGGCCCGCATCGAGCAGGAGGCTCGCCGCCAGGCGGCGGGCACGGTCGAGGAGCGGCGACAGCTCGCGCTGGAAGGCCTCCATCTCGTTCCGGCGCAGCTCCTCGGAGAGGGGCGACAGCGTCAGCTCAACGACCTCCGCGGACTTGGTCATCACCTCTATACGGGGTCACCGGGCCGGAAAGTCTCCCGAGCGCCGGGTGACGCCGGATCCCCATGCTCGTTGCTGGCGCGGCAGGGTGCGGGACCTGGGCCGCGCCGCAGCGCTCAGGCGGCGAGAACGTTGACCCAGGTGATCTCACCAAAGGGGGCGAAGTCGCTGTCCGCCGATCACACCCGGCGGCCGTGCTAATCCAGGCCACCCCGGTCGGGACCGCGCTCTGAGCCAGAATCAGGGGGATGCCCGCCCCAGCCGTCATCGACGTCAGCGATCAGAGCTTCGACCAGGACGTCCTCGAGGCCTCCCGCCACCGCCCGGTGGTGGTCGACTTCTGGGCCGCCTGGTGCGCCCCCTGCCGCACCCTGGGCCCCATCCTCGAGGAGGCGGTGACCGGCCACGGCGGGGTCACCCTGGCCAAGCTCGACTGCGACGCCAACCCGACGACGGCGGCACGCTTCGGCATCCGGGGCATCCCCGCGGTCAAGGGGTTCCGGGATGGTCAGGTGGCTCTCGAGTTCGTCGGGCTGCAGCCCCGCGCCCAGGTCGAGCGGTTCCTGGCCCGCCTGGCCCCCCCTCCCCCACCGCCGCCGCCCCCCGCTGACGAGGCAGGCCTTCGGGCGGCCCTGGAGCGCGAGCCGGACGACCTGGCCGCCCGCCGAGCCCTGGGAGCCCTGCTGCTCCGGGCCGGCCGCCTCGAGGACGCCGAAGCCGTCCTGGCCGGCGCTCCCTCCGACCCTGTGTGCATGGGGCTGCGGGCTCGGATCGAGATCCTCAGGGGCGACGACCCGGAGCTCGCCACGCTCGTCTCCGACGGCCGTGGCCCGGAGCCGGTGCGCCGGCTCATCGCCGCGCTGCGCGGCCGGGGTGAGCCGGAGCGCTCCCAGCTGCGACGTGCGGTGGTGGGAAGCATCGAGGCTGACCCGACCCTGGAGCCGCTGCGCGCCGAGCTGGCCTCGGTGCTCTTCTGACGGCGTCAACCGCCGCTCGGGGCCGGCTCAGGCCAGCTCCGCCACCGGCTCGGCCCGGCCGCCGTCCGGGATCGCGTGCCGCACCCGGTGCGCTGTCCAGGCGCGCCCCACGCCATAGACCAGCGCCCCCGACACGCCCACGAAGAAACCGATCGGCCAGTTGGTGAGGTACGAGACGGCAACCGCGATCCACACCACGAGGACGGCGATGGCGACCGTGAGCAGGATGGCGGTGCGGGGGTTGTCGGTGAAGCAGCGCGCCCCCGCCGCCGGGCCGATCATCAAGCTGAACATCAGCAGCACCCCCACCACCGGCACGGTCATGGTGGTGGCCAGGGCGACCACCAGCAGGAAACCGGTCTCGACGCGGTGGCCTCGCACCCCGCGGGCCTCTCCCACCTCGCGCAGCACCGAGCTCAGCATCAGGGGGCGGTAGAGCAGCACGGTGGCCCCGATGCACGCCGCGCCCAGCACCGCCATGGGGATCAGGTCATAGCTGGGGACTCCGGTGACCTCGCCAAAGAGCAGCGAATAGATCGCCGGCGCGTAGTCCTGGCTCAGGGAGAGGAAGAGCAGGCCCAGACCGAGCATCACCACCAGGGAGAGGGCGGTCGCCACGTCGTGCCGGCCGCGCCTTCCCAGCCACGCGATGCCGAGGGCGCCACCGACCGCGAACACCAGCAGACCCACGATGGTGCCGCTGACCCCGAGGATGCTGCCGTCGATCCCCACCAGCAGCGCAGCGCCAGCCGCGCCTCCGAACGACCCGTGGGGCACCGCATGGGCGGCGAACGCCGCGCCCCGCAGCACCACGAAGAAGCCGACGGTACCGGCCACCAGCGCCACCATGGTGGCGGCGATCCAGGTCGTGGTCATGATCCCGGAGAACATCCCGACCTCAGCCCCCGGCCACGTCAGCGACCTCTCGGGCCCGGCGTTGCCGCCTGGCCGACTGGCGGAGCCGGGCCACCGCCCCCGATAGGAGGTAGAAGGCAAAGACGTCGGCGACCACGAAGAAGCTCACCGGCCAGCCGGTTCCGGCCGGCGGCCAGTAGAAGCTGTCGTAGGCGAGCAGAACGCCGAGCCAGACCGCGACGATGCCGATCACCGAGGCCACCAGCACAGCCAGCCCCGGCCGCTTGGTGAGACGCAGGGCTGAAGCCGGCGGGCCGATCACCAGCGCGGTGGCCAGCACGGCTCCAAT
Source organism: Binatia bacterium (assembly GCA_035624785.1). Lineage (GTDB taxonomy): Bacteria > Chloroflexota > Dormibacteria > Aeolococcales > Aeolococcaceae > JAJZNI01. Next base: position 31,400 of record DASPQV010000008.1, on the reverse strand, counting down.
GGTCGCCGCGGCCAGGGACACCGCCACCGCCAGGGCAACCAAGTAGGCGACCCCGATCACCCGCACCGGGACGCCTCGCGCCGCCGCCAAGTCCGCGCTGAGCGAGCTGAGCAGCAGCATGCGGTAGCAGGCCACCACTATGGCCAGGCTCACAGCGCTCAGCACCACGATCTCGGGAAGCATCGACTGGCTGACCGCGAACAGGGAACCGAAGAGAACGGTGACGGGTGCACCGGTGGTGCTCGACGCGGTGGTGTCGAGGTAGAGGAACAGCGCAGCCAACCCCAGGCCGGCTCCGAGCACCAACCCGGTGGCCAGGTCGCGGGCTCGCGGCCGCTGCACCCCGAGCAGCTCGATGACCGCCCCCGCTGCGATCGCGATCCCCAGGTAGCCATAGAGCGGGCTGGTACCGGCGAGCAGGGCCACCGCTCCCCCGGTCGCGCCCACCTCACCGAGCGCGTGGCCCGCGAAGGCCTGGCTGCGCAGCACCGTGAAAAGCCCGACGGCGCCGGTCACCACCGCGACGATCGCGCCCCCAGCCAGCGCGGCATGGACCGGCGCGCTTCCGAAGAACCCCGGTCCGAAGATCGCGCCCAGGCTCGCGCTCACCGCAGGGCGACCGCCCCCGGCTCCAAGCCCGCCTGTTTCGCCAGCGCCGGAAGCCTCTCGTCGGCGCCGGCGACCACCAGGATGCGGTCGTGGACGCGGAGCACGTCGACGTGCTGGCCATAGAGCCGGCTCAGCACCTCGGGCCGGACCACCTCCTCGACGGTGCCGGAGGCAGCCCGGCCGGAGGCCAGGTAAACCAGGCCATCCATGTACGGCAGGAGCGGGTTCATGTCGTGGGCGGAGATCAGCACCGCGATGCCCTGCTCGCGGGCGACCCGGCCCAGCACCTCGACCACCTCCCGCTCGGCGCCGATGTCGAGGTTGGCCAGCGGCTCATCGAGGAGCAGCATCCGGGGCCGGCCCACCAGGGCGTGGGCGATCAGCACCCGCTGCTGCTCCCCGCCGGACAGGTAGCCCACCCGGGAGTCGGCGAAGCGGCCGGCGTCGACCGCGTCCAGCATCTCCTCGACCAGCTCCCGCCGGCGCCGCGAGCCGAAGCCCACCCCGAGGCGGTGTCCGTCCAGCCCCAGAGCCACCACGTCGCGGGCGCGCAGCGGCATGTCGGGGTCCAGGAAGACCTTCTGGGGGACATAGCCGATCATCGGGTTGCGCCGGGCTCGGGGCCGGCCCCCGATGAGCACGCTTCCGGCGCCGGGCGCCAGCAGGCCGAGGATCACGCGGAAGAGGGTGGTCTTGCCCGACCCGTTGGCGCCGATCAGAGCGGTGAACTCCCCGGCATGGACGGTGAAGCTGACGTCGTGAAGCACCTCGCGCCCAGAGAGCCAGACGGAGACGCCGTCCACCCCCAGCACCGCCTCCGGCAGCGCGGCCGGCGAGGCGTTCACAGCCGGGTGGTCGACTGGCCGTGCGCCAGCGCGCTCCGGAGAGCGTCCACCTCGGCCAGCATCCACGACTGGTAGTCGTAGCCTGGGGTGGGCATGGTCTCGTAGACGCCCACCACCGGGACATGGTTCTGGTGGGCGAGCTGGAGCAGGGACTGGGTCAGCGAATCGGTGACCTGCTGGTTGTAGAGCAGGACCTTGGCCTGGTGGTTGGCGAAGCAGCCCTCCATCAGGCTCACGTCCTGGGCCGAGGGATCGACCCCGTTCATGATGTCCGCCTGGAAGGCCCAGGGAGTGATGATGTCCAGCCCCGCAGCCTGGAGCAGGTAATCCGGGACCGGCTCCGTGACCGCGACCGGCGCGCCGCGGTAGCTCGCCTTGAGGCCGGCGATGGCCTGGGTCCACGAGGTGAGCGAGCTGTCGAACCTCTGCAGGTTGGCCTGGAAGTAGGCGGAGTGGTCGGGCTGCAGGGTTCCCAGCTCACCGGCTATCGCCCTGGCCACCGCCGGCATGGTGCTGGGGCGGTACCAGAGGTGCGGATTGGGGGTGCTGTCGGGCAGCCCGAGCAGGGTCTGCACGTCGATGACCTTGCGGGACGAGCTCGGGGCGGCGGCCTCGATCTGGTTCATGAAGCCGTCGTAGCCGACCCCGTCTTGCACCACCAGCTGGGCGGTGCTCACCGTGCGGGCCACCGCCGGGCTGGCCTCGAAGCTGTGGGGGTCGGTGTTGGGGTTGCTCATGATCGCGGTGACGTCGACGTACTCGCCGCCGATCTGCGAGATCACGTCCGCGTACTCGTTCTCGGCGCCGACCGCCTGGATCCCGCCCGGGTCCGCGCTGGTCCCGGCCCCGCAGCCGGCGGTAAAGGCCGCGCCCAGGGCGGCGGCCAGCACCACGACGCGGCGGCGGCGCTCGAGCATCGGTGGCCTCTGAGATCGCTGACAGGAAACTGCAGAGATCAGTTTATAATGAGAACCATTCTCATGTCAACGCCACCCCCTCCTCCCGTCACCGTCGACCGGACAGCGCCGGACGGGCTCCCGGGAGACGCGCCGGCGCGATGCTACCCTGGGCTGGTGGCCGCCACCCGCCATCAGCCCGGCAGCGGCTCCGCCACCCCGGCCGCGCCCGTGGGGATCGCCGCTCCACCGGTCGACCCCGCCGCCCATCGCGAGGTCGCGCTGCGACTGGCCCGAACCGAGCAGCGCTACACGCCGTTGCGGCGCGCCCTGGTCGAGGTGATGGCACAGTCGGGCCGGCCGCTCACCATGCCCGAGATCCTGCGCAGCAGCCCCGAGCTCTCCCAGAGCACCGCGTATCGCAACATCGCCACGCTCATCGAGGCGGGCGTGGTGCGGCGCGTCAGCGGCACCGGGGACCACGGGCGGTTCGAGCTCGCCGAGGACCTCTCTGGCCACCACCACCACCTGGTCTGCCTGAGCTGCGGCAAGGTGAGCGACATCGTGCCGACGCCGCGGCTGGAGCGGGCCCTGCGAGAGGCCGTCGAGGCCGCCGCCGGGAGCACCTTCGCGGTCATCGAGCACCGCTTCGAGCTGATCGGGAGCTGCACGGACTGCCGCTGAGCTGAGCTCTCCAGGGTGCGGCGGGAGCCGAGCCTGCGCGACACTTCGCGGCGGGAACGGCGCCGGTTGACACGGGAGGAGAGGCATGTCCTACACGGCGGACGCGCTGACCGCAGAGAGCCTGCGCATCACCGGGCACGGCGGCGACGAGATCGAGGCCTACCTGGCCCGCCCGCTCGGGGAGGGACAGTTCGGTGGAGTCGTGGTGATCCACCACATGCCCGGCTACGACCGGGCGACCAAGGAGATCACCCGCAAGTTCGCCGCCAACGGCTATCTGGCGATCATGCCCCACCTGCATTTCCGTGAGGCCGGGGGGGCCAGTCCCGACGACGCCGCCGCTGCTGTCCGGGCCGCAGGCGGGGTCCCCGACGACCGGCTGGTGGGGGACGTGGCTGGATCAGCGCGCCATCTGCGGAGCCTCGCCGCCAGCAACGGCAGGGTGGGGGTGATCGGCTTCTGCTCCGGGGGGCGCCAGGCCTTCCTCGCCGCCTGCAGCCTCCAGCTCGAGGCCGCGGTGGACTGCTACGGGGCCGGGGTGACCGGCGCCCCTCCCGCCCAGGGACCGTTCCGCTTCACCCCGCTGATCGGGCTGGCGCCCCGGCTCAGCTGCCCGCTGCTCGGCCTCTTCGGCGCCGAGGATCGCTTCCCCTCTCCGGAGCACGTCGCCGAGCTCGACGCGGAGCTGACCCGGCTGGGAAAGCCTCACGAGTTCCACAGCTTCGTCGGCGCCGGGCACGGCTTCTTCGCGGTCGACCGGCCCAGCTACCGGGTCGAGGCCGCGAACGACGGATGGCCGCTGATCTGGGACTTCTACGGGCGGCTGCTGGGAGGCTGAGGCGATGTGCACCTACGTCACCGAGAAGCTCGCGGTGCAGGGCAGCGCCAAGGGCACCGCCACCTGGCTCCCGGTCACCGTGGCGATGGTCTCCTGGGACCACCCCCAGCACGCCGCCGCCGAGCACACCCTGAATCTGGACTTCCTCGACCCGGCCCGCGGCCCGTCGGCACGCGTCGCCGTCGAGCTCTGCGAGGAATCGGCCCGCGCCCTGGCCCGAGCGATCGTGGCGACCCTGCCGCCCGCCGAAAGCCAGGGCGGCAGCTAGCGCGGGCGACCCGAGGGTCCGGACGGGCGTCCTTCGAGCCCCGCCTCGAGGCCGAGGGTGCGGTCGAAGGCGGCCCACACGGCGTCGCTGACCACGGTGCGCAGCCGGCCCCTCTCCAGCTCGTAGAGGGCGGCAGCCGAGGTCCCCCCGGGGGAGGTGACCATGTCACGCAGCTCGGCGGGGTGGCGGCCGCTGGCCAGGGCGAACGCGGCTGAACCCTGCATGGTGTCGAGGACCAGCTCGCGGGCGACGTGGCGGGGGAAACCGAGGTGGACGGCGGCGTCGGTGAGGGCCTCGATGAACAGGAAGATGTAGGTGGGTCCGGTGCCGCTCACCGCGGTGGCCATCGCCACCTGGCGCTCGTCGTGGACCTCGAACTCCCGGCCCAGTGCCGAGAGCATGGTGCGGGTGCGCTCCCGGCCGGTCTCATCCACCGCCTCGGTCGCGTACCAAACCGTCACCCCCTGGGCGATCTGCGAGGGGGTGTTCGGCATGGAGCGGACGATGGCGGGGTGGCCCAGCCCCTCGCCGAGCGCCACCGTGCTGGCTCCGGCGATGATGCTGATGACCAGGTGGTCGGGCCGCATCACCGGTCGCAGCTCGGGCAGGACGGTGCGGAGCATCTGGGGCTTGACCGCGAGCAGGACGATGTCGCCTTGGGAGGCAGCCTCGGCGTTGCCCGCGACGGCGGCGACCCGGTGCCTCCCGGCCAGCTCCTGGCGGCGCTCCTCGCGGGGGTGGCTGCAGGTGACGCGGCCGGCCTCGACCAGGCCCTTGGCGAGCAGGCCGGAGAGCATCGCCTCGGCCATCACCCCGGCGCCGATCACCGCAATCCGCGAGCCGTGGAGCGCGTTGTCGTCCATGTTGAGGCGGGACGATACAGGGCGACCAGCGGGCCGTGCTCGGCCTCGGACGGAGGGCAGTCCTCGGGAGGCGTGGCATGATCGAGCCATGAGCGCCGGATTCGAGGCGTCCGATCCGCAGCAGCCCGCTGGCCAGCACCCCGGAACCTGGTACCCGCCGCCCGGCTACGGCCAGCATCCGGGCACCTGGTACCCCCCACCCCCGGGCAACGGGCTCCTCCCTCCCCACCCGGAATCCGACCAGCCACCAGCCGGCATCGGGACGGGGGCCCCGGCGGGGTACTCGCCACCCGGTTACTCGCCACCCGGCTATCTGCCCCCGGGGTGGAGCGGCAATCCGACCTCCCCGGCTCCCGCGCCGCGCCACGGCACCACCGCCACCCGCCGCGGCGGGGCGGCGGGCGGAGCGCTCGCCGCGCTCTTCGGCCTCGTCAAGGCCTTCCTGGCCTTCGGCAAGTTCGGCTTCACCGCCCTCACCATGCTGGTCGCCATCTTCCTGTACGCCCAGTTCTTCGGTTGGGCGTTCGGGGTGGGGATCGTGGTGATCATCTTCATCCACGAGATGGGTCACTTCCTGACCTCGCGGGCGATGGGGGTCCCGATGTCGGCCCCGGTCTTCGTCCCCTTCCTCGGCGCCTTCACCGCCGCCGGACGTGGCTTCCAGTCGAGCCGTCTGACCGAGGCGGTGATCGCCGTGGCGGGTCCCGTCTTCGGCTTCCTGGCCACCCTGGGCGTCTTCCTCTGGGGGCTTTCCCAGGCGGTACCGTTCGCCTTCGCGCTCAGCTACTTCGGCTTCTTCATCACCCTTTTCAACCTCATCCCGCTCGTGCCCCTGGACGGCGGCCGTGTCGCCAGCGCGATCAGCAAGTGGTTCAACCTCGCGGGCTTGGCCATCTTCGGGGTGATCCTCGTCAGCCAGATCGCCGGCTCGACTGATTTCAACCCCTTCCTGCTGCTCATCTTCGTGGTCGGCGCGTACTCGGTCTGGGGTCGCTTCAGGGCCTCACGCCTCGGCAACGAAGCCCCTCCCCTGCCGGTGGCCGCGCGGGTGCTGATCGGGATCAGCTACATCGCCCTGGTGGCGGCGAGCGCACTCCTGATGAGCGTGAGCAACCACTGGTTGGTGACCCAGGGGGTCATCCAGCAGGTCTGAGCCCCGAGCACCCGATCACCCCTCGAGCAGGGCCAGGCGGACCCGCCGGCGGGGGTTGTCCCGGTTGAGGCTGATCAGGACGATGCGCTGCCAGCTGCCGAGCAGCATCCGGCCGCCTTCCACCGGCACGGTCAGCGACGGCGACACCAGCACCGGCAGGAGGTGGTCGGCGCCGTGCCCCGGACTGCCATGGTGGTGCCGGTATCGGTCGTCCCGGGGCAGGAGCCGGGCCAGCGCCTCGATGAGATCGGATTCCGATCCGGACTCGGTCTCCATGATGGCGAGCCCGGCGGTGGCATGGGGAGCGAAGACGTTGAGCAGCCCGGCCTCGCTCCAGCGGACGAACTCGACGACCTCGTCGGTGATGTCCACGATCCGATCCCGGCTCATGTCGACGTCAAGGACCTCGGTGCGCATCGGCATCTCAGTCAGCCACGGGACCGACGGTGGATCTCGACGCTGCGAACCGCCGGGCGCGCATGCAGGCGAGGACGCCCGGCTGGCGGCGCGGTCTCAGCGCGGCGTGGGGCTCGGGCTCGGGCTGGGAGCGGCTTCGCACAGCGGGAACGGGTATTTGATGCTGTTGAGCAGGTTCTGGAAGACGGCGTACTGGGCGGTGGTCGAGTAGTTCATCTCGATGTCGATGGCCACCTGGTCCGACAGGGTGGCCCGGAACTGGGCGAAGTGCTGGAGGCGGGTCACCTTGGCGCCCCCGGCGTCGGTGACCGACTGCGCGGCCGCCCCCGAGGTCGAGGCGTAGTCCACCTCGGTGCCGGTGTAGCCGCACACCACCTCCTTGGCATTGCTCGACACCGGCGAGTACCCGGACAGTCCCGCCGCGCCCAGCGCCGACAGGGTGGGGGCGATTCGAAGGGTCAGGGTGGGCAGGTCGGTCCCGCTCTGCGGCTCGAAGACCACCTCACCGGGATCGTCGGCGTAGGTCCAGTCCGACGGGAAGAGGACGCCGTCGATGTGCTTGTCCGCGAAGTCAATGGAGTTCAGGGTGCCCTCGGCGGTGTAGCTGGGGTCGGCGATCACCCATCCCGTGGTGGTGGCGCCCTGGACGTGGTACCAGGCGCCGGGGGTCGACGAGCCGGGCCACGGCCCCCCGGTGGTGCTGTAACCGGTGACCGTGAGGGTGTTGCCCCAGGTCACCGTTCCCAGCACCTGGGCGGTCAGCGACGGAGCGCTGTGGATCCGGAGCCCGTCCTGGACCAGGACGGTGCGCACCCCGCTGGTCTGCGGCGTCGGCGTGGGGGATGCCAGCGGCGAACCATTGGCCGGGGTCGCGGAGGTGCCCAACGGCGTGGGAGTGGCTTTCGAGACAGTCGGGCTGGGCGACGATGAGGCCAGGCTGCACCCGCCCAGGGCCAGGGTGCAGACGGCGATGGCGACCCCTGCCAGCCGGCGAGTGCGGATCCTGGGAGCCATGGTCAGACGTTAAACGACGCCTCCCCCGGATGGGTATCGCCCGACCAGGGCGTGGAGGGTGGCGCCCACCGATTCCGCCAGAGCCCTGAGGTCGTAGCCGCCCTCCAGCAGCCAGACGGCGCCGATCCCCCGCTCCACGCAGACGGCGTCCAGCCTCCCGGCCACCGCCGCATAGGTCGGCTCGGTGAGCAGCAGGGAGGCCAGCGGGTCAGCCGCGTGGCCGTCGAAACCCGCACTCACCAGCAGGAGCTCGGGAGCGAAGCTGGAGATCGCCGGGAGCACCATCGCGTCGAACTTCTCGAGCCACTGCTCACCGGTGGTCCCCGGCGGCACCGGGACGTTGACGGTCAGCCCGGGGGCGGTGACGCCTCCCCGGTCCGATGCCGCGCCCGTGCCCGGGTAGAGCGGCCACTGGTGCAGCGACGTGTAGAGGACCGAGGGATCCTCCCAGAAGATCTCCTCGGTGCCATTGCCGTGGTGCACGTCGATGTCGACGATGGCCAGCTTCGACACCCCCCGCCGGCGGGCCCACCGGGCCGCGATCGCCACGTTGTTGAGCAGGCAGAAGCCCATCGCCGCCCGGGTGGTGGCGTGGTGTCCGGGGGGGCGGCTCAGCGAGAAGGCGTGGATGGCCCTGCCGGCGATCACCGCGTCCGCGGCCGCCAGGGCCGCGCCGACCGAGCGCAGCGCGGCGGCGTAGGAGAAGCGGCCGCAGTAGGTGTCGGGATCGACCCACCCGCCGCCCCGCTGGCCCAGCGCCCTCAGGCTGGCAACGTGCTCCGCGGTGTGAGCGAGGTGGAGCGTGCTCTCCTCCACGTCGGCGATCTCCAGCCGCGGCAGCGCCGCCAGGGCCGGATCGGAAGCCAGGTGCCCCAGGATCGCCGAGACCCGGTCGGGGCGCTCGGGATGGCCGGGCACCTCGTGCTCCGAGGCTGGCCCGGTCGACACCCAGGTCAGGGGGACCCGGCCGTCAACGCTCATGACGGGGCCACCGTGAGGGCCTCACTCAGCTCGCGCAGGAAGGATTCCAAATCGGTCACCAGCCCGAGAGTCTGCGACGATCCGCGGTCGGCGAGCTTGGCAACCACCGCCGGGTTGATGTCGACGCAGACCGCCTTGGTGGCGCCGGGCGGGAGGTTCCCGGCGGCGATGGCGTGGAGCATGGACGCGCACATGGTGTCCATCACCCGGGGCAGCAGCATGCTGTCGATGATGTGGCGCTCGATGACCGCACTGACGCTCACGCTCACGGCTTCGGCGCCGCCGCCCTGACCGCTTCGATCCGCAAGCGCAACTCCGTGGCGGCCGCTCCGGGATCGGGGGAGCCGGCGATCCCGCGGGAGACGGCGACGATGACGCCGGCACCCCGGGCATCGAGCCCGGCAGCGACCGACGCCTCGAGGTCACCTCCCTGAGCGCCGACACCGGGAAGCAGCAGCGGGGCGCCCGGCGCCATCGCGCGGACCTCCGAGACGGCCGGCGGGGCGGTGGCGCCGACCACGAAACCGACCTCCGCCGGTCCTGCCCAGCGCTGCCCCAGCTCCACGATCCGGGCGTAGAGAGGCCGCCCGTCGGCGAGCGGCACCTCCATCAGATCGCGGGCGCCGGGGTTGCTTCCCCGCGCCCAGATGAGAGCCGCGGTGCCGGGACGGGCCAGGAAGGGAGCGACCGCGTCCTCACCACCCAGGGGGTTCACGGTCACGGCGTCGGCGCCCCAGCGGTCGAAGAGGGCCTCGGCGTACGCCTTGGCCGTGCTCCCCACGTCGCCGCGCTTGCCGTCGATGATCACCAGGCGGTCACCGGGCACCCGCTTGCGCACCCGCTCCAGCACCGCCAGGCCGGCTGACCCCAGCCGCTCGAAAAAGGCCAGATTGGGCTTGACGGCGACGACCTGAGGCAGCGTGGCCTCCAGGACCCGGAGGCAGAAGCGCTCCGCGTCCGCGGGGTCGTCGAAGCCGGCCGGGTCCAGCCCCAGGCAGAGGAGCGAGCCGACCTCGAGGCTCAGGGCGGCGAGCCGGGCGGAGAACGGCTCTCGGCTCACCAGACGTCGCGAGCGGTGCTCGGCTGGATCGCTCCCTGATCGGGCCGCGGAGCGAAGGGCACGCCGATCCGCTCCTTCTCGGTCGAGGCGCACAGCGGGCAGATCCGGGCGATCCGGCCGTCGAGGATGACCGCGGCCAGCCGGTAGATGGGCGTCTTGCGCCCGCAGTTGTCACAGGGGTCGAGGACGGCCACCGCTTGCAGGACCTCGGGCGGACGGATGAAGAACGCGCTCCGATTCTCGCAGATCGGCTGGCCCACCCCGGGCGCGGCTCTATCCCTCCGGGGTCCGCAACTGGCTGAGCCAGCGGCGGACGAAGGCGCGCCTCTCGGGGGGCGGCTCCAGGTCCAGCGGCCAGCTGAGACGCGGCGACCGCCTCAGCGGCGCGACCCAGGTGGACCAGCAGGCCGGCCCGGGCGCTGTCCAGCTGCGGCCAGCGCACCCGCGGCGGGTCGGCCGCCAGAGCGTCGACGATGACCAGGCCCGCGGCCTCGGCCTTCTCGGGAGATGCTCGACCAGCACCCGGGCGGGGCGGGGGCGGCTCAGCACGTGCGGCTCATCGGCGCTCGCCGGGAGCTCGGGGGCGCAACCGGCGCAGCAGCGCGACGCCTCAACCCGAGATCGCGTGGATGGCCCCGTTGTTCTGCAGCAGGTACGCGGTGAATGAAGGTACCGGGTCCTGGATGTACATGGTCGCTCCGTTGGTGAGCGGGACGACGTCCGCGAGGCTCATGCCCTGACTGGTCACCAGGTCCATGTTCGTAGACCAGGCCACGATCCAGCGCGGACCTCCCTTCGCAATGTCGCTCTCGAGGAGCAGACGGCTTCCGTCCCACGAGAACCCCAGTGCGTTGGCGATGAACGGGTAGCCCATCGTTTCCCCCCACCTGGTGACGGTCGCGACCTGCCTCCCCGTGACGGTGTCGAGGATGGTGATGCCCTGTGCGCCGTTGATCGCCACCAGGGTTCCGTCGTGGCTCGCCGCTCCCGAGCCGAGATCGGGCGCAGCGCCAGCGTAGCTCGCCAGGAGTTGACCGGTGGAGAGGCGCATGACCAGCATCTCGCTCTGGGAGCCGTCGTTCTGCCACACGACAGCGCGATCAGACGTTGGGCTGCACGCCAGCACCGACCACCCGGTGCCCGCACCATTGAGGGGACCGAGTTGCGCGACGGTACGGATGCCTCCTGATGCCGCGAACTCCAGCAGAGCACCCTCCACGGCCCCGGTCGAGTTGCCTGACGCGATGCCGCAGACGTGGTCCGAGTCGTCGGCCCAGATCGGCTGGGCAAGCGCGTCCGCGTATGTCGCCGAGTAGAGATTCGCCAGCTGGTGACCGTGGATGTCGTAGGCGAGGTCCCCGATGAGGAGCTTGGAGCCGTCAGGCGAAACCAGCACCCCAGCTGCCTGAGCGCTCTGGTCGATGCTGATGGTGCCGACAACCTGCCCCTGGTAGTTGCGGGCGATGTACCGCACCGGCGACGCGGCGGTCATCGCCTGCGTGTAGTCGTATGAGACGATGAGCGGAGGGGAAGCGGTGATCGTTGACACCACCTGGGCGGTCGCTGGAGGTGTCCAGGGAGGCGCCGGCGGCTTGCCCGGATAGGGGGTCGAGATCCACGTGTACGGAGCCGTTGGGGTGCCCACCGCAGTGGTGGTGGCAGCGGCTGTGGCTGTGCCGCTGCGGCTGGGTGGGACGTCCGCTGACCGCGGCGGCGGGGTGCTCTGCCCGAGCCCGATCAGCAGACCCAGAAGCACAGCAACGGCGGTGAAAACAGCCGTACCCAGCATCGCTGAGCGAGCCCGAGTCGGGAGCCGCCACCGCGGCGTTCGAGCCCCGTTCAGCTCGTCAGGCAACCCGGCCACCTCCCTTCATGGCCGTGCAACGCGGTGGTCGCGGCCTCGCTTACCGAGCCGCCGTAGGTCATCGACGCCTGGCTCAGAACGGAGAGCAGCGTAGCGGCCAGACGGGACTGTACGAATCCTTATGAGGTGACGTCGGGGAGCGCGGACTCGAACCGCGGACCCCTGGTCCCCCAGACCAGTACTCTAACCACCTGAGCTACTCCCCGACGGGTCCGGGTCGAGTGTAGCGGATGCTCCGGCCGCCCGCCCTGAGCCTCCAGCTGCCCGGCGAGCTGGGCCAGTGAGAAGCCCGGCCACCGCCGCGCCGCGGGGGACGGCTTCTCAGCGGCGGCGCAGCCGGCTGTCGGTCAGCGCCGGAGCCGCCCAGCCGGCGTCCAGCGGGTTGACGTTGGTACCTGGCGGCACGATCGTGTCGATGCGGTCGAGGAGGCTCGCGTCCAGCTTGGCCTCCGCGGCACCCAGCTGGCTCTCCAGGTGCTCCATGGTCCGGGGGCCGATGATCGCCGCGGTCACCGCGGGGTGGTTGAGCACGAAGGCGATGGCCATGTGGATCAGGCTCAGTCCCGCCTCCTCGGCGAGCTGGGCCAGAGCGTCGGCGGCTTCCACCTTGCGCTGGTTGGCAGGCAGGGTCGCGTCATACCTGAGCGGCAGCCGCCCGGCTCTGGTGCTGGCGGGCAGCGGCCGGCCGTGACGGTACGCGCCGGAGAGGAATCCACCGGCCAGCGGGCTCCACGGGATGACCCCCATCCCATAGCGCTGGCAGGTGGGCAGGACCTCGGTCTCCACCCCGCGTGCCAGCATCGAGTAGGGCGGCTGCTCGCAGACGAAGCGCTCCCTGGCCCGCTTCTCCGCCACCCACTGCGCCTCGACGATGGCGGACGGCGGGAAGGTGGAGCTGCCGATGTAGCGGACCTTGCCGCTGCGCACCAGATCGGTGAGCGCGCCCAGGGTCTCGTCGATGTCGCAGCCGGGGTCGGGCCGGTGGATCTGATAGAGGTCGATGTAGTCGGTGTGCAAGCGGCGCAGGCTCGCCTCGCATTCGCGGATGATCCAGCGCCGCGAGTTTCCCCTCTGGTTGGGATCCTCGCCCATCGCGAAGTTCACCTTGGTGGCCAGCACCACCTGGTCCCGGCGGCCGTCGGCGAGGGCCCGGGCCACGATCTCCTCGGACTCGCCACTGGAATAGACGTCGGCGGTGTCGATGAAGTTGATGCCCGCGTCGAGGGCGCGGTGGACGATGCGAATCGACTCCTCGTGGTCGGGATTGCCCCAGGCGCCGAACATCATCGCCCCGAGGCAGAGCTCGCTGACGCTGACTCCGGTGTGACCGAGAATGCGCTGCTCCATCTCAACCTCCCTGTGGCGGGCGACCGGCGGCCCGTGGCCAGCGGCCGCCTGGCATCTTCGTGGCGCAGGCGGGCGCCTCCACTCTACAGATCGGCTCGACCCCCGGTGGCCCGACGGACACGTGCCCGGATTTCGTGGCACACTGGCCCGCATGCTCCGTTCCGTGCGGCTCGCAAGCGTCGCCGCGCTCGGTTACGCGATGGGGTCGATCCCGGTGGGCGTCGTGGCCGGCCGTCTGTCGCGCGGCATCGACGTCCGCGAGCACGGAAGCCACAGCATGGGCATGGCCAACGTGCTCCGCACCGCGGGCCGCGGGCCAGCGGCCGCCACCCTGGCCCTCGACATCGCCAAGGGCGCCGCGGCGGCCCGGCTGGGCAAGGCGCTGGCCGGGAACGCGGGTGGGGTCGTCGCCGGCCTGGGCGCCATCGTCGGGCACTCCTGGCCGGTCTTCGCCGGGTTCCGCGGCGGCAAGAGCTCGGCAACGACATTCGGGGCCGCCATCGTCATGGCCCCGGAGGCAGCCGGGGTCGCCCTGGCCTCGGGCCTCGCCGCCCTGGCGGTCTCTCGCCGGACGTCGGTGCTCTCGCTGACGGGATCGGGAGCGGCGGTCGTGGCCGCCATCGGACTGGCGGTGCGGCGGCACGACCTGACGAGCCTGGCGCTGGTGGGCCCGGGCGTGGCCATCGTCGTCCTCCGCCACCACGAGAACATCAACCGGCTGTTGCGCGGCGTCGAGCCCGAGGTGAGCCTGGCCGAGCCCGCGCCCACCGCCGCCACCGCCTGAAACCCCTGCTGATCGGCAGGGGCGGCCCCTTGACCCTCGCCTGGACATGAGACGATTGCCTCGGACATGGCCCGTCGAGTACCGCCGGCCGCGGCTGCGCTGCCCGCGTCTCCCCTCGGGCCCCCGCAGCTCGGGAACGCCCCCGGTTCCCGGGTGAGCGCGGGCCCGGCGCCAGCACCGCCGCGTTCCAGGGTGCGGGTCACCCTGGTCGGCACCACCACGGCGCTGCGACTCGCCCTGACCCCGCTGGTGGCCGCTCTCGCCCTGGCCGGTCAGGACATCGCCGCCGCGGTGACCTTCGCCGTCGCCGCCGGTACCGATTACCTGGACGGAGTGCTGGCCCGTCGCTGGCATGTGACCACCACCACCGGAAGCTTCCTGGACACGACCGCCGACAAGGTGCTGGTCGCCGGGGTCCTCATCACCCTCACCAGCATCGGCCAGGCGTCCCCCTGGGCGGTGATGATCATCGTCTGCCGCGAGCTGATCGTGATGGGCCTGCGCGGTTCGGTGGCCGTCCAGGGTCGGGTGATCCGCGCCTCGCAGCTGGGCCGCACCAAGGCGGCGGCCCAGTTCCTCGCCATCCTCCTGCTCCTGCTGCGGGTCGACACCCCCGTGGGTCCCACCGGTGTCGCCGAGTGGGTGCTCTGGCTGGCCGCGCTGCTCACCGTGACGTCGGCGGGCAACTACCTCTACCGCTGGGCCGGCGTCACCCTGCGTGAGCCCAAGCCGGCCGCCCTGGAGTGAGCGCGCCGGTCCTGGTCACGGGCGGCACCGGCTTCGTCGGGGGGGCAATCCTGGCTCAGCTCGTCGAGTCGGGGCAGGATGTGCGGGCCCTGGTCCGAACCTCGGAGGGGGCGGAGCGGGTCCTGGCCGCCGGAGCTCGCCCGGTCACCGGGGACATCCTCGAGCGGGAGACGCTGGCGGCCGCCATGGCCGGGTGCGAGATCGTCTACCACGCCGCCGGTCTCAACCTCATGTGCCTGCCCCGACCCGGCCCCCTGATGCGGACCAATGCGCTGGGTTCGGTGAACGTCGTCAGGGCCGCGGCCCGGGCGGGCGTGCGCCGGGTCGTGTACACCTCGACGGCAGCCACCCTCGACCCCGGTCCTCCCGGACAGCGAGACCGGGATCGGGACCGCTTCCTGTCCCAATACGCCCGGTCCAAATCCGAGGCGGAACGGCTGGTCTGCGAGCTGGCCCCATCCCTCGGCCTCGAGCTGGTCTGCGTCAACCCGGCGTCGGTGCAGGGGCCGGGGCGCACCGGCGGCACCGCCCGCTGGCTGATCAGCTATGCCAACGGCCGCCTGCACTGGATGATCGACGCCACCGTCAGCCTGGTCGACATCGCCGACTGTGCCAGGGCCCACCTGCTCGCGGCCGGCCGCGGTGAGCCGCTCCGACGCTACGTGATCAGCGGCCACACCCGCCGTCTCTCCGAGCTGGTCCGGATCCTGGGCGAGGCGGCGGGCACCACCCAGCCGCTGCACTTCCTGCCGGCGAAGCCGGCCCTGGTCGGCGCGACCCTGGTGGGCCTCCCGTTCCGGGCGCTGGGGCGCCGGGCCCCGGTCTGCCGGGAGATGCTCCGCACGCTGGCCCACGAGCACGCCTATGACGGGGAGCCGGCGGCGCGGGAGCTCGGCTTCAGCTACACCCCGCTCGAGGACACCATGCGGCGCGCCCTGGCCTGGTACCAGGAACGCCGGCTCGTCCGCGCCGCCTGACCGCCCGGGGCTCGGGCCCCGCGGCCGATGACCGTCCCCCCGGCGGCGGATCAGCCGTCCCTCTCGCTCCGGGCGCGCACCACCACGCGCAGCCGGACGCCGGCGAACCCGAACACCGCCCGGATCCGGTTCTCCAGGTAGCGCTGGTAGGAGAAGTGCAGCAGCTCGGGGTCGTTGGCGAACAGGACCACGGTCGGATTCGGGGAGCTGGCCTGGGTGGCGTAGAGGACCTTGAGGCGGCGCCCCCGCTGGATCGGCGGAGGCCGGTCTGCCATCGCGGCCTGGATCAATTGATTCAATTGTGACGTCGGGATCCTCGTGGCCCTCCCGTCCGCCACCTGCCGGGCGGTGTCCAGCACCCTGCCGAGGTTGCGGCCCTGGAGCGCGCTCACGGCGAGCACCGGCACCCCGGGGACGAAGTCGAATGCGGCCGCGATCCGCTTCAGGGTGCCGGGGTCGGCGCGGTCCTCCCCGGGAACCAGGTCCCACTTGTTGGCGACCACGACCACGCCCTTGCCGGCCTCCGCCGCGTAGCCGGCGACGTGCCGGTCCTGGGCCACCACCCCCTCCGAGGTGTCGATCACGACCAGGGCGACGTCGCTGCGCTCCAGGGCGCGCATTGCCCGGAGCAGGCTGTAGTGCTCGATGTCGCTGCTGACCGCGCCGGGGCGGCGGATGCCGGCGGTGTCGACCAGGCGAAGCCGACGGCCGCGATGCTCCACCACGGTGTCCACGGCGTCGCGGGTAGTGCCGGCGACCGGGGAGACCAGGGCCCGCTCCTCCCCGACCAGGGCGTTGAGGAGTGAGGATTTCCCGACGTTGGGCCGGCCCACGATGGCGACCCGCATCTCGTCGAGCTGCTCCTCCGGCTCGTCCCCGGGCGGGGGCAGCCGGGCCACCACCTCGTCGAGCAGGTCCCCGGTGTCGGTCCCGGAGAGGGCTGAGATGAGGCGGGGCTCGCCCAGGCCCAGGCGGTGCAGCTCGTGGGCGAAGTACGGGTCCACCGGCGAGTCCGCCTTGTTGCCGGCGAGCAGCACCGGGCTGCCGCCGGCGCGGAGGATGGCGGCCACGTCCTCGTCCAGGGCGGTGAGCCCGGCGCGCACGTCGACCATGAAGACGCAGAGGTCCGCCTCGGCAATCGCCATCCGAGCCTGCTCCTGGGTGCCCCGAGCCAGCTCGGCGATCCCCGGCTCCTGGAGCGCCGGCCGCGGGTCCAGGCCGGCGGTGTCGACGACCGTGAAGCGGCGGCCTCGCCACTCCGCGATCCCGTAGAGCCGGTCCCGGGTCAGACCTGCGGTCTCGTCGACGATCGCCCGCCGTTCCCCGGTGAGGCGGTTGAAAAGGGTCGACTTGCCCACGTTGGGCCGCCCCACGATGGCGACGATGCCGCTCGGCGGGCCCAGGCTGGGATCGACGCCACGACGGCGGGCGCGCCGGGTTCGAACGGTCCCCCCGGGCACGATCACACCCCCTTCACGGTCAGCTCGACCGGGTGGAGGCCCTCCCCTTCCCCAGCCAGGCTGAAGGCGTTGAGCTCACCGGTGCCGGAGGCCGTGCTGTTCACGATCAGGTAGGCGTACTCCGCCCAGGCGCGGTCCGAGTCGAACTGGGAGGGCCGGGCCGGGTGGTCGGGATGGCTGTGCCAGAAGCCGACCACGTCAAGGCCTCGGGCCCGGGCCTCGCGGTCGGCCCGCTGGATGTCGGCGGGGTCGAGATCGTAGCGGTCCCGCGACCGCTCGGTCCACAGGTTGCGGCCAGAGGTGGCCTCAACCACGGAAACGGCCTCTGAATCGTAGCTTCCCACCAGCACGCCGCAGCCCTCGTCGGGGTACGCGGAGGTGCCCAGCCGGCGGATGGCCGCCACCGCCTCCTCGGCGATGCGCACGGAGCGGACCCTCACGGCGGCGTCACCCCGTAGAGCGGGCTGCTGACGTAGCGGTCACCGCTGTCGCAGAGGATGGTCACGACCACCCCACGCCCGATCTGCCGGCCGATCTCGCGCACCCCCCAGAGGTTGGCGCCGCTCGAATGCCCGACCAGGATGCCCTCCGATGCCGCCAGCCGGCGTGCCAGCGCGTAGGCCTCCTCAGTCGGTGAGCCCAGGTCGGCGTCCGCCAGGTTCGGGTCATAGATGCCCGGAACGATCGCGGTCTCCATGTGCTTGAGGCCCTCGAGACCGTGCCAGGGCGACTCCGGCTGCACGCTGTAGAGCCTGACCCGCGGGTTCAGCTCCCGCAGCCTGCGCCCGGTCCCTACGAAGGTGCCGCTGGTGCCCAGCGCCGCCACCAGGTGGGTCACCGTGCCCTGGGTCTGCTGCCAGATCTCGTTGGCGGTGCCGTGGTAATGGGAGAGCCAGTTCTCCGGGTTGTTGTACTGGTCGGGCAGGAAGTAGCGATCGGGATCCTGGGCCACCAGTTCGCGGCACAGGCGGATGGCCCCGTCGCTTCCCTCCATGGGATCGCTGTAGGTGACCTCGGCTCCGTAGGCATGCACCAGGGCGCGCCGCTCCATGCTGACGTTGCGGGGCATCACCAGGTGCACCGGGTGTCCCCGGGCGGCGCCGATCATCGCCATGGCCACCCCGGTGTTGCCGCTGGTGGCTTCGAGGATCACCCGTCCCGTGGTCAGCCGGCCGGTCCGCTCCGCCTCGGTGATCATCCGCAGGGCCGGCCGGTCCTTGACCGAACCGCCGGGGTTCAGGTACTCGGCCTTGGCATAGACGCGGAGTTCGGGAAGCTCGTCCTCGAACATGCGGATGCGCAGCAGCGGCGTGTTGCCGATGAGGTCCAGCAGGTTGTCCTCGATCGGCGGGCGCACCACCGCCAGCTTGGGCTCTGTCCCCGCCATGTGGCCCATTATTCATGCGGGGGCTCTGCCCCCGCATACCCCCGCGGCGGGCTCAGTGCCCGGATCCGCCATGTGGGGGCTCTGCCCCCGCATACCCCCGCGGCGAGCTCAGCGCCCGATCCGCCATGCGGGGGCTCTGCCCCCGCATACCCCCGCGGCGGGCTCAGTGCTCAGATCCGCCATGCGCGGGCTCGGCCCCCGCATACCCCCGCGGCGGGCTCAGTGCTCGGTGCGCCATGCGCGGGCTCTGCCCCCGCATACCCCCGCCGCGGGCTCAGTGCTCGGATCCGCCATGCGCGGGCTCTGCCCCCGCATACCCCCGCCTCGAGCTCAGCGCCCGATCCGCCATGCGCGGGCTTGGCTCGCGCATACCCCCGCCGCGGGCTCAGCGCCCGGATCCGCCATGCGGGGGCTCTGCCTCCGCATACCCCCGCCTCGAGCTCAGCCGGCGGCTTCCTCGGCGACGCTGACCCGGAAGCCGGCACTACCCCGATGGGTGTCGCCGAAGACGGCGATGACGCCGCTGGGACGGAGGTATACCGGCCCCTCCTCCCCCGCCAGCTCGACGAAGTCGTCCTGGCTCCCCCCCGACCGGAGCGCGGCCAGGGTCTCCTCGACGGTCAGCTTGACGGCGGCGTCCGATCCGTTGACGAGCCGGATGATGGTCATGTGGGTTGGCTCCTCGGTGCCCTGCTGCCGCCCATCCTAGATCACCGGCCCGGAAGCACCTTCCCGGTTCATCCGGCCACCTCCGCCGGGTGCCCTGGCCGCCACTGTGTCCAGCGCAGCCTGCAGCTCGGCGGTCAGGTCCTCGGTCGCCTCGATGCCGAGCGAGATCCTGATCAGCCCGTCGCCGATCCCCAGGGCTCGGCGCTGCTCCGTGGTCAGGCCGCGATGGGAGCTGACCCCCGGGTGGCTCGCCGTGGTGGCCACGTCGCCCAGCGACGGCGCCAGCCGCACCTCGGGGAGCGCCTCGAGCAGCCGGTCGACCGCCTCGCGGCTGCCCAGGTCCAGGGACAGCATCGAGCCGCGGCCCCGGGGCAGGAGCCGGGTGGCCAGCGCCTCGTCCTCAGGCCCGCGCCGGCCCGGATAGTGCACGGCGGCGACCGCCGGGTGGCGGCCGGCGACCTCCGCAAGGGCGGCGGCGTTGGCCGACCCCCGGGCCACCCGGAGCCCCGCGGTGCGCAACCCCCTCAGGCTGAGAAAGGCGTCGAAGGGCGACATCACCGCGCCCACGTCGCGCGAGAGGCCATCCAGCCGCGCCGCGGCCGGGTGACCGGCGCGGACGAGCAGGGCTCCGCCGATGACGTCGGAGTGGCCCGAGAGCTGCTTGCTCAGGCTGTGGAAGACGGCGTCCGCACCCAGGTCGAATGGGCGCAGCAGGAACGGTGTGGTGAACGTGCTGTCGATCACCGAGGCGACCCCGGCGTCACGGCAGATGTCGACGAGACGGGGCAGGTCCAGGAGCCCGATGAGCGGGTTGCCGATGACCTCGGCCACCACACAGGCCACCGTGCCGTCGAGCATCGCCTCCAAGCGGTCGAGCTGGTGAGCGATCTCCCCCGGCAGCGGCAGGTCGATGACGACCGGCTCCACCCCGAGGGTGGCGAGGGGACCGGCAAGGAGGCTCTCGCTCCCCCCGTAGCAGGGGCGAAGCAGCGCCACCTTCCGCCGGCCAGCCTCCACCATGCCGGAGACGGCCAGGAGCAGGGCGGCCTGCCCGCTGGCGGTGAGCCGGCAGACCGGGGGCTCGGACAGGGCCCACCCTTCCAGCGCCGACATTGCCTCCTGGAGACGATCGACGCTCGGGTTATCGAAGCGCCGGTAGCCACGCCGGCCGGTCGACATCACGCCGTCGAGGTCGGCCACGTCTGGGTAGGAGTCGACGGCGGCGAGCGATATGGCCTCCACGAGGGGGGTGCCTCCGGGCGCCGGCGCCGGTGTGCCGGCCCGGGCCGCGACCGTCTCCGGGCTGGGTCTGGTCATGGGCCAGGGCGGCTCGCCGGCGGGCTCACGCGGCGGCGACCGGTGCCTTCGAGGCTCGGGGCAGCGCGGATGGACCGGCGTACACCGCGGCCGCGCCCAGCTCCCTCTCGATCCGGAGCAGCCGGTTGTACTTGGCAACCCGCTCCGAACGGGACGGGGCTCCCGTCTTGATCTGACCACCGTTGATGGCGACCACGAAGTCGGCGATGAACGTGTCCTCGGTCTCACCGCTCCGGTGGCTGACCACCGGGTTGTAGCCGTGGGCGCGGCCCAGGGCGATGGTCTCCAGGGTCTCGCTCAGGGTGCCGATCTGGTTGAGCTTGATCAGCACCGCGTTGGCCGCCCCGAGGTCGATCCCCTTCTGGAGCAACTTCGGATTGGTGACGAAGTTGTCGTCGCCGACGAGCTGAACCCGGTCACCCAGTCGCTTGGTCAGGAGTTGCCAGCCCTCCCAGTCCTCCTCGGCCATCCCGTCCTCCAGCGAGACGATGGGATAGCGGTCGAGCCAGGACCCCCAGAGGTCGACCATGCCCGCGGAGTCGAGCTCCCTGCCCTCTCCCTTGAGGACGTAGCGGCCGTCGTGGTAGAGCCCGGACACGGCCGGGTCGAGGCCGATGCCGACCTGCTCCCCCGGCGTGTAGCCGGCCTTGGAGATCGCCTCCACGAGGAGCTCGACGGCCTCCTCGTTGCGCCCCAGCGAGGGGGCGAAGCCACCCTCATCGCCCTGGCCGGTGTGCAGTCCCCTGCCCTTCAGCACGCCGCGGAGGGCATGGAAGCACTCGCTGCCCGCCCGGAGTGCCTCGGCGAAGCTGGGCAGGCCGAGGGGCAGGAACATGAACTCCTGGAAGTCGACCGAGGTCTGGGCGTGGGCGCCGCCGTTGAGGACGTTGAACTGGGGCACCGGGAGGGTCACCGCCCCCACCCCGCCGAGGTAGCGATAGAGGGGGAGGCCCGTCGACTCGCAGGCGGCGCGGCAGCAGGCGAGGCTGACGCCGAGGAGGGCGTTGGCTCCCAGGCGGCCCTTGTTCTCGGTGCCATCCAGCTCCCTGAGCCGGGCATCGATGGCGGCCTGGTCCAGGGCGTCGAGGCCGATGAGCTCGGGGGCGATCACCTCGGAGACATTGCTGACCGCGTTCAACACGCCCTTGCCCCCGTAGCGCTTGGGATCGCCGTCGCGCAGCTCGACGGCCTCGTGGATGCCGGTGCTGGCCCCGCTGGGGACGAGGGCATCCCCGGTCCAGCCGCTGGCCAGCTCGACATGGACCTCGACCGTCGGGTTGCCCCGCGAGTCGAGGACCTCCTGGGCGGAGATCGATTCGATGAAGGTCATGGCCCGGGAGCATAGCCGCCGGGCTGGCGCAGCCGCCGCGGCGCAGCGGCTTCGGGCGCCCTCGCAGGCCGTCCTCAGGAGATGGCTACGGCCGCCACGGAGGGGGCGGCCCTGGCTGCGCATAGGGGTAGGGAACCGGTCCGTAGCCGAGAGCGGGGAGGACGGGCGCCCGCCTCACCACGAAGGCATGTCCGAGCTTGTCGTGAAGGCCCTGCTTGCGAGGGTCCCAGGCGACCCAGAGAAGGGCGAGCAGTACGACCAACGAGATCAGGTCGCCGATGTAAGGCAGGAAGACCACCGCGGGAACCGCCCACCAGATCACCGATCGGACCAGGGCGCGGCCGATGGGAAGCGGCGCGGCGGCATTCTCCTCCCGAACCACCGAGACCCCGACCGCGGCCTGGCCCACCGTCCTCCCCCAGGCGCTCACCAGCACCCCGAAGTACAGGGCGTAGAGGACCACCCCGACCGCGGCGGCGACCAGCAGGTTGGTCAAGGGAACGATCTGAGCGAGGCTGGTCGGCACGGTGATCGGCCCCACCGTGGTGGCGCCGCCCTGGGCGTTGGCGACCTGCTGGTTGACGTAGTTGATGAGCGAGGGGAAGACGAGGAAACCCAGGGCGACCGAGTAGGGGATCCCCACCACCACGCCATCGAGCAGATAGCCGCCGAACCGCCGCCAGAAGGTCGCGTACTCCAGCCCCTGAGCTGGGCCCGGCGGTCTCGGGAAGGCGTAGTGCTGCAGTGAGTAGTCCCGGTACCCCGGGTAGCTGGAATACGCAGGGTAGGGGGGACCCGGGTATCCCGGGTAGCCCGGGTAGCTCGGGTATCCGCCCGGCCCGGCGCCCCCTGCTTGCTGGGGGTACTGCGGCTGCCCGGGAGGCGTCATCTCCGGAGGCTGCGCGCTCATCGCTCGGGCCTTCCCATCGACCGCATGACGCCCGGAGCATAGCCGTGCCCGCTGATATCCGGCGGGATGCCGGACCCTGGCGCGGGTGGCGTTCCGATGGCCGGTTCCCCGATGCCGGCCGCTCCGCCCGCGGGTCAGCGGGTGGCGGGGTCTGGCCGCGGCAGGCTGCGGGCCAGGTCCTCCCAGAGCCGCGTCAGCACCCTGATCCCGGCGCTGTACTGCCCCAGGTCGAACTTCTCGTTGGGCGCGTGGATGCGATCGTCCGGAAGTCCCAGCCCCACCAGCACCGTGGGCAGGCCGAGCCGGCGGTCGAACATCTCGACCGGGTGGATCGACCCTCCCTCGCGGGTGAGGTACGGCTCCGCCCCGAACACGTCGCGCATCGCCCGGGCCGCCGAGCGCACCCCGGGGTGATCCGTGGGCGTGACCACCGGATGGCTGCCCCCACCCACCCTGACCGTGCTCCTCACCGCCTCCGGGGTAGCGGCCTCGACGGCCGCCCGGACCCTGGCGGCGACATCGTCCGGCCGCTGCCGGGGCACGAGCCGGCAGGTGAGCTTCGCCCCCGCGCGGGACGGGATGATCGTCTTCCCGCCCGGCCCCTGGTAGCCGCCGAATATGCCGTTGATCTCCAGGGTGGGACGCACCGTCCGCCGCTCCGTGGTGGTGTACCCGCTCTCGCCGTAGGTCGCCGGCACGCCCCCGGCCAGCTCCCGGAAGGCCACCTCCTCGAAGGGAGCAGCGGCGATCTGGGCCCGCTCGTCCGGGCTCAGCTCGACCACCCCGTCGTAGAACCCGGGCACGTTGATCCGGCCGGTGCTGGGATCACGAAGGGACGCGAGGATCCGAACCAGGGCCTCGGCGGGGTTGAGCACCGCGCCGCCGAACTCCCCCGAGTGCAGGTCCAGCGACGGGCCGGTCACCTCGACCTCGAGCTCGACGACACCCCGGAGCCCGACGCAGAGCGAGGGCTGGCCGCGGCCGTGCATGGCCGTGTCGGAGACCACGCACAGGTCGGCGCGGAGCTGCTCGGCGTGGGTCTCGATCAGCTCTTCGAAGTGGCGGGAGGAGATCTCCTCCTCCCCTTCGACGATCAGCTTCAGGTTGAGGGGCAGCTCGCCGCGGGCCTGCAGGTACGTCTCTACCGCCTTGAGGTGCATCCACACCTGGCCCTTGTCGTCGGCGGAGCCTCGGCAGCGCAGCTCCCCTTCGACGACCACCGGTTCGAAGGGAGGCGAGCCCCATTCGTCCAGGGGGTCGGGAGGCTGGACGTCATGGTGACCGTAGATCAAGGCGGTGGGCAGGGTCGCGTCCACCATGCGCTCCGCGTAGACCGCCGGGTGGCCGGCGGTCTCGATCAGCTCCGCGGTGGTGAACCCGGCCTGGCGAGCCCCCTGGGCGAGGTGCTCGGCGTTGCGCCGCATGTCGCCGGCGTGGGCGGGATCGGTGGAGATGGAGGGGATGCGGCAGAACTCGATCAGCTCGCCGACGAAACGATCAAGGTGGGCCTGGCTGTAGGCGTCGAGATCCTGGTTGCTCATCCGCCCAGCGTAGCGCGGAGCCCATGGTGGCTTCGGGCCCTTGGCAACTCACGCCACTCCCGCCCCGCATCTGCAGTTTTGTCGCCACTCCCGTCTGCGTCTGGTAGGCTTCAGGACCGACCTCGATCTCACTCCACGTCGCACCAGGAGGTTCGTCATGGCCGTCCAGGCCCACCCCACTGAGGCGGAGCGCCTCTCCCCGGAGCGGCCGTCTCTGAGCCCACCGGCGGCGCCGCCCCCACCTCCCGACGGTCCCATCGTCGAGCTCGTCGGCCGGCGTGCCACCACGGTAGTCCCGCACGGCGTCGAGCTGGCGCTCGATGCCGCCGTCCTCCCCCACCAGCTCCACGAGATCGACCAGGTGGTCGAGATCGCCCGGCTCAGCGAACTGCTGGTCGAGAAGGACGCCCGGATCGCCCTGCTCGAACGTGGCATCAGCCAGTGGCGCGACCAAGCCCGGGTTGAGATCGCCGAGCGCAAGGCGGCGGAGCAGCTCGGCTTCGCGCGGGAGCGGGAGCTGGTCGGCGTCATCCACCAGCAGCTGACCGCGTCGGAGCTGGCCGAGAAGAATGCCGAGGCAGCCCTGGCTCGCAACGACGAGCTGCAAGCCCGGCTCGACGACCAGGCCGCGGCTGTGGAGAGCTCGGAGCAGACCAGCCAGGCGGCGCTGGCCCGCATGCACGAGCTCCAGGCCAGGATCGACGAGCTGGAGGAGCTCCTCCACCGGAAGTCGCGGCACTGGTGGAGGCGTCACCGGGCTCGCTGAGCCCCATCCCAGGTCGGCCGCCCGCGCCGGACGCCGTCTGGCCGGGGCCCACCTCGTGGCCGTCCCCGGGGGGCCGGTCGCCGTGGTTGTGGTGTGCCCGGGGCACCTCTTCCCGCATGCCACCGGTTGTGGACAGAGTCTTCCCCAACTGGCTGAGCCAGAAGAGGGCGGCTGCCGGCTGGCGGTCCCCGCGGAGAATGGCGGAGCGAGAGGGATTCGAACCCTCGAAGCGAGTTGACCCCGCTTACCGCATTTCCAGTGCGGCGCCCTCGACCAGCTAGGCGATCGCTCCGGGGCCGATTCTACCCGGCTTCCGAGGGCGGCCCAGGGCACGTGGCGGGAGCGGCCATGTCACCGGCCCGCGATCCGCTCGACGGCAGCGCCGGGGCCCGGCCGGACCAGGCCAGTCGGGCCGCGCCGCCTGCGGGCTCAGGGGTTCAGACGCTGCCGACAACCCCCTTGGCCCACTGCTCGACGGCGTTCAGGAGGTCCGACCCGCTCTTCGACTGCGAGCTGGCACCCGCGACCACCAGCGTGTTGTTCTGGACGAAGGCGAGGTAGGCGTCGTTGGCGTCCGTCTCCGAATAGGCGGCCTGACCGATGCCGGACACCGTCTGGTAGTTGCCGCTGCCGTTCTTGGCCTGCTGGGCCAGCGCCGCCTCGATGATGGCGGTGCTCACGCCGGGCGCCGGCTCGGTGAAGGCCACAGCGGTGGCCCCGGAGCTCACGTCCGCGTACAGGCAGAGGCCGGTGGTGCCGCCCGCGCTGCTCGACATGTTGGTCATGCTCGAGTCGCCGGTGATGGTCGCCGCGTCGGACTGAGACATCAGAGTGCAGGCGGCGACGCTGGACCCACCGCCGCTCTGGCTCGCGGCCGGGGCGCTGGTGGCGCCTCCCGGGGCGCTGGACTCACTACTGCTGGACGACGAGCTGCTCGACGGCGCCGAGCTCGGGCTCGAGGTCGAACTCCCACAGCCGGCCACGGCGCCGACCGCCGCCGCGGCGAGCATTGCCAGGAAAGCCGATGTCTTGGTGTTCACGACTGATCTCCCCAAGGACGCCAGCCCGGCCATCCACGCCGGAGCATGTCAGAAGCCTAACACCGCTCCGGCGCATCGGGGG
The DNA here is from genome assembly GCA_035624785.1 of Binatia bacterium. GTDB lineage: Bacteria > Chloroflexota > Dormibacteria > Aeolococcales > Aeolococcaceae > JAJZNI01. Next base: position 5,551 of record DASPQV010000008.1, on the reverse strand, counting down.
AGCCGCGCAGCGGTCCGTATACTCGGTCCCGGAGAGGTGTCCGAGTGGTTGATGGTGCCGCTCCCGAAAAGCGGTGTGGTGATGAGCCACCGCGGGTTCGAATCCCGCCCTCTCCGCCAGCCCGATGCTGATCTCGGCCGGGTCGGCCGATGGCCCACCGGAGGGTGCGTGAGCCGATGGTTGCGCTGATCGTCTTCATCGTGCTGGTGGCCGGCCTGGCCGCCGTCCTCTGGTGGGGGGTCGGCCTGCCGCCCACCCGGCCGCGGCCGCGCAGCCGCTACCGAGGACACAACTACCTGGACGTGCACCGCCGGCTCGAGGATGAGGAGCGCCGGCACCGCCACCCCTGAGCCAGTCGCCCGGCAGGGGGCCACCGGGCTGAGGCAGACTCGGCTGATGCGGCCTGTCCCGGCTCAGCGCGTCGCCCATCTCTACCGCCAGCACCTCGACCCCCGCCGGGAGCGCCTCTTCCTCTCCTCCGCCGCCTTCTTCACCGCCTTTGCCGCGACCCGCGGCATCACCCATGCGATCAGACGCCGGATCGGCCCCTTCCGGAACGTCTCGGTCGGCGGCCACCACGTCCACCACCTGGTCATCGGCATCGCCGGGCTCCTCGGGACCGGGTACCTCTGGCTGATCCAGGTGGGCACCGGCGAGAACGGGGACGGGAGTGACCCAACACCCGGGAGCGGCGCCGGGGACGCCCTCTCCAAGCTCACCTCGGTGATGTACGGGGCGGCGTCCGCGGTCACCCTGGACGAGTTCGCCCTCTGGCTCAACCTGAAGGATGTCTACTGGGCCCGCCAGGGCCGCGAGAGCGTCGACGCCGTGGTCCTGTTCGGAGCGGCCCTGTCCGTCGGCCTCTGGGGCGGTCCCTTCTTCCGTGCCGTCTACCACGAGGCGCGCCGCCTCGCCTGAGGCCACCGGCGAGACCGGTGATGACGCCTGGCTTCGCCCCGCTGGGCTTCGCTCGGGTGGCGCCGAGGCTCTCCGGGGCCGGGCCGGGGGTACAGTGACCCTCAGGATGGGTACCAGCCGAGCGAGTGCGCTCCGATGATCCGCGGCGCGGGCGCCGGTCGCGGTGCGGGCATGGGGCGGGCGGCCGGCGCGGGGCGCGGGGCCGGAGCGGGTGGCGGCCCGCGCGGTGGTCACCACTGGCTGCTCGGCGACCCCGCCGACAAGCCCTCGGGGCGGGTGCCCAGCCGCCGCCTGGCGCGGCGCGCCCTCGGGTTGTTCCGCCATCACCGCGGCCAGGTGGTGGTCACCGTCGCCCTCATCGTCTTCACCTCCGGAGTCGGAGTGGTCAACCCGCTGCTCATCAAGGTGGTCTTCGACACCGCCCTCTTCCCGGTCGGCGCCCACGGCCAGCTGCTGCCCCCCGACCTGCCCCGGCTGATCGTGCTGTGCGCCCTGATGATCGCGATCCCGGTGTTCAATAGCCTGCTCGGGATCGCCCAGACCTACTTCATCAACAACATCGGCCAGAGGGTGATGGAGGATCTCCGGAACCTCCTCTACGAGCATCTGCAGGGGCTGTCGCTCCGCTTCTTCACCTCGACCCGCACCGGCGACATCCAGTCGCGGTTCACCAACGATGTCGGCGGGATCCAGTCCGTGGTCACCGACACGGCTTCGTCGATCGTGTCCAACAGCGTGACCCTGGTCAGCACCCTGGTGGCCATGGTGGTGCTGAGCTGGCAGCTCACCGTGCTCTCCCTGTTCATGATGCCGCTCTTCCTCTTCCTCACCTACCGGGCGGGCAACGCCCGGCGCAAGGTGGTGTCGCTCACCCAGGAGTCGAAGTCGGAGATCAGCGCCATGACCCAGGAGACACTCTCCATCTCCGGGATCCTGCTGGGCAAGACCTTCGGCCGCCAGCGCGAGGAGCAGGAGCGCTTCCGCAACGAGAACCGCCGCCTGGCCAGCCTGTCGGTGCGCAGCGCCATGGTCGGGCGCGGCCTGTTCGCGATGGTCAACATCTTCTTCTCGAGCGCCCCGGCGCTGGTCTACCTGGTCGCCGGGGTCGTCCTGCTCGCCACCCACAGCCTGGCCGGGATCACCCCCGGCACGATCGTCGCCATGACCACGCTGCAGAGCCGGCTCTTCTTCCCGCTCGGCCAGATGCTCCAGATCTCGGTCGAGATCCAGTCCTCGCTGGCCCTCTTCGAACGGGTCTTCGAGTATCTGGACATCCCCCAGGACATCGTCGACTCGCCGGGCGCCGTGCCCCTGCCCGGACAGCGGGCGGGAGCCTCGATCGTGCTGGACGACGTGTACTTCCGCTACGACCCGGCCCAGCTGACCACCCAGCGGAGCGACGAGCACGCCGACCAGGAGGCGCCCCGGCCGTGGGCCATCGAGGACCTCTCGCTGCGGGTCAGGCCCGGGCAGCTCGCCGCCATCGTCGGGCCCACCGGCGCTGGCAAGACCACCATCTCCTACCTGATCCCGCGGCTCTACGACGTCACCGAGGGAACCGTGCGGCTCGACGGCCACGATGTCCGTGACCTGACCCTCGCCTCCATCGCCGAGCAGGTGGGCATGGTCACCCAGGAGACGTACCTGTTCCATGACACCATCCGGCGCAACCTCCTCTACGCCAAGCCCGAGGCGACCCAGGAGGAGCTGGAGGCCGCCTCCCGGGCGGCATTCATCCACGAGCGGATCGCGGAGCTGGCCGACGGCTACGACACCATCGTGGGAGAGCGCGGCTACCGGCTCTCGGGCGGCGAGAAGCAGCGCCTCGCCATCGCCCGGGTGATCCTGAAAGCGCCGCGGATCCTGATCCTCGACGAGGCCACCTCAGCCCTGGACACCGCCAGCGAGCGCCTGGTCCAGGCCGCCCTCACCCCGCTGATGAGGGGGCGGACCACGATCGCCATCGCCCACCGTCTCTCGACGATCCTGGCCGCCGACGTGATCTTCGTCATCGACCGCGGCCGGCTGGTCGAGCAGGGCAGCCATGACGAGCTCCTCCGCCTCGGCGGCCTGTACGCCGCGCTCTACGAGCAGCAGTTCGCGCCGCAGGTCCTCGACATCGAGGTCCCCGCGGCACGCGGCGAGCTTGTCGGGGCAGAGGCGGCCGACGACGAGGCCGACGGAGCCATGGTGGCTGGCGGCTGAGCCCAAGTCCGCTCGGGACTGACAGCCGCAGCCCCCCTACAATCGATCTTGTGGTGAACCGCGTCGCCACTGGCGGGGAGGTGGTCCGGCGGCGCCCAGGCTGGGAACCGTTGCTGGGGCGATGGCTGCTGGGCGCAGTGGCCGTGCTGCTGCTTGCCGGCGGCGGGATCGGCGTCGTGCGCGCCCTCCCCACAGGGTCGCAGTCGGCGGACGTGGCCGAGAGTGAAGCGGGCAGCGACGCGGTCGAAGCGACCAATCGCCTCTCCGCCTGGGTGAGCCAGGTCGGCTACGAGCTGGATGACTACGCGGCGGCGATCGTCCTGGACAGAGGCGTCTCGGCCTCAGCGCTCGCCGCCAGCTTACAGACGATGCTGACCGGCACCAACGACTTCTGGCTTCTCGAGCTGACCGATCTCTCCGGGCGCGTCATCGCGGCCAGCAATGGCAGTGGAGTGGACCTCAGCGGCGCACCGTGGCTGCAGGACCTGACCGCCACCCCGCGGCTCACCCCGATCAACCGGAGTGGGACCAGCCTGCGCTGGTATGTCGCCAGGCTTGCCACCACGGGCAGCTTCAACGGTGTCCTGGTCGGGGCCCTCCAGGCGAGCCAGGTCGCCAACCTGCTGAGCTTCGCCGGTGGCTCCGCTGGGGCGACGGTGGAGGTGGTGCTGCCGGGGGGGGTCCTCTTGTACAGCTCGACGATGACCACAACCCTCCACGCCGGGCTGACCGATGCCTCGATGATCGCTGACGGCGCGCTGAGCCGGCGGGCCAATTCCCCGGCCGTGACCGCAGCCCTTTCCGGCGGATCGGGAACCACCGCCTGGACGGCCGGCGGGCTGGACATGGTGGCCGGCTACGATCACGTGCTCCTTCCTGGCTGGGTCATGGGGATCGTGGCGAGCGAGTCGGCGGGTCCCGCTGCGGGCCCCTTCGACTGGTCGTGGCTGCTCCCAGCCAGCGCCCTGGTGCTCGGCGCCGTGGCATTGGCCGGGCTCATGGTCTGGCGGGGCCGCGGGTCCGTTCCAGGCCCGGTGCCAAGCGGCGCAGTCTCGCCCGGCGCCGGCCTGGTCGGGCTGGGCCCGTCGCGATACCGGCGTGTGGCAGCACGGGTGGTGACCATGGGGAGGCGGAACCCAGGACCGGCGGCGCTCGCCGGCGGCATGGAGACCGCCGTGGGCCACCGGGCAGCCGCAGCGAGCCTCGGGCACCATGGCGGGCGGCGCCGGCTCCGCGGGCGCTACGAGATCCTCGAGGTGATCGGGAGCGGCGGCGAGGGGCAGGTGCTCCGTGCCCTGGATCACCTGCACTCGCGCCAGGTGGCCATCAAGGTCCGCTGCATCGACCCCGGCGACGCCACCCGCCGTCGGGAGATCCTCAACGAGGCGAGCGTGCTCCTCCGAATGACCCCGAACCCCAACGCCAGCGTGGTCCGCGAGGACTTCATCAGCGGTGATCGCTACTACCTGGTCATGGACTGGATCGACGGCACCCCGCTGGACCGGCTGCTCAGCGAGCAGGGCACCCCCGGGCTGCCGCTCGACGCCGTGCTCAACTGGATGGGCCAGGTCGCCGACGTGCTCGACCTCCTCCACCAGCAGTCGCCGGCAATCGTCCACAGCGACGTCAAGCCGAGCAACGTGATCGTCAGCTCGCTGTCCGCGCAGCGGGCGGTCCTCGTCGACTTCGGGATCTCCCAGCGCAGGGACAGCGCCGACCCCCGGATCCGCGACGGCGGCGCGGTGGGCAGCCCCGGGTTCATGGCGCCTGAGGTTCTGGCCGGCGCCTCGCCGACCCCGGCGTCCGACATCTTCGGCCTGGCCGCCACCACCTATGCCCTCCTGGTGGGGCGCCCTCCGCGGCTCGGTGAGCCCCCAGACTGGACCGCCATCGCAGGCGGCTCGGCCAGGGCGCTCGAGATAGCCTTCAAGGCGGGGCTGGCGACGGACCCCGATAGGCGGCCACGGTCAGCGGCAGCGTTCATCGCCGCGGTGCGGGTGGCCGCAGAGGGGGCCGCGGTGCCTCGGCAGGCGGCCGCGGGCCGGTAGGCGGAGCTGGCCCCTCACCGCCCCAGAACCGGACTCTCAGTGGCCGGCCTGGGTGATCGGCTGCTGGCGGACACGAAGCGGAGGCGTGGCCGCTGTCCTTCCGGCCACCATCTCGGAGAGCACGACCGCGCCGCGCTGCAGCGCCTCGTTGGCAAGGCGGACCCGCCGGCGCTCGTCGCCCTCCGGGATCCCGAACTTCAGGTACAGGTTGGTGAGGTGGTACTTCACCGCCGTCTCGGTGACCCTGAGGCTCGCTGCCATCTGGCGAACCGAGGCCGGCTCGGTGAACATGTCGCCGACGGCGACCGGCCGGCACAGGGCCTCCAGCACCGCCCGCTCCCGGCGGGTCAGCACCGGTGGCCGGCTCAGCGAGCGGGTGA
>DASPQV010000007.1:0-80034 GCA_035624785.1 Binatia bacterium | reverse complement strand
TAGCGGCGGAACTCGCCGTCGAAGAAGACCCAGGACTGCTCGCGGCGGGTGGCAGCGTCGCTGGCGGTACGGGAGGCGGTCTGCGTCACCCGCGCAGGGTACACCCGGCACCGGGACGGCCGGCGACCAGCGCCGTCTCGGCCGGCGAGATCATCAGCGGGCCACACCACCGTTTCTCCAGTACCCTGCGCGGTCGGGCCACCGGCGGCTCGGAGCCACCCCGGAGGTGCTCCGGCACCCTCTCGCGGCAAGCTTCCCCAGCTTCTCGGCCGAGACTCCGACCCTCCGCCGTTGCGCAACGGGGGACGCGAACGTGACCAGGGCAGGCGCGCAGAGGTTGGGCGAGGGGGCGGCCCATGCCGTCCCCGAGACGGGGAAAGCGCCCCGCGGCGGAAGCGGGGCGGGGTCGGTGGCCGCCGTCGCCGCCCTGGGCGGCGCCGCCTTCTGCTTCGTCACCGGCGAGACCCTCCCGGTGGGACTGCTCCCCCAGCTCGCCGCTGGTCTGCGCACCTCGGTCTCGACCACCGGGGCCCTGGTCACCGTCTACGCCCTGGTGGTGGTCGCGGTCTCCGCCCCGCTGACCCGCCTCACCCGCCGGCTTCCCCGCCGCTCCCTGATGGGTGGGCTGGCGGCGATCTTCGTCCTGGGAACACTCGCCGCAGCGGGGTCGCCCGGCTACCCGTGGCTGGTCGCGGCCCGGGTGGTGACCGCCCTCGCCCAGGCGGTGTTCTGGTCGATCGTCGCGGTAGTGGCTGCCGGCATGGTCCCCCCGAGCCGGCGCGGGCGGGCGGTGGCCGGGGTTTTCGTGGGCAGCTCGATGGCCCTGATCCTGGGGGTGCCGGCGGCGACCTGGATCGGCCAGCAGGCGGGCTGGCGGCTGGCCTTCGCCGCCCTCTCCGGCCTCGGTGCCATCGATGTCGCCGCGCTGTCGCTGCTCCTCCCCGCGACTGCGCTCCACGAGGAGGCGGCGGCGCGAGGCAGCCAGCCGGACCGCCGCCGCTACGGTCTGACCATCGCCGCCACCATCCTCTGCGTGGCTGGGTCCTTCACCGCCTACACCTACGTCACCGAGTACCTGACCCGGGTGAGCGGCCTGCCCCTCCGGGCGATCGCCCCCGTCCTCCTGCTGGTGGGCGTCGCCGACGCTATCGGCGTCGCCGTCACCGGGCTGCTGATCGACCGCCGCCCGAGGCTGACCCGGGTGGGCGCAGTCGCCGTGCTGTCGGCGGCGCTGCTCGTGCTCTTCGCGGCGGGCGGCGCGGGAGCCGCCGCGGTGGTGCTGCAGACCTTTGCCGGAGTCGGCCTGTCCGGGGCCGCGCTGTCCTTCCAGAGCCACGTGCTGGTGGTCGCCCCGAGACGCACCGACATCGCCTCGGCGTGGTACTCCGCCTCCTTCAACATCGGGATCGCGACCGGCCCCCTGGTCGGCGGCGCCGTGCTGTCCACCGCCGGACTGCGCTGGCTGCCGCTCGCCGGCGGTGCGCTGGCCCTCCTCGGCCTGGTCGCCATCGTCCTGGAATCGACCGGAGGCTCTGGCGCGCCGCTGACCTGATGGCGGGCGCCTCGGGCCGGTGTCGAGGCCCCGGTCAGCGGGCGAGCCGGGGCAGGAGGGCGGCGGAGGCGGCCACTCCGACGACCACGGCCACCACCAGGATCGCGAAGTCCAGTCCCAGATTGCTGGAGGTTCCGAGCAGGAAGCCGCGGAGGGCGTCGACCTCGTAGCTCATCGGGTTGACCGCGCTCAGCCCCTGCAACCACCCCGGCATCACCTTGACCGGATAGAGGGCGTTGGAGGCGAAGAACAGCGGCATGGTGATCATCTGCCCGAAGCCCATCAGCCGGTCGCGGTGGAGCACGATCCCGGCGATGGTCATGGAGAGGCAGGAGAAGAAGGCGGCGCCCAGCACCACGATGGCGGCGGCGCCCAGGAGCTTCCAGGGAGCCCAGTCGAAACGGATCTGGAGGATCGCCGACAGCACCAGGACCACCACCACCTGAGAGACCGATCGCACCCCGGCGGCGAACGCCTTGCCGCTGATCAGGGCGAGCCGGGGCGTGGGGGTCGCCATCAGCTTGGTGAGGATCCCCGAGTCCCGCTCCCAGATGATCTGGATGCCGAAGAAGATGGCGATGAAAAGAGCCGACTGGGCCATGATCCCGGGCGACAGGTAGGCCAGATAGCTGATCCCCGGCGGAGTGGGGATGGCCCGGATCCGGCTGAAGGTCTCGCCGAAGATGAGCAGCCAGAGGACGGGCTGGACGGCTCGGGTGTACAGCTCAGTGCGGTCGTGGCGGATCTTGCGCAGCTCGACCAGCCAGAAAGTGAGGATGCGGCTGGGGTAGAGCCGCCACCAGGGCGGGACCGCGGCGACCGGGATCTCCGGCTCAGCCGAGACGCTGCGCGGTGCGACGCGTGCTGCGGACATCGCGGCCTCCTCCTTCCCGCTCCTCGTCCTCGATGGCGGCGCCGACGTGGTGGCGGAAGACGTCGTCCAGGGTGGCCCGAGGGCCGAGCGCAGCCTTGAGCTGCTGGGGGGTGCCCTCGGCGCGGATGCGTCCGTGGTGCATCAGGGCGACGCGGTCGCAGAGGGTGTCGGCCTCATCCATGTAGTGGGTGGTGAGCAGCACCGTCATCCCGGTCTCCCGGCGGAGCTCATGGACCCGCTCCCAGACGTCGCCACGGGCCAGAGGGTCCAGGCCGATGGTGGGCTCGTCGAGAACCAGGAGCGCGGGGCGGTTCACCAGCGCCTGGGCCAGCTCGAGGCGGCGGACCATGCCTCCGGAGTAGGTCCGGACCAGGCGATCACGGACGTCGTCGAGCCCCATCGACGTCAGGACCTCGCGAACCCGGTGCTCACGCTCGCGGCGAGGCAGGTCGAAGAGCCGCGCGAAGAGCCAGACGTTCTCGTACCCGGTGAGCTGGAAATCGGCGGAGAGCTGCTGGGGCAGGTAGCCGATGAGATGGCGGACGAGCATCGCCTCGCGGCGCACGTCATGACCGAACACGGTGACCTCACCGGAGTCGGCCGGAAGCAGCGTGGTCAGCACCCGGATGGTGGTGGTCTTGCCGGCGCCGTTGGGGCCGAGAAGGGCAAAGACCTCGCCCGGCGCGATCGAGAAGGAGATGCCCGCCACCGCCTTGACGGTGCCGAAGCTGACCCGCAGGTCCGAGCAGGCGACGGGTCGGATGGCCTCCACGACGGGCGCGGCACCGTCCGCCAGCTCAAGCTCCATCGGGCGCCTCCCAGGCGGGGAGAACGCGGCCGTCGCCACCATCCGGCTCCGACTCGAGCAGGGTCACCAGCCGCTCCAGCACTGGAAGGGCGGTGGCCAGACTCTCCAGGTCATCCTCCCCGAAGCTGCGGAGCAGACCGGTCAGGATCTCGTGGCGCCGGTTGCGCCAGGTCTCGAGCCGGCGGGCCGCGGCAGGGGTGAGGCTGAGGCGCGCCACCCGCCCGTCCGCCGGGTCCGCCTCCCGTTCGATGAGCCCGGCCTCGGTCAGCCGGTGGACCAGGGTGCTGACGGTGTTGGAGGCGACCCCCAGCTCGCGCGCCGCGTCGTGGATGCTGGTGGCGGGCCTGCGCTGGACGAGGCGGAGGACCTCGAGCTGGGCTTCGGGCAGCGGCGGGACCCCGATGGCGGCCCGCACCCGGCGATTCAGCGATCGCCGAAGCCTGCTCAGCGTGCTGCTGAGGCCGGCTGCCAGCGACGGGGTCGAGAGCGCGCGCATGCCGGGGAGAGTATCACATCTGTCGCAGACAGAGTTACCGCCAGCTCGGCCTCATCAAGTCGTACATGAGCGCTGGGCCCAAATGGCCAATCAGGGCACCGGTTGGGGGCCTCGGCCTATGATGTCCCCACGCAGGGGAAGTGGGGCGGTGGCGAGCGCTCCCGAGCTCACGGCTACTCCGCGCTCCCGGCGGGGGGACCCCGCTTCATCGGCCCCCACCCGACCAACGAGCACAGGAACTGGCATGTCTCGAGGCCGGCTTCGGATCGCCCTGATCGCCCCACCCTGGTACCCCGTGCCCCCGGACGGATACGGCGGCACCGAGCTGGTCGTGGGCCTGCTGGCCCGGGAGCTGCGGGCGCGGGGGCACGACGTCGTCCTGTTTGGGGTGCAGGGGTCGCGGCTGGCGACCCATCCGATCGCGCTCCGGGAGTGGGCCGAGGCGCTGGGACGCCCGGAGCAGCAGGTCCGGGACCTGACCTACGCCGCCCGGGTGCTGGACCGCCTCTGCTCGATGGGGAGATTCGACGTCATCCACGACCACGGCGGCCAGGCCGTCCTGCTCGGCCTGGCGCTGCGGGCGCCGGCACCGGTGCTTCACACCGTGCACGGTCCGCTCATCGAGCCGGCGCGAACCTTCCTCGACAGCCTCGGCGATCGGGTCGCGCTCACCGCCATCAGCCAGGCCCAGCGCGAGTCGGGGGCCGGGCTCCCCTGGGTGGCGGTGGTCCACAACGCGGTGGACGTCGACAACTTGGCGGTAGGGCACTCGCCTGACCGGGACCAGCCCTATCTGCTCTCACTGGCTCGGATCTGCCCCGACAAGGGGCAGCACGTCGCCCTCGAGGTAGCTCGGCGCAGCGGGCTTCGCCTGGTCCTGGCCGGGAAGGTGGAGGCCACCGCCGAGGGTCGCGAGTACTACGAGACGCGGATCGCCCCTGGCATCGACGGCGACCGGGTGATCCACATCCCCAACGTCGCCGGGGAGCGGAAGGCCCGGCTGCTGGCGGGCGCGACGGCGCTGCTCGCCCCTCTGCAGTGGGAGGAGCCCTTCGGTCTGTACATGGCCGAGGCGATGTGCAGCGGAACGCCGGTGATCGCCTTTCCCCGCGGAGCGGCCCCGGAGCTGGTCAGCGAGGGGACCACCGGCTTCCTGGTGCCCGACGTGGACGCGATGGTCGCGGCCACCGGCTCGGCGGTGGCCATCGATCGTGGGCGCTGCGCGCGCCATGCGCGCCTGCGCTTCCACCCTCGCCGAATGGCCGCCGGATACGTGGACGCCTACGCCCGGGCCCTCGACACCGCCGGCGCGGCGATGGCCCTCGGGACGCCCGCCGGGAAAGGCCGGGGGGCGGCCGCGGACGGGTCCCGTCCCGCCGCCTGGCTCCGCCCGCTCCGCGGCCGCGGGGAGACACTCACCGCCAGCAACTAGTGCAGCGCGCTAGGCCTCTTGGTCGTTCCACCAGGGGGGTGGGCCCTGGACCACCTGCAGATGCCCGACCTGGCCACCCAGGTCGACGTCCGAGGTGCCGTCGGCCCGGCGCCGGGCCGCGATGCGAAGTCTCCGGTCCCCAACCCTGACGTTGTCGAGCACCAGCTCCGGGCACCAGGGTGGAAGCGCGGGGTGGAGGTAGAGGCGGCCTGCCGGCACGTCGGGTTCGAGGCCGAGCAGGATGCGCACCGCCTGGAAGACCGCCCCCGCGGCCCAGGCCTGAGGAACGTTGGCCTGCTCATAGGGCACGGGGGTGTCAGGCGGCCGCCGCCGGAGACCGGCGAAGAGCTCGGGCAGCTGGAAGCCCTCCAGCGATGCGGCGGCGGCGAGCACGCCGTCGATCAGCTTCCAGGCATCCTGGTCCCGGCCGCAGCGCCGCATCCCCGCCGCCGCGATCATGGTGTCGTGCGGCCACACCGAGCCCCGCTGGTACGAGTGCGGGTCGTAGCTGGGGTGCCCGCTGGAGAGGGTGCGGAGCCCGAAGCCGGAGAAGAGGTCGGGCCGCATCAGGCGCTCGGCCGCTGACTGGGCGGCCGCTCCGCCCAGGATCCCCAGCCAGAGACAGTGGCCCGGGTTGGAGGTCGCGGTGCGCACCTGGCGCTTCTCACCATCCAGGGCGAAGGCCACCGTGCTCTCGTCGGCCATCCAGTAGCTCTCCATGAAGCGACGCCGCAGCTCGCCGGCCTGCTGACGCAGTTGCGCGGCGCGGGCTCCGTCATCCCACGCCTCGAAGAGGCCGGCCATGGCCAGCTTGGCGGCGTACACGTAGGCCTGCATCTCGCAGGTCCCGATCGGGTGCGGTGGATTCCCGCCCTGCTCATCGAGGACGCCGTCGCTGGCATCGCGCCAGCACTGGTTGCGGTAGCCCGACGGAGTCAGCGGGGCGTACTCCTGCAGCCCGTCTCCGTCGCGGTCGCCATAGCCGTCGATCCACTCCAGGCAGCGGATGGCCACTTCGCGGAGCCGCAGCAGCGGCCCCGGGTCGCCCAACCAGCGGTAGGTCTCCCCAAGCAGCAGCAGGTAGAGAGGGGTGGCGTCCGCGGTCCCGTAGTAGGGCGAATGGGGAACCGTGTGGAAGTGGGCCCACTCCCCCACCCGCATCTCGTGGCTGATCTTGCCAGGCTCGGCGTCCCGCTCCGGGTCCAGCTCGCGGGCCTGCCACTGGCCCAGCTTCTGGAGGGTCCCGATCGCGAAGAGCGGATGGACGGGCAGCGCCTGCAGCGAGGCGATGATCGAGTCCCGCCCGAAGACCGCCACGTACCAGGGGATGCCGGCGGCAGGGACCCAGACATCGGCGGAGAGGTCGAGGTCGTAGAGGCGCAGGGCGGCGAAGTCCTCGAGCGCCTGGTCGAAGGCGAGCCGGAGCCGAAGGTCGGTGGAATCGACCCGGGCCACGGTCCGATGCCAGCGCCGCCGCAGACGCTCCGCCCGGTCGGAGAGGTCGTGCTCGGGCGCCCGGGGAGGCCGGAGGGGAGGTCGCGTCCGCGCCGCCGTGAGCAGGTCGTACTGGAGGGTGACCCTCCACTCGCCGTCGTGCCACCGCTCGATCGGAAAGCGCAGCATCCCGCTGGCGTAGGTCGCGGAGCGGTCGTGGGAGACCATCCGGACGAGGCAACGGCGTACGAAGTCCTCCCGCTCGTAGCGGGTCTCGAGCCGGAAGCCGCCGGTCCAGCTCGTGTTGACGCCGGCGCGGCGCTGCCACCTCGCCGTCCTGACCTCGAAGAGGTCGGCGAAATCGGATTCGAGCTGGAGCTGGAGCATGGTGGGCGGGACCCGCCCGTAGGCTCGGACGCTGTAGTCCTCGCGCAGCCTCCTTGCGCTGATGACGCGGTCGAGGGTCACCGTCACCCGCCCGCTCCCCTCGCGTCCCTCCGGCGAGGGCAGCGCGCTGGCGGTGTAGGTCCAGCGGGCGTGACGAAAGCTGAGCCGGGCCGCCGCCAAACACGTCAGGGGGCGGTCGTTCAGAAAGATCTCGTGCCGCGAGACGAAGCGGGTGTCATCCGAATACACCCCGGAGGAGGCCGCCGACCGGGGGCGGATCGAGCCGTCGTGATCGCAGACCAGGAAGGTCGAACCGTGGCTGAGGGTGACGGAGTGCGGCCCCGGCGAGACCACGGCGCGCGAGCTGCGCAGCGCCTTCCGGCGGTCGGGCAGGGCTGGGACCAGGGCGGGCTCGACCTGGGGACGGAGCGCCACCGGCCCAGGGTATTACGGCACCGGAGGCGCCGGGACGCTTCACCGGCCCAAGCTCGCCCGAGCGGGCCCGGCCTGCCCGGCATGGTGCAGGTGCACCGCCGGCCCGCTGGGTCATCTGCACCGGACAGCGGCTCCGCGAGCGGCTCAGAGCACTGCGGCGACGGCTTCGTGACCCGGCTTTGACCTTCCGAGAGCCGCAGCTCATTACGGTGATCTGAGCCATGTCCTCGCGCGCTCCCGCGACCAGCACGGGCAGGAAGCCGCGGCCAGCCCTCCCGCGGCACCAGCCCCGGCCGGAAAGTGCCAGCGGCACGACCGAGGCGGACCTCCGCCGCCTGTTCTTCGAGAACCCCCAGCCGATGTGGATCATCGATGCCGAGTCCCAGCACTTTCTGGCCGTCAACGACACCGCCGTCCAGAAGTACGGGTACACGACCGAGGAGTTTGCAGCCATGCCGGCCACGGTGATCCGCCCCGACAGCAGGTGGGTCGCCGACTTCGACCTGGCCCGAACCCGATCGTCCGCCTTCAGCCCACGCCACCACCGGCTCAAGGACGGCCGCTGGATCGACGTCGAGGTGAGCAGCGTGCCCTTCGAGTTCAACGGCCGGCCGGCCTTTCTGTCGATCATCAACGACGTCACCGAGCGCAACCGGTTGGAGACGGAGCTGCGCGAGGGCGTTCTCCGCGATCCCTTGACCGGCGGCCCCAATCGGGCGCTCTTCGTCGAGCGCGTCGGCCACGCACTGACCCGGATGCGGCGGCGGAGCGCCGCCATCGCCGTGCTCTTCATCGACGTCGATCACTTCAAGGCGGTCAATGACAGCCTCGGTTACACCGCCGGCGACGGCCTGCTCCAAGCCGTGGCCGCGCGGCTCGCCACAGCCCTGCGGCCCGGAGACACCGTCGCCAGGCTCAGCGCCGACGAGTTCGCCGTGCTGCTCGAGGAGGTCGGGGAGGAGCGGAGGGCGTTGGAGGTCGCTGAACGGCTCCGGGAAGCCTTCGACGCCCCGCTCGACTTCTCCGCAGGCCGGGTGGCCGTCGGCCTGAGCATCGGGGTCGCCTGGACCGCCAATCCCCGGACGCAGGCGGAGGCCATGCTGCGCGACGCCGAGCTGGCCATGCACTCGGCCAAGACGGCGGGGCGAGGACGGGTGGAGGTGTTCACCCCCGACATGCACGCTTCGGCCCGGCAGCGGCTCGAGGTGGAACAGGACCTCCGCCGCGCCATCGAGCTGGGCCAGCTGCGACTCCACTTCCAGCCCCTGATCTCGATGGCCGACGGCGCCATCGTGGGCTGCGAGGCGCTGGTGCGCTGGTGGCACCCCGGCCGGGGCTTGATCGCCCCCGACAACTTCATACCGGTCGCCGAGGAGACCGGCCTCATCGGTGGCATCGACACCTGGGTGATGCGGACCGCCTGCGCCCAGGTGGCCGCCTGGCGCAGGTCGGGGCTGGGTGATCTCTTCGTCGCCGTCAACGTCTCCGGACGCGAGCTGGGAAGCGGGGACCTGGTCGACCGGGTGGAGGCGGCGCTCTGGGAGTCGGAGCTGCCCGGCAACCGCCTCGAGGTCGAGGTCACCGAGACCACCGCGGTAACCCAGCCCGCCGAGGCCCTGGAGGAGCTGCGCCATCTGCGGCGCGCGGGGATCGGCGTGGCCGTCGACGACTTCGGGACCGGCTACTCGAGCCTGAGCAAGCTGGCCACCTTCCCGATCGACCGGCTCAAGATCGACCGATCCTTTCTCACCTCGGTCCGACGCGAGGAGGACGACGCCCCGCTGGTGGCGGCGATGATAGACCTGGGCCACCGGCTCGGCCTCGGGGTCACCGCGGAGGGCGTCGAGACGCCCGAGCAGCTCGCCTTCCTGCGTCGCAGCGGCTGCGACCTGCTCCAGGGATTCCTGTTCAGCCCCCCGGTCCCGCCAGACGGTTTCGAGCAGCTCCTCAAGCGTTCCCCGACCTGAAGCGTGGGGGCGGCTCTGGCGCTCGCCTTGGTACAGTGACCGCTACCGTCAACTCTGGCTGCCCCGGCCGGCCCAGCCCCCCGGGTCGCGGTGGTCCGGTTCGGTGCCGAACGACACCGGAGACCCTCAATGAAGATTGAGACCCCCCCCGGCACGCTCCCGGAGGCTCGCGCCACCCAGTGGAACCCGAGCCCCCAGGAGCTGCGGGTGCTGACCGCGGCGATGCCCAACGCCCGGCTGACTGCTTTCGGCAACTACAACGTCCAGACCCGGGTCACCTCGCGGAGCAAGGCCAGCACCTACGTGGTCACCAATCACCCAGAGCTGCACAGCGACCAGACCGTCAGCCGCGACGAGGGCGCCCGGCTGGCCCGGCTCCAGGATGACCACATCCGAGACCGCGAGATGCTGGTCGTCGACGGCTACATCGGCAACGACCCCTCAGACCGGGTCCCGATCCGGTTGTTCATCGACGCCGCCAACGCCAACATCGCCGGCATGCAGCGCTGGCTGTACTTCGATGCCGAGGACGCGGGGCGGGACTTCGCGCCCCGCCTGACGGTCATCTACACCCCCAACCTGCCCGCTCCGGGGTACCCCAACGACCGGGTGATCGCGGTCGACCTGGACGCCGGCGTCACCCGGGTGCTGAACTCCGACTATTTCGGCGAGTCCAAGAAGGGCGGCCTCCGGATGTGGAACCAGATCGTCTACGGGCGGGGCGGCCTGGCCCTCCACGCCGGCTGCAAGGTGATTCCCACCCCTCGGGGTGAGCAGACGATGCTCATCGTCGGCCTTTCGGGAACGGGGAAGACAACCACCACGTTCACCCGCCAGAACGACTCCAAGCCGGTCCAGGACGATTTCGTCGCGCTCTACCCGGACGGCCGGGTCGCGGCCACCGAGAACGGCTGCTTCGCCAAGACCTTCAGCCTCGACCCGGAGTTCGAGCCGAGCATCTTCGGCGCCGTCTGCAAGCCGGAGGCGTACCTGGAGAACGTCTCCCAGGACGAGAGTGGCAAGGTCGACTTCTTCGACACCAGCTACACGCAGAACGGCCGAGCCGTCTTCCGGATGGAGGCCCTGGGGTGGCACCGGGACGCCCGCGAGCTCTCGCGGGTGGACCAGCTGCTGATCCTCAACCGCAACGACAGCATCATCCCCGGGGTGGCCCGTCTCGACCCTGCCCAGGCTGCCGCCTACTTCATGCTCGGCGAAACCAGGGGCACCAGCGCGGGGGGCAAGGACGAGGAGGGCAAGTTCCTCCGGGTCCCGGGCACCAACCCGTTCTTCCCGCTCCGCCACGAGCGGCAGGCCAACCGCTTCCTCGAGCTGCATTCCAGCATCGGCTTCGAGGTCTTTCTGCTCAACACCGGCCGGGTCGGCGGCGGTGACGACGATCCCCGGAGCACCAAGGTGTCCATCCACCACTCGAGCGCGATCGTCAGGGCCATCGCCGAAGGCGCCATAGCCTGGGAGCGGGACCCGGACTTTGGCTACGAGGTGGCGGCCCGCGTGCCCGGCATCGACGACCCCGAGATACTCCAGCCTCGGCGGCTCTACGAGCGCCAGGGTCGGCGGGACGAGTACCAGCGGCTGGTACGGCGCCTGGTCGACGAGCGGCGCCAGTACATGGCCCGCTGGAGCGGCCTGGACCCGCGGATCACGGCCGCCATCGGCTGACACCGGGAGGGGGGTGCCAGAGGGTCGCCGGCGCGGAGGAGACTAGGCGGATTCGACCGGGCCAGTCGGGAGAGATTCGACATGAGGGTGACCCGATGACCGCCGGGGCGGGCGCTCCGGCCATGACCAGCCAGGAGATCGCCCGGCTCGCCAAGCAGCACACCTTCTTCTCCTGGTCGGTCCAGGGCGAGGTCGATCCCATCGCGATCGACCATGCCCAGGGCGTCTGGCTCTACACCCCCGAGGGGGAGCGGATCCTCGACTTCAACAGCCAGCTCATGTCGGTCAACATCGGGCACGGCGACCGGCGGGTGGTCGACGCCATCGCCGAGCAGGCCGCGCGGCTGCAGTTCGTGCAGCCAGCCTTCGTCACCGAGGTGCGGGCCAGGCTCGGCGAGAAGCTGGCCGCGATCCTGCCCGGCGACATGGACAAGGTGTTCTTCACCCTGGGTGGGGCGGAGGCGGTGGAGAACGCCGTCAAGCTGGCCCGGCACTACAGCGGGCGCTACAAGGTGCTGGCCCGCTACCGGGCCTATCACGGGGCCACCTTCGGGGCGATCTCGCTGACCGGCGATCCGCGCCGGTGGGCCAACGAGCCGGGCCTGGTGGGCGTGGTCAGGTTCCCCGACACCCATCGCTGGGGCGAGCGGGACCCGCGTCCCGTCGAGGAGTGCCTGCAGGGCCTCGAGGACGTGATCACCTACGAGGGGCCGCACACCATCGCGGCGGTCCTGCTCGAGACCATCGTGGGCACCAACGGGGTGCTCATCCCGCCCGACGGCTACATCCGGGGCGTCCGCGAGATCTGCGACCGTCACGGCATCCTGATGATCGCCGACGAGGTGATGGCGGGATTCGGCCGGACCGGGCGGTGGTTCGCGGTCCAGCACTGGGACACCGTCCCCGACCTGATGACCATGGCCAAGGGCCTGACCTCGTCCTACCTCCCCCTGGGAGCGGTGGCGATGCGCCGCCACGTCGCCGAGAGGTTCGACTCCATGATGTTCAGCGGTGGGCTGACCTACTCGAGCCACCCGGTATCCCTGGCCGCCGCGCTGGCAACCATCCGGGTCTACGAGGAGGATGGCCTGATCGAGCACGCGGCCGCGATGGACCCGGTGATGCGAGCTCACCACCAGCGGCTGGCGGCACGGCACCCGAGCGTGGGTGCCCACCGCAACCTCGGCCTCTTCGGCATCCTGGAGCTGGTGCGCCGGCGCGATCCGTACACGCCGATGACCGCTTACACGGGAACCAGCCCGGAGATGAAGGCGATCGGACAGCAGCTCCGCAGCCGCGGCCTGTACACCATGATCAGCGGCAGCTCGATCCACACCAACCCGCCGCTCTGCATCACCGAGGAGGAGCTCGCGCGGGGCTTCGAGATCATCGACTCGGCTCTGGGGATTGCCGACCGCGCGATCGAGGACTAGGGTGTCCTGTCCCCAGGATGTCCCGACACATCCGGCTTAGCAAGCCCACATCCTCTGCTTGCCGATGACCTGCTCCGGGGTGCGGCCGCGGCTGTAGCGACCGTTGTGGCCCGGTCGGTGTTGCAGTAGGGCGGGAGGCGGTTGGAATTCGTCATCACTGTGTTGCGAGTGAAGCGCCTGGTGCGCTAGGGTTAACGAGAAGGCGGCCTGCCGGTGGGATGGGGCCGCGGGGAGCAGGCGGTGTTGTGGCTGAGGGGGCGGCGGGGTCGCGGTGAGGCGGCGCCCGCGGAGTTTGGTTCGAGAGCCGCCGGGGAAGGGCCGCTGGGGGACGCCGAGTGGTTCGGGGACAACAGCGCGTTCGGCTCGGACCGAGAGCTGGCGGCAGCCTTGCTGCGCCTGGCGGGCGCCCGCGCCCCCGACCTCGTTGTCGGCCCGCGCCTCCCGGTCCCGAACCGGAGTCTGATCGGTCTTGCCCCCGAGCCCCCGTCGAGCGTGGCCGAAGCCTTCCACTGGCTGGACGAGATCCTGGACGCGGATGGCCCGGCCGAGCTGCGCCGACGCCGGTTGCGGGAGCGGGTCCGGGCGGTGATCGGCAGCGGGCTGTTCTCAGTGTTTCAGCCCATCGTTGACTTGAGGGGCGGTGACGTGGCCGGGGTGGAGGCGCTGGCCCGCTTTGAGCGCGGCTCGGCCCGGGAGTGGTTTCGCCAGGCCGCCGATCTGGGCATGCGCGAACTGCTTGAGACCGCCGCCATCGAGGCGGCCGTTGACGCCCTGCCGACCCTTCCCGAGGCCATCTACCTCTCCCTCAACATCTCGCCGCTGACCCTGCTTCGCCCGGAAGCGGGCCGGCTGCTCCGGGCCGCCTCCCTCTCTCGGGTGGTCCTGGAGGTGGCGGAGGCAGCCCTAGGTCTCGACCGGGCCGCGGGAGTCGGCCGACTGCTCCAGCCGTTTCGTGAGGCCGGGGCGCGGCTGGCCCTGGACCACACGGGCTCCGGAGACGCCAGCCTCCGCCAGCTCCTTCTGCTCCACCCCGACATCATCAAACTCGACACCTCGGTCACCCGCGGCCTCCGTGGCGACCGGACCCGGCATGCCCTGGCCGCCACTCTGGTGGCCCTGGCTCGGGAGATCGGGTCGGTCGTGGTCGCGGAGGGGATCGAGACCCGGGGCGAGCTTGAGGCGGTCCGGGAGTGCGGGGTGACCCACGGGCAGGGCTTCCACCTGGCCAATCCGGCGGCGCCGCCCCTGGACCTGAGTGCTGTTTCGGCCTAGCCTAGCCTGACCTGATCCCAGGCCGGTCCGGCGTGTCTGGCAGGCGGCACTTCGCGAAACCAAGCCACGCCACGGCGGCCAGGCACACGCAGAGCCAACCTGCCAGACGCCGGGAGTGTGGCACTAAGGACACAGGCGTCCGCAACCAGCGTGGAGATGGAGGGAGGCTGTCGCCGGCCAGGCCTGCGGAGACGCTCCCCCGGGGCGCCGAGCCGTTATGGACTGTATTGTCCATAACACGTTGGTCAATGGGTGGGTGCCAGCCGCTCGATGACCTCGAAGATGTCGTCCGGGGCCGACCCCTTGACCAGGTAGCCGGCGGCGCCGGCCCGGCGCATCAGGCGCATCGTCTCGCGGTCATCCCAGGCGGAGAGAGCGAGGATGCAGGTGCCCGGCGAGGCGTCGCGGATCCCCTCGGCGGCACGGACGCCCCCACCGCCCGGCATCTTGACGTCGAGGATGGCAACATCGGGGCGATGGGTCCCGGCCAGGTCGATGGCGGACTCCGGGTCAGCGGCCAGGCCGACCACCTCGTATCCGGGCTCGCTGCCCAGCATCTCCCAGAGGGCACTTCGGACCGAGGGGTCGTCGTCGGCGATCAGCACCTTCCGGGTCATCGGTTCACCCCCACTGCTGGCTGGGAGGACGGCTCCGGGCAGGGGAGCTCGGGGGAGCCGACGCAGAAGCGCACGGTCGTGCCGTGCCCCGGAGCACTCTCGACGACGCACCAGCCGCCGGTCTGCTCCGCCCGCTCTCGCATCACCATCAGGCCGAGATGACCGGGCGGGACCTGCTGAACTCTGGCCGCGTCGAAGCCCATCCCGTCGTCCTGCACCTCGACCATCACGCAGCCCGCGCTGCTGGCGAGCACGACCTCGACGCGGCTTGCCTGAGCATGCTTGCAGACGTTGGAGACGGCCTCCTGGACGATCCGGTAGATGACCACCCGGGTCTCGGTGTCGAGCTCGCGGGTGAGCCGGTCCTCGACCGAGTAGGCGAAGCCCTCTTCCTCGGCGACCTGGGTCAGGTACCCCTGGAGGACGTCGGCGATGCCCTGGTTCTCCAGGGCGGGCGGCCGGAGCACGAACATCAGATGACGGAGGCGGGCTATCGACTGCCGGACGTCGTGCTCGAGATTGAGCAGGATGGGATCGAGGTGTTCGTCGCCCAGACGGCGGCGGAGCGTCGCCAGGCGGAGGGCCACCGCCGTCATCACCTGCACGGAGTCGTCGTGGATGTCGTCGGATATCCGCCGCCGCTCGTCCTCCTGAGCCTTGACGAGGTGGGCAAGCAGGCGGCTCCGGTCCTCCGCGCTCTTGCGCAACTCGTCGATGGAGAGCTGGAGCTGAGCCTGGACCCGGGCCCTTTCGGCGGCCAGGGCGACCACGTTGGCCAGGCCCCGCATGAAGGCGACGTCGTCCTCGGCGAAGGCGAACCCGGCTCGAGAGATGGCGCAGAGGGTCCCCACCGGGCGCAGGCCGCTGCGGATCGGCACGATCAGGGCGCTGGAATTGTGCGCCGCCTGCCAGAGGCGGGTGCGCCGAAGCTCGGCATCGCCGCCCACCGGGGCGACCACCAGCGGCTCGGCGGAGCGCATCACCCGCGAGGACAGCGCCTCCTCGTCGCCCAGGTGAAGCTCCATGGCCTGCTCGGGAAGGCCGGCCCCGGCCCGGACCACCAGACCGTCGGCGGCGCGCTCGAGGACGGCGATCCAGTCCGCCTCGAGCGTGGCCGCGGCGGCGTCGCAGGCGGCCTGGGCCAACCCAGGCAGATCCTGATTGGACAGCGCGCTTCGGCCGAGGGCCGCGACCGCCGCCTCCTGGCGCAGCCGCCGCTCCGCCAGCAGGGCCAGGCGCCGCTCCTTCTCGACGCCGGCGAGGACCCCCGCCACCTGGAGGAGGCGGAGCGCCGCCGGTCTGGCGATCCGGCCACCAGCCCGCGCGGCGATCAGGACCTGGTCCACCCCATGGCGGCGCAGGCCGACCGCAAGGGCGGTTCCCAGGCCCTCCTCCCGGAGCAGCCGGCTGATCGAGCCGGCGCCGGGGCTGAGCGCAGCCGAAACCGGCACCCCTTCGGCATCGAGAAGCTCGAGATCCGCCGGGGCCGCGGTGAGGACGTGCTTGGTCCGCAGCCCGGACTGAGCGATCACGGCGATCCGGCCATCCGGCGAGCCGAGGTCCAGCAGGATGACCGCCTGGAGCCGGGTGCGCTCGGCAGCCATCTGGAGGATATGGCCACGGGTCGCGGCGAGTTCCGCATCCCGGTCGGTGACGGCGCCACCGGCCTCCCGGTCCGGCCGGGCGCCCACCACTACCGAGCCTGAGGCAAGCGGCTCGGACAGCGCAGCGCCGGTCGCCGGCATCTCACTCATCCGGCGATCGCGAAGTTCCAGGCCGCCGCGCCGAATCCCACGAGGATGGCGATGGCGCCCAGAGCCCAGGCGCTGCGGCCCCGGAGACGGGCCATGTTGACTAGGACGACTGCGGAGATCACTACCTTCTCGGCGAGCAGGCCGGCCACCCCCCAATGGACCAGCACTGCGGCAGTGAGCGGGTTTCCTTCCGGGGCATTATTGGCAAGCGCGATCATGGTGGTCAGGGCATCGGCGACCTGTGACACGATCGCCAGCGCCGCCAGGTGCCAGGCCACCGTGTCGGCCGCGAGTCCCCTGAGGTCGGCGATCAGCTCCCGGCCATAGGCGGCGGCATCCCCCCGGCAGCTCTGGAGCAGGCGGAGAAGGATCCCCGATCTCTGGGGGACGAGGCTGACGGTGCTGATCAACGGGGTGACCTCGAAGACTGGATCGAACGCTCACATCGTCGCCGGAGCCGGTCGGCCCCACCAGAGACGGACTGCCGGAATTTCGCTGATGCGCCTGCACTAATCGGGGTCCCGACGAAGCCTGCTTGGCGGGGTGAATCAGGCGACCGCCCTGATCAGTTCTCGCAGCCGGGGCCGCTTCCCGTGACATCAGATCCGGCAGCCCCCGAGTCGGCCTCCCGTCACAGGGATGCAACAGCCGCCCCGGGCGGACACGCGACCGTCACAGAGCAACGAATCTCACCCCGCCAGGTCCGACTGCCCCGACAATGGGCCAGGCAGCGACCATGGGCTGGCCGCCGCTCAAGTCACAGGAGATGCACCGTGCCGGGTGCGCCGTCCCACCCCATCAGGGTCTTCGTGGTCGACGACCACCGAATGTTCAGCCAGGCGGTCGCCGCGGCCCTCGACGAGGAGAGCGACATGCTCGTGGTCGAGAGCGTGGGCAGCCTGGAGGAGGCCCGCCGCCGCCTGGAGGTGATCGAGGTCGACGTGATCCTGCTGGATCAGCGCCTTCCCGACGGCCAGGGCACCCATGCGGCCGCCGAGCTCAGGGCGATCCGGCCGAACGCGCGGGTGGTCCTGGTCACCGCGGCGGCCGAGGCCAGCGTCCTCAGTGAGGCCCTGGCCGCCGGCTGCGTCGGTTTCGTGACCAAGGGGGACAGCATCGAGGAGCTCGCGGCCGCGGTGCGAGCCGCGGCGACCGGTGCCACCGCGGTGTCACCGTCCATGCTGGGACGGCTCACCGGGGGCAACGGGCGGGGGTCCCCGCTGGCCGAGCCGCTCACCCCGCGCGAGACGGCGGTGCTGCTCTTCCTTGCCGACGGGCTGAGCAACGAGGAAATCAGCCGGCGGCTGTTCATCAGCATCCACACCCTGCGCAACCACATCCAGAGCATCATCAGCAAGCTCGGCGCCCACTCCAAGCTGGAGGCGGTCTCGATCGCCATCCGCGAGGGGCTGATCACCGCGCCCAGCGTCGAGCGCTAGGGCCGCCCGGCGGAGCTCAGGCAGCCGCTGAGGCTCCCGGGGAACCGGCGAGAACGGCGAGCGAGAGCGGGAGGCTGATGTCCGCGACCGTTCCGTGTCCGGGCGTCGACTCGATGCGCAGGGTCCCACCGGCGTCGCGGATCCTCTGGTCCATGAGGCGGAGTCCGAGGTGCCCGCCGTTGCGCCGCTCCTCCAGCCCCTGGACATCGAAGCCGCGGCCGTCGTCCGTCATGCGCAGGCACACGCGGTCGCCCTCCTGGCTGACCGAGACCGTGACCCGGTGCGCGGCGGCGTGCTTGGCGACGTTGCGGGCCAGCTCCTGGGTCACCCGGTGAACCAGGGTTCGCACCGCCCCATCGCAGCTCAGCTCCCCCACCGACACGTCCACGTGGACGCCGCTCTCGGCGAGGGGCACCAGCAGGGCGCTCAGCGCGCCGGTCAGGCCGCCGCTCTGGATCTCGTCGCCCGCCAGGGCGCCCATGAGGTTGCGGAGGTCGCTGGTGACCGCCTGCAGGTCGATGGTGATGCGGTCCAGGCTGGCTGCGGCCGCCCCCAGACGTTCGCTCGAGACGTCTCCCTCCCGGCGCAGGCCCCGGGCCAGGGTTGCGGTGCGGAGCGTCACCGCGCTCACCAGCTGGATGACACCGTCGTGGAGATCGGCGGCAAGCCGCTGCCGCTCACGGTCGGAGGCGAGCAGCGTCTCGTGAAGCAGCGCCTCCCTCTCCTCGGCCATCGCGGCCTCGCGGTCCTGGAGCGCGGCCAGGCTCGCCGAGAGCCTGACGATCCGGAAGTGGACGGGCAGCAGGACCAGGACGATGTTGGCCACCGCGAGCCCGAGACCCAGCCCCACCAGCCACAGCCAGGTGGTGAGGCGGAGGGCGACCAGCACCGCGGCCACCGCCGGCACGGTGACCAGGCTCAGGGCGAGGGATAGGACCGGGACGGTCCACCTCGAGGCGAGGGCTGAGCCCCAGCCGGTGACGTCGCGCGGCCCGGCGGTCGACGTCGCGCGGCACAGGGGAGGCGCGGCGCCGGCCCTGGACTGCGCGTCCCGCCCTCGGGCGGTCAACTCCATCAAGCCCAGCCTAGGATCGGCGGGTAACGAATCGGGGGAGAGCCGGTTCCGAACCGGGCTCCACCCAGTGTCGCACCTGACCGCCAGAGACGGCGAACGGGTCACGAAAATGAAAAGGGGTCGGGGATTCGCTTCAATCACACCTAAGCTATCGAAGACGGCGAACCCGAGAGAGAGGACTGGACGGATGGCGCTCGCAGACGTGATGCTCATGGCCCTGGCCGGCACATCGGGAGCAGGAGGGCTGGAAGAGGAGGAGCGCACAGCGTGCCGAGAGAAGGGGTGCGCCTCCACCGCCCTGGTCCAGTGCGCCTACGTGGACGGTCTGGGCCGGGCCTGCGCGACCCGGTGGTGCAACCGGCATTCCAAGCTGGTGGGCGGCAGCCGCTACTGCCGGCGCCACGCCAGCACCGTGACCGCACTGGGGCCCAAGGCCGACGACCCGCGGGCGCTGCCCGAGGTGGGCCACCGTGGCGCATCCCTGGTCAGCTGGGTCTACGACGAGGGCTTCTCCACCCTCAACCCGGCGGTGCAGGCCAGCCTGCGCCCGGGCGAGATGGTCTTCGAGGACCGCTCGGTGAACGTGGTCCGCGGCGGGGATGGCAGCCGTCGATGGGAGAGAGGCTGGCGGATCGGAGACCGCCGGGGCGGAATCCGCAAGCTCGTGCTGCGCGTCGACGAGAGCGACGACACCACCGTCTCGCTGGTGGCCGGTGACGTCGTCCTGGCCAAGGGCGTGCCCCCCTGGATCAGCAAGCGCGGCCTCGAGGCGTCCATCCCCGAGGAGATGGACCTTGCCGACCGGCAGCACTTCTACGCGTTCCTCGAGAGCTTCGTCCGCAGAGCGCTGGCCGGCCCCGTCTGAGACGCCCCCGCCGGGCGCTACATTGGGCCGGTGACCAGGGAGGGCGCTGGGCCTGATCGGGTGATCTGGACGGACGTGGCCCCGCGCGACGGGCTGCAGAGCTGGAGCGGAGAGCGCGTCGCCGCCGACATCCGGGTCCGCCTGGTCCGCGGCCTCCTGTCCGCCGGTGTGCCGCGGGTCGAGGCGGCGGCCTTCGTGTCCCCCCGCGCCGTTCCTCAGATGGCCGACGCGGCGGCGCTGCTGAAGGCGCTGGGCCCGGAGCCGCGACCCCGGCTGCGGGTGCTGATCCCCAACCTCCGAGGTCTCGAGCTCGCCCTCGCCAGCGGCGTCGAGAACGTGGTGGTGACGGTGGGGGCGACCGACGGATTCAACCTGCGCAACGTCCGCCGCCGGGTCGAGGACTCCCTGGTCGAGCTCGCAGAGATCACCGTCCGGGCGAGGGCGGCCGGCTGCCGGGTGGACGTGGCGCTCTCGGTCGCCTTCGGGTGCCCCTATGAGGGCCGGGTCGACCCCGCCCGGGTGGCCGAACTCGGCGGGCGGCTGGTCGAGCTGGGGGTGACTGAGGTGGGCGTCGCCGACACCATCGGGGTGGCGACACCCAGGGGGGTGCGGGAGCTGCTGGCAGCGGTCCGGCAGGAGGTCCCGCTCGAGCGGCTGAGCTGCCATTTCCATGACACCCGTGGGCTCGGAGTGGCCAACGTCCTGGCGGCCCACGCCGCCGGGGTCCGCCGCTTCGACGGCTCAGCCGGCGGCATCGGGGGCTGCCCCTTTGCCCCCCGATCGACCGGAAACGTGTGCAGCGAGGACGCCCTGCAAGCGCTGGCCGCCGAGGGGGCTGAGACCGGCGTCGACCTCGCCGCGTACTGCGAGGTCAGCAACCGGCTCGCCCGGGACCTCGGGGTCGCCGAGCTGCCGGGCCGGCTTCACCGGGCGGGCGTCTGGACCGCGTCCCCCCAGGCAGGGTGACCCTCCGCGGCCGCGGCCACGAGGCCCAGCACCCGCTGCGGGTCGAGGGTCGCCAGCTCCAGGCGGCGGCCGCTGCGCAGCCAGCCGAGCTCGTCGGCTGAGAGGTCGGTCTCGAGCCCGGTTGGGAGCCGGGCCGGAGCTCCCTCGATGAGCTGAAGGCCAGCCGGGCTTCGCGGTGGCCGCAGGCCGGCGTCGACAACCTCGACGGCCCCGGCCTCCCGCAGGCGGAGGGGAAGGGCGCAGCCGGTGGGATCCGCGTCATGGATGGCCACGACCTTCCGGTCGCGAACCCGCTTGCCCAGATCCGGTTCGGCATCCCAGGATCCCGCGACCGCGGTCCCCGCGGGGAGCCGGGCGGTGTTGGCCCGCAGCAGAGCCGCGGTCTCGGCCCGGTCGGCGGCGATCAGGGTCCCCGGGCCCGGCTCTGCGACAGCCGACCCGGCCGCGACTTCAGCCGCCTGGGGGTGGGGCTCCCCGGCGGCCCCGTCCCCTCCCGCCAATCCCGCGGCGAAGGAGTCCACCATGCCGGGCAGCGCCTCGGGCCGCTCCCTGCGGGCGCGCTCCAGCGGCCCGCGGACAAAGCCGTCCCAGCTGCAGGCGAGCGGCCGGGAGAGAAGAGCGCGCGCCTGGGCCCGGCGGCGCTCGATCCAGGCGTTGTAGGGCGCGGCCGCCAGCATCAGCGCGCCCAGGCTGAGCAGGACGATCGAGGGAACGTAGGGACGGATGCGCACCACCAGCCCGGCGCAGACGATCAGGATCGCGCCGCAGCCGACCATCCCCCGGGTCGCGGAGGGGGGCGGCTGCTCGACGGCTGCGCAGACCGCGTAGTAGAGCTGGCGCGCGGTCCATCGATAGCCGTCCTGGCCCAGCTTCCGCGCCGCCTCGGCGAGCTGGTCAGTGGTGATCGGCGCCGCCACGGCGGCGAGTGTGGCACACGCTTCGCTCGGTCACGCAATGTCAGTGTTTCCGCTGATTTCGGAGCGCTGGCAGGTGTCACGATCCGCGCCGTGTCCGACCCGGCGGCCCCGCCGGGGTCGCTCTCCAGGCCCGGTGCGGGACGGCGGCGCCAGGCTCGCCGCCGTTCCGCCACGCCGTCGAGCGCGGGCGAAGCATCACCATCGAGGCATGCACGAGGGTCTGGGCACGCGCGAGGGTCCGGCCGGCCAGCAGCGGTTCGGCGCCTGGGAAAGGGCCGGCCGGGGCTTCAACAGCCTGCCGGTTCCGGTTCGCCTGGCGGTCACCGCGGTGGCCGGCGCCGGCCTGCTGCTGGCGATCTTCTTCGCGGTGGTCTGGCCGCTCCTCGACAACACCGGGCCGGTCCAGGCCGAGGTCGACGGTGTGCTCCCGGCGCAGGCCACCGTGGGCAGGCCGCTGACCATGGACCTGGAGATCACCTCGACCGGCGACCAGACCATCAACCCCGTCTGCGTCCAGGCTTCCTTCAGCAAGCCCGTGGACTTCGAGAGCGTCGACTTCCAGGGGATCGAGACCATCAGGGCGGTCGGCGGCAGGGTCTGCGGGGGCATGCTCGCCACCCAGGAGAGCATCAGCATCGAGGTGCTGGTGGTGCCCCGGGCCGCCGGTGCGGTCGACGGCAGCGTCACCCCGACCCAGGGGTCGCGGGCCATCGGCCCCGCCCTGACCGGCACCATCCAGGTCACCAACCCCTGACCGGGGTTCCCACGCCGCGGGCGGCGCGGGGAGCGTACCCTGGGCGGGTGGGCCAGGGCGACGAGGGGCCGGCATGACCGAGTTCAGCTCGTACCAGGAGTTCTTCCCCTTCTACGTCGGGCAGCACAGCCGCGCGGCCACCCGGTGGTTCCACTTCGCGGGGACGCACCTCGGCGTGCTGGCCGCGTCGGCAGCCCTGGCGCTGCGGCGTCCGGCCGGCGTCGCCGCCTTCCCGGTGATCGCTTACGGACTCGCCTGGTTCAGCCACTTCGCGATCGAGAAGAACCGCCCCGCCACCTTTGGCCATCCGCTGTGGAGCCTGCGCGGCGACTTCCAGATGATCGCCGTGATGTGGCAGGGCAAAGACGGCGAGCTGGACCGGATCGCCCGAGGCCAGCGGTCGATCGTGCTCCCGGAGGACGACCGGAGCGCCGCCTGACCGGGCTCGATGCCCGGGGAATGCTGGCCAAGAGCGCAGAGCGAGTTGCCGGCGGTTCGCGTCTCAGCCCGTGCTGCCGATGACCGCGTCGATGCGAGCCATCTGCTCCGGAGCCAGCGGCCCGAAGCGGATCGCGCCGACGTTCTCCTCGACCTGGGCCACGGTCTTGAAGCCCGGAATGGGGACTGTCACCGGGCTCTTCGCCCAGAGCCAGCCCAGGGCCCCCTGGACCAGGGTGCGGCCGCCGTCGGTCAGAGCGTCGCGGAGCGCGTCGAGGCGAGCCAGCCACGCCGGGTTGGCGCTGCCGTCCGGGTTGAAGAGATCCCCCCAGCCCAGCTCGATGGCCTGAGCCCTCCAGTCGTCCCGTGGGAGCCGCGAGTCGGGGCCGTACTTGCCGCTCAGGAAGCCCGATGCCAGTGGGCTGCGGATGATCGCCGTCATCGAGTATGTCTCGCACAGGTGGGCCATGCCGGGCGTCTCCTGGAGCACGTTCCAGATGAACTGGAGTGACGCGCAGGTGCCGCGCTCGGCCCAGCGGCGGGCCTGAGCCGCGATGTCGCAGCTCCAGCCGAACTGCCGGATCAAGCCCTCCCGCCGCAGAGCCTCGAGCTCCTCCACAACGGCGTCGGCCCGGTCGTCGGGAAGGCTGCCGACATGGAGCTGGTAGAGGTCGATGACGTCGGTCTCGAGGCGGCGCAGCGATGCCTGGCAGGCACCGCGGACGTACGGGCGGCTGACGTCCATGGTGTGGCCGCGCCGGCTGCCGTCGTCGTCGAAGGTGTGGCCGAACTTGGTGGCGATCACCGCTTCGTGCCGGTGCCCGGCCAGCGCCCTGGCCACCAGCCGCTCGCTGTGGCCGGCGCCGTAGACGTCGGCGGTGTCGAAGAAGCGGATGCCGAGGTCGAAGCTCCGCCGGATCCCTCGGACGGATTCCTCGTCGTCGACCCGGCCCCAGCCGATGGTCCGGCCGTCCTCGCCGACCGTCGGGCCGCCGATGGCCCAGCAGCCGATCCCCAGCGGAGTGAGCTCGATGTCGGACCGGCCCAGCCGCCGGTTGACGATCGCGGGGGACGTGGTCATGGCAGCTTCCTCCCGGCGCCGGCGCTTCGCTGCGCACTGGTCGGTGCGCACGGGCGCCGGTCAGTCTACGCAGTGGCAGCCGTCGACCCGCAGCTCGGAGCCGGGCTCTAGCCGGCCGGCGACCCAGCGCGACCGGGCGCGACCGGGAGCAGGTCCCACCCGCTGCCCTCACCCTGGCGGCCGTCGCGAACCTCGACGCCGCAACTCACCAACAAGTCACGCAACCGGTCGGCGTCAGCGAATCGGCGCTCGTCGCGGAGTCGCCGCCGCAGCTCCAGGATGCTCTCCACCAGGGGGCGCACCGGCTCCCGGGGATCGGCGAGTCCCCGTTCCGCCGCCTCGCCCATCCGGGTGACCAGCCGCCGGAGGAGAGCGCGGGCCCGATCGCGCTCGTCTCCCGAGAAGGTCTCATCGGACCACTCGGCGATGGTGCTGTCCAGGGCCAGGATGGCGGCAACCATGCCGTGAGCGTCTCCGCCCCCCTGGGCGCGGTCGAACTGCTCCTCGTGCTCCCCCAGGAGGGCGATGAACGGCTCCTCGTGGGGCTGCGCCATGGAAGCCTCCACCAGGCCCGGCGCGGCCCGGCTGACGGTGCCGGCAGCTCCCGAATCGCGGCCGGCCAGCATCGCCCGCAGCTCGGCGAGGTCGATCTCGGTGCCGGTGGGAAGGGCCATCTCCCTGCCGGCTCGGCGGACCACCGCCCGGCCCCGGCCACGCACCTGAACCCGCTCCTCGCCCAGATCCAGCACCAGTGCGGTGTGCTCGTCGACCCCGAGGATCGCCGCGCCCTCGGGGAGCATCGCCTCGAGCCGGCAGAGCCGCGACTCGCCCATGTAGCAGAAGCGGGTGTCGTGGGTTCCGCCCTCGGCGTTGTCCCAGTGGGTGACCAGGGCGGCCCGGATCCCGGCGACGCCGAGGAGGTCCAGGCCCTCCAGCCAGCGCACCGGCTCGCCCACCTTGTAGATCTCGTACACCGGGAGCGAGACCACCCCGAGGCTGATCGCCGCCGCGGAGGCGAAAGTGATGCAGCCGCCCCCGGACAGCTTCTCCCGGAGCAGCCGGGGAACCTCGGTGGCCCGCCACTGCCGCAGGGCGTAGCTGGGGCTGCCCGGCCCGGCGAAGAGGTAGTCGGCCCGCTCCACCCCACTGTAGGCCAGCTCCCTCTCCACCTCGGATGCGGCCTCGGCGCTGCGCAGGCTGGCCAGCTCGAGGGGGTGCCCGATGCTGCGCTCGAAGTGCTCCTGGGCCCGGGCTACCAGCTCATCGGCGTTCTCCTGGAAGCCGAAGGGAGTGTCGAGGAGCACGGCTCGCGCGGACGGCCCACCCACCCTCTCGATCAGGTCACGGTGGATGGCGGCCATGGTCGGAGCGGTCTCGCCAGAACCCATGACGCAGAGGATGCGAACGCTCGCCACCGGACGATGCTACGCGCGCGGCCTGCTCCGGCAGGCGGAGCCGCGACGGTCAGCGCGCCGGGGGACCTCCGCGGTAGCGGCGCTCCAGGGCCGAGACCCCCTCGATGTTCGCGGCTTCCTGGGGATCGACGTCCAACGTCTCCAGGAACGCGTCGACGATCTCGCCGACCGAGGCGGGGGTGCAGGCGGCCAGGCTCAGGGCCAGGACATTGGCGTCGTTCCACCGCCGGGCTCCCCGAGCGGTCTCAGCGTCGGCGCAGAGTGCGGCCCGGATCCCCGGCACCTTGTTGGCGGCGATGCTCACCCCGGTCCCGGTCCAGCAGCAGACCACCCCGACGTCGGCGGCTCCCTGGGCGACCAGCCGCGCCACCTGTTCGGCCGCCTCCGGCCAGGGGGTGTCCGGGCCGGCGACCGCGCCGCAACGGACCACCAGCACGCCCCCCTGCTCCAGGTGCTCGGCGACGGCGTCGGCAACCGCGTGGTGGATATCGCTGCCCACGGCGACGCGGCGAGGATGCTCCGGGGACACGACGGCTCGATGGTACGCGGCTGCGTGAACCGGCCTCGGAACCGGCGGCACCCTTGCGGTAGCCTGCTGGGCCGGGGCGCGCGCAGGATGGGGGGATGCCGGTGGGGAGCGCCGCCCTGCGCGACGAGCTGCTGGCCGAGGCCCGACGGCTGGGGTTCGCGGCCGCCGGGGTGGCCTCGGCCCGGCCGTTCCGCCTGGCTCGGCGCCGGGCGCTGCGGGCCATCCGGGAAGGCCGGATGGCGGGCATGGCCTGGTACACGCCGGAGCGGGTGGACGCCTCGGCGGAGCTACGCCGGCGCTATCCCTGGGCGCGCTCGGTCGTTTCGCTCGCCTGGCCGTACCGGCCGGCTGGGCCCGCGCCGCTCGCGGGGGCGGCCGAGGGACGGCCGCGCGGGCGGTTCTCCGCCTATGCCTGTCTCGAGGGGGCCGGCGGACGCGCTGCGGTCGACTACCACGACCTCCTGGCCGAGCGCTCGACGGCGCTCTCCGCCTGGCTGCGCCACCGGGTTCCCGAACTGCGGACCAAGGGCTTCGTCGACCACGGTTGGGCCCTGGACCGGGCCATAGCGGAGCGGGCCGGGCTCGGCTTCGCGGGCAAGCACGCCTCCCTGATCACGCGCGAGGCTGGCTCCTACGTCATGCTGGCGGAGATCCTGGTGTCGGTGGCACTGCCGCCGACCCCACCCTCCCGGCGCGGCTGCGGCCACTGCCGCGCCTGCTTGCCGGCCTGCCCCACGGGGGCGATCGTGGCCCCCGGGGTCATCGACGCCCGGCGCTGCATCAGCTACCTGACCATCGAGCACAGGGGGGAGATCGCCCCCGAGCTGCGCCCGCTGATGGGGACCTGGGCCTTCGGCTGCGATCTCTGCCAGGAGGCGTGCCCCATCAACGGACGGCTGGCACCGCCGGCGCGCGACCCCGGGCCGGCGACCACCGAGAGCGGGCCGGTCCCCTTTCCCGACCTGGTCGAGTGCCTGGAGCTGGACGACGCGGCGTTCGCCCGCCGCTTCCGTGGCACCGCGGTGTGGAGGGCGGGGAGGGCCGGGCTCGCCCGCAACAGCGCGATCGCCCTGGGCAACGCCGGCGATCCGGGGGCACTGCCGGCGCTCCGCCGGGCGGCCGGCGCAGACCCGGACGGAGTCGTCCGCGAGGCGGCCAGCTGGGCGCTGAGCCGACTCCTCCGGCTGGCGGCCGGGCCGTCTCAGGCGGCGGCGGGAACCCCTTCTCCGAGTTTCGGAACGGACTGTCAATAACTGGGAGCCCCCGGGAGAGCCCCAACCCCCCCAGCCACGGGCTCGATCGGGCACAATCGCGGCGCCATGGCGCAGGCCGGTGATCGGCAGTACCACCTCCAGGCAGAGCCCGGCGACGTCGGTGCCTACGTCCTCCTGCCTGGCGATCCGGCGCGCTGCCGGCGGATCGCCGAGCGGCTGGAGGGGCCGCGCCAGGTGGCCGCCAACCGGGAGTTCACCACCTTCAGCGGCAGCCTGGACGGCGTCCCGGTCAGCGTGACCTCGACGGGGATCGGCGGTCCCTCCACCGCGATCGCGGTCGAGGAGCTGGTCAAGCTGGGAGCGTCGACGCTGGTGCGGGTGGGCACCTGCGGCTCCCTCGGCGCTCGCCTCGAGGCCGGCGACGTCGTGATCGTCCAGGCGGCGGCACGCGGGGAGGGCACCACGTCCCACTACGCCCCCACCGGGTTCCCGGCGGTGGCCGACCTCGACGTGACCCTGGCTCTTCGCGAGGCGGCGCGGGCCGCCGGGTTCCGCCATCGCGTCGGGGTGGTGCTCACCAACGACGCCTTCTATGCCGAGATGGAGCCGGAGAGCTTCCCCATGGAGGCCGAGATCCGGGAGCGCTGGCGGGCGTGGGCGCGGGCCGGATGCCTGGCTGCGGAGATGGAGTCGGCCACCCTGCTCACCGTCGCGGCGGTCAGGGGGGTCCGGGCCGGGGCGGTGCTGGCGGTGATCGACGAGGCCTCGGCCGGGCTCCTCGGGCTGCCTGATGCCGGCGGCCTGCCCATCGATCCAGCCATCGACACCGCGGTAGCCGGGCTGCGCCGGCTCATCGCGGCCGACCGGGACCGGGGCGGAGGCGCCGCCGTCACCCGGGCCTGACGCCGGCTCGGCCCCGTCAAGGCCGTCACGGCGATCCCGGAGCTGGGTGGCTCCAAGGACATCCCCGCCGGCGAGCACCCGCTTCACGCGCCCCGGCGGTTATGGACAACCATTTCCACAACGGGTTGGCGGGCGACCGGCCCCGGGGCCAGGCCCTCAGCCGGGCCGGGCCCGATCGAGGTGCTGGAGAACCTCCGAGGGCCGCCGGAGCAGCACCACGCCGTTGGGGAACGCGGCGGACAGCCCCCAGGCCGCGCGCCACACCCGCATCCCGGCGCGCCGCCCCGCCTCCACGTCCAGGAGGTTGTCTCCGATGTAGACGGCACGCGAGGGACTCACCCCCAGGCCGATGAGGGCGAGCTCGAGTCCCTCGGGGCTGGGCTTGGGCGCCTGGACGTCCTCGAGGCCGACCACCACTGGGAAGAACTCGCCCAGGCCGGTGGCGGCCAGACCCATGTGGAGGGCGGCGCGGCGGCGCGAGGAGACCACCGCCATCCTCGTCCCCCGGCGGCTCA
Organism: Binatia bacterium; assembly: GCA_035624785.1. Classification (GTDB taxonomy): domain Bacteria; phylum Chloroflexota; class Dormibacteria; order Aeolococcales; family Aeolococcaceae; genus JAJZNI01. The sequence continues at coordinate 51,779 of DASPQV010000007.1, read as the reverse complement.
GGCGCCGGAGCAGGGGGACGACCCCCGGGAAACGGCGGGGCGGCGCCTGTCGCTCGAAGAGCGGCAGCACCATGGCCCCGCGCCCGGGCCAGGCCAGCTCGATCCGGTTCAGGATCGGCTCGCCCTCGTGGCCCCAGAAGGTCTCGGCGCCGGCGGCCGCGGAGGGGTCCGACGCGATCAGCTCGGCGACCGCCGCCTCGTCGGCGAAGCGCGTCGCCACCAGGGTGCCGTCGAAGTCGAAGACGACCGCCTCGACCGGGGTGGGCGCGCGGCCCTCCGGGGCTGCGGGGAAACCACCGTCGTGGATCGGGGGGAGGGGATGGTGAATCGGTGGAGGGGAGTTGGCTGCCATAGCGCAGGACCTTCAGGTCACCCCCCGAGATCGAGACTAGCACCGGGGCGCCGGACAGAGCCGTCGCGGAGTGGTAGCGCGGCAGGCACGATCGGCCGCCGCGGCCGCGCCGCTGAGGCGGCGATCAGCGGAAGAGAAGCAGCGCGGCTCCGGCGCCGAGGATCAGCGGACCGCCGACCGCGGCGATCATGGGCACCGGGTCGGCCTCGCGGGGCCACCACTGGTGGGGAAGGGCGCGGTTGAGCGGCACCCGGGCGCGGCGCCGCCGCGTGGGCTGGCCGAAGACCACGGTCGCGGCTAGGCAGAAGAGCGCCAGCAGCACCGCGTACCCGGAGGTCGAGGCGGCCGCCGCCGTCGCTCCCGCATGCCAGAGAAGCCCGGACAGGGTGAAGGTGACCAGCCCGAGCAGGGTGCCGACGAGAAAACCCACCACGGTCGAGGTAAGGCTGATCCGGGGCTCTCGAGGGACTGGCATGACGCGCCCAGAGTACCACCCGCACCGGCTCGAGGCTGCTGGACGGGGGTCGCCTCCGGCCACCGCCCGCCCGCCACCACGGTGACCGCGCGCAACGAACGTGCAACGGCGGTTGACCAATTCGTTGCAAGCGCATTACGCTCTGGCCGCACCGTCAGGTGCGGGCGCACTCCACCGGTTCCAGCCAACGTCGCAGCAGGAAACCCCGATGCTCACTCGCTCACGCTTCGCATTCGTCGCCCTGGGCGCCACGGTCGCGGCCGCCCCTGCCGCCGTGATGGCCTCCACGTACGTGGTCCGGCCCGGTGACACCCTCAGCTCCATCGCTCTCCGCCATGGCTCGACAGTTCAGGCCATCAGCGAGGCCAACCACCTGACCGCCGCCGAGCAGGTCCGGGTCGGACAGCTCCTCCAGATCCCGGATCCGTCGCGGAGCCTGCCCGGGTACGTGGCCGGCGGTGTCGACCAGGACCTGCACACGGTGCGGACCGGCGAGAGCCTGTGGTCGATCGCGCGTCGCTATGGCGTCGACACCACCGCGCTGGCGCGCACCAACGGCCTGAACGTCAACGCCGTCCTGCCAGTGGGCGCCGTCGTCCAGGTGCCGGGCCGCCTGGTCCGGGTGAGCGCGCTTCTCGCCCACGTCGCCCAGGAGTCGGGTGTCGATCCCGGGCTGGTCAAGGCGGTCGCCTGGACCGAGTCGCGATGGCAGCAGGACCTGGTGTCACCGACCGGCGCGGTCGGGTTGATGCAGGTCGAGCCCTACACCGGCGAATGGGTCTCCGAGTTCCTGGCCCGCCGCCCCCTGGACATCCACGTCGCCGCGGACAACGTCGCCGCCGGGGCGCTGCTGCTCGGCCACCTCCTCCGGTCGCACACCGGTGACACCGCCCGGGCCCTGGCCGCCTACTACCAGGGGGACGCCAGCATCGCCGAGAGCGGGCTCTTCGTCGACACCACCCGGTACCAGCACGCCGTCCTGGGTCTGATGGCGGCCTGAGAAGACCGGCCGGCCCGGCGTCTCAGACCCCCTTCACCGCCACCACCTGATCGCCACCGCTGCCCACATAGACCCACCCGGCCGCGGCAGCCGGGGTGGTGAAGTGCTCCACCGACCCGAGCGGCAGCGAGAAGCGCTGGGAGCCGTCGGCCGGCGAGAGGGCCACCAGGTCCGCCCCACCCTGGGTGACCGCCCAGATCTCCCCGCCGGCGACGATGGGCGGCCAGGTCGGGGCGCGGCTCCAGATCAGCTTCAGCGACCTTCCCGGGACATCGACGCTGACCGCGTCCAGCTGTCCGGTGGTGGGCACCAGGACCGTCTGCCCGTCGAGAGCCAGCCCCCCGAAGGCGCCGCTGCCCAGGCCGAGGCTGGCCAGCTGGCCTCCGATGCCGCCCAGGGCGGCCGCCCCCAGCAGGTACAGGATGCCGTCCTTGCCCGCGATCAGGATCCCGTCTCCGTCGAGCACTGGCCCGGTCGAGCCGAGGTCGAGATCGGCCTCGCTGAGGTGGCGCCAGTCGGTGGGGGCGAAGTATCCCTGCTCGGCCATCTCCGGGGTGAGCGCGATGACGCTGTCGCTGTGGTCGAAAGACACCGTGGCGGCGGCCGCCTCCTCACTGTTGCCGTCGGCGACGTAGACCTCTCCGGAGGCCGACACCGCCGGGCCCGAGGGCGCCCAGATCCCGGCCCCGTTGATGACCGGAACGACGTAGTAGTCGACCGGCCCCACACCGCTCTCGCCGACGCTGGCCACATAGCCGTGGTACGTGCCGCAGTCGCCGTCCAGGCCGCCGAGGCCGACCAGGACGCGACCGCCGGCCACGGCCAGAGCGGCTCGCTGCTGCTGGTCCCGGGGAACGGTCCCGGGAGCGTCGATCACGCGTCTCCAGAGCACCGCCCCGCTGGCGACGGACAGGGCCACCAGCTCGTGGCTCCCGTCCGACCTCTCGGCCGCGGCGTAGAGCGTTTGAGTCGCGGGGTCGATGACCGGCGTCCCGGTGATGCCCAGGGGGCTGATATCACCGCAGGGCAGTTGCGATCGGGAGATGGGGTCGTCAACGTGGGCCCGCCAGATCACTGCGCCGGTGACGGCGTCGAGCGCGTAGATCGACCCGCCTTCAGTCGCCACCAGCACGCGGCCACCGTCGACGAGCGGCTCGGCCCAGATGGGGCCGTCCAGGGTGGGGCTTCGCCAGCCCAGCGCGGGGGCGCTGACCGGCGGGCTGCTCGGGTCGTCGCCGCTCCTCGCCAGGTCGCCGTGGTAGGTGAGCCATGCCGCCGGTGCGGCGGAGGGCGTGGCGGTCGGCGGGGCGGGCGTCGAGGAGACACTGGGTGGGGGCGTGCCGAGGCTGGCACTGGACACCTGCAGGGCAGGCGGCGAGCTGCCGCAGCCTGCCCCGAGAAGAGCGGCGGCCAGAGAAACCCAGGGAGCGCGGCGCGCTGTCCACAGGTTGTGCACCGAACTCCCTATTGGCACTATCAGGTTGTGCACCGAACTCCCCATTGGCACTATCAGGTTATCCCAGCTCCGGCGGTCGCGAGGAGTGAACGACCCTGCGGTCGCGGGCGGGCTTCGGCGACAAGCTCGGCGGCCCTGGGGACGGCGAGACGGCCGCTCAGCGGGGTGGCGGCCGCGGACCGGGCGGGCCGGACCTCGACCGGCAGGGAGAGGCAGCGAACGCCGCCCCCGGCCTTGATGAACTCGGACATCGGGAGCGAGACGACCCGGTACCCGGCCTCGGCCAGCGGGGTCACCAGCGCTGCCGCGGCCTGGGACGAAACCAGGGCTCGGCCCACCAGGATGGCGTTGCAGGCGAATCCGGCGGCGACCCCCCCGGGCACCTCGATCACGCGCTCCGCCAGGCGGGCGAGCCCGGCTCGGGACGCCGGCGAGAAGGCCCCGGGGGCGAGCAGCAGGGTGCCATCCTGCAAGGGACAGAGGCAGGTGTCGAGGTGGTAGAAGCGTGGGTCCACCAGCTCCACCGGTATCACCTCGACCTCGAGGGCCCGGCCGACCAGGGGAATCGCGGCGAGCTCGGTCCGGAAGCCGTGCCCGCACACCAGGGTGTCGCCGACGAAGAGGGCGTCACCGGCCCCCTCGAAGGCGTGGCCGGCGGTGTCGAAGGTGCGCATCCCCCATGCCTCGAACACAGCGCGCCAGCTCCCCTCCTCCGCCTGCCGCTCACGGTGCCGGAAGCGGCTGAGGACCACGCGGTCGTCCCGGACCACTCCGGCGTTGGCCGTGAAGACCATGTCGGGCAGCCCGGGAACAGGGTCGGCCGTGACCACCTCGACACCCAGGGACCGGTAGGCGGCGCGAAGGCCGTCCCACTGCCGCTGGGCCCGATCGCGGTCCACGCCGACCTCGACGTGCATCCACGGGTTGATCTCGTACTCCACCCCGTAGTGGGTGGGCGGGCACATCAGGACGGGCATCGTCGTGGCGGGCTCGCCGGGACAGGCCGATCGCTCTGGTGCGGGGAGCTCCCGTCAACCGGTCGTCCGATGATGCCAGACGGGTACCGGAGCGAGCCCCCCCGATCTGGTGGCGGCCGGTCAGCAGCCCGAGCGTCAGCCGGCGGGCGGCAGGTCCAGGGGAAGGGCGGCGAGCACGGTGGGGTGGAAGCCCACCGCCGCCACCGGGCGGCCGGGTGGGGGCGGGACCGGTTCCCGCTTCACGCACCAATTGGCGTCCACGTCGTCACGGAGGATGACCAGCTCGGCGTGGCGGATGCTGCCGCCGGCCGAGCGACCCCGATGCTCGACGGTGGCGACCAGCGGAGCCCTCAGCCGGCCCCCGGGCGCGGCCCAGCGCCACAGGACCGAGGTCTCGTCGACCTCCACCGCCCCGCATTCCTCCAGGCGCGACCCGACGCGCTCGGCCAGCCGCAGGCGTCGGCGCCTGCCCCTGCCGACCGCCAGCCGCTCGGCGGCCACGACCACGCAGTTGGCCCGGTGGCGGAGCGGGATGAGGAGACGCTGGTTGGACGCCACGCCGGGGTGGTACCGGGCATCCGCGTGGCGCGCCAGGAGCGCGGGCAGGCGGCGGCCACGGGCGGCTTCGGCCAGCGCCTCGCCCTCACCCGCGACCCAGTCCGGCACCTGGATGCGAGCGCTGGTGTCGCCCAGCCCGTGGAGCAGCTCGAGCCGGCGGTCGAGAGGCAGTCCGGTGGTCGGCCGGCCGTGGAGGTGGAGCAGGTCGTTGGCGAGGTAGACGGTGGGCAGCCGGTGCTGGGTCGACGGGCCCAGGGCCATCCGCTCTCCCAGGGCGGGCAGGTCCGGGCACCCCGATGGATCGAGAACAGCGACGACACCGTCGAGCACCGCATCGGAGTCCGCCAGCGCCGCCGCGGCGGCGACGATCTCGGGGTACCGATCACCGACGTCGGCCAGCGTCTCGGACTGCAGGCGAACCCCGTCGGAGGAGGTGAACAGGAGGGTCCGCGATCCATCCCACTCGATCGAGAAGCGGAAGTCGGGATGGTCGAAGGCGTCGAGGCAGGGAACCGCGAACTCGGGGAGGATGCGCCCCGGCAGCGCCGGCGGGGTGGGCAGGAGGATCGGAAGCGAGGCAACCTCGTCCCGGGAATGCTGCCGGCCTGAGGTGAGGGAGGGACGCACCGAACCTACGAGGCCCGGCGGCGCCTGCCCGCGGCAGCCGGTGCCGCTTCGCCCTGCACCTCGACGTCCGCCTCGCGGCGCCGAGAGGCCTCGACTGAGGCTTTCAGCGCGGCCATGAGGTCGGTGACCTTCTCAGCGGCCGGGGCCGGAGCGCGCTCCAGCGGCTGGTTCTGCAGCTTGGCCTCGACCAGCTTGACCACCGCATCTCGATACTCGTCCCGGTGCCGCTGCGGATCGAAGCTGGCGGAAAGGTTCTCGATGAGCATCACCGCCATCTCCAGCTCGCGGGCATGGACCTCGCCGTCCGCCTCGGGCAGCGAGAGCTCTCCGGAATCGCGGATCTCGTCGGGCCAGTGCAGGGTGTTGAGCAGGATGGCGCGCTCGTGGAGGGCCAGCCTGCAGAGCTGCTCGCGCTCGCGCATCGCCACCTTGCCGACCGCCACCTTCCCGCTCTTCTGCAGGGCCTGGCGGAGCAGCTGGTACGGCTTGACCCCCACCGGCTCCGGCTCCAGGAAGTACGCCGCTTTCACGTAGACCCCGGCGTCGATCTCCCGGTCGTCACAGAACTCCAGGATGTCGATGGTGTGGGTGGTGGTGAGAGGCAGGTTCTCGAGCTCGTCGTCCTCGACGCGGACGAATTCGTCCTTGGAGACCTCGTACCCCCGCACCGTCTCGTTCCAGCCGACCTCGCGGTCCTCGACCGGGCACCAGCGCTTGTTCCGGAGCGGAGCGCCGTCCCGAGGACAGAGGAGGCGGAAGGAGACGCCCTTGGACTCGGTGGCCAGGTACATCCGCACCGGGATTGCGACCATGCCGAAGCTGATCGCCCCTCTCCACATCGACCTGGGCATTGAACGAGTATAGGGGCGGGGGGCTGAGCGTGAGCCACGCGTGCGAGGATTCCCAGGCATGGATGCTCCGCATCCCCCGCGAGCCGAGGTGTACGTCAGCACCGACGTGGAGGCCGACGGCCCGATCCCGGGACGCCACTCGATGATCTCGCTGGCCTCAGCCGCCTTCCGAACTGACGGCGTCCTGATCGGAACCTGGTCCGCCAACCTCCTGCCCTTGGAGGGCGCGGCACCCGATCCCGAGACCGAGCTCTGGTGGGCGGAGCATCCCGACGCACTGGCCGCCACCGCGGCGGGCAGACGCCCTCCCGAGGAGGCGATGGCGGAGTACGCCTCGTGGGTGGAGGGGCTTCCCGGCGCTCCCGTCTTCGTCGCCTATCCGGTCGGCTTCGACTTCACCTTCGTCTACTGGTACCTGGTCCGGTTCACGGGCCGGAGCGTGTTCGGCCAGAGCGGGCTGGACATGCGCTCCTTCGCCATGGCCGTGCTGCGCCGCAAGTACCGGCACTCCGGCAAGCAGGCATGGCCCTCCCGCTGGCGGTCACCGGAGCTGCCTCACACCCACGTCGCCCTGGACGACGCCCTCGAGCAGGGACGCCAGTTCTGCGCGATGTTGGCGGAAATGCGCGACGCTCCGCGACTTCAGGGGGCGCGGCGGCATTCCCTGGAACCGGGGGAGCCGTAGCATGTTGGGGTGAGCTGCGCCTCCACCCGGCGCGTCGTCGTCGAGGCCCCCAAGCCCGTGTTGGAATGCGGCACTCTGCCCGCCAAGGCCACGGTCGGCCTGCCCCTGACGGTGGCGGCCGCGGTCTTCGCCGACGGCCATGACCTGGTGATGGGCTGGGTGCGCCACGGCCGCCCCGGCGCTCCCGGCTGGCACGAGGCACCCCTGCTGCCGGTCGGCAACGACCGGTTCTCCGCGACCTTCGTTCCCTCGGAGCCGGGACCCTGGGCCTTCGAGATCGTAGCCATGCCCGACGCCTACGGGACCTGGCTGCGCGACCTCAAGGTGCGGATCGACGCCGGCCAGGAGGTCGCCCTGGAATTGGAGGAGGGCGCGCGGATGGCCGACCGGGCGGCGGCCGGCACCGCCATCGGGACCGCGGACCGCTCCTCCCTCGAGGCCCTGGCCCGCAGCCTCAGGGATTCCGGCGCGACGCCCGCTCACCGCCTCCACGAAGCCGGGCGGAGCTCGGCGGTGGCCCTGATGAGGCGCACCGCGGACCGCGGCCCGGCCACCCTGTCCGGCCCCTGGCCGCTGACGGTCGAGCGGCAGCTGGCCGGCTTCGGGGCCTGGTACGAGATGTTCCCGCGCTCCGAGGGCGCCGACCCGCCCCGCAGCGGGACGTTCCGGACCGCGGCGAGCCGTCTTCCCGGCATCGCCGCCATGGGCTTCGACATCGTCTACCTGCCTCCGATCCACCCCATCGGCCGCAGCTTCCGCAAGGGGAGGAACAACAGCCTCGATCCCGGTCCGGAGGACGTCGGATCGCCGTGGGCCATCGGAGCCGCCGAGGGTGGTCACACCGCCGTGCACCCCGACCTGGGAGCGATCGAGGACTTCCGCTTCTTCGTGGGCGAGGCACGCCGCCAGGGACTGGAGGTGGCCCTCGACTACGCGCTCCAGTGCAGCCCGGACCACCCCTGGCTGAAGGAGCATCCGGAATGGTTCCGCCATCGGGTCGACGGCAGCATCCGCTATGCCGAGAACCCGCCGAAGCGCTACCAGGACATCTATCCCTTCGACTTCGACACCCTGGATCGGGCCGGGCTGTGGGCGGCCCTGCTCGAGATCCTGCGCTTCTGGATCGGCAACGGCGTCCGGATCTTCCGCGTCGACAACCCTCACACCAAGCCCTTCGCGTTCTGGGAGTGGCTGATCGCCGAGACCAGGCGAACGGATCCCGATGTGATCTTCCTGGCCGAGGCCTTCACCCGACCAGCGGTCATGCAGCGCCTGGCCAAGGTCGGTTTCAGCCAGTCGTACACCTACTTCACCTGGCGCACCTCGAAGATCGAGCTGACCGAGTACCTCACCGAGCTATCCCAGGGCCCTGAGGCGGACTGGTTCCGGCCCAACTTCTGGGTCAACACCCCCGACATCCTGCACGCCTATCTGCAGCACGGAGGACCGGCTGCGTTCCGGGTGCGCGCCACCCTGGCGGCGATCACGGCGCCCTCCTGGGGCATGTACAGCGGCTACGAGCTGGGCGAGCACATCGCGGTCGGCGAGGGCAGCGAGGAGTACCTCGACTCCGAGAAGTACCAGCTCCGGCCCCGGGACTGGGACCGTCCCGACAGCCTCGCTCCCTACATCGCCCGGCTCAACCAGATCCGGCACCGCCACCGCGAGGCGATCGCTCTGCTTCCCACCCTCCGCGTCCAGGAGGTCAAGAACGACAACATGCTCTGTGTCAGCCGGATGAGCCGATCCGGAGACGACGTCCTGCTGCTGGTCCTCAACCTGGATCCGCTGAACCCGCAGGCGGCGACCACCTGGCTGGACCTCGAGGCCCTGGGGATCCCCGCCGGCGTCCCCTTCGAGGCCCACGACGAGCTGACCGGCGCCACCTATGTGTGGCAGGGCCCGGAGAGCTACGTCCGCCTCGACCCCGCGGTGCAGTCGGCCCACGTCCTTCACCTGCGACCGCAGTGAGCGGGGATCTCCAGGACCGCGCTCGGACCGAGAGGGTCAACCCCGGCAGCGGCCCCTCCGCCGAGGAGCTCGCCACCGCGGCGAGCGCTGATCGTCCCGCTGTCGTCACCCTCATCCCACCGCCCGAGCTCCGCCGGCAGCCGGAGCCGGCACCCGCTCCGGCGGGCCGCGACCCGCTGTGGTCCAAGCACGCGGTCTTCTACGAGCTTCTGGTGCGCGGCTTCGCGGACAGCGACGACGACGGTGTCGGTGACTTCGGCGGGCTCATCCAGCACCTGGACCACCTCCGCTGGCTGGGGGTCGACTGCATCTGGCTGCTGCCCTTCAACGACTCCCCGATGCGGGACGGCGGCTACGACATCAAGGACTACTACAGCGTGCTGCCCGCCTACGGGACCGTCGAGGACGTCCGTGAGCTGGTGGCTCGAGCCCACGACATGGGCATGCGGGTGGTCATGGACCTGGTCCTCAACCACACCTCCGACCAGCATCCCTGGTTCCAGTCGGCGCGGTCCTCACCCGATTCCCCCTATCGAGACTACTACATGTGGTCGGACACCAAGAACCGCTACACCGATGCGCGGATCATCTTCATCGACAGCGAGACCTCGAACTGGACCTGGGACGACCAGGCGCAGGCTTACTTCTTCCACCGCTTCTTCAGCCACCAACCCGACCTCAACTACGACAACCCCAAGGTCCATGAGGAGATCCGCAACATCTGCCGCTTCTGGCTGGACCTGGGCATGGACGGATTCCGGCTCGACGCCGTCCCCTACCTCTACGCCCGCGAGGGCACCAACTGCGAGAACCTGCCCGAGACCCACGGCTTCGTCGCCGATCTCAGGGCCACCATCGACAGGGAGTACGGCGGTGACCGGATCCTGCTGGCCGAGGCCAATCAGTGGCCCGAGGACGTGGTCACCTACTTCGGCAGCGAGGAGCACCCGGAGTGCCACATGTGCTTCCACTTCCCGCTCATGCCCCGGATGTTCATGGGGCTGCGCCAGGAGCAGCGCTATCCGATCACCGAGATCCTGAAGCGCACCCCAGCCCTGCCCAACCGCACCTCGCAGTGGGGTCTCTTCCTGCGCAACCACGATGAGCTGACCCTGGAGATGGTGACCGACGAGGAGCGCGACTACATGTGGCAGGAGTACGCCCGGGATCCGCGCATGAAGCTGAACCTGGGCATCCGCCGCCGCCTGGCGCCGCTGGTGGGCAACGGCCGGCGCCAGATGGAGCTGTTCTACGGTCTGCTGCTCTCCCTGCCCGGCAGCCCGATCCTCTACTACGGGGACGAGATCGGGATGGGCGACAACATCTACCTCGGCGATCGTGACGGGGTGCGCACCCCGATGCAGTGGAGCGACGACCGCAACGGCGGGTTCAGCCGCGCCGACTTCGCCCAGCTCTACCTGCCACCGCTGATGGACCCGGTCTACGGCTATCCGGCGGTCAACGTCGAGGCCCAGCGCCGCAACGAGTCCTCACTGCTGCACTGGCTGCGGCGCTTCATCGCCGTGCGCCAGCGCTGGCCGGTCTTCGGGATGGGCAGCTTCGAAGCGCTCGACGCCGCCAACCCATCGGTGTTCGCCTACCTGCGCGCTCAGGAGGAGCACGTCGTCCTCTGCGTCAACAACCTGTCGCGCTTCGCCCAACCGGTGGAGCTGGACCTCCGCCGCTACGCCGGGATGACCCCGGTGGAGATGCTGGGCAAGGTCCACTTTCCCAAGATCGGCGAGCTGCCCTACCTGCTGACCCTGGCCCCCCATGGGTTCTACTGGTTCACCATAGAGAACCTGCCGTGAGCCGAGATCAGGCGACCGAGGAAGGGAATGCGATGGCCGGCGCGCCGTCAGCCGAGCCCCGCCGGTGAGCGTCAGCTCCGATCCGAGCCCGCTGAGCCTGGACCGTTTCGGCATCGCCGAGGCGACGGACGCGATCCGTGCCTGGCTGCTCCGGGTCCGCTGGTTCGGCGGCAAGGAGCGCCGCGTGGCCCGGATCGACCTCGACGACGTCGGGGTGATGCGCGAGGAGCGCCCCACCGTCCTCTACACCCTGTGGCGGGTCGCCTACGAGGGCGGCGAATCCGAGCTGTACAGCGCCCCCCTGGGCATCCGGCCAGCGCCCCACCCGGTCTCCGAGCTGGGAGCCGACCACCTGGTGGCCACCGTGGCTCGGGGCCGGTCGACGCTGCTCGTCTACGACGCCCTGGCCGACCCGGAGGCTGCCGCCGAGCTGTGGCGGATGCTGGCGGACAGGCGCCGGCTGGCCACCGCCCGGGGCACCCTGGTCTGCGTTGCCCTCCGGGAACTCGACGTGGCGGCGGGCGATCCGCCCCGGCTTCTCGGCGTCGAGCAGAGCAACTCCGCCCTGGTCCGCGGCCAGCGTGACTTCCTCAAGTGGAGCCGCCGCCTGGAGCCGGGGGCGACCCGGGAGCTGGAGATGGCCGAGGCCCTCGGGGCCCGCCACTTTCCCCACATCCCTGAGCTGCGCGGCCACATCAGCTATCGGAGACCTGGCGAGCTCCCGGGACTCCAGGCGATCCTCCAGGCCTACCTCGAGAACGGCGCCGAGGGGTGGGCGATGGCGCTGACCTCGCTGCGCGACCTCTACGCCGTCGCCGAGGACGCCGGCCACGCCTCGGCGCGGCAGCGCCACGAGCTGGTGGAGGAGCAGGGCGGCTCCTTCCAGGCGGAGGCCTCGCGCCTCGGCGAGCTGACCGCAGAGCTCCACGTCGCCCTGGCTGACCCGGCGCTGCCGGGTGACATGACCCCCGCCCGCGCCGGCCCCGCCGAGCTCGATCGCTGGGCATCGACGATGACCCGCGAGCTGGACCGGCTGCTCGGCTCGGGAAACCCCGCGGTGGCTCCGCTCACCGACAAGCGCGCGATCGTCGCCGCGCGCTTCGACGCCCTCCGCCGGCTGCACGACGGGGGAGTGACCATCCGCGATCACGGCGACTACCACCTCGGCCAGGTCCTTCGCACCGACGAGGGCTGGAAGATCATCGACTTCGGAGGTGAGCCGTCCCGGGACGCCGAGGAACGCCGGGATCGCGCCTCCCCGCTGCGTGACGTCGCCGGGATGCTGCGCTCCTTCGACTACGCGGCGGCCGCCGCCCTGGCGGAGAGGATTCGGCCGACCGACCCGCTCTGGGACCCCCTGTTGGCTTCGGGCAACGCCTGGGCCAAGGCCAACCGGGAGGCGTTCTGGGCCGCCTACCTCGGGCGCATCGGCGGCAGCGGGCTGCTTCCCGATGAGGGGGCGACGGTGGTGATCCTGCGGGCTTTCGAACTGAGCAAGGCGGTCTACGAGGTCGTCTACGAGCTGGGCCACCGGCCCGATTGGGTCAGCATCCCGCTCGGCTTCCTGGTGGCGGGGACACCGTGACCACCCTGCAGCGGCCCGCGCTGGCCGCCGACTGCGACCGGCTGGCCGCCGGGACGCATCACGATCCTCATCGGGTGCTGGGACCCCACCCGGCCGACGGCTCGGTGGTGGTCCGGCTCTGGCACCCCGACGTCACCGAGGCGGAGGTGGCCTACGCCGGCGGGGTGGTGGCGATGCGACGCATCGATGGCCGCGGCCTCTTCGAGGCCACGGTTCCGGTTCCCGAGCTGCCCGGCTACCGGCTCCGCTGCCAGAGCCCCGTATCCAGCTGGGAGATGGACGATCCCTACCGCTTCTGGCCCACCCTGGGCGAGCTCGATCTCCACCTGATCGGTGAGGGCCACCACCGGGAGCTGTGGCGCCGCCTGGGCGCGCGGGTCATCGAGCACCAGGGGGTGACCGGTGTCGCCTTCGCGGTGTGGGCGCCCAACGCCCGCGGCGTCAGCCTGGTCAGCGACGCCAACGGCTGGGACGGACGGGTCCAACCGATGCGCGCCCTCGGCTCCACCGGGGTCTGGGAGCTCTTCGTCCCCGGCATCGGCGCCGGCACCTGCTACAAGTTCCGGGTCACTGGGGCGGGCGCCCGCCGGGTCGATCACGCCGACCCGCTGGCGCGCTGGGCCGAGGTGCCGCCGCGGACTGCCAGCATCGTCGAGCAGAGCCGGTATTCATGGGGAGACGCTGACTGGCTGCGGCAGCGCGCTCGGCGCCCGCTCCTGGAGCGCCCGCTCTCCGTCTACGAGGTGCATCTCGGTTCCTGGCGGCGCACCCTCGAGGGCGAAGCCCTCGGCTATCGCGACCTGGCCGCTCAGCTCGCCGATTACTGCGTCGAGATGGGCTTCACCCACATAGAGCTGATGCCGGTCAGCGAGCACCCGTACTCGGGCTCGTGGGGCTACCAGGTGACCAGCTACTACGCACCGACCTCGCGCTTCGGCCCTCCCGACGACTTCCGCTTCTTCGTGGACCACCTGCACCGGCGGGGCATCGGCGTCATCGTCGACTGGGTCCCCGCCCACTTCCCCCGCGACGAGTGGGCCCTGGCCCGCTTCGACGGCACCGGCCTCTACGAGCACATCGACCCGAGGCGGGGCGAGCATCCCGACTGGGGCACCCTGGTCTTCAACTACGGGCGCAACGAGGTCCGCAACTTCCTGCTCGCCAATGCCAGGTACTGGGTCGAGGAGTTCCACATCGACGGGCTCCGCGTCGATGCGGTCGCCTCGATGCTCTACCTCGACTACTCGAGGCGCGCCGGCCAGTGGCTGCCCAACCGCTACGGCGGCCGCGAGAACCTGGAGGCGATCAGCCTGCTGCGCGAGTTCAACGAGTTGATCCACGGCGACTTTCCCGGGGTCATCACCGCCGCCGAGGAGTCCACCGCCTGGCCGGGAGTGTCGCGACCCACGGTGGGCGGCGGCCTGGGCTTCACCTTCAAGTGGAACATGGGCTGGATGCACGACACGCTCGAATACTTCAGCAAGGACCCGGTATTCCGGCGCTACCACCATCACCAGCTGACCTTCGCCTTCCTCTACGCCTGGTCCGAGAACTTCATCCTGCCGCTCTCCCACGATGAGGTGGTGCATGGCAAGGGCTCACTGATCGGCAAGATGCCCGGCGATCGCTGGCAGCAGTTCGCCAACCTGCGGGCGCTGCTGGGCTGGATGTGGGCGCATCCGGGCAAGAAGCTGCTGTTCATGTCGGACGAGTTCGGCCAGTACGCGGAGTGGAGTCATGAGCACTCCATCGACTGGCACCTGCTGGAGCACGCCGACCATCGCGGGGTACAGCGCCTGGTCAAGGACCTGGGCGCCCGCTACCGCGAGATCGCGGCCCTCTGGGAGCGCGATCACGGACCCGAGGGCTTCCGCTGGATCGACGCCGGGAATGCCGACCAGAACGTGCTCAGCTTCGCCCGGTACGACGCCGGGGGCCGGCCCGGGCTGGTCTGCGTGGCCAACCTCAGTCCCGTCACCCACCACGGCTACCGGGTCGGGATGCCCCTGCCGGGTCGCTGGCGCGAGGTCCTCAACACCGACTCCCAGGCCTACGAGGGCAGCAACCAGGGCAACCAGGGGGGAGTGACGGCGGGTCCGGAGCCGTGGCACGGCCTACCCTGGTCGGCGGCCATGACCCTGCCCCCGCTCGCCGTGGTCTGGCTCGTCCTGGAGGGGGAATAGCGGTGGCGGACACCCCGCGGACAGCCCGCGAGCGGGCGGTGGAGCCAGGGAGCCCGTTCGGCTGGAGGCCGGTGAGCAGGGCCCGGAGCGCCGGGAGGCTACCGCAGGCGCTCTCGGCGCGTTAGGGTTTGCACAGCATGGACATCGAGGCCGCGCGCGCGCGCCTGGACAGTGAACGATCCCGGCTCCTGGATGTCCTCTCCGCGGCCGGGCGGGGCTCGGGGGCCCAGGAGGGCGTCAAGCCCGACCAGCTCCCCGCCGAGCAGGCTGCCGAGACCCTGAACCGGGAACTGGATACATCGGTCGAGCAGCGGGTCAGGGCCGAGCTCGCCGAGGTCGAGGCCGCCCTCAGCCGGATCGACGCCAGCCGATACGGGCTCTGCGAGATCTGCGGCCAGGAGATCGCCGAGGGCCGGCTGGAGGCGATGCCGGCCGCCAGGTACTGCGTCGCCGACCAGGCCAAGGCGGAGAAGGGGCTGCGCGCCCGCTCCGCACGCTGACCGGCGGGCCCGCTCGCCGGCCTCGAGCCGGCCTCGACGTGGCCGGGCGAGCACGGTGAGCCTGCGGGCTGGCTGACCCTGGATCCGGCGCTCACATCCCGAGGGTCGGGGCCCGGGCCGCACCACCGGGACCGGAGCCCGGCGCACCCCAGGCGCTGCCCCCCCAGTTTGGGACGTTCATGCCCGAAACCTGGGAGGCAGGTGGAAGAGCTCCGGCTCTCGCTCAGCCGCGGGTCGTGGCGGCGCACCGAGGTCAGCCCGGCGGCGACCAGAAGCGGGCCGCCCAGGACCTCGGCGCCTCAGTGGCGGAAGTGACGTTCCCCGGTCAGGACGATGCTCACCCCCAGGGCGTTGGCAGCCGCGGTGACCGCGTCGTCGTTCTTGGAGCCGCCGGGGTGGATGACCGCCCGCACGCCGGCCCTGGCCAGCGTCTCGAGGCCGTCGGGCATCGGAAAGAAGGCGTCGCTGGCGGCCACCGCTCCAGCCACCCGCTCGCCGGCGCGGTTCACGGCCAGCTCGGCCGACTCCACCCGGGACATCTGGCCGGCGCCCACGCCGACAGCCATCCGCTCCTTGACGATGACGATGGCATTGGACTTGACGTGCCGGCACACCCTCCAGGCGACCAGGAGGTCGTCCCACTCGGCCTCGGTCGGGGCTCGCTCCGAGACCATCCGCATCGTGTGCCGGTCGAGCACCACCCGGTCCCGGGTCTGCACCAGCAGCCCGCCGCCCAGGCTGCGCACGTCGTAGGCGGAGTCGGCGGAAGCGCCGAGCACCATCACCCGGAGCCGCTCGCGGCGGGCCAGCCGGGCCGCGGCGTCGGGGTCGATGCCGGGGCAGATCACCATCTCCAGGAAGGTGCGGGCCAGCTCCTGGGCGGTCTCCAGGTCCAGCTGCCGGTTGAGCCCGACGATGCCTCCGTAGGCGGAGCGGGGATCGCAGTCGTAGGCCCGGCGGTAGGCGGCGAGCGAAGAATCCGCGGTGGCGAAGCCGCACGGGTTGGTGTGCTTGATCACGGCGGCCGCTGGCTCGGTGAACTCCGAGACCAGGTTGACCGCCGCATCGGCATCCAACCAGTTGGTGAACGAGAGCCCCGGGCCCTGGATCTGCCGAGCGTGGGCGACCCCGCCGGGCCGTCCCGGGGTCGCATAGAGGGCACCGCGCTGATGGGGGTTCTCGCCGTAGCGGAGCTCCGCGATGATCTCGCCCCCGGTGGTCAGGTGGTGAGGCATGCCCTCCGCCGGGGACTGCCGGGCCAGCCAGCCGGCGACCGCGGTGTCGTAGGCGGCGACGTGGGCAAAGGCCTCGGCAGCCAGCCGCTTGCGGGTCGACGGGCTCACCGCGCCGGTCTCCCGCAGCTCCCCGAGCACCCCCCCGTACTGGGAGGGCGAGACCAGCACCGCGACCGCGTCGCTGTTCTTGGCCGCGGCCCGGATCATGGTGGGGCCACCGATGTCGATGTTCTCGACCACGGTCTCGGGGTCGGCGCCGGAGGCCACCGTGGCGGAGAACGGGTAGAGGCTGACCACCACCAGGTCGATGGGCAGGTAGCCGTGCTCCTCGAGGGTGCGCAGGTGGTCGGGCCGGTCCCGCCGGGCCAGGATGCCGGCGTGGATGGCGGGATGCAGGGTCTTGACCCGGCCGTCCAGCATCTCCGGCGCCCCGGTGACCTCGCTGACCTGGCGCACCGGGATCCCGGCGGCGGCGATCACCCGGGCGGTGTTGCCGGTCGCGATCAGCTCGACCCCGCAGGCGTGCAGACCGCCGGCGAGCTCGACGAGCCCGGTCTTGTCGCTCACCCCGATCAGCGCTCTCATGGCGTCACCCTCTGTCCGCCGCCGGCGATCCTGACCACCCGGCCCTGGCGGCGGAGCCGCCCCTCGCACCAGAGCCGGACCGCCTGAGGCACGGCAATCCACTCCTGTTCGTGGATGCGCTGCCGCAGGCTCTCGGGGTCGTCGTCCTCGCGCACCTCCACCGCCCGCTGGACGATGATCGGCCCGCCGTCCGGGATGCCCGGCTCGAGCAGCTGCACGGTGCAGCCGGTGATCTTCACCCCGTACTCCAGCGCCTCCTCCACCGCGTGCATGCCTCCCCCGAAGGCAGGGAGCAATGAGGGATGGACGTTCAGGATCGCGTCGGGAAACGCCGCCAGGAACTCGTCGGTGAGGATCCGGTTGTAGCCGGCGCAGACCACCAGCTCGACGCCGGCCAGGCGGAGGCGGTCGCGCATGGCCCGGTCGCGGGCCTGGCCGTCGTGCTCGAACTGGCTGAGCGCCATGACCTCGGCGGGGATGCCCCGGCGGGCCGCTATCTCCAGGGCCCCGGCGTCCCCGCGGTTGCTGATCACCAGGACCAGGTGGGCGGGGAAGTCGGGGGACGCGGCCGCGGCGCAGAGCGCCTCGAGGTTGGTGCCCCGGCCCGACACCAGCACTCCGACCCTGACTCGATTCTCGGCGCTCACCATCAGCGCAGCACCACCCGGTGGCCGTCATCCTGGGCGACGATCCGGCCGATCCGGATCAGCGGCAGGCCGGCCGCGACCTCGCCGGCTCGGTGCGCCTGATCCGCGGCGACCACCACCACCATCCCGATCCCCATGTTGAAGGTGCGCCACATCTCCTCGGGCTGGACGCCGCCCACCGACTCGATCGTGGTGAAGAGCGAGGGCACCGTCCACGCGGCGCGCTCGATGGCGGCGGCCGTGCCCTCGGGGAGGATGCGGGGAACGTTGCCCAGCAGGCCCCCTCCGGTGATGTGAGCCATGCCGCGCAGCTCGACCCGGGAGCGCACCTCACGGATCGCCCGCAGGTAGCAGCGGTGGGGTTCGAGCAGCAGGTCCGCGATCGGACCGGCGGTGCCCGGCAGCACCGCGTCCCAGCCGATCTCCCGACCGGCCAGGATGTGGCGGACCAGCGAATAGCCGTTGGTGTGCAACCCGCTGCTGGGCAGCCCGAGGACGATGTCGCCCACCTCGATGCGCCGGCCGTCGACGATCTCGTCCCGCTCCACGCCGCCGACGATGAAGCCCGCGATGTCGTAGTCGCCCAGCGCGTAGAGGCCGGGCATCTCGGCGGTCTCGCCCCCGATGAGGGCACATCCGGCATCGCGGCAGGCCTCGGCGGCCCCGGTGACCACCTCGGCGAGATGCTCCGGCGAGAGCCGCCCGGTGGCGTAGTAGTCGAGGAAGAAGAGCGGCTCGGCGCCGCAGCAGAGGATGTCGTTGACGCAGTGATTGACCAGGTCATGGCCGATGCCGCGGTGGCGGCCGGTGGCGATCGCGATCTTGACCTTGGTGCCCACCGAATCGGTGCTCGAGACCAGCACCGGCTGCCGCCACCGCCCGGGGTCGAGGGCGAAGAGGCCGCTGAAGGCGCCGATGCCGCCGATCACCTCCGGGCCGTGGGTGGCATTGACCGTCTGCTTGATCAGGGCGACAGCGCGGTCGCCCTCGTCGATGTCGACGCCGGCATCCGCGTAGCGGAGGTCACCCATTGCGCGCGAAGTCTACGGAAGCCCCCGGGCGAGCCGCTGCGGCGGCCGCGGCCGGCGGCGATCGGCTCCGGATGCCGACCCGGCGTGGATTTGCGAATACCATGGGCGGCCGTGAGCGACATCGACATCGGCATCCTGGTCGTTCTCGGGCTCGCCCTGATCACCGGCTGGTGGCGTGGCCTGATCGGCCCGGTGATCACCTGGGCCTTCATCGTCGCCGGGGTGGTGGTCGGCTTCGGACATCCGTCGGTGGCGGCCAGGTTCGCGCCCAGCCCGGGCTGGCGGCCCTTCATGGGCCTGGTGCTGGTGCTGGCCTTCGGGCTGGCGGGCATCCTCGCGGCACGGCTAGTGGGGAGGATGTTCATCCGCCACATCCCGGTGGTCGGCACCCTGGACCGCGTGGGCGGCGCGCTGGTCAGCGCCGTCCTGGCCCTGGTCGCCATCTTCATCGTGCTGAGCGGGATGGTGACCCTGGACCAGGCGGCCAGGCCGGTGGTCTCAGCGGCGACTGTCTCGGCGCAGGAGGTCTCCGAGGTCGAGCGGCTCCTGCCCGCCAATCCAGGGACGGCGATCCTCCTCGACCCCGCCCAGCTCCAGGCGCTCCAGCAGCGCCTGGGCAGCTCCACCGCCCCGGCCGCCCAGCTGAGCCAGCTCAACGCTCCTCTCGGCTTCCTGCAGAGCCTGCACGTCCAGCTGGTCGAGAGCCGGGTTGCCCCGGTCATCTTCGCGATCCTTGAGCGGATCCCGTTTCTCGGGAACGGGCAGAGCTGGCCGTCGAGCTGAAGGCGGTGCGCCGGAGCCGGCTTGCCTAGAGGCCGCCGCCGGAACCGGGACTGGGGGTCGGGCTGGGGCCCGCCGTCGGCGACGTGCACCCGCCACCGTAACTGCCGCTGGCGGGCGGCGAGGCACCGAGGGCGGACCACCCGGTCGAGGACGCAGGGGCGCTCACGGATGGCGCGGTTCCCCACTTCGTGAACGTGCTGGTCATCCTGGAGGTGACGTTGTCCAGGTTCACGGTGGAGACGAATGACACCGGCAGCGTCGATCCGGTGGTGACCTCGAAGTAGGCGGCGGCCGGGGGGCTGTCCTGGGTCGCCGGGATGGTGCCGTTGATCCTGGTGAGAGAGACGCCCCCGCTGCCCGTCACCTGCTGGACCGAGGATGGGATGAAGGTGTCCTCCTGGAGCTGCGAGGCGACGGTGATCCCCACCTCCAGCTGCTGGTAGGGGCCCTCGCCGATCTGGACCTGGATCCACTTGCCGTTCAGGCTCGCGCTCGAGACCCCCACCTGATCCTTGAGAGCGGCGCTGTTGCCCTGGAAGTAGACCGTCCCGTCCGAGGTCAGGATCAGCGTGAACTGCTCGTTCCCGCAATCCGCCGGCGTGGCGCTCAGGGTGATCTGCTGGGTCCCCTGGCTCTGGCCGGCGTCGCCGGTGATGGTCTCGGTGAAGGCGGCGCCACCCGGACTGCTCTGGGTGGAGACGTCGACGTAGTGGAAGCCGATCGACTGCTCTGAGGCGGCGACCACCTGCCGGTAGAGGGCCTGAGCCTGGGCGGCCGCCGAGCTCTGAGGGGAGGGAGATGGGCTGGAGCTCGGCGAGCCGGTCTGGCCGCCGTTGGTCGACGAGCTGGCCGGGCTGCCCTTGGTGAGCAGGGCCGAGATGGTGCCGACCCCGCCGGCGAGAATCAGGGCACCCACCAGGAGAAGGGCGACCAGCTTCGGTCTCCGTCTCGGCGGGATGGGTCCGGGCGGCGCGCCCTGGAATGCGCCTCCCTGGCTGGTACTGCCCGGCCAGGGGCCCGGGGCCGGCTGGCCCCATCCCGGCGGTGCCCAGCCCGGAGGGGGACCCCCGCCGCCAGGGGGAGGAACCTGGCCAGCCGGAGGCGGCCCCCAGCCGCCCGGGGAAGCCCCCTGACCGCCGGGGTAAGGGCCCCCGCCACCCGGGGAGCCACCCTGCCCGCCCGGGTACGGCCCCCAGCCGCCCGGGGAGGCACCCTGCCCGCCCGGGTACGGCCCCCAGCCACCCGGTGGCTCGTCCTGCCCGGCCGCGCCGGTGGGACCGTCATCGGCCATCTTTCAGCGGATCTCCACCTCAGCCACCGCGAGCCACGCTAGCGGAACCAGGTTTTCGGAAAGGTTGCGGCCGGCCATCGCACCGATGGTAGCCGGGCGATGGGCAGGCTTCGCCCCTCCGGTCAGAAGTGGAGGGGTGCGGGGACCGCCGGTTGCTCCAGGGCCAGCTTGTCCATCTCGAGCTGGATGGGCACCGGCACCGGGTAGCTCCCGGTGAAGCAGGCGTAGCAGAAGCTGTGCGCCTCCGGGTCCTCCATGGCCTGGCGCAGCCCCTGGATGCTGAGGTAGCGGAGAGAGTCGGCGCCGAGGAGCCGCCTCACCTCCTCGATGCTGTGGTTGGCGGCGATCAGCTCGTTTCTGGAGGCGATGTCGATGCCCATGAAGCAGGGCCACATGATGGGAGGCGAGGCGATCCTCATGTGGACCTCGGTCGCCCCCGCCCGCCGGAGGGCGTCGACGATCTTCCCGCTGGTGGTCCCGCGGACGATGGAGTCGTCCACCAGGACGACCCGCTGACCATCGAGCACGTGCCGCATCGGGTTGAACTTGAGCCGGATGCCCGCCTCGCGCAGCCGCTGCGATGGCTGGATGAAGGTCCGGGTGATGTACCGGGACTTGATCATCCCCTCGGCGAAGGGGATCCCCGACTCCTCGGCGAAGCCGATCGCCGCCGGAGTCCCCGAGTCGGGGAGGGTGATCACCACGTCGGCCTCGGCCGGGGACTCCCGAGCCAGCTCGCGGCCCATCTCGCGCCGGGCCTCGTAGAGCGACTCGCCCTGCATCACCGAATCCGGCCGGGCGAAGTAGATGAACTCGAAGGAGCACATCGCGCGCTTGGTCTGCTCGGACGGGATCTTGGTGCTGCGCATCCCGGCCGCGTCGATGGTGACGATCTCACCGGGATCGATCTCGCAGACGAAGTTGGCGCCGATCACGTCGAGCGCGCAGGTCTCGCTGGTGATGATGTACCCGGAGCCTCCAGGCGCCTCGGCGTCGCCGTACCGTCCCAGGCAGAGAGGTCGGATCCCGAGCGGGTCGCGGGCGGCCACCAGGGAGTCGCGGGTCAGCAAGAGCAGGCAGTAGGCGCCGTGAACCCGGGGCAGGCTCCGCCGGAGCACCGCGTCCAGGCTCCGGCCCGGGGTCCGGGTCAGCAGACGGCCGAGCACCTCGGTGTCGCTGGTGGAGACGAACTCCAGCCCCTCACCGGCGAGCTCCGCTCGGATGTCACCGGCGTTGATCAGGTTGCCGTTGTGGGCGAGCACGACGGGGCCGATCTGGCTGTGCTCGAAGCGCATCGGCTGGGCGTTGGGGAGTCGCGGACTGCCCGTGGTGCTGTAGCGCGTGTGCCCGATGGCGATGTCGCCGGCCAGGTCCTGCATAACCTCGGTGTCGAACACCTGGGACACCAGCCCCATGTCCTTGTGCATCACGATGTCGAGGCCGTTGCTCACCGCGATGCCCGCCGACTCCTGGCCGCGATGCTGGAGTGCATAGAGGCCGAAGTAGGTGAGGTTGGCGACATCCTCTCCCGGAGCGAACACCCCGAAGAGTCCGCACTCCTCGTGCATCCGCTCGCCGTCCATCAGCCTGTCCCTGATCGGCGCGGCGAAGCGGAAACCACGTCTACCCACCCGGATGCCCCGCACCTGCCTCCGCGACCAGGGGCGCGCCGCCGGCTCGGGTCCGCGTCGTCACCGCGGTGCAGTCGAACAGCGCTGGGGTCCTGCCAAAGCCAACGGCTCTCCGCACGTCCGGTCTCCCTTGACGCCGAGCGGGGGACGGAGACGGGGCCAGTATACCGGCGCCCAGGTCCGCGTCAGCGAGGCGGGAAGGCGCCAGGTCAGGGACCGGTGAAGACGCGAGGGGCTCGACCCGTGATCATCTGGGCAGTGGTGTCCGGGCGGGCAAGCGCGGCAGAATGCGGCCATGACGGCACCCGCGGGTGAGGCGCGAGAGACCCTGCCGATCGGCGAGGTCACGGTCTTCCAGGACCGAGCCGAGGTGGTCAGGCGCGGCCAGCTGGAGTTGAAGCCGGGAACCCAGGAGGTCGTGATCGACGACCTTCCCGCGGCGCTGATCGAGGGCTCGGTGCGCGCCGACGCCAGCGCCACCGTGCCCGTGCGTCTGCTCTCCACGGATGTGCGGACCGTGTTCCTCGACCAGACCCAGAACCCCGAGATCCTGGCTCTCCGGCAAGGCCTCGAGGCGCTGGAGGAGGAGGCGCGGGAGAGGACGCGCCGCCGTGATTCGGTGTCGCTGCGCCGGACGTTCCTGGGCGCCCTCGCGGCGGCCGGCGGACGCTCCGTCGCCCGCGCCGTGGCCCGGGGCACCGCCGATGTCCAGGCCGGGAGCGCGATCAGCGCCTTCCTCGCCGAGCAGTCGGAGGCCCTCGACCGGGAGACGGCTCAGCTCGAGACCCGCGACCGAGCCGCAGCCCGGGAGCGAGAGGCGATCGAGAAGCGCCTCGCCGCGCTCGCCGAGGCGGGCGCCACCAACCGGCGCCAGGTGGCGGTGGGGCTGGAGGCCGGTGAGGCGGGCAGGCTCGAGCTGGAGGTCCGCTACCAGGTGCACGGCTGCCGCTGGGTCCCCGTCTACGACCTCCGGATGGTCAGCGCCGATGGGAACACCCAGCTCGCCATGACCTACCTGGCGGAGGTAACCCAGCGCAGCGGCGAGGATTGGGAGGGCACCGCCCTGGCGCTGAGCACGGCCCGTGCCCTGGGCGGGACGGTGGTGCCGGAGCTGGCACCCTGGGTGCTCCAGCCCTGGGAGCCGCCGCCGAGGCCGGGGCTGACCGCGGCCGGAACGCCGATGGCGCCCGCGGCGATGCGGAGGGAGCAGACCCTCGAGCCGGCTCCCGCGTTCGCCGCGGCCAGGCTGGCCGCAGCTGCTCCGGCCATGGAGTCCGCGGAGACCGCGAGCGCCGCGGTCGAGGCGCAGGGACCCACGGCGATCTTCCGGGTCACCGGTCGGTCATCGGTTCCCTCGGACGGCTCCCCCCACAAGGTGCTGATCGGCGAATTCCCGCTCGAGCACCGGATCGACTACATCACCGCCCCCAAGCTGGCGGCTGAGGCGTACCGCCGGGCCACCATCACCAACAGCTCGCCGGTGGTGCTGCTCCCCGGCCGCGCCCAGATCTTCGCCGACTCGCGGATGATCGGAGCGACCAGGATCCCGCTGGTCCCGCCCCGCGGCGAGCTGGAGCTGTCCCTCGGTGTCGACGACCGGGTCAAGGTGAAGCGCGAGATGGTCGGCGGAGGCGCCGAGAAGAAGCTGCTCCAGGATCGCCGAGTGCTCTCCCACGCATTCCGCATCGAGGTCAGCAACCTGACCGGCCGGCGCCAGCGGGTGGTGGTCCGAGACCAGCTGCCGATCTCCCGGGACGACCGGATCAGGGTGCGCGATGCCCGGCTGGTCCCCGCACCGACCGAGCAGGACCGGATGGGGCGCCTGGAATGGGCGCTCGACATCGAGGACGGTGCCAAGCGGGAGATCTCCATCGGTTACACCATCGAGCACCCCCGCGATCTCCGCGTCCTCAACCTGCCGCCGGTGGACTGAAGCCGCGGGAAGGGAAGGGCCTGCACCCCACCCCTCATCCAGCTCACCCTCAAGCTGTCGCCGGTGCAGTGAACCTGCGCCAAGGGATCGGGCTGCAGCCCACCTTTCATCGATCCCCCACTCTCGTTCATTCATGTGATTGAAACCTGTCTCAGCGAGGATGGGCACCCATCCACGGACCCGCCGAGGGCGGATGCACCGCCCTTATGAGAGCGGGACCAGGGCTGAGGCGTGGGCGGCGGCAACCTGCTCGAGGGAGACGTCGAAGACGTCGGTGAGCGTCACCCGGTCGCCGCCGGTCAGCCCGAGCTCACGCGCCTCGACGTCGTGGCGCTGGGCGATGGTCCGGATCGCATCGACGCCGGATCGGGGAGCGCTGACCAGGAAGCGGGACTGGGACTCTCCGAAGAGGAGGCCGATCTGGACCAGCGGGGCGGCGAGGCGGAAGAAGCGCTTGTCGAGCACGGCGCCCCGGCCGCCCAGGATGCAGCTCTCCGCCAGGGCGACAGCCAGGCCGCCCTCGGCCAGGTCGTGACAGGAGCGAACCAATCCAGCGTGGATCGCCTCCAGCGTCGCCGCCTGGACGCGACGCTCCAGGTCCAGGTCGAGGGTGGGAGGCCGGCCGCCGTTGAGGTCGTGAGCGAGGCGCTGGTACTCGCTGCCCCCCAGGTCCATCCCCACCGGGCCGAGCAGGAGGACGCTGTCGCCGTCGCCGGCGAAGCCAGCCTGGCAGCGGCGCGCCAGGTCGTCGACCAGCCCCACCATCCCGATCACCGTGGTGGGGGCGATGCTCTCCCCCTCGGTGTCGTTGTACAGGGAGACGTTGCCGCTGACCACCGGGACGCCCAGGGCCAGGCAGGCCTCGCGCATCCCCTCCACCGCCTCGCTGAGCTGCCAGAAGACCTCGGGCTTCTCGGGGTTGCCGAAGTTGAGGCAGTTGGTCAGGGCGACCGGCTGCGCTCCCACCGCGACCACGTTGCGGGCCGCCTCGCAGACCGCGATGGCGGCGCCGAGGCGAGGGTCGAGCTCGCCGTAGCGAGTGTTGCCGTCGGTGGTCAGGGCGACGCCGCCGCCGGTGCCGCGCACCCGGAGCAGGGCGGCGTCTCCGCCCGGACGGATGACAGTGTCATCCCCCACCTGGTGGTCGTAGCGCCGGAAGATGGGACGCCGGCTGCCGATGTTGGGGCTGCGCAGGAGGCGGAGGAGGGTCTCGCCGATCTCCCACGGCGGGGCCATGGAGAGCGGGTCGATGCCGAGCTTGGCGTCCAGCCCGGCGGGCCGCCGGCCCTCGGGATGGCGGTAGGGGACCTCGTCGATGAGCATGCCGAGGGGCAGGTCGCAGACGACCTCGGCGCCGTCGGTCACCAGCATCCTGCCGGTGTCGGTGATCCTGCCGATCACATCGGAGTGCAGGTCCCAGCGGTCGAACTCCGCCTGGACCGAGGCGGCGTCGGCGGGGCGGACCACCAGCAGCATCCGCTCCTGGGACTCGCTGAGCATCACCTCGTAGGGGGTCATGCCCCGCTCCCGCCGCGAGACCTGGGCCACGTCCACCTCGATGCCGCAGCCGCCCCGGTGGGCGAGCTCGGCGGCGGAGCTGGTCAGCCCGGCCGCGCCAAGGTCCTGCATGGCGACGATGCGCGGGTCGCCGGCCAGCTTGACGCACACCTCCATGAGGCACTTCTCGAGAAAGGGGTTGCCGACCTGGACGGCGGGACGCCTCTCGCTGGACGCCTCGTTGAGCTCCACCGAGGCGAAGGTGGCGCCGTGGATGCCGTCGCGCCCGGTGTCCGCGCCGACCACCAGCACCAGGTTGCCCGGCCCGGCGGCGGCCGCCCGGGTGAGCCGGTCCGTCTCGATGATCCCGACGCACATGGCGTTGACCAGGCAGTTGTGGCGGAAGGCGGCGTCGAAGTACACCTCCCCGGCCACGGTGGGCACCCCGATGCAGTTGCCGTAGCCGCCGATCCCGGCCACCACGCCGTCGAGGAGATGGCGCTGCGCCGGCTCCTCGAAGGGACCGAAGCGCAGCGAGTCGAGCAGCGCCACCGGCCGCGCCCCCATGGTGAAGACGTCGCGGAGGATGCCGCCGACCCCGGTGGCGGCGCCCTGGTAGGGCTCGATCGCCGAGGGGTGGTTGTGAGACTCGATCTTGAAGACGCAGGCGAGCCCACCACCGATGTCGACCGCGCCGGCGTTCTCGCCGGGCCCCTGGAGCACCCTCGGGCCGGAGGTGGGCAGGCGACGGAGCAGCGGCTTGCTGGTCTTGTACCCGCAGTGCTCGCTCCACAGCGCGCCGATGACCCCCAGCTCGACAGGCGTGGGGACACGGCCGAGGCGGCGCGAGGCCAGCTCGTACTCCTCGCGGGCCAGGGCCACCTCGAGCAGCTGGGCGTCGGAGACGTGGACCTCAGTCGTCATGAGGCGTTGGGGGCGGGGGCGGCGAGCGGCTCAGCGGTCATCGGGGTGCCGCCCCGCGCCGGCGACGGCCACCCGGCTCGCCGGCTGGCCCGGGCCCGCCTCCCCCCTGACCGTCGGCAGCTGCGTTGTGGACAGTTTCTTTCATAACCCGTCTCGCGGGAGCGCGGCGTCCCGGCCCCCCCCGGTCCGAGATGGGGCCGCGCCCCGGGGCCGCCGGAGCCGATCCCACCGCTGCCGGAGTGACGGTGGGCGCGAAGGTGCCCGCCTCCTCCACGCTCCCCAGGATGCTGCGGAAGAGCCTCATCCCGTCCTCGCCGCCCAGCACCGCCTCGGCCGCGCGCTCGGGATGCGGCATCATGCCGAGCACATTCCTGGTCTCGTTGACGATGCCGGCGATGTCCCGCATCGAGCCGTTGGGCGAGGCGTCGCCGGCCGGCGACCCGTCAGGGCGGACGTAGCGGAAGGCGACCCGCCGCTCCGCGTCGAGGCGGTCGAGCGTCTCCGGGTCGGCGACGTAGCGGCCCTCGCCGTGGCTGATCGGGATGGCCAGCACCTCACCGGCGCGGCACTCTCGGGTGAATGGCGTCTCCGCCGTCTCGACCCTGAGCCAGGTGGTCTCGCAGCGGAACTCCAGGGAAGCGTTGCGGGTGAGCGCCCCCGGCAGCAGGTGCGCCTCGCAGAGGATCTGGAAGCCGTTGCAGATGCCGATCACCAGGCCGCCCGCGGCGGCGAACTCCTGGACGGAGTCCATGAGCGGGGCGAAGCGGGCGACGGCGCCGGTGCGGAGATGGTCGCCGTAGGAGAAGCCGCCGGGCAGGATCACGCAGTCGGCGCCCTGGAGATCGCGGTCGCGGTGCCAGAGGTACACCGAGGAGTGGCCGAGCACCTCGACGGCGCGGGCGCAGTCGCGGTCGCTCCAGGTCCCCGGGAACACCGCGATCCCGAACTTCATCGCGGCTCCAGGACCCTGAGCTGGATCGCGTAGTCCTCGATCACCGGGTTGCGCAGCAGCTTCTCGCACATCTCGGTGACCCGCCGCCGCGCCCCCTCCTCGGTGTCGGCCTCCATCTCGAGGCTGATGTGCTTGCCCACCCGGACGTCGGACACCTCGGTGAACCCTAGCTGATGCAAGCCCGCCCGCACGGTCAGGCCCTGCGGGTCGTTGACCACCGGCTTGAGCGACACCACCACCTCGGCCAGGAAGCGCATGTCATCACTCCATGGGTGCCCAGCGGATCGCGGCAGGCACCGGCGGGCAGAGCCGCGGCATGCCGGATGTCACAGTTCCAGGTCGCATACCCGCCGCGCCGCGGCGCGGTAGCGCTCCGTGGTGGCCGCCACCACCTCCGGCGGCAGCTCCGGCGCCGGCGGCCGCTTGTCCCAGTCCAGCGTCTCCAGGTAGTCGCGGATGGGCTGCTTGTCGAACGAGACGGCGGGCTGTCCCTCCCGCCACTCCGACGCCTCCCAGAGCCGGGAGGAGTCCGGGGTGAAGACCTCGTCGATCAGGTGGAGCCGGCCGCCGATCATGCCGAACTCGAACTTGGTGTCGGCGAGGATGATGCCGCGGGTCCGGCAGTGCCCGGCGGCGAAGCGGAAGAGCCGCAGCGAGGCGTCCTCCAGCCGTGAGGCGAGGTCGCTGCCCACCATCTGGGCGAGCTCCCGGCGGCTGATGTTGACGTCGTGGCCGGTGTCGCTCTTGGTCGCCGGCGTGAAGCGCAGCTCAGGGAGGGGCGAGGAGTCGCGCAGCCCGCCCGGCAGCGGCTCGCCGGCCAGCGTGCCCGACTCGCGGTACTCCTTCCAGCCTGAGCCGGACAGATAGCCGCGGACCACGCACTCGATGTCGATGCGCTCGGCTCGGGCACAGCGCATCGAGCGCTCCCGCCACTCCGCCCAGACATCAGCCGGGACGGCGTCGTCGCGGTCGGGGAGGAGGTGGTTGGGCACGATGTCCGCGGTCCGGCCGAACCACCAGCGCGAGATCTGGGTCAGCACCCGTCCCTTGTCGGGGATGGGATTGGGCATGACCACGTCGAAGGCCGAGACGCGGTCGGTGGCGATCATCAGCAGGGTGCCGTCATCGAGGACGAAGGTGTCCCTCACCTTGCCGCGGCGGAACACGGGAAGGCCGACGTCGCGGGCGGTGGTTAGCACCGAGCTCATAACGTTCCTCCTCCGATCCCGGATTCGACAGCGAACTGAGGACGCTCGGTCTCCACCGGCTGGGAATCGGCGGCGGCGACGAGGGGAAGGCCGAGGCGGCGGAAGGTGTGGTCGATGCCGCCCAGGTAGGCGCCGAGGTCGAAGCAGGCGTCGAGGGTCTCCGAGCTCAGCGTGGCGGCGAGCTCGGCCCGCACCAGGCTCTCGAAGCCGGCCTCCCCGGCGCGGGCCCGCTCGGCCAGCCCCTGGACCGTCCGGTAGGCCCTCTCCCGCGACCAGCCCGCCGAGATCAGGGCGTCGAGGACCCGCGGGGAGCAGGTGATCCGGCCCGAGGTCTCCAGGTCCGCCAGCATCTTGCCAGGATTGACACGAACATGGGAGACCAGGCGGGTGCAGAGACGGAGCATGTAGTCGAGCGCGGCGCAGGCATCGGGGAGCAGCACCCGCTCGGCCGAGGAATGGCTGATGTCGCGCTCGTGCCAGAGGGCCACGTCCTCCAGGGCGGTCAGGGCGTAGCCGCGCAGCAGCCGGGCCATGCCGCAGACCCGCTCGGAGAGCACCGGGTTGTGCTTGTGGGGCATCGCCGACGAGCCCTTCTGGCGCTCGGCGAAGGGCTCCTCCAGCTCCCCGACCTCGGTCTGCTGGAGCAGCCGGATGGTGGTGGCCAGCCGTTCCAGGGTCGCGCCCAGGATCGCGATCGCGGCCACGAAGGCGGCGTGGCGGTCCCGGGCCACCACCTGGGTGGTGACGTCAGCGACCGCCAGCTCCAGGCCCCGGCAGACGTGCTCCTCGACCTGGGGAGGAACCGACGTGTGGGTGCCGACCGGCCCGCTCAGCCGCCCGACCGCGACCTCGAGGGCGGCGGCCGCGAGGCGCCCCCGCCCCCGGCGGACCTCGTCGAGGTGATTGGCGAGCTTCACGCCCAGGGTTATCGGCTCGGCATGGACGCCGTGGGTGCGGCCGGGCATCTGGGTGAGCCGGTGGCGCACCGCCAGGGCGGCGAGTGCCTGCTCCAGGCCGCGGACGTCCTCGTCGAGCTGGCGGGCCGCGTCGCGGAGCTGGGTGGCGAGGGCGGTGTCGACGATGTCCGACGAGGTCAGACCGAGGTGGAAGAACCGGCCCTCCTCGCCGACCGTCTCCTGGACCGCCTGGACGAAGGCGGCGACGTCGTGGCCCTGCTCCGCCTCGAGCTCGGCGATCCGGGCGGGATCGAGGCGGGCCCGCTGGCGCAGCGCCAACGCCGATTCCGGGGGGATCCGGCCGGCCGCGGCCCATCCCTCGGCGGCGAGGAGCTCCACCTCGAGCCACCTCCGGAGCCGGGAGTCGTCGCTGAAGACGGCGGCGATGGCAGCCGGCGTGTAACGGGGGATCACGCCCGCCAATTCTAAAGAGTGGTCGATGCCCGATTCTCAGGCGTTCGCCCGATGCCGGCCGCGCCCCGCGCGGGTACGCTGGACCGTCTCAATGCGCCCAGCCGTAACCCCGCGCGCCGGCACCCCGTTAAGCAGGCACAAAGCCTGGGTGAGGGCCGTGCCGTGACCCTCTCCCGGGCCCAAGAGGATGAGCTAGTCGAGCGTGCCAGATCGGACGCCGACGCGTTTGGGGAGCTGTACGACCACTACTTCGGGCAGATCTACCGGTTCGCCTACAGCCGGCTGCGGGACCAGGACGCGGCCGAGGAGGTGACCCAGGAGGTCTTCATGAAGGCGCTCCGGGCCATGCCACGGTACCGGCCCACCGGGCATCCCTTCAGCTCCTGGCTGTACCAGATCAGTGCCAATGCAATTGCCGATCACTTTCGCCAGCACCGGGCCCTGTCGAGCCTCGACGCCGCCGTCGAGATCGTGGACCCGGCACGTCCGGTGGCCGAGCGCGTCGTCGAGTCCGAGGAGGCGGCCCGGGTCTGGGCCGCGATCGACAGCCTGCCCGAGCAGCAGCGGGTTGCCATGACCCTGAAGCTCGGTGAGGACCTGAAGCTGGCTCAGATCGGCGTGATCATGGGGAAGAGCGAGGGGGCGGTGAAGCTGCTGATCCACCGCGGCATGATCGGGGTGCGGCAGCGTCTCGGCGTGGTGGTGGTGGAGGAGTCGAGGTGAGCGGCCCCTGGGACGACCCTCCGCTGTCCCCCGACGCCGAGCTGGATGAGCTCTTCCAGGCCGACCCCGAGCTGCGGCGGATCGCCCAGCTGGTCCGCGAGAGCCGCCCCGAGCCGGTTCTGGATCCGCGGTTCCCGGCGCTGCTGCGGGCTCGATTGATGCGCGAGGCGGCGACGGCACTGGCACCTCGCCGGACCCGGTTCCACCGCCGCGGGATGCGCGTGGCCGCCTGGGGCACCTTCTCGGCGGGAGTGGCCCTGGCCGCCGCCGCCCTGATCGTCCTTTTTGCCCATCCCTCGGCCCCGGTCCACTCCCCCGCGCTGGCCGTGCAGTACTCGAACGTCAGTCACCAGCTGAGCGTGGATCCTCACCAGGCGATCACGGTCCGGTTCAACCAGCCGATGGACGAGCGGAACCAGGTCACCGTCGTCGACCAGGTCACGATCCATCCGGCCACCGCCTTCAGCGTCTCGTGGCAGAACAGGTCGACGCTGGTGGTGACCCCCGTCCATCCCCTGGCCGCCAACACCGACTACCAGCTGGTGATCCCCAGGTCGGCGGTGCGCAGCCAGTCCGGCAAGACCCTGAACACCGACGTCACCATCACCTTCGGCACCCAGCCCACCGCCACCCCCAGCCCGAGCGCCTCGCCGCTGCCAACGCTTCAGCCGGCGGTGGTGGGCGATGCCGGCCCCGGAGCGGAGGCCTTCTGGGAGAGCACGGGGATCCCGGGGGTCACCGCGTCCACGGACGGGCAGCCATCGCCGGCGGCGACCCCGACTCCGGCGGCCACCTCCTCGGCGAGCCCCAACGCGGCGGCCACGCCCAGCCCGGGTCCGGGCGGCACCTCCACGGAGTCCCCGAGGCCGACGGCCAGCCCCTCCCCCAGCGCCCCCACCTCGACCGGCGACGCATCGCCGAGCCCGGTCGCCTCCGGCACGGGGACGGCCTCCCCCTCCTCGCCGACCCCCGCGCCCACTGAGGGTGCCGCCGTGTTTCCCCAGGGCGCGCCAGCCATCGCCCTCAGCCACGCCGCCGCGACCGCGGTGGCCCTCTCGCCTGACGGCTTCTACATCGCCCTGGCGCTGGCCCAGCCCGAGGGCGGCAGCAGGATCGTGGTCGAGACCGCCCAGAGCGCCGACCCAGCGAGCACCGCCTACCAGGTGTGGCCGGCCGGGTCGGCCCAGGAAGCCCCAGTCACCTGGCTGGCGTGGGCGAGCGGGTCCCAGCTGGTCTTCGTGACCCCCCAGGGCATCGAGGTGGCGAACCTCGAGCGGGTGGCCTCGGTCGTCTACCCGTTTGCCTCGGGGGGCTCGGCGGACGGCGTCGTGCTGGCCCCCGACGGGCGCCACGCCTTCGTGCCCGCCGGCGATGCCAACCCGGCCGCCCCCGGAGCCAGCCAGCTGCCGTCGCCCCCGCCGAGCGTCACGGCGACACCCAGCCCCGCCGCCAGCCCCAGCGCCTCGCCCGCCCAGCAGCCGGCTCCCGACGACGGCTGGCTGGTCAGCCTGCCGGTCGCGGGCCAGGCCGGGGCGGCGATCCAGCTTCCCGGAAGCGCTGAAGGTCTGGCGGCCTTCAGCGGTGACGGCCAGACGGTGGCCTGGACGGAGAGCAACACCGACGGCCAGGCTCCGACGGTGGTCGAGGCCCAGGTCAGCTCCCCCGGGACCGCCACGCCGGTGCCCGGGCTCACCGTCGCCGGCATCACCCAGCTGGCCCTGAACCAGGATGGCAGCGACCTCGCCTACAACCTGGACCCAGGGGGAGCCACCCTGGTCTCCGGGCATGACGGAACCGTGATCGGCAGCTCCTCGGTCGAGGCGACCTCGCTCGCCTTCTCCCCGGACGGAAGCGAGATCGCCTACGTCGCCGGGAATGCCCTCGAGGTGGCGGCGCTGGGGCCGTCGTCGCAAACCAAGCCCCCCTCACCATGCGAGGGTGCCGACGCGGCGCTGAGCCTCTTCGTCGACGCCCAGGTGGCCGGTGACGCCGCCGCGCTCTCCGGGCTCACCGTCCCCGGCCTCGGTGCGGACGCGCTGACTCCAAGCGGCTTGAGCCGCGGCTACGTGATCAGCGCCGGGTGCGGGGCCCTCGAGGCCACCGGATCGCCGCTGCTCACCGCCTCGGCCCGCCTGGTCGTGGATCCGACCGGCACGGCCCCGGGTCAGCTCACCGACGAGACCGTCATCCTCCAGGAGCAGGACGGCGGCTGGGTGGTCACCGGCCTGCGGGTCCCGCCCCTCCATCCGCAGGGGAGCGGACCGGCGGTCATCTCGGTGGCCGCCACCCCACCCGAGGCTGGCTCCCAGAGCCCGGAGAGCGTGGTCACAGTGGTCTTCGACGCCGACCTCGACGGCTCCACCGTCAATGCCGCCACCCTCTGGGTCGAGGATGCCCAGGGTCGGGTGATCCCGGCGCTGAGCGCGCCCAGCTACGACCCCAACACCAGGGAGGCAACCGTCACGGTGGCCGGCGACCTGCCCGTCGGCGCCCAGGTGCTGGTGGGGACCTCCATCACCGACATCGACGGCGGCCACCCCAGCGCGGCCGCTGCCTACCCGGTCGGCGGCTAGCCCGCGCTCACGATCGCGGCGGCGATGGCGGCAGCGCGAGCCGGGTCTCGGAGCACGCGGTCATAGGGCCGTCGCCGCTCCTCCCACTCCCGGGCCCGGTCGACGAGGTCGGGGTGCTCCTCGATGAAGTGGGTGGTGTACGCGCCTCGCTGGAAGTCGGCGGAGTCGAGGATGGCGAGGTGGTAGGCGACATTGGTCCGGATGCCGGTGACGGCGTACTCCACCAGAGCCCGCCGCATCCTGGCCAGAGCTCGCTCGCGGGTCTCGGCCCAGGCCACCAGCTTGGCGATCAGGGGGTCGTAGCTGGGTGGAACCGTCCCGGGACCGGTCAGTGAGGAGTCCACCCGGACCCCGGGGCCAGAGGGCTCGTGGTACGCGGTCACCCGGCCCGGCGAGGGCATGAAGCCGGTTTCGAAATTCTCCGCATTGATCCGGCATTCGAGAGCGTGACCCCGGGGGACCACCTGCTCCTGATGGATCCGCAGCGGCTCTCCGGCGGCGATGTGGAGCTGCTCCGCCACCAGATCGACGGAGTACACCGCCTCGGTGATGGGGTGCTCGACCTGGAGCCGGGTGTTCATCTCCAGGAAGTAGAACTCGCCCTTCGAATAGATGAATTCGACCGTGCCGGCGTTCACGTAGCCGACCGCGCGGGCCGCCCTCACCGCGGCCTCCCCCATCCGGGTGCGGGTCTCGGGGTCGACCACCGGCGACGGCGCCTCCTCGAGGATCTTCTGGTGACGGCGCTGGATCGAGCATTCGCGCTCGCCCAGGTGGATCACCTCTCCCCGAGAATCGGCGAGCACCTGGATCTCGACGTGGCGGGGCTCGTCGACGTAGCGCTCCAGGAAGACGGTGGCGTTGCCGAAGGCGCGCTGCGCCGTCGAGCGAGCCGAGTCCAGAGCTCCGAGCAGCTGCCCCTCGTCGCGCACCACCCGCATCCCGATCCCGCCTCCCCCGGCGGAGGCCTTGATCAGCACGGGGAAGCCGATGGCGGTGGCGGCGCGGCGGGTCTCCTCAGGGCTGCCCAGGGCACCGCTGCCGGGCACGATGGGAACCCCCGAGGCGCGCATCCGCTCCCGGGCCGGCACCTTCTCCCCCATCGCCGCCATCGCCTCGGGCGGCGGTCCGATGAAGACGATCCCGTTCTCGGTGCAGGCTCGGGCAAACGCCTGGTTCTCGGAGAGAAACCCGTAGCCGGGGTGAATGGCGTCGGCGCCGGCTCGCCTGGCCGCGCTGATGATCCGCTCCTGATCCAGGTACGACCTGGCCGGCTCGGCGGGGCCGATCTCGACAGCCTCGTCGGCGAGCAGGGTGAACGCGGCGCCGCGATCGGCCTCGCTGAAAACGGCCACCGACCGGATGCCGAGGTCGCGGCAGGCGCGGATCACCCGGAGGGCGATCTCGCCGCGGTTGGCCACCAGGACCTTGCTGAACACCGATCCCGATGGTGCCACGCACCGCCCCCGCGCCGAGCGCGCGCTCAGCGCCGGGATGCCGGCAGAGTTGCGGTCAGGGAAGCGGCTGAAGGTCGACCAGCACCCCGCTCCGTGGTGGCAGGGTGAGGCGGCCGCCGATCTGGTCCCGCTCGAGGCTCCGGTCCGTGCCCACGGCGACGCGGCCCTCGAGCCCGCCGACCTGTGCCGATTCGTCGCCGAGGTTGATGACGACGGCGTGAGCGTCACCACCGCGCCAGGCGATGACTCCCTCGGCAGCGGGGAGCCACTCGGCCGGCTGGCGGCGGAGCGCCGGCCGGGCCCGGCGGGCCGCGATCAGGTCGCGGCAGAGGTGAAGCGTCGAGGTGGGGTCGGCGCGCTGGCCAGCCACCGAACGCTGCCCGCAGTCGCCGAGGGGCAACCACGGCTCCACCTCCGCGCTGGTGAAGCCCCCGCCGGGGGCTTCACACCACTGCATCGGCGTCCGCCCCCGGTCGCGGCCGCCCGCCCGGTCCCGCCGCCGCGTCTCGGGGATCTCCACCTCGGTCATGCCGATCTCGTCGCCGTAGTAGAGGAGGGGCGTGCCCGGGAGGGTCAGCAGGAGCATGAGCGCGCAGCGGGCAAGCCGCTCGTCGCCGTGGCACCAGCGCGATGCGAACCGGCCGTCGTCATGGTTGGAGCCGCACCAGAGCGGCCATGCACCGCCCGGAAGGGCGTCCCGAGTTGCCTGGATGACGCCTCGGAGGTCGGGCGCCCGGAACCTCGTCGACAGGAAGGGGACATTCAGGGTCAGGTGGAGCTCATCGCCGCTGCCGTGGAAGGCGGCCATCCGGCTCAGGTCGCCGACGTAGGTCTCGCCCAGGAGAAGGCGGGGAGGTTCAAAGGAATCCGCCAGGCGCCGCCAGGAACGGAGGATGTCGTGGAGCTCGGGAAGCTCGGCGTTCATGGTCTGGCGCTGGCCCCGGGCCCGGCTGACCGGATCGTCGTCCGGATCGGGCGCGGGGTCGTCGCGCAGTTCGGCGTCGACCACCAGCTTGTGGGCGACGTCGATGCGCAGCCCGTCGGCGCCGCGGCGGAACCACTCGTCGATGATCCGGATGAACTGGGCCTGCACCGCCCGGTTGCGCCAGTTGAGGTCGACCTGCTCGGGCAGGAAGGAGCTCAGGTACCACTGGCCACTCGCCGGGTCATGGATCCAGGCGCTGCGCCGCCCTTCCCAGCCTCCGAAATCGCTCAGCCAGTTGTTGGGTGGCCGGCCGTCCCGTCCCTCAGCCCAGACGTACCAGTCGCGGTGCTGGGCGCCCGGTCCCCGCCGAGCGTCGGCAAACCAGGGATGCTCCACGCTCGTGTGGTTGGGGACGAGGTCGAGGAGCACCCGAATCCCCACTCGGTGGGCGGCCTCGATGAGCTCGTCCAGAGCCTCATCGCCGCCGAATGCCGGCTGGACGTGCCGGTAGTCGCTGACGTCGTAACCGAAGTCGGCATCGGGGCTCACCGCGGTCGGAGACAGCCAGATCCCCTCGGCGCCGAGCCAGCGCAGATGGTCGAGGTGGCGGGTCACCCCGGGGAGGTCGCCCACCCCGTCGCCGTCGCTGTCGGCGAAGCTCCGAACGTAGACGTGGTAGAGGACGGCGTCGTGCCACCAGACCGAGCGCATGCTTAGGGTTGAACCAGTGGCCTGGAGGCTGAGGGATGGCGAGAGAGAGCGGCGACGCGTGGCAGGAGGTGGGTCGGAACTTCTCCGACCTGGGTTCCCGGATCCGCGAGCACTACCGGAGAAGCGTCGAGGACCGCAGCGAGGGGGAGGAGGAGACGGGACGCGCGGTCAGCGACGCCCTGGAGGTGCTGGGGCGGCAGATCGGGAGCGCATTCGATGCCCTCGGAGAGGCGCTGCACGACCATATGGTCCGCGAGCAGGCGGTCCGGGCGTCGCGGGCTTTCGCCGACGCGGTTGAGGCCTCGATGGCGGACCTCAGCGGGGAGGTGAGGCAGCGGCGGGATCGGAAGCGGCGGCGCGACCGTTAGCGCGGCGCCCCAGGGTAACCTCCCGTTGCCCTGACTTTCGCGCGCCCCATCCCCCTCCGTACCATCCCGCCCATGGAGCCCGCCTACTCGCGCCCGTCACCGCGCTTCTGGCTGGCCCGCCAGATGGTCATCGGGCTCACCGGCACGGGACTTGCGGTGGTGCTGGCCGGGGCCGGAGCGCTGACCGGCAGAGCCATCGCCGAGGTGGCCGCGAGCGGTGCCGTGGGCGGCGGAGCCGCCGCCGGGGCCGGCGCCGGCGCGTTGGTCGCGCTCCTGCTGACGGCCACGGGCTGGGCGATCGAGCGCGGCCGCTATCGGGCCTGGGGCTACCTGGAGCGGGATGACGACCTGATGGTCCGGCGCGGCCTCCTCTTCCGCCGGCTGACCGTCGTCCCCTTCGGACGCATGCAGTTCGTCGATGTCAGCGCAGGACCGGTGGACCGCCTCTTCGACCTGGCGACGGTCCAGCTCCACACCGCAGCCGCGGCCACCGATGCGCGCATCCCGGGCCTGCGCACGGCTGATGCCACCCGGCTCCGCGACCGGCTCGCCGCCCTCGGTGAGGCGAGGGCGTCGGGGATCTGACCGCAGGCCTGCGGAGCCCGGAGATGGGGACGTCCCCCGCACCGCCGCCACCACCGCCTCCCCCGGGGCGGTCGCCGCTACCGCCGCTACCGGCCGAAGGCCCGCCCGCGCCACCTTCCCCCCAGGGCCGGCCAGAGCTGACACCCGCCTCGGGCCCGGCGTCGCGGCCATCGCCGGCGCCCTCGCAATGGCCGGTGCCAGCTTCGGTGGGCGCCCTGTCGGGCCGCTGGTCGCGGCTCCACCCCCTGTCACCGGTGGCGCGGTTCGGGGTGACGGTCGGCATCCTGGTCATCCCGGTCCTCTACACGCTGGCCAACCTCGCCGGTGGGGGCGGGACCAGCGGTCCTCCGGCCGGGCGTGGAGGGCAGACCGACGCGCTGATCGACGCTCTCGTGCTCGGCGCCCTGGTCCTGCTCACCTTGGTCACCGGGGTGGTCTCCTGGCTGGTCACCCGCTGGCGCGTGGTGGGCGACGAGCTTCAGATCGACACCGGGCTGATCGTCCGCCAGTCGCTGAGGTTCCCCCTCCGCAGGATCCAGGCCGTCGACATCGTGGCGCCGCTCACCGCGCGGCTGCTGGGACTGGCCGAGGTCAGGGTCATCTCCGCCGGGGTGGGCCATCATCAGCACGGCCGTCTCGCCTATCTGCGCAACCAGGACGCCGCCGCGGTGCGGGCACAGCTGCTCGCGCTGGCCCACGGTCTGGCTGCCGAGACTCCCGAGCCACCCGCCCTGCCGCTCTTCCATGTCGACAACGGGCGGCTGGTGGCGGCGGCGCTGCTCCGCGGCCCGGTGTTCGGCGGGATCACGGTGGTGGTGCTGTTGGGGCTGCTGGCCGCCGTGGCCGCCCCAACCAGGGACAGCACCGAGACGGTGACCTCGCTGATCAGCGGTCTGGCCACCGCCCTGGTAGCCCTCGGTCTGGAGGCGGCGCGCTTCGTCAATACCGACTTCGACTTCACGATCGGCGAGGCCCCGGATGGCCTGCGCCTGCACCGCGGGCTGCTCCAGAAGCGCCACGAGACCGTCCCCTACGCGAGGGTCCAGGCGGTCCGCCTGCTCCGGCCGCTGCTGTGGCGGCCCTTCGGCTGGGCGCGGGTGGAGCTGGACGTGGCCCGCCAACCCGGTCCGGTGCGCCAGGCGGAGGCCCGCCAGGTGGCCCGCCTGCTGGCTCCGGTGGCCAGCGTTGCCGAGGCTCAGTGGCTGGTGTCCCGGGTCATGCCGGGAGCGCCCCTGGTCCTCGGCCGGGGGTGCGCTCCGCCGCCCCGCGCCACCATCCGGGCCCCCCTCTCCTACCACTACCTGCGGGCCTGGAACGATCAGCGATACCTGGTCACCCAGACCGGCAGAGTGCGGCCATCGACCGTGGTCGTCCCGCTCGAGAAGGTGCAGAGCATCCGGCTGAGGACGGGTCCCCTGCTCCGGGCCCTCCGGCTCGCCGACCTGCGGGTCGACACCGCCGGCCATCGCTGGGTCGGCGAGGCGCTCTGCCGGGACCAAGGCGAGGCCGACCGGCTGGTCGACGACCTGAGCATGCTGGCGCGCCGGGCGCGGCGGGCGCGCCTCAGCTGAACACCGGTCCGTTCCGGCCGGCGCGCCTCAATGGTCGCTGAGCGCGCCGGTCAGTTGGTGATGATCACCGGGGCGCCCAACGGGGTCCAGCCGTACAGCCACCGCATCATCGGGGTGGGGATGTGGATGCAGCCGTGGCTGGCGGCATCGGCACCGACGTTGTTCTCGCTGCCTGGGCCGTAGTCGCCGTTGGGCTCCCAGTAGGCATCGTGGATGAAGTAGCCGCCCCCATCGAACTCCATCACCCAGGTGACCGTGGTGGTCGGGTACCAGTAGGGTGAGCCCGGCGGCCACGGCGACACCATGGTGAACGGAGAGGTCTTGAAGAAGACGCTGAACCTGCCCGCCGGCGTGCGCAGCCCGGGTCGGCCGGTGGTGACCGGAGTGGCGTTCACCACGCACCCGTCCTGGTAGAAGACGCCCTCCTGGAGGGTGAGGTTGATGGTGATCACCTTCCCGGGGCCCACGTCGTGGCCGCACTGGTTGGCCGAGAGCTCGGTCTGGATGTCCGACTGCAGCGTCGCCGCGGTGGCCAGGAGCGGGTTCAGCTCGTCATAGGTGGTTCCGTTGAGGAAGGCTTGGTCGAGCGCCCGGTACTGGGTGAGCAGGCTGGCCGAGTTGGGCGTCCCCTCCGCGGCTGCCTGGTCCGCGATCAGCTCGATCGGCCGCATCTCCGAGTAGAGCTGGTCATTGATGGAGAACAGCTCATTCAGCTGCTCCAGGGCGGCGTAGAGCTGCTCGGCGGTGTCGGACACGGCTGCGCCGGCCAGCACCTCGCCCTCCAGCTGCTGCAGGAGGTCGGCCACGTCGCCGGGGTCCAGGTCGTCCGAGCTGGCCCGGCTGATCGCGGTCTGCGCCTCGGTGATGAGACCGGACGGTCCACCCACGGCGGCGATGTCGGCCTGGATCTTGGCCTGCTGCTGGGCGGCGAGGACCTCGGCCCTGGTGGTGTCGAGCTGCTTCTGCCAGGAGGCGGTGAGGGCCTGCACCTGATTGGGGGTGCTGGCGGCGGAGAGCTGCGCCGGCCAGCTCTGCCGAGCGGTGATCTCGCTGGCTGGAATCCAGGTCTGGTCGGTGCCGGCCTGCTGCTCCCAGGCGCTGAGCACCACCTGGGCCTTGGCTCGCTGGGCGTCCATGGCGGCGGAGTAGGCGGCGATCGTTGCCTGCCGGAGACGATCGATGATGGGGGTTCCGTCCGAGGTAAGCCAGACCGGCGCCCACCAGTCCTGCTGCGGCCGCTGGGTCTGCAGCTGCTTCTGGAGCGGGTCGATGCTGGCCTCCGGCACCCCCGCGGCCAGATCCCGGGCCCAGGCCCGCTGCAGGCTGGCCGCGGCGGCGGCGAAGCTGGATCGCCGATGAGAGTCGACGAGGACGGCCAGCGTCCCCCCGGCGACCAGGCCGGCCGCCAGGACCAGCGAGATGATGGCAACGGCGCGCTTCATCGTCGGCTACCGAACGCGAGGACCAGCCTGGACGTTACGCCGCCCTGGGGAACTGGGGCGGAGCTCCGTGCCGGCGGGTGACACTCCCGCAACGATGCCGTCACTCGATGTCGACGATGGGGGCCTGGGGTCCGACCACGTCGCCGGCCCTGACATGGATGGCCGCCACCCTGCCAGAGCGGGTCGCGGTGATGTCGTTCTGCATCTTCATGGCCTCGAGGACCGCCACCACGTCCCCGATCTGCACCGGCTCGCCCAGGCTGACGGTGACCTTGAGGATCAGTCCCTGCATGGGCGCCGTGATGGTTCCATCCCGGACCCTCGGGGCGGACGGTGCAGCCGGCGGCGCGGGTTGGGCACCGATTGGTCCGGGCGCTCCGAAGACCCGGACCTCGTAGATCTGCCCGTCGACCTCGACGCGGAGATGTCGGGCATCCTCGGCGGTG
Organism: Binatia bacterium; assembly: GCA_035624785.1. GTDB lineage: Bacteria > Chloroflexota > Dormibacteria > Aeolococcales > Aeolococcaceae > JAJZNI01. Next base: position 10,860 of record DASPQV010000007.1, on the reverse strand, counting down.
ATGGAGGCCGGCTCGAGGGCTGCCGGCGCGGCCGGCTCCACCGGTTCCCACCGTGCCTCCTCGGCAGCGCCGATGGCTGGGTCCGGTTCGTCGGGGAGCCGCTCGACCAGCGCCTCACCCCGCAGCAGCGCGGCGAAGTCGGCACCGAAGAGGGCGTAGGACACCGCCGCCTCCGGGTCGTGGCGGAGCCCCTGGCGGGCTAGGTCGCGCGCCGCCGGTGGCAACCCCGGAGCCAGCAGGTCGGCGGGGCGGCAGGTTATCGGCTCCTCACGGCCGATGACCAGCCGCTGCACCTCGGGATCGATCGGTTCCGGAGGATGGCCGAAGAGCCCGAGGCAGTAGTCCTTGATCTCCTGGCTCAGAGTGGCGTAGCGATCTCCCTCGAACACGTTGTAGACCGATTGGGTGGTGATCAGCTCGGGAAATGGCGATACCGGGGGAGGATCCCCGAGCTCCCGACGCACCCGGGTGATCTCCGCCTCGACGTCCGGAAGCCGGTCCAGGGCGCCTCGGTCGCGAAGCTCGGCGAGGCCGTGACCCATCGCTGATACCGGGAGCATCCCGCGCAGAGCGGCACCGTCGAAGCGGAAGAGCGCCGGGTCCAGCAGGTCCGCGTAGAGCGGGGCGATCTCCTCGAGGAGGTGGGCCACCCGGGTCACCGGCTCGAGCGGGACGGAGGTCGCCGAGCTGGTGCCGGACAGGCCGGCGATGACCGACTCCGCCGATGGCAGCGAGGCGCCACCGCCCAGGGGCGAGACGCAGACGTCCGCCCGGACCGCCCCGGCGCGGTGGGCAGCCCGGAGCGCCAGGGCCGCCTGACCGGTGTGAGCGCTGAAGCTCACCGAGACCGGCAGGGGGGTCGCCTCAGCCAGCGCCCGGACCAGCTCGGCGGCCCGGGCGGAGCCAACCGCCCCAAGCGGATCGTGAAGGCAGAGAGAATCACAGCCGAGGGCGGCCAGGCCGGCGGCGACCCGGGCCAGGGTGGCGGCGGGTGCCGCCGTGCACACCACCCCGCCCTCGGCGCGTGACCCGGCCTCCTTCGCAGCCCGGACGGCGACGGCCAGGCCTTCAGGATCGTTGAGCGGGTCGATGAGCCGGAAGGTGTCGATGCCCGCCGCCGCCGCAAGGCGGATGAAGCCGGCCACTATGTCGTCGGGAAGGTGCCGGTGTCCCACCAGCATCTGGCCCGCGAGGGTCGCCATCAGCGGGGTGCCCGGAGCGGCGGCCCGCAGCGCGCGCAACCGCTCGAAGGGGTCCTCGCCCAGGAAGCGCAGCTGGGCCTCGAAGGTGGCTCCGCCGAACACCTCGAGGGCGGCGAAGCCGCAGCCGTCCAGGAGCTCGGCGGCGCGGACGGCGTGGCGCTGGCGCAGGCGGCTGAGCAGCAGCGCCTGCTGGCCGTAGCGCAGTGAGGCCTCGACGAGCTCCAGGCGCGCCATTACCGCCCGATTGTATGGAGAGACGTGGAGGGCCGCCCGTCGGTGCCACCCTGTGCGGCGGCATGGAGTTCGTGGAGGTCGCGGAGACCGGCCCCGCCTCGGACCTCCTGGTCTACGAGTCGGGCTGGCAGTCGTGGAGCCCAGCCGGCATCCACCCCGCCACCGGGGGCTCCCCGCGGCCGCCCGACCGCGCCCGGCAGGTCACCGGCTACCGGCCCGATACGGAGTTGCCCGGGTCCGGCTTCCAGGGCGAGGGACTGCTGGCGGTGGGCCCCCGAGAGGGCGGGGAGGCGCGGATCTGGTACGCGCTCCGGCCCGACCTCGAGGTTCCCTCGATCCGAGCGCGGGCGTCGCAGGGGCGCCTGCTAATCAGTGGCGACGGCCCGGTCGAGGAGATGGTGGTCGCGGCCCCGTCCCTGGAGGCGGGCCTGGCGAGCTGGGCGGATCGTTTCGCCCGCCATCACTGCCTTCCCCCGGTCGGTTCGCTTCCCCCCGTTTGGTGCAGCTGGTACGCGTATTTCGCCCAAGTCAGAGCCGCGGGGGTGACCGAGAACCTCGCCGCCGCGGCCAGGCTCGGGCTGCCCATCGGGGTCATCCAGGTCGACGACGGACATGAGGCGGAGATCGGGGACTGGCTGTCGACCTCGCCGCGGTTCGGCCGGCCGCTCGTGGACGTGGCCGCGGAGATCCGGGGAGCGGGGTACCGGGCGGGTATCTGGATCGCGCCGCTGCTGGCCGGCGAGCGCAGCCGCCTCCTCACCGCGCACCAGGGCTGGATGGTGGAGGGCGCCGACCCGGCCCGTCACTGGGACCAGCGGCTCGGCGTCCTGGACGTCACTCACCCCGACGCGGCCGATTGGCTCGCGGGCGTCTTCCGGAAGCTCTCGGAGTGGGGGTTCGACTACTTCAAGCTCGACTTCCTGTATGCCGGGGCGCTGCCTGGCCGGCGGCACCAGGATGCTTCGCCGATCGAGGCTTACCGCCAGGCGCTGCTGCTGATCCGCGACGCCGCCGGCAGCGAGGCGACGCTGCTCGGCTGCGGCGCACCCCTCCTGCCCAGCGCCGGGCTGGTCGATGCCATGCGGGTGGGCCCGGACATCGCCACCAATTACGAGCCGCGGGACGGCGAGGACCTGACCAGCCCGTCGCAGCGGGGCGCCGCGCTGGCGGTTGGGGCGCGCGCCTTCCTCCATGGCCGCTTCTGGATCAACGACCCCGACTGCCTGGTGGCACGACCGGAGATGGAGCGCCGTGAGGAGTGGGCGGCGATCGTGGAGCGCCATGGAGGTCTGCGAGCTTCCGGAGACCCGCTGGATGCCCTCGACCGCTGGGGACTGGAGACAACGCGGCGGCTGCTCACGCCGTCGTCGCCGCTCCCGCTGGTGCAGCCGTAACCCCCCTTTGCAGAGGGCGTTCCACCGGTGAAAGCCCCGAGGAAGGCACACTTCGATGCGCGGAGCGAGGCGGAGGTGGCGCTCGACGGAGCCGGCGGCGCGGTGATGGTGGGAACGCTGCCTGGGTCGCTGTAGTCGGGGCAGCTCTCATTGCGACGCCGCGCCGGCACGGCGACCGACCGCCGATGCTAAGGTGCCGAGCATGAACGAAACCCCCGCGATGGACCCTGATCAGGCGGCCGGAAGCCCTGGGTCAGCCGGGCCTGCTCCTCAGGACAGCGTCGACGCCCTCTACGCAACACCGTCCCCCGGCGGCGTGCCGGCGGCCGACGACGTCTACGAACCGACTGTCTCCTGGCTCGACGTCCGAGCCAACTGCCCGGTGATCGCCAGCGACGGCACGACGGTGGGTCACGTGGTGGAGGTCGCTGCCCTCGCCGAAGAGGACATCTTCCACGGCATCGTCTTCCAGCACCACGCGCGCGGGGTGCACATGCTGGCGCCGGCCTCGGACATAAAGAAGATCACGGAGCGCGCCGTCTACCTCGGCGTTGACAGCGGTGCGGTGGGAGGGTACGAGCCATTCCACCAGCTCCACGTCAAGAGCCTGGGGCTGCGCGGGATGTTCCGCTGGAAGCACCTCGGCTGGAAGGACTCGCCGGAGTAGAGGCTCAGAGACCCAGGACCTGTCGGAGCCCGGTGTCCAGCTCGCGCAGCTGAGCCGGTGGCAGCCGGCCCACCTCCTCGCCGAGGTGACCCCGGTTGACGGTGACCAGGGCGGTGACGTTGACCACGGAGTCACGAGGCAGCCCTGTCGCGGCTGCCGGGAGAAACACGTTGCCGGGCAGCAATGCGCGGTTGAGGTTCGAGGTGATGATGGCGGCGAGCACGGTCGCAATCCGGGTGGCGTTGTAGCGGTCCGACTGGATCACCACGACCGGACGCTGTTTCGCCGGCCGGCTGCCCTGAGGCGGACCGAGGTCGACCCAGTGGATCCCCCCTCGGCGGATCACCAGTCGTCGGCCTGAGCGCCGAGCAGGCGATACCCCGCCGCCACTGCGGCGGCCTCGGAGTCGTCGAGGTCGCAGAGCTGGAGCGCGCCGTCAATCTCCCGGCTCAGCCCCTCGTCCTCCAGCGCATCGAGGAGTCGCTCCGCGGCTCGGGCGAAGAACTCCGACCGGCTCATGCCCAACTGACCGGCCCGCTCGTTGACCCGGCGGAAGGTCTCGTCGGGCACGGAGATGGCCGTCTTCACGCGGTGAGTATAACCGGGTATAACCAGCGGAGGATCGGTGAAGAACCGTGGGCGCGGATGCAACCCGGTCCCGAGCAGCCTTCAGAGGAGGGGATCGAATCCCTCGGGAAGCTGGACCCGCGCCGCCACCTCGCGGCGGCGGCGGCGCACTCGCTCGGCCAGCTCCGGGTTGGAGAGGGCCAGGATCTCGGCCGCCAGGTGACCGGCATTCCGGGCGCCCATCTCACCGACCGCGACCGTGGCCACGGGAACCCCGGGCGGCATCTGGACGATGCTGAGCAGGGAATCGAAGCCCTGGAGAGGGGTCCCAGCCAGGGGGACACCGATCACCGGCAGCGTCGTGAGCGAGGCGAGCACGCCCGGGAGGTGGGCCGCCGCCCCCGCGCCGGCAACGAGGACCCTGAGACCGCGCTCCTCCGCGGATCGGCCATAGGCCCGAACCGTGTCGGGGGCGCGATGGGCCGACATCACCCCGATCTCCCAGGTGACGCCGTACTCATCGAGCACCTCGCCGCAGCGGCGCATCACCGCCAGGTCGGACTCACTGCCCATCACGATGCCGACCTGGGGAGCGCTCAACGCCGGGTCCCGACCGGGAGAGAGGCGATGTCCGAGCGCGACCAGCATCCCGGGAAGTGGACGCGCTCCAGGTTGTCGTAGGCGCGGCGCCGCGCCGCGGCCAGGTCGCGTCCCCTGCCGACGATGCCGAGGACGCGACCACCGGACGTGACCAGGCGGCCGCGCTCGTCCCGAGCCGTGCCGGCGTGGAAGCAGAGGACGTCGTCGTCCAGCTCGTCCAGACCGACGACGGGATCCCCGACCCGCGGCTGTCCGGGATAGCCATGAGCTGCCAGCACCACGATGACCGCGGCTCCGGCACGGCCGGAGACGGACGCCGCATCCAGCAGCTCGCCGCGGGCGGCCGCCAGCAGCAGGTCGAGGAAGCTCGGCCCCGCGAGCGGGACCACGACCTGGGTCTCGGGGTCACCGAGGCGGGCGTTGAACTCGAGGACCCGCGGGCCGTCCGCGGTGAGCATGAGTCCGGCATAGAGGCAGCCCACGAACGGCGTCCCGGCCTCGGCGAGGGCCGCCAGGGTCGGCCGGATGATCGTCTCGGCGATCTCGCGGGTGAGTGACGGCCCGGCATCGGTGGGCGCATACGCGCCCATCCCACCGGTGTTCGGCCCGTGGTCGAAGTCGTGAGCCCTCTTGTAATCGTGAGCCGGGGCCAGAAGCTGGAAGCGCTCACCGTCGCAGATGGCAAAGATGGACGCCTCGGTGCCGTGCAGCCGCTCCTCGACAACCACCACGTCGCCGGCTTCCCCGAACCGACGCTCGTTGAAGCAGGCGGCCAGCGCCAGCAGGGCTTCCTCACGCTGCTCGCACACCGCCACGCCCTTGCCCGCGGCAAGCCCGTCGGCCTTGACCACGCAGTGACCGTCGAGCTCCAGGACGAAGTCGAAGAGGTCGCTGCGATGCTCCCGGTCCCCCGACCTCCAGCGGGCGGTGGGGACACCCGCGCGTTCCATCAGCTGCTTGGCGTGGGTCTTGCTCCACTCGATCTTGGCGGCCGCGGCGCTGGGCCCGAAGACGGGCACGTGAACGTCGCGACAGGCATCGGCCACCCCCGCGGCCAGTGCCGCGTCCGGTCCGATGATGACCAGGTCGACCTCCCGGTCCCTGGCCAGGCGTGCGATCGCCGGCCCATCCGTGGGGGCGATGGGAACGTTGGCACCCAGCTGGGCGGTGCCGGCGTTGCCGGGGGCGCAGAGCACCTCGGGGGCGGTGGGATGGCGGGCGCACGCCCAGGCCAGGGCGTGCTCGCGGCCGCCCGACCCGACCACCAGGATCCGCATGGCCCGGGATTGTCCCGGATCGAAGGCACGGCCCGCTGCCGTCATGACAGATGTCATCCCAAGTTCCGGAGACGCCTCACTACCGGCACCAAACGGTCTCCCCTAGGCTCGAAACATGACCATGAGCGCTTCCTCCCCGACGTCCCAGGCCGCCGCGACGCAGCCGGCTCCGCCCGACACCGGATTGCCGCCGGAGACGCCGGCCGCGATCGTCGTGCAGGCGGTCTCCAGATCGTTCGGTCCGATCCGCGCGGTCTCGGACGTGAGCCTGACCATCCGCGCGGGCGAGACGGTCGCCCTTCTCGGGCCCAACGGGGCCGGCAAGACGACCCTCATCACCATGCTCCTCGGACTCCTGGATCCAGACCGCGGGGTCCTGCGATTGCTGGGTGCTGACCCGGGGGACGCGGTCGCCGCCGGACGCGTCGGCGCGATGCTCCAGGACGGCGGCCTCATGCCCGGGGCGCGGGTCGGCGAGCTGCTCCGATTCGTGCGCCGGGTGTACCCGGCTCCGATGAGCCTCGACGAGGCCTGCTCCCTATCCCAGGTTGACGGCTTCCTCGATCAGCGGGTGGACCGGCTCTCCGGCGGGCAGACTCAGCGGGTCCGGGTCGCGCTGGCCCTGATCGGCAATCCAGAGCTTCTGATCCTGGACGAGCCCACGGCGTCCATGGACGTCGAGGCGCGGCGGCGCTTCTGGGCGGGAATGGACGCCCAGGCGTCCCTCGGCAAGACGATCCTCTTCTCGACTCACTATCTGGAGGAGGCCGACGCTCACTGTGACCGGGTGGTAGTCATCGGCCGGGGTCGCATCCTCGCCGACGGCACGCCCGCCTCCATCAAGTCGATGGTCGGCCTGCGCGCGGTGCGCTGCCGGGTCGGCAGTCCTCGGTTCGCCGACGACCTCCGCGCTCTTCCCGGCGTCAGCTCGGTGACCCTGCGCGGCGATCGCGTGGAGGTGCTCGGCCGCGACACCGACCTGGTGCTGAGATGGCTGCTCGCCCACGACGCCGGTGCGCGCGACATCGAGGTCAGCGGCCTTGACCTCGAGGAGGCCTTCCTCGCGCTGACCGAAACCGCCGAGACATCCTCCGGCAGCCGCGAACAGGCTGCCTGACGTTCGAAGGAGTCACCCATGCTTGCCTACCTCGACCTCGAGCTCCGCCGCGCTCTGCGCGACCGCCGCTTCCTGCTCCTGGTGGTGGGATGGCCGGCCGCCGCCTACCTGCTCTTCTCGGCGGTGTTCGGCTCGGACCCCGGCAGCCAGGGTCTCCAGCCCACCGTGGAGATCATGGTGGCGATGGCCGCCTTCGGCGCTATCGGAGCGGTCCTGCAGAGCACCGGCCCCCGGCTCGCCCTGGAGCGTCAGAACGGCTGGCTCCGCCAGCTCAGCCTCACCCCTCTCGATCGGCGACAGGTGCTCCTGGCACGGGTGATCGCCTCGATGACCCTGACCCTTCCCGCCATCTGCCTCACCCTGATCCTGGCGGCGGCGGTGCACGGTGTCCGCCTCGACGCCAGCCAGTGGGTGCTCCTGGCGCTGGTGATCGGGGCAGGCTGCCTTCCCTTCGCGGTGATCGGGATGGTGCTCGGCTGCATCGCCGACGGCGACGTGGCCCAGGGCGTGACCATGGTCGCCTACCTGGCGATCACCGCCCTCGGCGGGCTCTGGATGCCGGTCAGCATCCTGCCCAGAGCGATGCAGGATGTCGCCTACGCGCTCCCCTCCTATCACCTCGGCGAGCTGGGCTGGAGCATCGCGGCGGGGCGGCCACTGCAGGTCGTCGACGTCCTGGTCCTGCTCGCCTGGCTGGCCGGTGCGGCGCTCCTGGCCGGCGCGTTCTCCCGGCGGCTGGTGGCGCGGGCTTAGCGGGAATCGGAGCAGGGATACCATGCCGGGCATGGCTGGACGTTCACCCTCCGACGGAGGAGCCGGTGCAGCCGCGGTGAGCGGCCGGCCGTCGCCGCCGGCCGGGGCGCCCGCCGCCCCGGGCGCCTGGTGGCAGGCTGGAACAGCGCCCACGGTTCCAGCGAAGCGAGATTTCTTCGACCGCATCCTCCGCTCCGACTCGCCCACGCTGCGTACCTTCTACCGCCTCCTCTGGCCCGGGATCTGGCTCGTCTTCACCGCCTACGCGATCAGCGACATCCTGACCAAGCACTGGGACCCGGCGCGCACCGTGCTGGCCGCGTTCTCGCTGGTGGTCTTCGCCTTCCTCTACATGCTCAGCATGTGGGTGGCGACCGGCTTCCGGGAGACCGCCGTCCGCCGCGCCCGGCTCGTACCCTACGTGGTCTTCGTCGCCCTCACCCTGGCCCTGGTGCTCGTCTTCGGAGGCAACTTCGGCGGGCTGCTCATCTATGCCGGCGTGGTCACCGGCTGGACGCTGCGTCCACGCGCCGCCGCCATCGCCGTGCTCCTGCTCGGCGGCTTCATCTTCTGCGGACTCGCCGTCGGCTACAGCCTCGGAGACGTGCTCTTCGACGCCTTCATGACGGTTGCGCTGGGGGCGACGATGATGTTCTTCCGCGGCGTCATCTGGCTGACCATCGAGCTTCGCCGGGCCCGTGAGGAGCTGGCCCGCCTGGCCGTGGCCGAGGAGCGGCTGCGCTTCTCCCGCGACCTCCACGATGTCCTCGGTCACAGCCTTTCGGTGATCGCCCTCAAGAGCCAGGTGGCGCGCCGCATGATGGCCCGCGACGCGCCGGCGGCTGAGGCCGCGCTCAGCGACCTGGAGGACGTCGCCCATGAATCCCTGGCCGCGGTGAGGGAGATGGTGACCGGCTACCGGCAGCGGTCACTCACCGAGGAGCTGCAGAGCGCCCGGGAGGTGCTCGACGCCGCGGGCATTGGGGTGGAGGTGGGCAGCAGCCCTCCACCGCTGCCGCAGCCCAGCGACAGCCTCCTCGCCTGGGCGGTCCGCGAGGGTGTCACCAATGTCCTCCGGCACAGCCGCGCCCGGCACTGCCGCATCTCGGTCGCAGCCGGCGGTGACGGGGTGAACCTGGAGATGTCCGACGACGGAATCGGGGCAACGTCGGCGGGAGCGTCGGATGGGAGGCCCGGCACCGGCCTGAGTGGTTTGCGCGAGCGGATGTCGGCGGCCGGCGGCACGGTCGAGGCCGGGCCGCGGCCCGAGGGCGGCTTCCGGCTCGCCGTCCATCTGCCCGCCCCGTGATCCGCATCCTCATCGCCGAGGACCAGGGCATGGTGCGCGGCGCGCTGGCCACCCTCCTCGGCCTGGAGCCTGACATGGAGGTGGTGGCGCAGACCGGACGGGGTGACCTGGTCGTGACCCTGGCCTGCGAACACCGACCCGACGTCGCGCTGCTCGACATCGAGATGCCCGGCCTCGACGGGCTGAGCGCGGCGGCGGCGCTCCGCCGCGAGCTTCCCTCGTGCGTCGTGCTCATCCTCACCACCTTTGGCCGACCCGGCTACCTGCGCCGGGCCATGGAGGCCGGCGCTTCGGGCTTCCTGGTCAAGGACGGCCCGGTGGAGGAGCTCGCGAAATCCATCCGCCGCGCCGTCAAGGGCGAGCGGGTGCTCGACCCTCAGCTGGCTGCGGCGGCGCTGGGCGCCGGCCCCAACCCGCTCTCGGCGCGGGAGCGCGACGTCCTCAGCGCCGCCGCCGACGGCTCCAGCATCGCCGCCATCGCCCGCCGGCTCTTCCTCTCCGAGGGCACGGTGCGCAACTACCTGTCGTCGGCGATCCAGAAGACGGGAACGCGCAACCGCATCGAGGCGGTCCGCGCCGCCGAGGCCCACGGCTGGCTCTGAACCCCCGGAAGGGGCTCGGGCCAGCCCCAGGATGGGCGGTTCCCGGCCAGCCCGGCGCCCGGGGCGCCTGGGCAAGGATTGACAGAGTAGCCGTATTAATGTCAGTCTAGCTGCTATGAATTCCCGGGCCGTATACCACTCTCCGCTTCGCGCTGATCAGGCGGCGGCGACCCGTGCCCGCATCCTCGAGGCCTATGCGGCCGTCATGCGATCGGGGTCAGACCTGACCTACGGGTCGGTGGCAGCCCAGGCGGGGGTTCAGGAGCGCACCGTCTACCGGCACTTCCCGACCAAGGGCGACCTCCAGTCCGGACTGTGGAACTGGATCCTGGAGCACCTCACCCACGCGGACTTCACGGCCGGCACCACCGATGACCTGGTGTCGTCGATGCGGCGATCGTTCCTCGGCTTCGACCGGGGCGCAGCTCTGATCCAGGCGATGCTGCACTCGCCCCAGGGCCTCGAGGTGCGCTTGGCTCAGCAGGCCGCCCGCCGAGCGATGTTCGAGGCGTGTGTCGATGACGCGCTCCCCGGCCTCGACCCGCAGCTGCGGATGCAGGTGGCCGCCGCCCTGCAGGTCCTGTATTCCGCAACGTCCTGGGAGCTGCTGCGCTCCTTCTGGGGAATGGACGGCTGGCATGCCGCCGACGCCGTCGAGGTTGCCATCCGCTCTCTGCTCGCCGGCTTGCGCGCGCGCTCACAGCCGGGCGGCGCAGGTTCGGTGGAGGCGATCAGCGGCACCATGTCACCCCGATCGCGAGCGCACCACCGCTCGCCGCCGACCAGCCCATCGACGGCTACCGGATCCATCGAGAGGAGAGAGCCATGAGCCAGGTCACCGCATCCAACCCCGCTTCGACGGCCATCGCGCGCCGCGCCGCCAAGACCGGGCCGGGCCAGGGCGACGCCTACTGGTTCTACGGAGACCTCGTGGTCGTCCGCTCGCCAGAGGGAGCCCTCCCCATAATCACCGAGCACCATGTGAGCCCCGGCGCCAGCGCTCCACTCCACGTCCACGACGACGTGGACGACAGCTTCTACCTCCTCTCCGGGAGGCTGGCCCTGCGCTGCGGTGACGACGCCTTGGTGGCGGCTGCCGGAGACTACGTATCGCTTCCGGAGGGCGTCCCCCACACCC
>DASPQV010000006.1:0-23741 GCA_035624785.1 Binatia bacterium | reverse complement strand
CGGCTCACGGAAGATCCGGTGGCTACCGAGCCGTCGCCAGCGGACAGCCGGCTCAGTGTGGCCATCGGAGTCGGTGACGCTCGTCCACTCCCAAGTGGCTCGGCCATCCGGCCCGCTGAAGCTCCAGGTCATCTCGAAGATGCCCGGCGCGTTCACAACCGCCTTGATTCGCAGGTTGGCTGGCCACTCCGACGGGTCCCTGTTCTCGATGAACCGGTCGCAGGCGGAGTTGAAGGCGCGAACCGCGCCGCGGAACATCTCCCGCTCCTCCTCGGAGAGACGCCGGTAGTCAGCCTTGAACGGCTCGGTGAGCTCGAACCTCACGCGTCGAGGTCAGCGAGCATGGCCTCGGCACCATCAACGACAGTCACGCGCCCGGCGGCAACCGCCTCGTCGGCCTCACGCTCCATGCGCTGCCAGCGCTCGGTCCAGAACCACGCCTGGTCGGCGGGGACGGGCAGGTAGGGGCGCAGAACGACCTCCCCCTCACGCTCGATCACCTCGACCTGCGCGCCCGGCTGGTCCAGGCCGAGGTTCCGACGGATGGTCGCCGGGAGCGCGATGAGGCCCCGGCTCTGCACCGAGACGTAGTGACCCTTCATGCGGTCAGCTTAGCAGAAGGACAGTCTAGCTGCAATTCAGCAGAGCTGTTCACGCCGAATCGTAACACTTCTAACGCAGTTAACCTCCCAGACTGCTCAGCACCATGCCCAACCCGCCCCCGACCGGCCCCGGAGTATCGACGGTAGGCGCCCGGAAGTACGCGCCACGCGGCGCGGGGAGTGTCCGCCGCAACGGCTCCTCCTGGCAGCTCCGGGTGGTGATCGATGGTGTCCGGCGGTCCTTCCGCGCTCCCACGCTGGTCGAGGCACGGGCGAGGGCCGATGCCGCACGGCGTGCGGCCGAGGCACCCCGAGGGCGCTCGCAGTCGCCGACGCTTCGCGACTGGCTGGCGACCTGGCTGGCGGCCAGGCGACCGGATCTCCGGCCGCAGGCCTGGCGCCAGTACGAGATCCACGCGCGGGTGTGGCTGGTGCCCGTTCTCGGCGAGGTGCGCCTTGACGAGCTCCGCCGCGAGCACTGGGACCGGCTCGTCTCCGCTATGACCCAGGCAGCGGGGCATGGCGCCGGACCGCCCCGGCCCCTCAGCCGCACCACGGTCCGGCACGTGAGCCTGACCCTCCGCACCGCCCTCTGTCACGCCGTCCGGCACGGCGTCATCGCGGCGGACCCCCTGGCGATGATGCCCGCCCCGAGACGGGCGGAGACGCGCATCCCGATCCTGACCCGCGAGGAGGCGGCCAGATTGGTCGAGGCCGCCGTCGACGAGCCGTTCGGTGCCGCCTACGTCCTCGCGGTCACGGTCGGACTTCGCGAGGGCGAGCTCCTCGGGCTGCGCTGGGACGACCTCGACCTGGAACGGCGGACGCTCCGCGTCCGAGGGAATGCGACAAACGGCCTCGACGGCGCCCGGCATGTGACCGCGCCCAAGACCCCCGCGAGCCGGCGCGACCTCACCCTGCCCGTGGTCGCCATCGAGGCGCTGGCCCATACGCCACGCACCGGCGACCTGGTCTGGCCCGGTCCCGATGGAGGGCCGGTGCGGGCTCCGACCTTCGTCTCCGCCTGGAGGGCGGCGCGGGAACGCGCCGGGATCCCGCCCGTCACCTTCCATGCCCTCCGCCACACCGCCGCGACACTCGCCCTCGAGGACGGCTCACCCGCTCACGACGTGGCGAGGATGCTCGGGCACTCGACCGTGGCCACCACGCTCCGCGTGTCCGCCCATGCGACGGATGCTTCGACGCGAGCCCTGGCCGATCGCATCGACACTAGCTTTGGCCGGGTGTCGCTGCGCGTGGTCACCGGCCCTAGCGAAAAGGCCACTGAAAAGGCCAGGTGACGTCGAGAAGGCCGACTTGAATTCGCAAACTGGTGCCGGGAAAGGGAATCGAACCCTTACGAGCGTGCGCTCACAGCGCCCTGAACGCTGCGTGTCTACCAGTTCCACCATCCCGGCACGGGATCGGCGCCGATCGTAGCAGGGTCAGGAGCCCCGGGTGCCCGAGGCCGCCGCAGGCCCGGGAGCCGCGTCTCGCCCCGACTACGGCCAGGAGGCTGCGTCCGCGAAGGGATCCCCGGTGGCCGGAACGGCAATCCCGGGGAGCCGCGAGCTGGCCACCAGGGTCTCCTCGGGAGCGTAGAGGAAGACCGCCGGCACGGTCTGGTCGATCTCGATGGTGACCCGGCTGGCGGCCAGGACCCGGTCCTGCTGGGTGGAGAAGGTCGCCAGCTCCTCGAGATCCTGGTCGAGAAAGGCGTCCGGGGCCTCCCCGGAGACGTTGTATCCGAGCGGGGGGGCCGCGCCGGATGACCAGTACTGGCTCACATCCGGGTCGGCACCGCCGTCCCAGGCGGCGATGGCGAGCTGGAACCGGCCGGGGACGAGCACCTGGCTCAGGAAGCTGGCGGCCGGGACCACGGAGAGGGTGACCGAGATCCCGAGCGCCTGCAGCTGGGTGGCGATGTCGGCAGCCACGCTGGGAAGCGGCGGCGAGTCGGCGACGCTCAGGGTGAACCTGAGGGAGGTGGAGGCGTGGCTGCGCACCCCGCTCGCACCGGGCAGCCAGCCGTCGGTATCGAGCTGCGACACCCCTCCACCGGGATCGGGCGGACCGAGGACGGGCTCGACCTGCTGGAGCCAGAGGATCCCGGCCGGGATCGGACCGGTTTGGACGGCGCCCAGCCCCCCCACGCTGGACGCCACCACCCGGTCCCGGTCCACGGCCATCCGGATGGCGCTCCGCACCGCCCGGTCGTCCAGCCCGGGGGTGCGCTCGTTGAACAGCAGATCGACGAAGCCGAAGGTGATGACGTCGTGAGCGGCCGACCCAGGTCTGCGGAGCAGCTGGCTCCGCTCCCCGGCGGATGTGGCGAGCACCAGGTCGGCCCTGCCGGCGGCGAACAGGGCGGCGGCGGCCTGGAAGCTGACCACCGGCTCGAGCTCGACCCGACCCAGCCGCGGCGCAGGACCGGCGTGAGGATTGGCGGTGAGGGTGAGGTTGCCCGCCGTCTCTCCCGACACCATGTATGGGCCTGAGGTGGGAAGCGGCGAGCTTGGGTGGCGCGGCAGGCTCTGGATCGCGGCGGTGGAGAAACCACCCAGGGGCAGGATGGGCAGCTGCGTCAGGGTCACGGCGAAGGAGGCGCGCGGCCCGGACAGGGTGAGCAGCAGGTGGGAGCCGGCGACCTGGGCGTCGACGCCCTGCCAGGCTGCGGCCAGGGAGGCCTCCGGGAACCCCGGCGATTGGACCCACTGGATCGTGGCCAGGACGTCCCGCAGGGTGAGCGGGCTCCCGTTCGACCAGCGGAGGCCGGGCTGCAGCTGCAGGGTGTAGGTCAGGCCGTCCACGCTCGTGCTCCAGGCGCTGGCCAGGTCGGGAGCCGGGTAGCCGGTGTTGTCGAGGCGGAGCAGGGGCCGGTAGAGCAGCGACGAGACCTCGGCGACCCCGGGATCCTGCGGCGCCAGCAGCGGGTCGAGGACCAGCGGCAGCCGCGAGGTGATCACCGCGGCCCGGTAGTCGAAGACCGGAGGCACCGGAGGACGGGGCCGGTTGAGGAGCACGAGGCAGGTGGAAGCCGCCGTCGCCGCCACCAGCGCCAGAACGGCCCCCAGCTGGAGCCGGCGGAGCCGGCGCTTGTTCAGCTGCCGGAGCCGGCCAGCCAGACGTTGACTGCGGAGATGATCACGAAGAGGGCGATGAAGACGACGCTGCTCCGGAGCAGGCCGGCCTCCAGCCCCCTCCGCCTGCGGTATCCGCCGCCAGAATCGCCCGAGCCACCGATGACGCCGCCCAGCCCCGTCGCCTTCGGGGTCTGGAGCAAGATGCCAAGCATCACCAGGATCGCGAGCACGATCTGCGCGGCGACGAGGGCGGTCTGCACGCAACAAAGCCTCCGATAGGGTTCCGCCGCGAGTATACAGGCCGGGTGAGCCGCCCCCGAACGGTCCGCGACGACCGGGCCACCCCAGGCCCGCGACGGAAAACCCGACCTGCCAGCTAGACTTTTATGCGATGTCGGCAGGCGAGCTCTTCCGCTTTCCCAACCCGGTCAACGAGGTGTCGGCCAGGCTGGTCGCCGGAGCGGTCGCCGTCACCGCCTGGGTGACCCTGGGCACGCGCTGGCCCTGGCTGCTGCCTGCGGTCGCCTACGGCTTCATCGCCAGGGTCCTCACCGGTCCCACCCTGAGCCCGCTGGGGCAGACCGTGACCCGCCTGGTGACGCCGCGCCTGCCAGTCCGCCCCAAGCTGATTCCCGGTCCTCCCAAGCGCTTCGCCCAGGGCATCGGCGCCGTCTTCTCCACAACGGCGACCGTGCTCTGGCTCGGCTTCGGCATCGAGCCGGCGGGGCTGGCCCTGGTCGGTCTGCTCGGTGTGGCCGCCAGCCTCGAGTCCGTCTTTGCCATCTGCCTCGGCTGTCGGATCTTCGACATCCTGATGCGGGTGGGAGTGATCCCCGCCACGGTCTGCGAGGCCTGCAACAACCTGGCCCTGGCCCGCTCCCGGACCTAGGCGACCACCAAGCCCGGATGGGCCTGGAGCCGAGCTCATCGAGCCGAGCGGAGGTTGTGGACAGATTCTTCCACAACCCGCCGGTGGCACACACTCCCCTCGGCGGCAGGCTGGGATTCGGCCCAGCCGGCCGGGCCGATGGGGGAATCAGCCTGACCCGGCCGGTGCCCGCGCCTTCCAGCGCTCGCGGAGCAGGTGCGCCGCCAGCTTCGGCTTCCGGTCGCGGGTGAAGACCCCCTTGCGGTTGCCCTCCACCCGGTGCAGTCCGGCGGCGGTCGCGAAGTCGGCGAAGTTCCAGACGTGCTCGCCCACCACCGCCTCCACCCGGTCGAAGACGCGATGGCACATCGCCAGGAGGTCGCGCTGGTACTCCTCGGTCCAGGGCGCGGGGACCACCGACCGGAGCCCGGCCACGGCGTCGGCGCCATACTCGGTGACCACGATGGGCTTGGCATAGCTGGCCGCCCAGGCGCGCAGGTCAGCCTCGAGGTGCCGCTCGGCGAGGTCGAGGTCACCGACGTCCAGGTACCAGCCGAAGTACCGATTGAGACAGATGACGTCGAAGAGATCGCTGATCGCATCGTGGCCCACCGAGGCGGGATCGTGGGCGCTGGCGAAGCAGAGGGGGCGAGTGGGGTCGAGCCGCCGCGCCTCGGCGACCAGGGGCAGGAAGTAGTCGCGGGCCGCGGGGTCGGCGGCGTCCGGCTCATTGGCCAGCGACCACATGAGCACGCAGGGATGGTTGCGATCCCGCGCGATCAGCTCGCGGACCGCCTGCAGGTGAGCGGCTCGGGTGGTGCCGTCGACGGCGCCGGTGCCGAAGGTCGGCCGTCGGGGCACGCCGCGCCCCGTGCCCAGACCCAGGTGCAGGCCCACCGCCGGGGTCTCGTCGATGACCGCGATCCCATGCCGGTCGGCGTACTCCATGACCTCCTCGGCATACGGGTAGTGGGAGGTCCGGAAGGAGTTGGCGCCCAGCCAGTCCATGAGCGCGAAGTCCCGGACCATGAGGGCGTCGTCGTGGCCGCGCCCGCGCACCTCAGCATCCTCGTGACGCCCGAAGCCGCGGAAGCGGAACGGCCGCCCGTTGACCAGGAAGCGCCCGCCGTCCACAGCCACCGTCCTGATCCCGACCGGAAGGTCGTAGCGGTCCTCCTCCCCTCCCCCGCCGTGCAGCCGGACACGGAGCGTGTACAGATAACCGTCGCCGGGTGCCCAGGGATGGACAGGGTCGACGCGCAGGCTGCCCGCCCGCTCCGTGCCCGAGGCCACCGGCAGGCCGCCGGCATCCAGCAGGTCGACATCCAGGCTGCCCTCACCCTCCACGTCGACGCGGTAGGCGACCTCCCCGTGAGCGCCGTCGAGCGCGGTGGTCACCGCGATGTCCGAGATGCGGTCGAATGGCGTGGTGCACAGCCACACCGAGCGATGCAGCCCCGCGTAGTTGAAGAAGTCGTGAAACCAGCGCTGGACGCGCCGGCCGTCGGGGCGGACCTCGACCTCACCGGGAGGGATGGTCGCCCAGCTCAGCTCGTTGTTGACGCAGACGGTGACGCGGAAGGTCTCGTCGGGAGCGACGCGAGCAGTGATGTCGGCTTCGAAGGGCGTGTAGCCGCCCTGGTGCCGGGCGACCTCGGCGTCGCCCACCCACACCGTGGCGGCGTGGGTGGCGGCGTCGAAGCGCAGCGCGATCCGGCGGCCGCGCCAGCCTGGCGGAACCGCGACCGAGGTCTGGTACCAGGTGTCGCCGACGTGGTCGTGGAGGCGCGCGTCCGGATACACGTCGTTGTAGCTGGAGGGCACGGGCATCTCCAGGGGCCCGGTGAGCGGCCGGTGCCACCACTCCTCCCCCCACCCCCGGCCGCCGGGATCGGCCCGGAACCGCCAGAGCCCGTCGAGCCGCCGGCGCTCCCGGATGCCGTTGTCGACAGGGCGGAGCATCCGGGCCGGTCCCGCGCCGGCCTAGCCGGCGATCAGGCTGCGACCGGTCATCTCCTCGGGCCGGTCCAGCCCCATCACCTCGAGAACGGTCGGGGCCACGTCGCGAAGCCCGCCTCCCTCCCGCAACTGGCGCGCCCCAGTGCCGATCAGCACCGCGGGCACCGGGTTGGTGGTGTGCGCGGTGAGCGGCTCGCTGGTCTCGGGGTCGATCTTGTGCTCGGCGTTGCCGTGGTCGGCGGTGATCAGCACCGCCCCTCCGGCGTCGACGGCGGCGCTCACCACTCGATCCAGGCAGCGGTCGACCGTCTCGCAGGCGACCACGGTCGCCGTGAAGTCTCCGGTGTGGCCCACCATGTCCGGGTTGGCATAGTTGACCACGATGAGCGCGTAGTCCCCGGTCCGGACGCGCCGGACCACCTCGTCGGTGACCGGCAGGGCGCTCATCTCCGGAGCCCGGTCGTAGGTGGGGACGTCCTTGCGCGATGGGACCAGCAGGCGGTCCTCGTCCTCGAACGGCTTCTCCCGGCCGCCGTTGATGAAGTAGGTGACATGCGCGTACTTCTCGGTCTCGGCGGTGTGGAACTGGTGCGCCCCGCTCCGGCTCACCACCTCGGCGAGGCTGTTGCGAACCTCCTCGGGTGGATAGGCGATGTGCACCGGCAGGCCGTGCTCGTACTCGGTCATGGTGACGTAGAAGAGATCGGTGGGGACGCGGCTGCGTTCGAATTGGTCGAACTGCGAGTCGATGAGCGCGTGGGTCAGCTGCCGGGCGCGATCCGGCCGGAAATTGAAGAAGACGACTGAGTCTCCGGGCTGGATGCGGGCCGGCGCGTGCCCATTCGGGCAGATGGCGACGGGCGGCAGGAACTCGTCGGTCACCCCGTCTCGGTACTGGGAGCGGATGTAGCCGACCGGATCGGCGGCACGGTCCTCGCCGCAGCCGGCCACGATCTCGTAGGCCCGGGCGGTGCGGTCCCAGCGTCGGTCGCGGTCCATGGCGTAGTAGCGGCCGGCCACCGACACCACCCGGCCCACGCCGATGCGGTGGAGGGCCTCGCAGAACTCCTCCATGAAGCCGGCGCCACTGTTGGGGAGCTCGTCCCGCCCGTCGGTGAAGGCGTGGACGCAGACCCGGTCCAGGCCCTTGCGACGGGCGAGCTCGCAGATCGCAAGGGCATGCTCCTGATGGCTGTGCACCCCCCCGGGAGAAACCAGGCCCAGGAGGTGCAGGGCCCTGCCCCGCTGCAGCGCCGCCTCCACCGCCCCGACCAGGGCGGGATTCTCGAAGAAGCTGCCGTCGCGCACCGCCCGGCTGATCCGGGTGAGCGGCTGGAAGATCACCCGGCCAGCGCCGATGGTGAGATGGCCGACCTCGGAGTTGCCCTGCTGGCCGTCGGGAAGGCCGACCGCCTCTCCACTGGCGGCGAGCAGGGTGTGGGGCCAGGCGGCCCACAGCTGGTCCCAGTGGGGGGTGCTGGCAGCGGCGATGGCGTTGCCGAAGTCCTTGGGGTTGTAACCCCAGCCGTCGATGACGACGAGGACGAACGGCCGCGGCGGCAAGCTCATCACGCCCCCGCCCCCGAGGCCCGGGCGGCCTCGCAGGCGCGGGCGATGAGCGTGAAGGCGTCAACCTCGAGGCTGGCCCCGCCGACCAGGGCGCCGTCGATGTGAGGCAGGGCGAAGAGCTCGGCGGCGTTGTCGGCGGTGACGCTGCCCCCATAGAGGATGGGCACGGTGGTGGCGACGTCGCCGATGAGCTCATCGAGCCGGGTGGCAACGTGGACGCAGACCTCCTCGGCCTGCTCGGACGAGGCGGTCCGGCCGGTACCGATCGCCCACACCGGCTCGTAGGCGATCACCAGCTCGCCCTCGCCGACGTTGCCGAGCCCCTCCAGGGCGGAGCGGAGGTGCCGGTCGACGACCGTCATGGTCGCGCCATCCAACCTCTCATCCTCGGTCTCGCCGACCGCGAGGATGACTCGCAGCCGGTGGCGCCGGGCGGCGCGCAGCTTGCGGGCGATCAGCTCGTCGCTCTCACCGAGGATGTGGCGCCGCTCCGAATGGCCGAGGAGGACATCCTGGCAGAGCCCGACGAGCATGGCCGGAGACACCTCCCCGGTGTAAGCCCCCTTGTCCGCGGAGAAGCAGTTCTGGGCGCCGAGGCGGAGCCGGCTCCCCCGCAGAACCTCGGCGATCTGGACCAGGTGGGTGAAGGGTGGCAGCACCTCGACCTCGACCCGGCAGGTGTCGAGCTCGGTGCGCAGGCGGCGAGCCAGCGCCACCCCCTCATCCACGGTCGTGTTCATCTTCCAGTTGCCCGCCACCAGGGGCAGCGGACGGCGCAGGCTCACAGCGCCACCTTCTCCTCGAGGGCGGCAACGCCGGGAAGCTCCTTGCCCTCCAGGTACTCGAGGGTGGCCCCGCCACCCGTCGAGATGTGGCTGATGCTGTCCGCAACCCCGGCCTGCTCGAGAGCCGCGGCCAGGTCGCCTCCGCCCACCACGCTGGTGGCGCGGGAGCGGCCCAGGGCCTCGGCCACCTGACGGGTGCCGCGCGAGAACTCCTCGACCTCGTAGATCCCGAGCGGCCCGTTCCAGACCACCGTGCCCGCCGCCTCGCAGGCCCCGGCAATCAGCTTGCAGGTCTCGGGTCCCACGTCGACCACCATCCGGTCGGCGGGGATGGCGGTGGCCGGCACCACCTCGGTCGCAGCCCCGGCGACGGCTTCGGTGGCCACCACGAGGTCGACGGGCAGCCGGATCTGACCCGCGCTGCCGCCACCGGCGATCAGCCGTGACGCCGTCTCCACCCAGTCCTCCTCCACCAGCGACTTCCCGGTCTCCCGGCCCATGGCCCGGAAGAAGGTGCAGGCCATGGCGCCACCGATCCAGAGGGTGTCGACCCGCTTGAGCAGGTTCTCGACCACCCCGATCTTGGTGGATATCTTGGCCCCGCCGA
Source organism: Binatia bacterium (assembly GCA_035624785.1). GTDB lineage: Bacteria > Chloroflexota > Dormibacteria > Aeolococcales > Aeolococcaceae > JAJZNI01. Next base: position 14,268 of record DASPQV010000006.1, on the reverse strand, counting down.
TGATCGCAAGCAGCGGGCGGCGGGGATTCTCGAGGACGGCGCTGAGGGCCTCCAGCTCCTTGGCCATCAGGTAGCCGCCGACCGCCGAGAGGTGGTGGGCGACACCCTCGGTCGAGGCGTGGGCCCGGTGAGCGCTGCCGAAGGCATCGTTCACGTAGAGGTCAGCGAGTGCGGCGAGCTTCTCGACGAAGGCCTCGTCGTTCTTCTCCTCGCCCGGCTCGAAGCGGACGTTCTCGAGCATCGCCACGTCGCCGTCCTCGAGGCGGTTGACCTCGCGCTCGACCTCGGGTCCCACCACGCCCGGCAGCACCGCGACCGCTGCCCCGAGCAGCTCGGAGAGGCGCGCGGCCAGCGGCGCCGTGCTGAACTCGGGGCTCACCTTGCCCTTGGGCCGGCCCAGGTGAGTGGCGACGATGACCCGCGCACCCCGCTCTCGCAGCGCCTGGATGGTGGGAAGCGCCGCCCGGATGCGGCGGTCGTCGACGATCTTCCCATCCCTCATCGGGACGTTGAAGTCGACGCGGACCAGGACCCGCTTGCCGTGGGGATGGATGTCGTCGATGGTCGCTTTCATCGCACTCTCCCGAGGCGTCCGCCCTAGAGGCGGGCGGCGATGTAGTTGACCAGGTCCACCGTCCGGCAGCTGTAGCCCCACTCGTTGTCGTACCAGGCGAGCACCTTCGCATGGCGGTCGCCGATCACCATGGTGGAGAGCAGGTCGACGATCCCGGAATGGGGATCCTGCATGAAGTCGGCCGAGACCAGGGGCTCGTCGGTGACCCCGAGGAAGCCCGCCAGCGGCCCCTCGGCGGCGGCGGCGCGGAAAGCATCGTTGATCTGGTCGGCGGTGGCTGCCCGGCTGAGCAGCACGACCAGGTCCACCAGGGAGACGTCCGGAGTGGGAACCCGGAGCGCGATGCCGTTGAGCTTGCCCTTGAGCTCGGGCAGCACCAGGTGAAGCGCCTTGGCGGCGCCCGTGGAGGTGGGGAGGATGACCTGGGCGGCGGCCCGCGCCCGGCGCAGGTCCTTGTGGGGGGCGTCCAGGATCATCTGGTCGTTGGTGTAGGAGTGCACCGTGGTCATGAACCCGGACTCGATGCCGAAGGAGTCGCTGAGCACCTTGGCCACCGGCGCCAGGCAGTTGGTGGTGCACGAAGCATTGGAGATGATGCGGTGCTCGGCGGGCTTGTAGGCCTGCTGGTTGACGCCCATCACCAGGGTGACGTCCTCGTTCTTCGCGGGTGCGGTGATGATCACCTTGCGGGCGCCGGCGTCGAGGTGGGACCGGGCCTTGGTGGCGTCGGTGAACTTGCCGGTGGACTCGATGACGATCTCCGCCCCCAGGTCTCCCCAGGGAAGGTTGGCCGGCTCGCGCTCGCTGAGCACCCCCACCGCCTTGCCGTTCACGACTAAGGAGTCAGCGTCAACCGAGACGGTGCCGGGGAATCTCCCGAGGATGGTGTCGTACTTGAGCAGGTGCGCGAGCGTCGCCGGGGTGGTGATGTCGTTGACGGCCACGAACTCGATGTCCGCGCCCTGCTGAGCGGCCGCGCGCAGGACGTTGCGTCCTATCCGGCCGAAGCCGTTGATACCGACCTTGACAGTCATGAGCACTCCTCAGGGTTGCCGGCGCCGAATCGCCGACCGGAGGGTAGCAAGCGGAGGGGCCCGCGTGACTCCCGCCGACCATGCTGCCCCAATCGGCCCTTGATCCACCAGGGCAATCGGTCCTCGATCAGCGATCCTTGGGTCCCGATTCGGTTCAGGCCCAGACCTCGTCGACGGCTCGTGCCGCGGCGACGAGGCGGTGCAGCCTGCCCGCCATGGCGGGGCGGCTGCAGCCGGCGGCCGCCGCCAGCACCTGGAGGCTGGCGCGGGGCCGGCGAGCGCGCAGGGAAGCAGCCTCGCGGAGGGCGGGAGGCAGGGCGTCCCAGCGCCGGGGCTCACGACGCAGGCGTTCGATGGCCTCCATCTGGGCGACGGCGGCGGCCACGGTGCGCCGGAGGTTGGCGGTCTCCGCGTTGAGCCGGCGGTTCACCGCGGATCGGACCTCGCCGACCACTCGTCCCGCCTCGAACTCCAGGCGGCCGCGGTGCGCGCCCAGGGAGCTGAGCAGGGTGGCCACCCCGGGCGCCGATCGGACCACGACCGCCAGGCGGTTCCCCCGGCGCACCAGCGCCGCCGAGACACCCAGCCTGGCCAGGTCGCTGATGGCCGCCGCGGCCGAGGCCTGGGACCCCAGCCGGAGCTCAAGCTGCGCCGGGCCGTCCCCTCGGCCCAGGCTGCCGCCGGCGAGGAGGAGGCCGCGGAGCCTGGAGCGGACGCAGCACGGACCGTGGGTCGGGGCTCCTGGGTCGCTCAACCGCGGCTCTGATGCCGGGACGCCGCGCGCTGCGGCTCGGACCGCCGGCGGGGCCGACGTCAGCCCGGCGGTCGGTGCCGGCGGACCAGTCGCCGCCAACGCGGAGAAGGGCCGAGGGGACGGCGCGACGGTGGCTCCCGCTGGCCTGACGGTGACCCGGTAGCGGTGGCGGCGCGGGGTGGCCAGCCGCTCGACGGACGCCGGCACCCCATCCGCATGAAGCGCCGCCAGGGCGGCGCGGGCGGCCACCAGGCGGGTGGTCACCAGGTCACCCTCCTCGCCGGCCAGGCGCATGCCCTCGACCAGGGACCGACGGCAGCAGGGACGGGCGGGGGGCTCCTGGGCCAGCTCGGCCAGGATCCGCCCGGTGAAGGAGCCGCCGGCCGGCCGCGCCATGTGGACCCGGCGAGCGGTGCCGGCCTCCGGCCGGGTGGTCATGCGAACCGGCTCACCGCGGGTCGATCTTGGCGGCGTCGCGGTGGCGGACCACCACCTCGACCCGCTCGCTGCGCAGGCGGCGGCCCAACTCCTCGGCCATCACCACCGAGCGATGACGCCCGCCGGTGCAGCCCACGGCCACGTGGAGGAGGCGGCGCCGGTGGCCGGCGTACTGCGCGGCCACCCAACCGAGAAGCTCCACCAGCCGCCTCTGCAGCTCCTCCGCCCGCGGGTCGGCGAGGACGTAGGCGCGCACTGCCTCGTCGAGGCCGCTCAGCGGCCTCAGCTCCGCCTCCCAGAACGGGTTGCGGAGGAAGCGGACGTCGATCACCCAGTCCGCCTCCGGCTGCGGCCCGAACTTGTAGCCGAACGACGAGACCGTGATCCGAAGCGGGGCCTCCTCAGCCTGCGGGGCGATCAGCTCGGTGACGCGCCGGCCCAGCTCGGCGGGGTCGATCTCGCCGGTGTCGATCACGGCGTCGGCGCCAGCCCGCAGCGCGGTGAGGAGCGCCCTCTCGGCGGCGATCGCCTCGAGCGTCCCCGCAGCGGCGCACGGATGGGGCCGGGTGCTCTCGGCGAGGCGTCTCACCAGCACCGGGTCAGGGGCGGTGAGGAAGAGCACCCGGATCCCCGGCGGCGGGAGCACGGCCCTGACCGCTTCTCCCTGCCGCGAATCGATGACGGCCACCGCCGGGCGCCGGCCGGCACGTCCAGCCCAGGCGTCGAGCAGCTCGGGGCTGAGGTTGTCGGTCACCTCGGCGCCGGCCAGCTCCAGCGCCCTCGCCGCGGTCGCCTTGCCGGCGCCGCTCATCCCGGTCAGGATCCAGCTGGCGGTGGGGGCCTCACCGGTCATGCGCGGCGATTGTACGGGGCGGTACCGCAGGGCCCCGCGCCGTCCGGCGAACGAAGCCGGTCCACCGTCCGGACCAGGGCACGGGCCGGCTTCCCAGGCGTCCCACCACCCGCTCGCGGGGGCCTCGCCGCCGGCTGGCAGGCACGTTGCTGTTCACCTGCGGCGGCCTCGGGATCTGGGCCCTGATCGACGCGATCATGATGCTCACCGGCAACGTGCGGGACCGCTATGGGCGTCCCCTGCGTGATGGACAGCCTCCCGCCGGCTCGGCGCGCTCATCCCGGCCTCGCCGCCGGTGTCGCCGCCGCCCTCATTGCGCTGCGCGATCCGCATCGCCCCATCGGTCCGCTGCGCCGTCCCGTGAAGCTGGTGACCGGCCTGGACTGCCCGGGATGCGGGGGTCTGAGAATGGCGCACGACCTCCTCCACGGCGACCTCCGTGCCGCGGCTCGGGACAACCCATTCCTGCTGGCCGCGGGGCCGATCCTGGGCCTGTCGCTGCTGCGCCCTTCCACCGGCGCCAGAGGGCTGGCGATGCGCCGAGACCTCCCGCCCCGGGTGGCGTTCACGGTCGCTGCGATGGCCGTCGCGTGGACGGTGTTGCGCAATCTTCCCGGCTGGCCGCTCAAGCCCTCGACGGCCTGAGGGCGCGGCCGGCCAGTCTCCGTCGGATCAGGCCGAGCGACGAGCCCGCAGCTGCGCTGCCAGCGCCGCGGAGAACCCCGGATGGACGCGACGCAGCTGCACCCAGCGATCGCCGAAGCTGTCCCGGATGAGGCGCGTCCGCACCCCTAGCGCCCGGGACTCCAGGAGGAGCGACACCGCCGAGGCCGCCAGCAACGCGGCCGCGGTCACCGCCAGCGCCAGGGCGACCCGGAAGCTGTCGGAGGTCGGGCTCATGATCAGAGCCACCGCAGTCGCGGCGACCAGCGCCATCGCCCCCCCGACCGCCAGCTGAACGGCCAGAAGGTGGCGCGCGCGCACCCTCTCGGCGACGGCTGCGCTGAGCGGCAGCGTGCCGCTGGCGCTGGGCTTGTTGGCCCAGATCGCCGCCAACAGGATCGCCCAGCCGGCGATCGAGAAAAGGGCCACGAGCACGAGGACAGGAAGCACACGGAGGGGAAGGGTCAACGACATGACCTCTTCGACGCCTGCCCAGACCACCACCGCGAGCACGCTGACCCACCCCGGCCGCATCCACACCCGGTGCCGGAGGTTGGTCGTCGCCGGGCGACCGGTGAGCACGCAGAGTGCGGGAAAGCGGCCCTCCATGAAGTCCCTGACGGAGACGGTCACCTGTCCCGGTCCCCAGCCTCGGTCCGGCGGCAGGTCGGGGCCCGGCTCACCGCCCGGCCGCCGCGGCAGGTGCAGCATCGCGCGAAACGATAGCCGCGCGCCCCGGCGACCGCAATGCGGTGACGGCCGGCTACACCAGCTCCTTGATCCTCATCGCGACCACCTCCGGGACCACGGCGGAGAGCTCCTCGAGGCTCGCCTGACCGATCGCCTCGACGCTCCCGAAGCGGCGGAGCAGGGCGCGCTTGCGGACGGGGCCAAGGCCGGGAACGATGTCCAGCCGCGAGCGCAGCGCCGACCTCGCCCGCTTCGCCCGGTGCTGGGTGATGGCGAAGCGATGCGCCTCGTCACGCACTCGCTGGACCAGGAACAGGGTCGGAGAGTCACGGGGGATGACGATGGGATCGGGGCTGTCGGGCCGGAACAGCTCCTCGTTGCGCTTGGCCAGGCCGAAGACGGGAACCTCCTCGAGCCCCGCCTGGACGAGCACGTCTCGGGCAGCTGCGAGCTGGCCCCTGCCACCATCGATGAGCACCAGGTCGGGGAGGGCGGCGAAGCTCTCCTCGACGGCGGCCCGGCCCCGCCCGCCGTCCCCGGCTGGGGAGCGGCGCTCCCCGCCGTTGGCGCCGTCAGGGTCGTCGATCGGGATGTCCTCGACCGCGCCCTGGTCCCGCGCGACCCTGAGGTAGCGGGCGAAACGCCGCCGCAGCGTCTCCGCCATGGAGGCGAAGTCGTCGGCGCCCTCGACGGTCTTGATGCCGAAATGCCGGTAGTGCTCCCGGCGCGGCCGCCCGTCCTCGAACACCACCATGGAGCTCACCGAGTTGGTCCCCATGGTGTTGCTCACGTCGTAGCACTCGATGCGGCGGGGAGCCATGGGCAGATCGAGCTGCGCCGCCAGGTCGATGAGCAGGGTCTCGGCCCGCTCGCTGTCGAAGTCCTCGACGATCCGGCGCTGCCGGAGCGCGGCCAGGGCGGTCTCTCGCGCCCGGTCCACCAGGTGCCGGAGCTCACCTCTCTGGGGAGCGCGGATCGTCACCGGCCCGCCGCGCTCGCCAGACAGGAAGTCCGCGATCTCCTCGGTTTCCTCGTCGGCGGCGTCGGAGAGCAGGATCGTGCGCGGCACCTGGGGAGCCCCGCTGTAGTACTGGGGGAGGAAGGCGGCCATGCACTCGGCAGGTGAGCGCTCGGCGACACCCTCGACCTCATGGGTCTCGATGCCGATCACCCGGCCACCCCGCACGCTGAGGACCGCGGCCATGCCCCGCCCCCCCTCCACGGCCAGGCCCACCGCGTCGCGATCGCCGCGACGGCCGCTGAGGACGTCCTGTCGCTCGGCGATCCGGTCGATGGCTCGGAGCCGGTCCCGGAAGCGGGCGGCCAGCTCGTAATCCAGGCTGACCGCGGCTGCCTCCATCTGGCGTCGGAGGTCGTCGGCGAGCACCGAGCTGTGCCCCTCCATGAAGGTCTCGACCTGCTCCAGCAGGCGGGCATAGTCGGCTTCGCCGATGCGGCCCTCGCAGGGGCCGCTGCAGCGCCGGATGTGGTAGTCGAGGCAGACCCGGCCCCGCCGGAAGATCTCGTCGCTGCAGGTCCGGAAGGGAAAGATGGTGCGCAGCGACCGCACCGTGGTGCGCAGCGACTGAGCGCTGGTGTAGGGGCCGAAGTAGCGGGCCCCGTCGCGCTGCACCTTGCGGGTGTAGTAGGGCCGCGGGAAGAGGGTCGCCCGCCGTCCCGCCTCGCCCCGCGGCGCCCTCAGCTTCTCCCTGGCCGTCCCGGGAGCGTGGGTGTCGGGTGTGCCGGGCAGGGGGATCTTGAGGTAAAGGTAGTTCTTGTCATCCTTGAGCCGAATGTTGAAGCGCGGGCGATAGCGCTTGATCAGGGTGTTCTCGAGGATCAGAGCCTCGCGAGGGCTGGCGCAGGCCACCACCTCGAAGTCGAAGACCCGCTCCACCAGCTGCCGGGTCCGCTCCGGCAGGCTGGGCAGGCCGGTGAAGTAGGAGCGCAGCCGGCTCTGCAGCACCGCCGCCTTGCCAACGTAGGCGACGCTGCCGGCGAGGTCGCGCATGACGTAGACGCCCGGCCCCTGGGGCGCGGCGCGGAGCCGCTCACGGAGCAGATCGGGGTTGTCGATGAGGCGTGCCTGCCGTGTCGCGGTCGTCACCGGGCCACTCTATCGCCGACAGCTGCACCGACCCGGCCCGCAACGGGCAGCCGGAGCGTTTGGAGCGTAACTCCCGGCCCGGGCGCGCGTTTCAGGGCTTATGATCGAGAGCCGCAGCCCCGGATCCGGCTTCCCGCTCCGCCGCCTCCAGCTCCTCGAGGAACGCCGCTTCCTCGATCACCCGCACCCCGAGCCGCCGGGCCTTCTCCAGCTTGCTGCCGGCGCCCGGGCCCGCGACCACGGTGTGTGTCTTGCGGCTCACGCTCGAGCCGGGGTTGCCCCCCAGGCGGCGGATCCGCTCTTCGGCGTCGGGCCGGGTCATCGAGTCCATGGAACCCGTGAGCACCCAGGTCTGGCCCACCCATGGGCCCTCGGCCAGCCGCGTCTCCTCAGCGCGGACACCCACGCCGGCGAGCTTGCGGAGCAGCTTCCCGGCGTCATCGTCGCGGAACCAGCGGGCGATGGCGGGGGCCACCGTGGGCCCGATCCCCTCGACCTCGAGCAGGTCCTGGTCTGAAGCCCCGCTGAGCCGCTCCAGCGAACCGAAGTGAGCGGCCAGGGCGGTGGCGTTGTGCTCACCGACGTGGGGGATGCCCAGGGCGTTGATCAGCCGGTGGAGGGGCGCCCTCCTGCGATCCTCGAGGATCCCGACCAGGCGCTGAGCGGAGCTGTCGCCGACCCGCTTGCCCTCCAGCCTCAGCTCGGCGAGCTGGGGCTGGGTCAGGGTGAAGAGATCCGCGGCGTCCTCGATCATCCCCTCCTCCAGGAGAGCGTCCACGATCGCCGGCCCCAGACCCTCGACGTTGAGGGCACTGCGGCTGGCGAAATGGAGGATGCGCTCGCGGCGCTGGGCCGGGCAGAGCGGATTGAGGCAGCGGCGGGCCACCTCCCCCTCCTCGCGGATCAGCTCGGAGCCGCAGGTCGGGCATCGGCCAGGAAACACCCACGCCCGGGAGTCGCGGGGGCGCTTCTCGAGCACCACGCGGACGATCTCGGGGATGACGTCGCCGGCCTTGTGGAGCACGACGGTGTCGCCGACCCGCACGTCCTTGCGGGCAACCTCGTCCTCGTTGTGCAGGGTGCAGCGCTGCACCGTCGAGCCGGCGACCTTCACCGGCTCGAGGTGGGCCACCGGGGTGCAGGTGCCGGTTCTCCCCACGTAGACGGCGATGTCGAGCACTTCGGTCTCCCGCTCCTCGGGCGGGAACTTGTAGGCGATGGCCCAGCGCGGTGAGCGCGACACCGCCCCGAGCTCCGCTTGGATGGCCAGGGAGTCGACCTTGATGACCACCCCGTCGGTCTCGTAGTCCAGCCCGTGGCGGGCCTCCTGCCACTCCTCCAGGTAGCCGGCGATCTCATCGCCGGTCACCACCCGGTGCTCGGGATTGACGCGGAAGCCGAGCCGGCCGAGCAGGTCCAGGACCTCGCTCTGGGAATGGGCCGGGCCGGGCGGGTCCAATTGATACATGAAGGTCTGCAGGCCCCGGCTGGCGGTGATCGAGGGGTCCAGCTGGCGCACCGCTCCGGCTGCGGCGTTGCGGGGATTCGCATACTCGGGTTTGCCCTGCTCCTCGAGCTGCTGGTTGAGGGCGGCGAAGCTGCGCTTGGGCATGTACACCTCGCCCCTCACCTCGAACTCCGGGGGGAGCTGCTCATCGACGGCGCGGAGCCGGACGGGCACCGAGCGGATGGTGCGCACGTTGCTGGTGACGTCCTCGCCCTCGACCCCGTTGCCCCGGGTGGCGGCCTGCACCAGCTCGCCGCCCCGGTAGGCGCAGGACATGGCCAGCCCGTCGATCTTCAGCTCGCAGACGAAGCGGTCGGCACCGCCCACGAGCCGCTGGATCCGCTTTCGGAAGGCCTCGACCTCCTCGGTCGAGAAGGCATTGCCCAGGGAGAGCATGGGGGTGCGGTGCTGGTATTTGGTGAACGCCTCCGACGGGGCCCCCCCGACCCGCTGGGTGGGCGAATCGGGCGTCTGCAGCCCCGGGTAGCGGGTCTCCAGGTCGACCAGCTCGCGGAAGAGCCGGTCGTAATCGGCGTCGGTGATCTCCGGCCGGTCGAGCACGTAGTAGAGGTGGGAGTGGTGCTCCAACTGGGCGCGAAGCTCCGCGGCACGGCGCCGGGCCGGCTCGGGGATGGTCTCGGTGGGGGTGGCCATGGAACCGCCTTGCGATGGGTGGGTGGCATGCTCTCCGCCGGCGGCCGGGCCGGGCGGGGTTCAGCAACCGAGGATCGATTATCGCCAAAGGCGCTGGTGGGCAAGGCGGGGCGTGCCGGGACCGGGGGGCCTCGCTGCTAAGGTCGTCGCCGTGGCCCGCGTCTCCTACTTCCTGGACCCTCGTCTCAGCGAGTACCTCGTGGCCCAGATCCGGCCGCGGGACCCTCTCCTCGACGAGCTGGTCGAGGAGACCTACCAGGTCGCACCGGGACACGACCTCCAGATCAGCCCGGACGAGGGCGCCCTCCTCCGCGTCCTGGTGCGCCTCCGCGCGGCTCGCCGGGCCATCGAGCTGGGCACCTTCACCGGCTACTCCTCGATCTGCATCGCCCGCGGGCTCGCCCCCGGCGGCACCCTGCTCTGCTGTGACATCAGCGCCGACTGGACCGCGGTGGCCCGCCGCTATTGGGAGCGAGCCGGGCTCGCCGACCGCATCGAGCTGCGCCTGGGCCCGCAGCTCGACACCCTCAGGGCCCTGCCCCCTGCGCCCAGCTTCGACTTCGCCTTCATGGACGCCGAGAAGACCGAGTACATCGACTGCTACGAGGAGCTGGTGCCGCGGATGACCGCAGGCGGGCTGATCGCCGTCGACAACACCCTCCGCCACGGCCGCATCGCGGATCCCACGCCCCCCGACGAGCGCACCGTGCTGATGCGGTCATTCAACCAGCACGTGGCCGCCGATCCCCGCGTGGAGTCCCTGATCGTCCCCATCGCCGACGGCCTGAGCCTGATCACGGTGCTGGGCTGAGGGTCACTTCGGGTCGAGGCGGGCCGGTCGAGGCGGCCGGCGGCGCTGGGCAGCGCGCCGAAGCTCCCAGGCAGGTGGCCGGGGAAGACCTGTCCCTCCGGAGAGTACTTATGGACGCGAGTGACCAGAACCCGAGGGCCTCCGGCCAGGCTGGCCGTCCGGCTCGGGGTCGCGGTCGCGCGGCGCGGGGCGGGCCCGGGTCAACTCGCGCAGGGCGTCGCCGGCTATCCACCGCGCCGCGGGGGTGCCTCGGGCCCGGATGCGAAAGGCGGTGTCCACCGCCCGGGCGCGGAGCTTCGGGCCGCGCTTTCCGATCTGCCGAAGCGCCCAGCTGACCGCCTTGCGCACGTAGTTGCGGTTGTCATCCGATTCTCGCTCGATGGCGGCGAGGAAGGGCTGGAAGGCATCGTCGGATGCAGCTCGGTCGTGGACGGTCAGCGCCGCCATCAGGGCAAATCCCGCCCGCTTGACGAACTCCTCGCTGCGGGTGCTCCAGGCCAGCGCCCTTGCCCACGCGTGCGAGGTTCGGGAGAAGAGGTTCGAGCAGACCTGGTCGCAGAGGTCCCAGGAATCGAAGCCGAGCACCCAGGCGTCCATCTGCTCGCCCGTCACCATGCCGGGCACGTCGACCATCGAGGCCAGGATCCGCGCCTCGTGGATGCCTGTCTCCCAGAGCCAGGCGGCGAGCGCGTGATCACGTCCAGCTCGCCGGGCCAGGCCTCGAAGTGCCGGGATGCCGACGCCCAGCGCCCGATCGGTGCGGATCCCGTACCGGGACATGCCGGCGAGGTTGGCGGGGTTTCCCAGGCTGCGAAGCTCCGCGATCAGCTCGGCGGCGTCCACCGCAGGGGACCTTACCCGATCGCTTCAATCCCCCGCCGGGTAGAGCTTCGCGTCTCCCACCGCGAAGATCCGGAGACCGGCCTCGTCGAAGCGGATCACCACCTCCTCACCGGCCCGGGTCATGGTGCTCTTGAGGATGGTGCCGGACCCGTACTTGGGATGGGTCACCCGCATGCCCTCGGAGTAGCGCTGGGGAGCGAGCTCGACCGGGTTCTCCCGGATGGCGTGGGCGTGCACCGCCTGGCGCACCGCCCCAGGGGCTCGGGGGGTCACCACCGGAGGCCCACCCGGGCGCCGCGCCATCTCCAGCATCTCCTCGGGGATGTCGGCCAGGAAGCGAGATGCCTGGGCGAGCTGGCCGGTGCCGTAGAGGTGGCGGCGAAAGGCATGGAGGAGGTAGAGCCGCTGCTGGGCCCGGGTGGCCCCTACGTAAGCCAGCCGCCTCTCCTCGGCGATCCCCTCATCCCCCTCCTCGATCGCCCGCAGGTGGGGCAGGATCCCCTCCTCCAGCCCGGCCATGAAGACCACCGGGAACTCCAGCCCCTTGACCTGGTGGAGGGTGATCAGGGTGACCCCGCCGCGCGCCTCGTCGAGGCTGTCCACGTCGCTGACCAGGGCCACGTTCTCGAGGAACTGGTGGACGCCGTCCGGCGAGGGCACGTCGGCGTACTCCTCCGAGTAGCCGATCAGCTCACTGACGTTGGCCCAGCGCTCCTCTCCCTCGGGGGTCCCGTCCCGGAGCATCTGCGCATAGCCGGTCTCCTCGACGATCCGCTCGATGAGCCGGGGGACCGGCAGCCGGGAGCTGAGGTCGCCGAGCCTGTCCAGCAGCCGGGCGAAGCCGGAGAGCGCCTCGACCGCCGCCGCGCCCAGCTGGGACTCCTCGCTGAGATGGGATACCGCATCGAAGGGCGAGATGCTCCGCCGCCGCGCGATCCGCTCCAGCTCGGTGACGCTCTTGTCCCCGATCTTGCGTCGGGGAACGTTGACCACCCGCGTGAAGGCGACTGGGTCGCGAGGGTTGACCACCAGCCGCAGGTAGGCCAGGACGTCCTTGACCTCCTTGCGCTCGTAGAAGCGGGGCCCGCCGATCAGCTTGTAGGCGATGCCCCGGCGGATGAAGGCCTCCTCGAACGCCCGCGACTGGGCATTGGTGCGGTAGAGCACCGCGAAGTCCGACAGCGAGTAATCGCCGCTGCCGATCAGCCTCTCGATCTCGGCGGCGACGGTGAGCGCCTCCTCCTGCTCGTCGTAGACCGGGATGAGGCGGACCGGATCGCCGCCGGAGCGGTCGGTCCAGAGCCGCTTGGCAGCGCGATCCTGGTTGACCCGGATCACGGCATGGGCGGCGTCCAGGATGGGCTGGCTGGAGCGGTAGTTCTGCTCCAGGGTGACCACCCGGGCGTCCGGGAAGTCCTTGCGGAACTCCAGGATGTTGCGGATGTCCGCGCCCCGGAAGCGGTAGATGGAGTTGTGGGTGACCAGCCCGTTGGCGATGAAGTTGTGGGTGTGCTCAACGTCCAGGTCGTACACGACCTCGCATTCCCTTCGGCGTTCGACACTGACCACGGCATCGTAGCCGCAGGCTCCGTCGAACATCACCATCCCCGGATGGACGGAGTGCGCCGGCAGGAAGGGCAGAGAGTTGGATTCGCGGAGTCTGGGGTTGGGACTTCCCAGCCGGGCCCTCATGACCAGCGTGCCGTTCAGCGCGTCGCGGAGCACCGCGGCGGAGCGCAACAAGCTCGCCATGTCCTTGCCGGCTGTCTGGTAGCGCCAGCTCCTTGAGCCCGGGTGGGCGGGGCGGACACTGAGCCCCAGCCCGCTGATCGTGGCCGCCCCCGCCGCATCGTTGCCGCCCACCGCTATCCGGTGCATGGGCGTCGCGCCTCGCCGGTCGCCGCACAGGGTCAGGACGATGTTGCGTCTGCTGCTGTTTCGCGAACGCGGGTGATGGTGAGGGTGGCCAGAAGACAAGCCTCGGTCATGAAGAAGACGAAGAGCCGCCGCCTCCGTGTCGAAGGCCGCGAACACGGCACGCGGGCGGTCAGGGTCGTGAACCAGCCCGTTGCTGCTCCCTCCCCTCCGCGGCACGAAGGGAAGTGTCGGGATCTGGTAACGCAGCGAGGTGATGCACTCGTCCTCGCGAGCATCGTTCTCCGAGCGGTGAACCGCGAGAATCCAGAGTGCGTCAGCACCCTCCTGGGCGGCGCGCTGGCGGAATCCCACGATCGGCTTCTCCTGACCACGGGTGCGCACCTGGGTGGTGCCCAGGCGGTAGCCGTAGCCCTTCCTGCCCATCAGGTAGAGGAAGTGGCAGTTCGGGGCGAGCCCGAGGCGGTAGCCGGCGAAGTGGACATGCTCCGGGGTGCTGACCAGCTCCCGGCCGGCCGCGGTTTGGATTCGGACCGTCTCCTCGGCATTGCGGCGGGCCACGCGGAGCACGCGCGCTGGCCTGAGCGTCCCGCTGCCGGCGGCCGAGAGGACCATGTCGCCCTCGTCGACCGCCTCGATCGGCTTCCGGGATCCATCAGCCATGCTGATCAGCGTCCCAGCGGCCAGGCACTGATCATCGTCACCGACCACGGTGAGGTTGCGGTGGCGAGCGGCCAGCAGCGACACCATCACGTACTGGGCGTGGTTGGTGTCCTGGTACTCGTCGACGAAGATGTGACGCCAGCGCTCCTGGTAGTGCTCGAGCACCGGCGGCACGTCCTGGAGCAGCCGCACGGTGCGCATCAGCAGGTCATCGAAGTCGAGGGCGCTGGCCCGGGCCAGCTCCGCCTCGTAGGCCCGATAGACCCGGGCGACCTCCCCCTCCCAGTAGCCGCGGGCGCGGGGCGCGTAGGCCGTCGCGTCGAGCAGCTCGTTCTTGGCGTTGCTGATGGCGTGGACGAGCTTGGCCGGGGCGAACCGCTTGTCGTCCAGGCCCACGGACTGCAGCGCCCGCCGCATCGCGGCGAGCCGGTCCGCCTCGTCGTAGATGGTGAAGTTGGCGGGGACGCCGATGACGTCGCCATCGCGCCTGAGGATGCGGGCACCGATGCCGTGGAAGGTGCCCAGCCACATCCCGGTCACGCCCTTGCCCAGGAGCTTCTCGACCCGAGCCCGCATCTCCTTGGCCGCCTTGTTGGTGAAGGTGACGGCCAGGATCTCGTGAGGCCGGACGCCGCGAGCCCCGATGACGTAGGCGATGCGGTGGGTCAGCGCCCTGGTCTTGCCGCTCCCCGCGCCCGCGAAGATGAGCAACGGCCCGTCCGGGGCCTCAACCGCCTCGCGCTGGACCGGATTGAGGGCGGCCAGCAGCACGTCAGGAACACTGAGCACCTCGCGATTCTAC
>DASPQV010000005.1:0-56128 GCA_035624785.1 Binatia bacterium | reverse complement strand
TCGATCAGCGAGAAGACGGTGCGCAACCACATCAGCAACATGTACGAGAAGCTCCAGATCTTCGACCGCTCCCAGGCCGTCCTCTACGCCGCTCGCAAGGGCCTGGTTCAGCTCTGACGATCCTCAGTCCCCAGCAGGCCCTGACCCTCCGCGAAACCAGCCGGGGTGATGTAAGTCGCTGCCCGCCGTGGTGGCGTGATTGACCGGCTCAGGACTTCAATTGGGCTCGGTTGCGGCGTAACGCCCCGGATCGGTACGATCCACGCTTCTGCACTGAGGACCCCTTGCACAGGGGACATTCGAGGGCAGCGGGTGGGAGAGCTCAACTCCACCGTGGAATCGCGGGCGCAGGGGGCCCCTCAGCAGCTTGCCGAGGTGCTCTTCGAGAACGATGGGTGCCTGGCGCTCGCCGGCCGGCGGATGCTCCCGGCAGGTCGCGGCCCGGTGGACGTATCTGTCCTGGTGCCGACCCGCAACGAGGGGGTCAACGTCCGGATCCTGACCCAGCGCCTCTGCCACCAGATGTCGAGCGGCGATCGTTCCTGGGAGCTCGTCTTCCTCGACGACAGTGACGACACCACACCCGTCACGATCGCCGATGTAGCCCGCTCGCATCCTGAGGTCAGGGTTCTGCATCGTGAGCCGGGGGGACGCTCCGGCGGGCTGTCCGGGGCGGTCGTGGCCGGCTTCGCCGTAGCGCGCGGCCGCGTCATCGTGGTCATGGACGGCGACCTGCAGCACCCGCCCGAGGTCGCCAGGGAGCTGGCCACCCTGGTGCTCACCGACCACTGCGACATCGCGATCGCCAGCCGGTACGTCAGCGGCGCGTCACCCGCGGGGCTGGACAGCCGCTGGAGAAGGCTGGCGTCTCGGGTCTGCACGGCGCTCACTCACGCGGTGGTACCGCAGACCCGCGCGGTGCGGGACCCGATGTCCGGTTTCTTCGCCGTCTCGGCCGATACTCTGCGAGGGCATCGCCTCCGGCCCCACGGCTTCAAGATCCTGATGGAGGTGCTCGCCCGAAACCGGCCGGCACGTGTCGCTGAGCTGCCGTACCGGCTGGCCCGCCGGGGGGCCGGCTCGTCCAAGGCGGGCCCCTCCGAGGGGCTTCGCTTCCTCCGCCATCTGACCAGGGTGGCTCGTCCCTCTCCCCAGACGATGATCAGGGCTGCCCGGCGGCTGGCCCTGCTGGCCCCGGTCGGGGGGATCCTCGCGGTCCAGGCATGGCTGTCTCTTCGGCTCATCTGGCGCAACACCGCATTCCTGGACGAGGCCAACTACCTGTCAGCGGGGCGATGGGTGCTGACCACGTGGGCGCACGGTGGCGCAGACATGCACTTCGCCGCTTACTTCTCGGGCGCCCCGGTGATCTACCCGGTCCTGGCGTCGCTGATCGGCAGCGTCGGCGGTCTCCCGGCAGCGCGCCTGATGAGCCTCGGCTTCATGCTCGCCGCCACCTTGCTCGGTTACGCGACGGCGCGGCGCCTCTGGGGACGCCCGGCCGGCTGGCTGGCGGCGGCCGTCTTCGTCACCACCGAGGGCACCCAGTTCCTCGGCGCCCTGGCGACCTTCGACGCGATGTCGCTCATGCTCATCAGCCTGGCCGCCTGGATCGTGGTCCGACAGGCGGCAACGGCACCCTATGGCGGCGCAATCTTCTTGGCAATCCCGGCACTGGCCCTGGCCAACGCGACCAAGTACGCGTCGACGATCTTCGACCCGGTGGTCCTCGCCCTAGCCTTCTTCGTGATCCTCGACCGCCACGGCCTGCGCCCGGCTCTGAGAATGACCGCCATCCTGACCGCCGGCCTCGGCATCTGCCTCGCGATGATGGTCGGCTTCGCCCCCGGCGACTATCTGACGGGGATACTGGCAACCACCATCACGCGGGCGACGGCGGGGTCATCGGCGGGTGTGGTCCTCGTGTCGGCCGCAGCCTGGGTGGGCGCGATCGCGGCGATCGCGGGCATCGCCAGCTTGACCGCCGCCCTCCTTGCCTGGCGACACAAGTTGAGCTGGGCCATGGTGGGGACGCTGGCGGTGCTGACGTTGGCCGCGGCGATCGCCCCGATCGAGCAAGCTCGCATCCACACCACGACCTCATTGTTCAAGCACGTGACGTTCGGTGCCTGGTTCGCCGCCATCGCAGCCGGCTGGCTGCTGGCGAGGCTGGTCGGCGGGGGCCGATGGGTGGCGCCGCGTGCCGCCGTGCTGATGGCCGCGCTGATCCCGCTCGGGCTGGTGGGTACCGCTCAAGCCCAGCGGCTCTACGCCGAGTGGCCCAACTCCAGCGGACTGGTCGCCACGCTTCGCCCCATGGTGAGCGGGCGCTCGATGCCCGTCCTCATGGACGACGCCGAGGTGGCCAGATACTACCTCGGCAACGCGCTCAGCCTGCCCCACTGGATCGACACCTACTCCTTCGAGTACACAGCTCCGGGGAGCGATGTGGAGCTGGCAGGGCAGCGCGCCTACGTGACCGCCGTGGAGGACGGCTACTTCTCGGTGATCGCCTTGGACTTCAGCGAGGAGCGCTCGGTGGACGATGCGATCGTGAGCGCCATCCATGCCGGCCGGCGCTACGTCTGGGTCGCCGACGTGCCCGCCGACGACGTCTTCGGTCGAGGCAGCTACGTGATCTGGCGACTCGCCCCTCGGACGTCATGAGCGCTCTTGCCATCGAGCCGCGGGGCCCGGCCTCGGAGACGCGAGACCTGCTGCTGCCGGTGCCACCCGCCGACGGGGAGAAGCACCTGTATGTGCACCGCCAGGTGTCGGTGCTTCTGGTCAGCTCCCTGATCAGCGTGATCTGCCTCACCGCCAGCCAGTACCATCTGCTCCGCCTCCACCTCTGGCTCTGGGTCCTGGCACCCTTCCTGGTCTTCACTCTCCTCTACTACCTGGTCTCGCTGAGGGTCACCCTGACCAGTCGCAACTTCAACCTGGCGACCCATCGCGCCCTGGTCGCCGCCTGGACGCCGCTGAGCTACCCGACGGTGGACGTCTGGCTCCCGATCTGCGGCGAGGATCTCGCCATGCTGGCGAACACCTGGCACCATGTCGACAGGCTGCGGCAGGCCTACCCGGGGCGGGTCACGGTCTACGTCCTCGACGACGGTGACGATCCGGAAGCGGCCACCCTGGCCGCCGCCCACGGCTTCCGCCATCTGGTGCGACCCAATCGCGGCTGGCTCAAGAAGGCGGGTAACCTGCGCCACGGGTACCACAACTCCGACTCGGAGTTCATCGTCATCTTCGACGCCGACTTCTCGCCCCGAGAGGACTTCCTGGCCGAGACCCTGCCGTATATGCAGAGATACCCGGAGCTCGGCATCGTCCAGACCCCCCAGTACTTCCGCGCGGACGCGCGGCAGACCTGGATGGAGCGTGGAGCAGGGGCCGTCCAGGAGCTCTTCTACCGTGTGACCCAGGTCTCGCGCGACCGCCTCGACGCCGCGATCTGCGTGGGCTCGTGCGGCGTCTACCGTCGCGTCGCCCTGGACGCCATCGGCGGCACCACACTCATCGAGCACTCCGAGGACGTGCACACTGGATTCGACCTTCGGCGTCACGGCTGGGGGCTCCGCTACCTCCCCATCCCGCTCGCCACCGGGATGTGCCCGGCCGGCCCCGACTCCTTCCTCACCCAGCAGTACCGCTGGTGCATGGGCTCCATGAGCCTGCTCGGATCACGGAAGTTCTGGACAGCCCGGCTCCGACTGTCGGCGCGGTGCTGTTACCTGAGCGGCTTCGGCTACTACATGCAGACCGCGGCGGCCAGCATCGTCACGCCGCTGGTGGCGATCTTTCTGCTCGCCCTTCTGCCCGACCAGATCCAGCTCCGCAACTACCTCTGGATCGCTCCCAGCGCGACCTTCCTGCTGGTCATCTTCCCGCTCTGGAACCGGTGTCGATACGGACCCACGGCGCTGATGGCCAAGAGCCTCTACGGGTGGGCGCACCTCTTCGCCATCACCGACATCCTGCGCGGGCGTCGCCAGCCCTGGCAGACCACGGGGGCCCGGAGCCGCCGGCCCACCGGACGCATCTGGAGAGCCGTCGCCCTCTGGGGTGGCACCGCCGCCGCGGTCTGGCTGCTCTTGGCCGTCTACCGGATGCTGACCATGAGCGCTGTGAACTTCGTCTTCCTGCTGGTCATGGGCCTGATCTACAGCTGGACCGCGGTGCTCATGCCGTTCATCGCCCGGGCCCAAGCGAGGCGGCGGAGCTAGTGCCAGCGGGCTGACGCTGACCTCATGCCGGGGGCGTCACAGGGTGGCACCGGGGTTCCGCTACTCGAAGAGCGGCAGAGGCTCCGCATCCAGCGCGTAGTCGAGGACGCCGGGGTCACGGCGGCCGACGGGCCGAGCCGGGATGCCGGCGACCACCGTGAGCGGCTCCACGTCGCGGCTCACCACCGCCCCGGCGGCCACCACCGCGCCACGGCCGATCCGGACTCCGGGGAGGATCATCGCCCGCATCCCGATCCAGACGTGGTCCTCGATCACCACCGCACGGTGCCGGAGGGGAAACTCCGGGTCGTCGCGATCGTGGTCAGCGGTGAGGATCACCACCTCGGGGGAGATGCTGACGTGGTCGCCGATCCGCAGCCCCCCTCGCGTGTCGAGAGCACAGTCGCGGTTGATCCTGGTGCCGGCACCGATCCGGGTCCCCGCCCGGCGCACCTGCCCAGGGCCGTAGAACCAAAGCCGGAGACCCATCAGGAGCCCCGCCCCGGTACCCACCTCGATTCCGAGTGCTCGCCGGTACCAGCCGCGGCGAAGCGAATGGCTGGGAATGCGATTGACCAGATGGTTGGTCAGGTAGCCGAGCGCCTGGGCGGCGACGGCACGGGTCGAGAGCGGCCCGGTCTCGCCGCCCGGGCGGACCGAAGCGAGCGCCTCGGCGAGCGGGACGGCGGCGGGAGGGGGGATCTGGACGCTCTCCGGCCAGCCCTCCCCAGGAGCGGTCGCGGAGCGGGCGGCGTCGAGGCTCACCGGCGGGCCTCCCCACGCGCCAGCAGCGCCGGCGCGAGCGACCGCACCGCAGGTCGAGCCGTGCGCCTCGCCGGCTGGGTCACCGGCTCAGGCTGGGACGAGCGGTTCAGAGACGTCATGGCATGGAGCAGCCCGAGCAGGCCACCGAAGTAGATCGCGATCCGGAACCAGAAGAAGCCCATGTCGGTGTAGCCCATGGCCAGCCAGCCCACGCTGGTGGCGGCGACCAGGGCCCCGAGGAGGGCGACCTCGCTATCCGGCGACCGGGTCGCCCGGACTCCGGCGAGGATGGCGGCGGCGAGCAGCAGCCAGAGCATCAGCTCACCGGGGATGCCCATCCGCATCCAGACGTAGAGGACGCCGTTGTGGGGCACCCAGAGGATGAAGGCATCGACGTTCTCGATGTTGACGATGGGGACGTAGCCGTAGTCGATGGGCTCGCCGAATCCGGTGCCCAGAAGAGGGTTGCTGTTCTTGATGTTGTCCCCGATGTTGGCGTCCTCTTGGATGCGGTACTGGTTCGACTCCTGGTCGCGCAGACTCGGGGAGAACTCCGAGCGGACCGCCTGGGCGGGCTCCGCGAAGGTGCCGCTGCCATTCCACTCCAGGGGGAAGTAGACGACGCTCACCAGCAGGCTGACCGCCGCGATCCTGCGCATCATGCGGCGGTACTCCGGCCGGTTCACATAGATGACCAGCAGCATCACGACCAGCCCGCCTCCGAGGACCAGGAAGGCGTCGCGGCGGGCATTGCCGAAGTCGGCGAGGAGCACCAGCGGCAGCAGGGCGGTGGCGGTGGTGCGCAGCCTCCCCCGCTGCCGAAAGATCCAGAGCGCGATGGTCAGCATCACGAAGACGGCGAAGAAGAAGGATTCCTCGTGAGCCAGGATCGCCGGCTGGGGCCCCAGGTCGACGCCGCGCGTCTTGATCCAGATGTAGGTGCCCTGCAGCGCCTTGAAGCCGCTGCCGAGGACGAGGGTCCAGAGGACGGCGTGAAAAGCCCGCCGGCTGGTGACGAACTGAGAGGCGAAGAGGTAGGTGGCGCCCATGTAGACCCATGGCCGGATCTCCCAGAACGCGGCCCGGGTGTCGTCGCCGCCCAGGCCGATGCCCCGAGCCAGGGCCACCAGGGCAAGGACCACGATCACCGCCATGGCCGCGGCCAGCTGCGATCGGGGCAGACGCAGGCTCCGCTTGGTGACCCCGCGGGTAAGCCAGATGAGGAGAAGCACCACCACGGAGAGGTCGGCGGGGCTGAAAACCAGGCCGCTGGCGCCGAAGGCGCCCTGGAAGCTGGCGAAGAAGGGGATCTTGTCGGTGAAGGCGTCGAGCCCCGCCTCGCCCGGGATCGAGTACTGGTACTGCTCGATGACCGCGGAGCAGAGGAGCAGCGTGATCACCCCGGTGGCGGGCGCGGACCACCAGATCACCGGCACCGCCAGGGCGACAACCAGACCGATGGCGTCCTGGGTCTTGCCGACGGCCGCGGCGACGAGGCCGAGGAGGATCGCCAGGACCACGCCGATGCCGGTGAAGAGGATGCGCCGGGTCCTCTCGCTGCGCTGGATGGCCGCGACGCTCGAGACGGCGAGCGCCACCGTCTCAGACCTTGCCCAGGTTGATCCAGGCGTAGCCGAGGGCAACCACTGCCACCGCCAGCGCCGCAGCCTGGGCCCGCCGGCTCCGATCCCGCCAGACCAGGGCCACGACCACCAGGGCCAGAGCCGCGATCAGGGGCCAGGTCATGGCTTCCAGCTGCCGGTGGCCCGGCGCAGCCACGGTGGCATCGCCGACTCGACGCCGTTCAGGATCACCGAGGAGCAAGCAGGGAGGGCGTCCAGCGCCTCCTTGGCCCTGGGCAGCGGGGTCACCCCGGCGCGCACCACCATCACCGGCGACCCGCTGAGCCGGGCTGCCTCGAGCCCGGTGGGTGAGCCCAGCACGGGGGGGAGGTCGAAGACCACCGCCTCCGCCCACTCGAAGAGCTGGGAGATCACGCTGCTCTGAGCCAGTCGGGTGAGGGTGCGGGGAGCATCCTCCCGAAGCCGGCCCGCGGTCAGCACGTAGAGGTCGCCCACCACGCGCTGGAGATGGTCCTCCACCGCGCCATGGCCCTCGATCAGGTCGCTGAGCCCCGAGCCTTCGGCGAGCCCGAAGCGGCGGTGCAGGCTGGGTTGCTCGAGGTCGAGGTCCACCAGCACGGTGCGCCGCTCGTAGTCGAGCCATTGCAGCAGGGCCATCCCGGCGGCGACGGTGCTGCGGCCCTCGCCGCGCACCGTGCTGGTCACCCCGTAGCTGCGGGGGTCCGGCTCGGGCATGCGCTGGATAGCCTCCCGGCATCCCTTGAGCACGGCTCGGGGCAGCAGTCCCTGGGCCAGCCGCACGTCGGCCGGGGAGGCGCCCCGGGGCGGCTCCGGCGAGCTGGGTGGGCGGAATGGAGTCACCCGGCTGAGCTGAGGGGCCGGCTCGGCGCTCATGCTCCGGATGCCTGCGATTGGGGTCCGGAGGTGCCTCCCGCCACCCGGTCGATGCTGCCCACCACGTCGACACCGAGGGCGCGCTTGACGTCCTCGGCGCGGCGCGCCGTCCGGTCCGTCGCGGTCAGGACGGTGATGAGGAGAAGGCTGATGATCAGACCCACCACCAGGCCGGCGATACCGGTGGTGAGCAGCTTCTTCTTGATGCTGACCGAGGTGCCGGCCTGGGGCGCGTCGAGCACCCGCACCCCGGTCTGGTTGCCGACGTTGGCCAGGTTGAGCTGCGCCTGCTGCAGCTGGTTGTTCACCGACTGGTAGTTGCTCTGCGCGTTGGCCACCGACTGCTGCAGCTCAATGAGCTGGGCGCTGGTGCCTCCGTTCTTGATCACCGTCGGGTTCGCCTGCACATAGTCGGTGTAGGCGCTCTCCGCCTGGTTGAGCGTGGTCTGCGCCTGGGCCAGCTGCTGGGTGTAGTAGCTGACCGCAGTCTGATCTGTGGTGGTGGCCGCCTGGACCACGTTGAGCTCGTACTGAGAGACCACTGCGTTGATGATTCCCTCGGTCACCGCCGGCGTCGGTCCGGTGGCGCTGATGGTGATCACCTGCGGCCCGGTCGCGGTGATGGTCAGCTCTGCCGGGATCATGGTCGCCACCTGGTCGTCAACCGACCCCGGAGCGCTCTTGAACAGCTCGCCGAGCCCGGGAACGGCGGCGATGCCGGTGACCTCGGCACCCGGATGAGCAGCGAGGAAGGCGCTCAGGCCGCCGACCTGGCCGACCGCGATGTCGAAGGACCGGGTGTCGACCAGCTCCTGGATGACCGACTCCTGGGTGGTGGAGGGGTCGACGTACTGGTTGCTCGTGGTGCCGCTCTGTCCGGGGGTCGAAGCGTCCACCCAGAGGTCGGCGGTCGAAGTGAAGGTGCGCGGCTGTACCAGCTCATAACCGGCGGCCACCACCAGGCCGATGACGATCGGTAGGATCGCGATGATTCGGTGGCGAAAGAGGGTCTCGAGGAATCTCATGCCGGTCAAGTGTCGAACGGATCAACCACTCAGCGGAATGGGAGCAAGCTCGGGGCCGGCCGGGCGTGTCCCCGGAGGGCTGGGCGGATGTCCCGAGCCCGCCGGGAACGCCGCGGCGGCGTCAGGCCCTGGGGGCCGCCCCAGCCTCCCGGTCCACCGCGCCGGATCGGCGCATGACCGAGCCGCGGACGTTGACGCCGTGCCGGCCGTCGCCGAGATGGGCGGCCTGGTGCGTCGCCTTGCGCGTCCAGCCAGCCAGGTCGCTGCGCCGCACCGGCTCCAGAGTGCCGTCGTCGAGCCAGGGTCGGACTCCCGCCGCCACGCCATACCCGGGGTCCGAATGGTCGAAGTAATCGTCGAAGACGACCACGCCGCCGGGGGCGACCCGGGGCAGCCATGCCTCCAGGTCGCGTCTCACCCCGGACTCGGAGTGGTCGCCGTCCACGTAGAGGAGGCGGATGCGCCGGGGGAGGCTGCTTCGCTCTGCGTAGCCGACGGAGTCCTGGGTGATTGCGGTCACGTTGTCAGCCCGGAAGCGGGTGAGGCTCCGCTGCAGCCGACGCTCGGTCCCCGAGTAGGTGTCATGAGTGTCCACGGTGGTGACCATCGCCTCCTCACCCTGGCGCGCGTGGGCACCCTTGGCGAGCACGATGGTCGACAGGCCCCAGGCGCTCCCGATCTCCATGATCTCGCCCGGACCGCCGCCATTGCGGGCAAAGCCATAGAGCAGCGCCGCGTTCGCGGTGGTGAGCCAGCCGGGAACCCGGCGGCGCAGCCTCCACCAGAGCCACACGAATCGCGGGCCCGGGTCGCGCCACAAGGACGCGACGCTCGTGAGCTTGCCGAGCATGACGTCCCTCCTGAACCTGGGCCTGACTCGCAGAGCCGCGGGACGACCGGCACTGCCACAAGTGTAATCGGGACGTCCCCCAGAGAAGGACCGCCGTTTCCCGATCCAGGACGCCGAATGCTGGACCGGCGTCGGCGATCAGGTCATTGCCGTGGTGCTCAGCCGCTGATGGTGATCGGCCCTGACTGGATTTGCCCCGAGCCGGCCGCCCCGGGAACCAGCGGCTGGAGGAGCTTCACGTAGGCGACGTGGTTGGCCGTGTCCACCGCGGTGACGTACTGGGCCCCGGGGGTGAGGGGCAGCCCGTTGACGCTGACCGTGGGCGGTGCGCTGACTGTGTACCCGGTCACCTTGTAGATGTCAAGCCAGCGCTCGGTCACCGTGGACGAGAAGCTGGGCGCGAAGGTGACCTGGTTGCCGCTGGCGGCGAAGCTGTAGAGCCCCTCATTGAGGCTGAATCCGGCGAACGTCCCGGTGGTCATCACCGGTGTGTCCGGGTTCAGGTAGTCGGCCGCGATGCTCGCCGCCTCAGCCGCGGTCAGGTTCCGGGTGATCGCCTGGAGCAGGTAGAAGGTGATGGTGGTGTTGGCCGGGAAGACCTGGTCGTCGCCGAAAACCGTGACCTTGACACGATGGCTGTTGAGTCCATCCTGGATCTGCGGGTTGAGGACGCCGATGGTCGAGAGCTTGGTGGCGAGGACGGCGACGATGCCGTCACTGACCCCGGATCCGGCTGACGGGACGATGTAGAAGTAGTCGGGATCGCCGGGAGTCGCGGCCGACGGCCAGCCCTGGACGGGCGCGCTCCCGACCCAACCGTACCCTCCATTGGCGGCGTTCCAGGTGGTGTCGAGCTGCTCCAGCCCGCTGATCACGTCGTAGGAGATGGCCCCGGTGGTGGCGAGCTGGATCGGCTTGCTCGACGGGTTGGTGATGTCGAAGCGGTCGACGATGAACCCGGGGTTACCTGGGTAGATGTAGGTGGTCACGGTGTGGACGAAGCCGTTGGGATCGGTCCCAGCGGCGGGGACGGTCGCCTGGAACCCGACCCGGAACGAGGGGGCCAGCGGGGGCAGTGACACCTGCGCGTATGGGGTCGACTCCGAGCCCCAAAAGGCGCCACTCGTGGACTCGGTCCAATCGTGGGCCAGGTCGGACGGGCTGGTGGTGTTGAGCGAGGTCTGGTTCGCCCCGACCACGCCTCCGTCGACCTCGTACCAGTCCGCGGTGTTGGCGCCGCCGTAGCCCGGGATGCTGCCGATCCGCCAGCCGTTCCCGGTCGCGTCGGTCCAGGTGACGTCGGTCTCGGTCTGGCCGTTGCCCGGGTTGTTGGTGATGCCGTTCTGGATCTGGTCGCTGACGACCAGCCCCCCGCCGGGAGAGCCCACCGAGCCCGAGGGGGCCAGGCTCACGTTGGCGGTGGCGGTGGAGCCGGTGACGGTGGTGACCGCGATCACCCCGCTGGTGTAGCCCGGCGCGGCGATGCCGATGTCATAGGTGGTCGCACCCGCCAGTCCGATGAAGCCGTAGCTGCCGTTCGCCGCGGTCTGCGTCGCCGGTCCCGTGTTCAGGCTCAGAGTGGCCCCGCTGACCGGCGACCCGGTCGACCCATTGCTCACGCTCCCCGAGATCTGGGTGATCGGGATCTCGGAGAAGCTGCCCCAGTCCACGTACGCGCCGGTGGTCCTGGTCCCCGCCTGTCCGGCCCCCTGGAGCAGGCTCTGGCTGGCGCTGATCTGCCAGCCGCTCGGTTCGGTGCTCCCCGTCCAGAGGTTGCCCTCGACCAGGTTGCCAACCACCTCCAGTTGGGCGTGATAGAGGGTGTTCAGGCTGACCGTCTGGCAGACCATGGCGAGCTGCGTCCAGGTGCTCGGGATGGTCACCCACAGCGAGATGTCCCCTTGGGTGCAGGCCTGGCTGGACCCGGGCGGCACCGGCTTCGACCCGTCGGGCGGGTCGATGGTCATCACGATCGCGTTCCAGCTGCTGGCCGTCCCCTGGACCAGGGCCATCAGCCGCGCCCCGTGCTGGTAGGTCGGGTCGGAGACCACGCTGGTGATGTCGAGCGTGGCGTTGACCTGCTGGTTGGCATACCGGTAGCCCATCCAGGTGTCGAAGTCCTGGAGGGTCGAGCCCGAGGTGTCCACCCAAGCCTGGTTGGCGGTGATCCCCGCCCCGTTGATCGGGACCCCGTTGGGCGGGCTGGCGATGTCACTCGTCCAGGTGCTGCTGTCGGTGGACGGACTCCACCCTCCGCCCTGGTTGGGCTGGGTGAAGTTGTCCATAGCCACCTGGGCCGGGATGGCGACCAGGCTCTGGTTCGCGGTGGCGCTGCCGTTGGCAGGCGCCTGCACCCCGGCCAGGTCGTTGGCGTTGTAGCCGACCGTCGAGGCGGTGAACACCACTGTGTAGGACCCGGCGGCGACCGGCAGCGAGTAGGTCCCCGAGGCTCCCGTGGTCGTGGTGGTGCTGGCTGGGACGGTCGTGACCGTCACCCCGGCGATGGGCTGGCCGCTGACGCTGTCGGTTAGCGTGCCGGCGATCGCCGAGTTGGCGGGGGCGGCGATGGCCTGCGCCACCGAGAAGGAGTCGAACTCGACGCTGGTCCCGGTGGAAGCGTAGGCGTAGAGGCCCATGCTTCCGGCGCTCGTGATGGTGCTGCTGGTCCCTGACCATGACCACGCCGACGGCTCGGTCGCGCCCGAGGGCCACACCTTGACATAGACGTTGCTCCCCTGGACCTCGAAACGCAGCCAGTAGAAGGTCCCGGCGGACGCGGTGAAGGCGGCGATGCTCTGGTTGACGATCCAGCTGCCGCCCGACTTGACCATGAACGCGAGCTGGCCACTGCCGTTGTAGCGCACCAGGTCCATGTTCCCGTTGGGCTGGCCGCGCAGGATCATCCCCGCCATCTCGCTGCCGTTGGTGCTCGCGAAGCGGACGATCCCGTTGACGTCGGCGGCGGTGGCCGAGCCCAGCGACTCGAAGGTGCTGGTGCTGGTCGAATTGCTGACCAGCCCCTCGTGACCCGAGATGGAGAGGCTTCCCGATCCCGTCCCCGACCACGTCATGCCGTTCGAGGCGGTGCCCCAGCCGGTCTGGTTGGCCCGCTGGAAGCTGTCCTGGACCAGGTAGACGGTGACCGTGGAGGTCGCGGTGGCGGCTGCGCCGGCGCTGTCGGTCACCGTCAGCGCGACGGTGTAGACGCCCGCGACCGTGTAGGTGTGGGTCGCGGTCGACGCCGCCTGCGGTCCCACCGTGGTCCCGTCCCCGAAGTTGAAGGTGTAGCTCTGAATCCCAAGCGGGTCGGCCGACCCCGCGGCGCTGGCGCCGACCGCCAAGGGCGCGCTGCCTGACGAGGGGCTCACCGCCAGGACGGCGCTGGGCTGCCCCACCGTCTCCTGGGCGGTGGCCTGCGCGCTGTTGCCGGCGCCGTCGGTGACCGTGACCGTCACCGTGTACGACCCGCCGGTGCTGTAGCCGTGAGTGGCGGTGGCGCTGGTCTGGGGCCCGATCACCGTCCCATCCCCGAAGTTGAAGGTGTAGCTCGCGATCGGGCTGGAGCCGGCGGTCGACGCCGCGGCGCTGGCCGACACCGGCTGGCCCACCCCGGTGGCGGTCGGGCTCAGGCTGAGCGCCGCTGCCGGGGGGACGCCCACATTGACGGCGGCACTGGCGGTCGCGGTCGCCCCGGCGCTGTCGACCACCGTGAGCGTCACCGTATAGCTGCCCGCGACGGTGTACGTGTGGGTGGCCGTGGGGCTCGCCTGCGGCCCCACCGCCGTCCCGTCCCCGAAGCTGAAGGTGTAGCTCTGGATCCCGATCGGGTCGGTGGACGCCGCGGCGCTGGCCGTCACCGGCAGCGGCGGGCTCCCCGACGAGGGGCTCACGGTGAGCGCCGCGGCGGGCTGCCCCACCGTCTCCTGGGCGGTCGCCTGGGCGCTGTACCCGAAGCTGTCGGTGACCGTGACCGTCACCGTGTATACCCCGCCGGCGCCATAGCTGTGGGTGGCGGTCGCACCCGCCTGGGGACCGACGGTGGTCCCGTCCCCGAAGCTGAAGGTGTAGCTCTCGATCGGGTTGGACCCGGGGGTGGATGCCGCCGCGCTGGCGGAGACCGGCTGTCCCGCCGGCGCGGCGCCGGGACTGAGGCTCAGCGCCGCGGTGGGAGGCGTGGCCACACTGACCGGGGAGCTCACGGTCGAATTCGCTCCGGTGCTGTCGGTCACCGTCACCGCCACTGTGTAGCTGCCCGCGACGGTGTACGTGTGGGTTGCGATGGCGCTCGCCTGCGGCCCCACCGCCGTCCCGTCTCCGAAGCTGAAGGTGTAGCTCTGGATGCCGATCGGGTCGGTCGACCCGGAAGCGCTGGCGGTCACGGGCAGCGGTGGGCTCCCGGAGATGGGGCTCACCGTCAGTGCCGCGGTGGGCTGCCCGACCGTCTCCTGGGCGCTGGCCTGGGAGCTATTGCCGGCGCCGTCGATGACCGACACGGTCACCGTGTACACCCCGCCGGCGCTATAGCTGTGGGTGGCGGTCGGACTGGCCTGGGGACCGACGGCGGTCCCATCTCCGAAGCTGAAGATGTAGCTCGAGAGCGGGCTGGAGCCGGGCGTCGACCCGGCAGCGCTCGCGGTGACCGGCTCGCCCGCCGGTGTGGCGCCGGGACTGAGGCTCAGCGCCGCGGTCGGGGGCGTGGCCACGCTGACCGTGGAGGTCGCGGTGGCGGTCGCCCCGGCGCTGTCGGTCACCGTCAGCGTCACCGTGTAGCCGCCTGCCGCGGTGTAGGTGTGGGTCGCGGTCGCCGTGGTCTGTGGACCAACCGTGGTCCCATCCCCGAAGTCGAAGGTGTAGCTCTGGATCCCGATCGGGTCGTTCGAGGCGGCGCCGCTGGCGGTGACGAGCAGCGGCGGGCTGCCCGAGGAGGGGCTCAGGGTCAGCGTCGCCGAGGGCTGCTCAACGGTCTCCTGGGCGCTCGCCTGGGAGCTGTTGCCGGCACTGTCGGTAACCGTCACGGTCACCGTGTAGACCCCGCCGACGCTGTAGCTGTGGGTCGCGATGGCACTGGTCTGGGGACCGACCACGGTCCCGTCCCCGAAGCTGAACGTGTAGCTCGCGATCGGGCTGGAGCCGGCCGTCGATGCCGAGGCGCTGGCGATGACCGGCTCACCTGCCGGCGTGGCGCTCGAGTTCAGGCTCAGGGCGGCGGTGGGGCCGCTCAGCACGCTGACCGTGGAGGTCGCGGTCGCGGTCGCCCCGGCGCTGTCGGCCACCGTCACCGCCACCATGTAGCTGCCCGCGGTGGTGTAGGTGTGGGTCGCCATCGGGCTCGCCTGCGGCCCGACCGCCGTCCCGTCCCCGAAGCTAAAGCTATAGCTCTGGATCCCGATCGGGTCGCTCGAGGCGGCGGCGCTGGCGGTCACCAGCAGCGGCGGGCTCCCCGAGGAGGGGCTCACCGTGAGCGCCGAGGTGGGCTGCCCCACCGTCTCCTGGGCGGTCGCCTGAGCCCCGTACCCGGCGCTGTCGGTGACCGTCACCGTGACCGTGTACACCCCGCCGGCAGCGTAGGTGTGGCTCGCGGTTGCCCCCGGCTGAGGCCCGACCGTGGTCCCGTCCCCGAAGCTGAAGCTGTAGCTCGCGATCGGGTTGGAGCCGGCTGTGGAGGCCGCCGCGCTGGCGGCGACCAGGTACCCAGCCGGCGCGGCGGTCGGGCTCAGGGTCAGGGTCGCGGTCGGCGGAGCCACCACGCTCACGGTGGACGTCGCGCTGGCGGTGGCCCCGGCGCTGTCGGCCACCGTCAGCGTCACCGTAAAGCTGCCCGCGGTGGTGTACGTGTGGGTCGCGGTGGCGCTGGTCTGCGGACCCACGACCGCCCCGTCCCCGAAGTTGAAGCTGTAGCTCTGGATCCCGATCGGATCGGTGGAGGCGGCGGCGCTGGCGCTGACCTGGAGCGGCGGCGTGCCGGAGGCGGGGGTCACGCTGAGCGCCGCCGTGGGTTGCCCCACCGTCTCCTGGGCGCTCGCCTGGGAGCTGTGGCCGGCGCTGTCAGTGACCGTCACCGTCACCATGTAGACCCCGCCGGCAGCGTAGGCGTGGCTAGCGCTTGCCCCCGGCTGAGGCCCGACCGTGGTCCCGTCCCCGAAGTTGAAGCTGTAGTTCTGGATGGGATTGGAGCCGGCCGCCGAGGCGGCGGCGCTGGCGCTGACCGGCTGCCCCGCGGGCGTTGCCGTGGGGCTCAGGCTGAGAGCGGCCGTCGGGCCGCTGTAGATGCTGACCGGGGCGGTCGCCGTCGAGGTGGCGCCGGCGCTGTCGGTGGCCGTCGCCGTCACCGTGTAGCTCCCCGTCGTGGTGTACGTGTGGGTCGCGGTGGCGCTGGTCTGCGGACCCACCGTGGTCCCGTCCCCGAAGTTGAAGCTGTAGCTCTGGATCCCGATCGGGTCCGTCGACGCCGCCGCGCTGGCAGTCACCAGCAGCGGCGGAGTGCCCGAGGTCGGGCTCACCGTGACCACCGCGGTGGGCTGCCCCACTGTCACCTGGGCGCTCGCCTGGGAGCTGTGGCCGGCGCCGTCGCTGACCGTCACTGTCACCGTGTACACCCCGCCGGCGCTGTAGCTGTGGGCGGCGGTAGCGCCGCTCTGCGGCCCCAAGGTCGTGCCGTCCCCGAAGCTGAAGCTGTAGCTCTGGATCGGATTCGAGCCGGCCGTCGAGCCGGCCGCGCTGGCGATGACCGTCTGGCCCGCCGGTGCGGCGGCGGGGCTCAGGCTCAGCGCCGCGGTCGGGCCCTTGTAGACGGTGACGGGGGCGCTCGCTGTCGAGGTGGCGCCGGCCGCGTCACTGACCGTCGCCATCACGGTGAAGGTGCCTGCGGCGGTGTAGGTGTGAGCAGCGCTGGCGCCCGGCTGCGGGCCCACGACGGTCCCGTCCCCGAAGTTGAAGCTGTAGCTCTGGATGCCGATCGGGTCGGTCGACGCCGCGGCGCTGGCCGTCACCTGGAGGGGCGGGTTGCCCGAGGAGGGGGTCACCGTGACCGCAGCCGCGGGCTGCCCCACCGTCTCCTGGGCGGTCGCCGGGGAGCTCCGCCCGGCGCTGTCGGTGACCCTCACGGTCACCGTGTAGACCCCGCCAGTGCCATACGCGTGGGTGGCGGTCGCGCTGACCTGCGGACCCACCGTCGTGCCATCCCCGAAGGTGAAGCTGTAGCTCTGAATGGGGCTGGAACCGGCGGTCGAGCCGGCGGCGCTGGCGGTGACGGTCTGCCCAACCGGGGTGGCGGTCGGGCTCAGAGCCAGCGCCGCGGTCGGCCCGGTCGCCGTCGGGACGGCCAGGAAGACGGCGACGATGCCTCCCGCGTAGCCGCTGTTCGTCGCCTTCATGGTCATCGACTGGCCGGCGCCCGAGGCCGAGAGAGCGTCCTCCAAGCCGACCGCGTAGAGGTAGTTGGAGACCCCGGCCTCTCGGAGCGTGAAGCCGGTGCCGGCGCTGAAGCTTCCGGGAGCGCTCATCCCCGCGACGCCGAGGACCAGCTCGCCGGCGCCGCCGATGGCGGCCGTCGGTCCAGCCGACGGGCTGCTCGACGAGGCGTGGCTGGCCAGCTTGTCAAGAGGCGATGTGGCGGACACCCCGGAGTACTCAGCGATGGCCAGGGCGACCTTGGTTCCAGCGACCGTGACCTGGTCGGCCCCGGCTCCGCAGTTGGCGGCGTAGTACAGCTCCACGTAGCCGTTGCCGTAGGCGAGCGACGCCGCCTTGGTCCAGGCATCGCCGAGGCTGTCGGAGACACCGCTGATCGGGTCCGATCCACCGCCGCTGGTGGTCAGCGCCGCCACCAGGAGGTCACCGGCGCCGACCGGTCTGGAGAAGGTCAGGTGGGAAACGGTCGCTCCGGCCGTGCCCTGAACGAAGGCCGGTGCCGACGCCGCCGCCACCCCGGACGCCAAACCGAAGCCGGGCAGCAGCACGAGCAGCGCGGCCGGAGCCAGCCGCCGGGTCCGAGAGCGGTGACGTCCCGACGATGGACTGGGCGCCATGCGATCCGCTCGCTGTGTCATCGATCTCCTCCCCTCCGGAGCATGGCGATCCGCTCAGCGACCCACCCTGTCAGGGCTCGGAAGGCAGCGGCAGAGGAACCATTTGGGGCACAGCCCCGGACCGTACACCCATCGCCGGGTGACCCGCAGACCGGCGCCGGCCAGCATCCGTTCGAATTCGCCTCGCGACCGGTGGCGGACGATGCTCTGCCACTCCGGCAGCACGCCACCACCGCGCAGGGTGCGCAGCCAGCGACCGGGACGGCGGCCGACGTACCGGGGGTAGCGCACCACCCAGAGCGGGTTGCGGTTGGTCATGTCCACCAGCAGCATCCCGTCGGGGCGGAGCACCCGATGCAGCTCACCCAGCGCCGCTCCGGGGTCGGGCAGGTGCACCAGCAGGTCCAGGGCGATGGCGGCATCGAAGCTCGCGTCCCCGAAGGAAAGGGCGGCGCCGGCATCGAGCCGGTGCAGGCTGAGATGCTCGGCGGGTGTGCCCGCCTCCGCGGCGGCCGAGGCCGCCAGGTCGAGCATCCGCTGCGAGATGTCGCAGAGCGTCACCCGGTGGCGGACCGCCGCCGGGACCGCGATCCTGCCCATGCCTCCGCCCAGGTCGAGGACACGGCTTCCCTGGGGCAGCTCGGCGAGGCACCTGAGGACATCGTTCCGCTTGCGGCGATAGAGATCGCGGAACGGGTCAGCTCGGCTGTCGGGGCGGAAGATGTCGGCGTACGACCCATCGCTGAACACCTGGCGATCGAGGGCGGCGGCCATGCTAAGCACCACCCGGCACACCGGCGCCGGACGTGAGCGGCCGAGCCGCCCTGGTCCCGGGAACCAGCCCGAGCAGATCGGCATGGAAGGCGTCCAGCTCGGCGGCCACCGTCTCCCAACCGTAACGTCGCTCGACCAGCTTTCGACCCGCCTCCCCCAGCCGGCGGCGCAGCTCGGCATCGCCGATCAGCCGGGCGACCGCGTCCGCGAAAGCCTCAGGAGCGTCGGCGATGAGGAGGTGCTCGCCATCAACGACCTCGATGCCCTCGCACCCCAGCCGCGTGCTGACGATGGCCTTGCCCATGGCCAGTCCCTCGAGCACCTTGAGCCGGGTGCCGCTGCCCATCCGCAGGGGCACGGCGACCACGCCGGCGCGGGCCAGGTGGGGCCGGACGTCCGGCACCCCGCCGAGAATGCGGACCCCGGGCCCCTCCAACCGGCGGACCGCCTCGGGCGCACCCTGGCCGACGACCGAGAAGACGGCGCCGGGCCGGCGTCCGCGAACCAGGGGAAGGATGCGTTCCGCGAAGTGGAGCGCGGCGTCGGTGTTGGGCCGGTAATTGATGCTGCCGACGAAGACGATGCTGTCGGGGTCGACCGCGTCTGCGGAGGGATGGAAGTGGTTGAGATCCACCCCGTTGGGGACGACCCGGGTGGGCGTGCCCGGAGCCGCCTGCCGCACCACCCGCTCGTCCTCGGCAGAGGTGACCGCGCAGCCGTTTGCCCGGCACCATGCGGCCGCCTCCTCCCGCTTCAGCTTGCGCTGCTCGATGCTCTGGTAAAGCCTCCGCGGCGGCGACGTCTCCACCGCTGCCACCCGGCGAAAGAGATCGTGCTCGATGTTGTGCGCATCCAGGACGAGTACCGGGCGGCGGGGGAAGTTGAAGCCGGACATCTGGCTGGACTCGACCTGGATGACATCGAAAGGCTGACGCGCGTTCAGCTCGTCGATCGCGCGCTGCATGGCCGGGGAGCCCAGGGAGCCGATGTGGAAGGACCGGCGGGACAGCAGCGACCTGAGCTGAGCCCTGCGCTTGCTGCGCAGGGCGCTGGGTGGCGGGACACGATGCACGGTGAAGAGCTCTTCCAAGTGCCGCCAGTCCCGGCTCTCGTCCCCCATCGCGTAGGTGAGCAGGGTGACGGAATGCCGGCGTGCCAGCTCGCGACCGAGGTGATACACCCTGAGGGCGAAGCCCCATGTCGGCGGCGCCGGAGGCTCGGGGCAGATGAGCAGGATCCTGCGCCGCGCCGGGAAGCCGATCCCGCTGCCGGCGTTCACGGGAAGCCGGACGGTCGGGTCACGGGTCGGCGCAGGGAGCTGCAGTGTATGACCATGGTGCGTCGATCGTAGCCAGTGACCAGCGTCGGCGGCCATGGGACCGCCGAGATCACGGCAAACCCGGGAAACCGCGGCTCTTCCCAAGGTCCCGCCATCCGTGCCAGACTCGCCCACTTCGGCTGCCAGGATGTCCCAGGCACCGCCCGCCGTTTCCGATTTGTTCGTGGCTCGACATCGGGCACGATGGAGCACACGGTGAGCATCGCATCGACCGCTGCGCCAGCGTCGAACTCGACCGGCCAGCGCCGCCATCTCCGGCTCCTCGTCGGCGTCCAGGATGGGACGCTGAGCGGCGTCAACACGTACGTGGAGCACATCGCCGCGGCCGCCGCGACGGCGATCGACGACGTCACCCTTCTGGTCGCCGATGAGGGTCTCGCCGCCGAGCTGGGCCAGCGGTACGGCAGCAACGTGCGGATCGTGCCAATCGGGCTGGCGAGGCCGACGCCCGGTCAGCGGCGTATCGAGCGCATCTCCCCCGGATACGCCGCCCGCCGGCTGACCGCGGCTCTGGTGGCGGCCCGGCCCAGGATCGGAGAGGGCTTCGACGCCGCCCACCTCAACCATCCCCACCTCGCCGCCACCGCCAGGCCGCTGGCCCGCCTGGTCTTCGTGGCCGCCTGGTACTACCCGCACTCGATGACCGCACGGGTGATCAGCACCTGGCAGCACAGCGGGCGACGTTTTCCGCGCAGCGCGGGACTGGCCCTCAAAGGCACCCTCCATCACCGCAACGACGCCCGCGGCTACCGGTCCGCCGATACCATCGTCGCGCCGACCCGAGCCCTGGCGGAGCAGTTGCGCCGTGCCGGACTCGATGCCGTCCACTCCACGCCACCGGCCAGCCTGCTGGCCGCGCCGGGCTCCGGCGTGCTACCCGAACGGCGCGATCGACCCGAACCGCGCCTCCTCGTGTGCAGCGGTGACCTCGGCCACCCCCGCAAGAACGTGGGCCTCGCCATCGACGCGATCGCCCTCCTCGGCGCCTCGGGGGTGCCCATGGAGCTGGAGCTGGTCGGAGGCAACGCCGCTTCGCTCGACCGCCGGCTCTCCCGGCTCCCGGCGTCCGTGCGGGTCACCGCATCCGGCCGGCTCCCCGCCGCCGAGGTGCACCAGCGGATGCGGGCGGCAGACCTGCTGCTCTTCCCCAGCCTGTTCGAGGAGTGGGGGTACGTCGCCGCCGAGGCGGCGCTGCAGGGGACGGCGGTGGTGACCCTCCCCGTCTATCCGTTCCAGGAGATGCTCGAGCCGCCGCTGGGATTCAGTGCCGCCGGCCTCCATCCCGCCGACTACGCCGAGGCGATCACCCGCGCGCTGGCCAGCGAGGCCTCCCGGGCCGAGGTTGCCGAGCGGGCGGAGCAGCGTTTCGGGCTCGAGAGCGCCGGGCGGCGCCTCGCGGCGCTGTGGGGGGGTGACCCCCTCACCACCGCTCCCGGGGCGCACCGATGAACCTGCGACGTTCTCACACCCCGCGCCCGTCCCGGGACAGCCGGCGGCGCACCCTCGGACCAGGGCACCCATATGTGCTCTCCCTGGCGGTCACCTCGCTGCTCGCCTGCTCCAGCCTGCTCGCCCTACCCGCGATCGCAGTCGCAGGTGGCGGAGCGACGGGATCGTCGGCGGCGGCGACGGGCGTCGGTACAGGAGCGGAGGGACGCCTGCTGGAGACCTCGAACGGCCTTCCCCTCACCCGGGCGGTCGGCATCAACCTGATCGGCGGTCACGCCGGCGACCAGACGCCGCTGTCGAGCATCCCCGGGGAGATCCAGGACGCCGCCCAGAACCTCCACGTCAGCTGGGTGCGCCAGGACTTCGACTGGTGGCGGGTCAACCCCACCGGCGGCTCGACCTACGATTGGTCGGAGACCGACCCGGTCATGGCCGCAGCGGCCAAGTACGGGGTGGGTGTTGTGGCCATCCTGGGCTCGATCTACTGGCCCTCCTCGACCCCGGTGGTGCCCAGCACCACGCAGTGGACGGCGTTCGTGAAGGCCTTCGTCGAGCGCTACGACAGTGTCTGGAAGCCGGAGGGCCTCAAGGGCCTGGTCGTCGAGCCCTGGAACGAGCCGGAGAACAACTGGAACGGCACCGCGGCCCAGTGGGCCACCCAGATCCAGCTGCCCGCCTACCAGGCGGTCAAGGCAGTGGACCCGTCGGTGCTGGTGACGCTGGACACGGTGGACTGGGCGGCGGGGGGGCAGTCGTGGTGGCAGCAGGTCGTCTCTGCGCTGGCCGGCCAGCAGTTCGTCGACCTCCCCGGCTTTCACGATTACGCCAACTCGGCGCAGAGCTGGGCGGGTTCGTTCCGCTCGTTCCTGAACTCTCACGGTGTCCACTACACGGCGATCTGGTGCACGGAGTTCGGGGTGGCGATGACACCGCCGGTGCCCCACGACGACAGCACCCACATCACCGTGCTGCAGAGCCAGATCCCGCCCACCCTGGCCGGCGGTGGAGGTCCGGACGCGATGTTCTACTACGCCTACAAGGACCTGGCGGAGGGCGGTGTGGTCCACGCCAGCTACGGCCTGATGGACGAGAACGGCAACCACTACCAGAGCTACTCGGTGTTCCAGCAGCTGATGGGTGCGGCGCCGGCTCCGACACCCGCCGGTCCGACCCCCACGCCGACGCCCACGCACCAGCCGACTCCGGCTCCGACCCCACCGGTGGTGGCCTCGCCGTCACCCTCGAACCGGTCGAGCCCGGCCGGCACCTCCGGAGCAACCGCAACCCCGACTGCTGGCGCGGCGGGCACCGGGACGGCGGCGGCATCGCCGTCGACCGGACCCGGCTCCGGATCATCCAGCCCGACGTCGATCCAGGCGTCGCCGTCGGCCCCGTCCTCCAGCCCGGCGGCGGGCCCGGTGGCGGCGGTCATCCCCAGGGGCGCAGGGGGCGGCGGCCCGCCGGGCTGGCTCCTGCCGGCCGGCATCGGCTTCCTGATCATCGTCCTGGCGGGGCTCACCGCGATCGGCGTGCTGCGCCGCCGGCCACCCGGCATGACGGCTCCCCCACCTCCACCTGACGGGTGAACCCGAGACGTCCCGTCGTCTGGGCCCGGCATCACCGGAGGCTGGCGGTGGTGGCGGGGGTGCTGCTCGCCTGCGTGGCCATCGGCGCACCGATCGTCTTCCTGGCGGCACGTCCCGGCCGAACCGGCGGAACCGCGGTGGCGGCCAGCGGCGTGGTGGGTGAGATCGACGCGGAGCCCGACATGCGCAGCTGGGTCTACCCGGGCGCGAACCCTCAGAGCTGGTGGTGTGAGATGCCCGACTGCACCCCGGACTTCGACGTCGGCGGTCAGGGGCCGATGCCAACCATCGACGCGGAGCTCGAGGCCATCCGTGACCTGGGCGCCCGGTACGCGGGGATCGGCGTGCCCTGGCCGCTGATCGAGACCGCCCGGGGCGCCTACGACTGGGGGCGGCTCGACGCCATCGTCGCCGCAGCGTCGCGGGCGGAGGTCGTCCTGGAGCCGGAGCTGGACGGGACACCGCAGTGGGCGGGAGGCGGGCCGCAGCTCGCCGACCCACCGTCGAGCGTGGCGGACTGGACCGGCTTCGTGACCGCGCTGACCCAGCGCTACCGGAAGGACTTTCCCGACATCGAGATCTGGAACGAGCCCGACGGCGGCCAGGCGCTCTCCTGCACCGGCCCCAGCTGCGAGCAGATCTACGTCAACGAGCTTCTCAATCCAGCGTACGCGGCCATCAAGGCGGTTGACCCATCGATCCGGGTGGTGATGGCCGGCTCCGCCAATGACGCCGGCGCCTGCTGCGCCTACCTCTCAGCGGTGCTCGCCGACGGCGCCCGGTTCGACGTGGCCACCTTCCACAACTACACCGGCACGTGGGCGTCCGAGGCCTCGCAGTACCGCTCCATCCTGGACCAGAATGGCCACCGGGGTGAGCAGCTTTGGATGACGGAGTTCGGCGTGAACAGCACCATCGGGGACCAATCAGCGGCACTCCGGCAGGTCTTCGCAGGAGCGCTGCCCATCCAGGTGGCCGGCTGGTACAACCTCCGGGACACTGATGCCTGGTCCTGCTGCCCGCCCGCGGACCTGGCCCGAGGGCACTGGGGGCTGCTCGACGCCGATTTCTCTCCGAAGCCATCCTTCTCCACGCTCCAGGCGCTGCTAGCAGGGAAGGGCAGCCCGGCAGCCCCGGCAGCCGGCTTCGTTGGCGCGGTGACCGCGACGCTCTCGGGTGGACCGGCGGCATGACCAGATCGCGAGCCGGCGGTGAGGTCTCCCGGCCAGCCGGCGGCATCCCTGCAGAGCCGACCGGCGCGCCGGTGCGGGTCACTGTCTGCGTCCCCACCCGCAACCGCGGTTCCGCCATCGCTCCGACGCTGAGGAGCCTGGCCGCGCTGACTCACGACGACTTCGAGGTCGTGGTGGTCGACCAGAGCACCGATCTGCGCTCGCGCCGGGCCTATGAGGAGGTGGTCGGGGACGATCCTCGGTTCTCCTACGTGGCCACCGATACGATCGGTCTGTCGGTGGGCAGGAACATCGCGGTGTCCAGGGCGACGGGCTCGATCATCGCCTTCACCGACGACGACTGCGTGGTCCCGGCGGACTGGCTGACCGATATCGAGCGCGTCTTCGCCGCGCACCCGGAGGCGATGATGATCTGCGGCGGCGTGCTCGCCGGAGAGCACGATCCGCGGGCCGGGGCGATCCCGACCTTCACGCCGCGGCGCAGCCAGCTGCTCACATCTCCGTGGCTGAAGTACCGCAGCCGCGGCATCGGGGCGAACCTGGCGTTCCGAGCCTCGGCGCTGCATCGCGCGGGTCGCTTCGACGAGGTCCTGGGGGCGGGCGCTCCGCTCAAGTCGTGCGAGGACGGGGACATGGCGTACCGGTTCCTGCGGGCCGGCATGCCCGTCCTCGACGTTCCCGAACCGGCGGTGGTGCACTACGGGTTTCGCACCTGGTCCCAGCTGCGCCCGCTTTCCCGCGGCGCGCTGATGGCCTGCGGGGCGGACTGCATGAAGCACCTGCGGCTCGGGGACCCGGCGATCCTCCCCACCCTTCTCTTCCTCTGGTTCCGCCGCACCATCCGGTGGCACAACGTCTTCCGGCTGCGCCGGCCGATCGGGGCCTCCCTCTTCTTCGAGTTCGGCCGGGGGATGCTGCTCAGCTTCCGGTACCGGATCGACCGCCGGAGTCGCACCTACGTGCCGCCCGCGGTGGCGCGGACTGATTGTCAGAAGTCTGGTCCGTCGGCAGCCGGGATCAGGTGAGAGTGAGGTTGACGGTGGCCGAGCTGCCCAGGACCGGGCTCACCGTCGTGGACGCGGTGGTGTAGCCGGACGCGGACGCCGACACCGTGTAGCTGGAGGCGATCGGTCCAACCACCGCGAAGCTGTAGCCGCCACTCGCGCCCGTGGTCGCGGTCCCGACGCCGCTCAGAGTGACCGTGGCACCGGTGATCGGACCTCCTGCCGAGCCCTGGGCCAGGGCATTGACGTACTCCGCGGTGAAGCTGGCGGTCCCGCGTTGGAAGAGCAGAGGGATGTAACCGCTCAGCGTCTGGTCGCGGTTGGGCAGCGCCGGGTAGCCATCTCCGGAGCTGCTGGCCGCCGTCGCCTGGGCCGCGCTCCAGGAGGTGTAGGGGCTGCTCGCCGACCGGTAGACGAGGTCGCCGCTGACCTCGACGGTGCCGGTATCGTAGAAGGCGTAGACGGTGCTCGAGGGACCGACGAAGATCCCCACCCCGCTGTCCCCGCTGCCGCTGTCCACCGTCACCCGCGAGCCCCAGCTGGCGACGCCTGCCGCGTTCACGATGACCTCCTGGTAAGAGACGCCCACGGCGCCCCCGGTGCCGGCGGCCGCCGACCGGTAGAGGACGTGGATGAAACCGGTGGCGGGGTCGACGGTGGCCTGGAACGTGGCCGGTCCGAGGTACTGGCCGCTGACCGCGCTGTCCTTGACCTCCGCCTCCCAGTTCGAGGCCGCCGCTGATGGCGCCGCGTCCGGGAGCACGATCACGGAGAGCTGGTCGGAGTGGTAGGTGGCGCTGTCAATGACGTAGACGAGCGCCGTCCCGCCCGCGCTGCCGCCCACCATCTGGGGATCGTGGAGCAGGATCGGGTAGGCGTGGGAGCCGGTCGACGCGGTCCCCATCTGGAAGGGCGTCGCCCAGCCCGACGAACCGTTCCTGGTCGCCGTGTAGGTCATCATCACCCTCCAGGAGCCGTCGCGGTAGGCGACTATCAGGTCGGTCCCGTTCCAGGCGATGCTGCCGATCTGGTAGCCAGGCCTCGCTGGGCTGGCCGCCTTGGTCCCGGAGTTGTCCCAGCTGAAGGATCCGGCGCCG
Organism: Binatia bacterium; assembly: GCA_035624785.1. Classification (GTDB taxonomy): domain Bacteria; phylum Chloroflexota; class Dormibacteria; order Aeolococcales; family Aeolococcaceae; genus JAJZNI01. The sequence goes on along the minus strand of DASPQV010000005.1, from coordinate 30,310 downwards.
TAGGTGGCGTGGGCCACCCAGACCCCGCCGGTCAGCCCGTCATCGGACATGTAGGCCACCCAGACATCCGTGGACGACACCCCCGGCACGCAGAGCAGAGAGATCTCGTTGTCGGTGCTGCCGCTGATCGGGAACGTCGGGCTCAGGGCCGTGAAGGTGGGACTGGTGCTCGATGGGTTCGTGACCTGGTAGAGCGTGCCGACGCCAGCGCTGGTGTTGGTGACCGGGAGCAGCAGGCTACCGTCGCCTAGCACGCAGACGCTGGCCATCACCGAGTCGTTGAGACCGCTCGAGGTCACGGTCGCGACCGATGACGGCGACACCGACCCGGACGTTCCGCCACTGACCGTCCCGTCGACCTGGGTGATCGGAGTATCCGAGAAATTGGCCCAGTCGACATAGGAGCCGGTCGTCCTGGTCCCCGCCTGGCCGGTGCCGGTGAGGAGGCTCTGGGTTGCGCTGATCTGCCAGCCACTCGGCGCCGTGCTCCCCGTCCAGACGTTGCCCTCGACCAGGTTTCCGACCACGTCGAGCTGAGCGTGATAGAGGGTGTTCAGGCTCACCGTCTGGCAGACCATGGCGAGCTCGGTCCAGGCGCTGGGGATGGTCACCCAGAGCGCGATGTCTCCGCTGGTGCAGGCTGTGCTGGAGCCAGGAGGCACGGGATTCGACCCGTCGGGCGGATCGACGGCCAGGACGATGGCGTGCCAGCTGGTCGCCGTGCCCTGGACCCGGGCGAGCAGCCGGGGGCCATGCTGAGCCGCTGTGTCGGGGAGCACCGAGGTGATGTCGAGGTCGGCGTTGACCTGCTGGTTGGCGTACTGGTAGCCCATCCAAGTGTCGAAGTCCTGCAGGGTCGAGCCCGAGGTGTCCACCCAGGCCTGGTTCGCGGTGATGCCAGCGCCGTTGATCGCCACACCGTTGGGCGGGCTGGAGATGTCGCTGGTCCAGGCGTTGCCGTCGGTCGAGGGGCTCCACCCGCCGGTCTGGTTCGGCTGGGTGAAGGCGTCCATGGCGACGGTCGGTGGGATGGCGACCAGCTGCTGGTTAGCGGTGACGCTGCCTCCCGAGGAGGCAACCACCGCGGCCAGGTCGTTGTCGTTGTAGCCGACGCCGGAGGCGGTGAACACGACGGTGTACGTGCCGGCCGGGACCGACAGCGAGTAGGTGCCGGTGCTGCTCGTGGTCGCGGTGGTGGTGGCCGGGGCCGTGGAGACGGTGACCCCGGCGATCGAAGCGCCGCTGGAGCTGTCGGTGACCGTCCCGGCGATCGTCGAGGGGGGCGGCGGCGACGGAGAAGGGGACGGGGACGGGGACGGGGACGGGGACGGAGATGGCGAAGGGGACGGGGACGGAGACGGAGACGAGGATGGCGACGGTGATGGCGACGAAGACGGCGACGGTGATGGCGACGGTGACGGCGACGGCGACAGGCTGTTGTCGAACTCGGCCGTGAAGCTGCTGGTGCCCCGCTGGAAGAGCAGGGGGATGTAGCCGCTCATCGTCTGGTCGCGGTTGGGCACCGCCGGGTAGCCGTCACCGGCGCTGCTCGCCACGGTCGCCTGGGCCGCGCTCCACGTGGTGTAGGGGCTGCTCGCGGTCCGGTAGGCCACGTCGCCGCTGACCTCCGCGGCGCCGGTGTCGTAGAAGGCGTAGAGCACGCTGGAGGGGCCGACGAAGATCCCCACTCCGGTGTCCCCGCTGCCGCTGTCCACGGTCTCGCGCGAGCCCCAGCTGGCCGCGCCGGTCGCGCTCACGGTGATCTCCTGGTAGGAGACTCCCACGGCGCCCCCGGTGCCCGCCGCCGCCGATCGGTAGAGGACGTGGATGTCACCGGTGGCGGGATCGACGGCGGCCTGGAAGTCAGCCGGGCCGACGTTCTGGCCGCTGACCGCGGCATCCTTGACCTCCGCCCCCCAGCTCGAGGGCGCGGCCGAGCCCGCCGTGTCCGGGAGCACGATCACCGAGAGCTGGTCGGAGTGCGAGCCCGCACTGTCGATGGTGTAGACCAGCGCCGTCCCACCCGCGCTCCCCCCCAGCATCTCCGGGTCGTGGAGAAGGATCGGGAAGGCGTGGGAGCCGCTCGACGCGGTCCCCACCTGGAACGGGGTCACCCATCCCGACGACCCGTTTCTGGTCGCCGTGTAGGTCATCATCACCCGCCAGGAGCCGTCCCGGTAGGCGACCATCAGGTCGGTCCCGTTCCAGGCGATGCTGCCGACCTGGTAGCCGGGCTTCGCCGGGCTGGCCGCCCTGGTTCCGGGGTTGTCCCAGCTGAACGACCCCGCCGTGTAGGTGGCATGAGCCACCCACACTCCGCCGTTCAGCCCATCGTCCGACATGTAGGCCACCCAGACGTCGGTCGACGATGCCCCGGGCACGCACAGCAGCGAGACCTCGCTGTCGGTGCTCCCGCTGAGCGAGAAGGTCGGGCTCAGCGCCGTGAAGCTGGGGCTGCCGCTGGAGGGGTTGGTGACCTGGTAAAGCTCGCCGGTGCCCGATATCGTGTTGGTGACCGGAAGCAGCAGGCTGCCGTCGCCGAGCACGCAGACACTGGCCATCGCCGGGTTGTCGAGCCCACCCGCGGTGACGGTGGCAACGGTGAACGGGGACCCGGTGGCCAGGGCCAGCCGGAAACCACCGATCACGAGGAGCGCCGCGGCCCCCAGCAGGGACGCGATTCCGAACGCAACCGGCCGACGCCGCCTGAGGCTTTCTCTCACCTTAATCGGTCCTATGAATGGGTCTCATGGACAGGAACCGTCCGGGTCAAGCGAACCGATTCAGTCTCGGGGATCATCAGAAGTCTACTGAATCGGCAATTGCGCAGCCGCCAGGACAGGCGCCCAGCCGGGATGCCTTCATGTCCCGACCGCGACCGCGGCGCCACCACCCAGCACCTGACCAGGTCCGGAGCGCCTTCTCGGCGAAGCCCCGGGCGGCTTGCCGGTGGCGGGCTCAGGCAAACCTGGGGCGCAGCCGTCGGGTCACCTTCCTAACCCCGCTCCGGAGCAGTTCCCGCTCCTCGCGGCTCAGCACCCTGAGGAGCAGGGCGAGGAGTGGGAAGCTCACCAGGCCCGCGGCGATCCCGGCCACCAAACCGAGGCGGAGAGCGAGGAGCACCGCCACCGCCATCCCGGCGGTGGCCACCATTCCCTTGAGAGCACGCAGCAGGGAGGCGCCGGCGAAGATCCGCCGGATCAGAACCATGGCGATCCCCGAGAGAACAACCTCGGTCACGACCATGGCGATCGACGCACCGATGGCTCCGTTTCCGCCGGTGCGCTGGAAGTACGGGATCAAGAACAGGTTGGCGATCGGATTGACGACGCAGGCGACCACCATGACACGTGTCCACACGATCTGGCGGCCGCTGGCGATCATCACCTGGTTGGCCATCACGTTGAGGTACATCGGGGGGAGGCAGAAGGCGAGCAGCACCAGGACGGTGACGCTCCCTGAGAAACCCCCGCCATAGAGCGTCTGGATGAGGGGACCGGCGACGAGCACCGTGCCGACGCATGCCGGCATGCTCAGCACCAGCACCAACTCCATGGCCGGCCGGGCCCGGGCGCGAAGCGCGTCGGGACCAGAGTTGTAGGCCTGGACCAGCTGCGGAAGCCAGGCGTTGGAGAGGATCACCGGGGCCATCATCAGCACCCCGAAGATCCGGGTGGGCAGCCCGTACCATCCGAGCACCTTGGTCGAGGTCATGATCCCCAGCATGAGCGAATCGATCCAGAGGTAGAAGGTGAACGCGATCGCCATCGTCGAGTACGGGAGGCTTTCCCGCAGCAGCCCCAGGACGGCGCGAGGGGTCACACGCCAGCGGATGGCGAAGTGACTCCGGGCCCAAACGAGGTAGAGAACGGTCTCGACGCACACCATGGCAACCCCGGCGGTGAGGATCCCAATGGCGCGCACGCCGAGCAGTGCCAGGCAGATGGTGGCGAGGCCGACGACCCCGTTGTTGAGGAACTGCGAGTACGCGAGGTACTGCATCTTCTGGATGGCCTGGAAGGCGGCGAGGATCGGGTCGGACACGACCACGAAGACGCAGATCGACCAGCCGAGGAGCACAGCGAGGGCGGGATCTCCCGACATCCCTCCGGCGCGAATGACGATGAGGGCCCCTCCCAGCGCCGGCACCAGGAGGATGCCACCGAGCACGATCGCGGTGCCGATCAGGACGGGCGCCCGGCTGCGATCGGCGGCGATCTCGCGGACCAGGAACGGCCGGAGACCCAGGCCCACCACCACCAGGAGGATCCCGGTCGCCGCCTGGGCGAGCGTGTAGACGCCCATCTGGCCGGCGCCCAGGCGCCTCGGCACGATCAGGGTCCAAGCCAGGGTCACGCACCAGATCAGGAGTTGGCTCCCGGTGAGGAGGGAGACGTTTCGGATCAGCAGGCTCCGGCTGCTCTGCCGATGAGCGGCCGGCAGCTCCGGCTTGGCCGGCTCCAGACCCGCAGGGTCAGCGCCCGCTCGCGCCGTCTCCTCGGGGGCAGCGTCAGAGATCACGTCAAGGACAGGTTGACCGTGTTGGTCACGCCGGTCGTCGGCGTCACCTTCGCCGATCCAGTGGTGAACCCGGCGGCCGAGGCGGTCAGCGTGTAACTGGAGCCGCCAGTCAGCACTCCAGGAACACCGCTCAGGCTGTAGTTGCCGTGGGCATCGGTGGTCGTGGTCAGGCCGTTGCTGAGGGTCACCGTCGCGCCCGCGATGGGATTGCCAGTGGCTGTGCTGGTGATCGTCCCGCTGATCTGGGTGATCGGCGTCTCCATGAAGTTCGCATAGTCGACGTAGGAGCCGGTCGTCCTCGTCCCGGCCTGACCGGTTCCGCTGAGCAGGTCCTGGGCAGTCATGCTGGCGCTGATCTGCCAGGCGGCGGGCTCACTGCTCCCGCTCCAAACCTTGCCCTCGACCAGGTTGCCGATGACGTCGAGCTTCACGTGATACAGGGTGTTGAGCGAGACCGTCTGGCACACCATGGCCATGTCGGTCCAGCTGCTCGGGATCGTCACCCACAGGGAGATGTCACCGTTGGTGCAGGCGGTGCTGGACCCGGGGGGCACGGGATTCAACCCGTCGGGCGGGTCGACCGTCATGACGATGGCATCCCAGTTCGTCGGGGTCCCCTGGACGCGGGCGAGAAGACGGGGACCGTGAAGGTAGGTGCCGTCCTGCACCACCGTGGTGACGTCGACGTCGGCGGTGACCTGCATGTCGGCGTACTGATAGCCCATCCAGGTGTCGAGGTCCTGGAAGCTGGAGCCGGAGGTGTCGACCCAGGCCTGACTCCCGGTTATCCCAGCCCCATTGATGGGAACTCCATTGGGCGGGTTGCCGATGTCGCTGACCCAGGTGTTCCCGTCCGTTGACGGGTTCCAGCCCCCGGTCTGATCGGGCTGGGTGAAGGTGTCCATGGCAACCGTGGGTGGAATGGCGACCAGCTTCTGGCTCGCGGTCACGCTGCCGCCCGCCGGCGCCTGGACAGCGGTCACGTCGTTGTCGTTGTAGCCGACGCCGGACGCGGTGAAGACCACCGTGTAGGTACCCGCCGGCACCGGCAGGGAATACGACCCTGTCGAGCTCGTGGTCGCCGTGGTGCTGCTGGGGATCGTGGAGACGGTGACCCCGGAGATCCCCTTGCCGCTCACGCTATCGGTGACGCTGCCGCGGATCGTGGAGTTCGGGGGTGAGAAGCTGACCGGGGCGACCGTGAAGGAGTCGAAGAGCACGTCGCTGCCGGTTGACGCATAGCCGTACAGCCCCATCGTCCCGGCGGCCGTGATGGTGGTGCTCGTCCCGGTCCAAGTCCAGGCGGTGGGCTCGGTCACGCTGGCGGGCCAGACCTTGACGAAGAGGTTGCTTCCCTGCGCCTCGAACCGCAACCAGTAGAAGGTGTTGGGGCTCGCGGAGAAGGAGGCGATCGTCTGGCTGGTCGTCCAGCTACCACCCGAGCGCACCATGAAGACCAGGTGACCGCCGCCGTCATAGCGCACCAGGTCCATGTCGCCGTTCGACTGGTGGCGGAGGATGATCCCAGCGGGTTCGCCACCGTCGAAGGTCGAGAACCGGACCAGGGCATTCCCGTCCGCGGTGGTCGCCGAGCCCAGGATCTCGAAGGTGCTGCGCTGCGACGACCCGGTCAGCTTGCCCTCATCGGAGCTGATCGAGAGACTGCCGTCGCCGATCGACTCCCCCACCGCCGGAGACCAGGCCATGCCGTTCGAGGCAGTGCCCCAGCCGTTCTGATTGGTCCGCTGGAAGGTGTCCTGGACGATGTACGTGGCCGTGGCCGTGAGCGTCTGGCTGGCTGATGAGGTCAGGCCGGCGCTGTCGGTCACCGTCACCGTGACCGTGTAGCTGCCGCCACTGGTGTAGGTGTGAGCGGCCGTGGCGCTGGACTGCGGCCCGGACACCGTGCCATCCCCGAAGTTGAAGGTGTAGCTCTGGATCGGGTTGGACCCGGGTGTCGAAGCAGAGGCGTCGGCGGAGACGGTGAGGGGCACGGTACCCGAGGTGGGGGTGACGGTCAGGGCGGCCGCCGGCGGGGTCGCCACGATGACGGTCACGGTGGCGGTCGCCGTCGCACCGGTGCTGTCGGTCACGCTGACGGTGGCCGTGTAGCTACCGTTGGCGAGGTAGGTATGGGCGGCGGTCGCACCCGCCTGGGGTCCGGCGGTGCTCCCGTCGCCGAAGGCGAAGGTGTAGCTCGTGATCGACACCCCGCCGGTGTCAGTGGAGCCGCTGGCGTCGGCTGTCACCGCGAGCGGTGCCGGCCCCGACGCCGGCGTGACCTTGAGGGCCGCCTTGGGTTGCGCCACCGCCTCCTGGGCGGTGGCCTTCGAGCTGTTGCCGGCGCTGTCGGTCACAGTGACGGTCACCGTGTAGACGCCGCCAGCGGTGTACGCGTGGGTTGCGGTGGCTCCGGCCTGGGGCCCGACCGTGGTGCCGTCCCCGAAGGCGAACGTGTAGCTCTGGATCGGGCTGGAGCCGGCCACCGATGTCGAGGCATCCGCGGTCACCGCGGTCCCTACCGGTGCCACGGACGGGGTGAGGCGGAGCGCCGCGCTCGGACCGTTGGCCACGCTGACGGCGGCGGTGGCGCTCGAGGTCGCGCCGGCGCTGTCAGTGACGGTCACCGTCACCGTGTAGCTGCCCGTTGCCGTGTACGTATGGCTGGCGGTCGCGGCTGCCTGGGGCCCGGCGGTCGTCCCATCCCCGAAGGCGAAGCTGTAGCTGGCGATCGACACCCCCGTGGTGTCCGTCGAGCCGGACGCGTCGGCGGTGACCACAAGCGGCGGCGGACCCGATCCCGGCGAGACATTGAGGGCGGCCTTGGGTTGCGCCACCGTCTCCTGAGCGGTCGCCTGGGCGCTGTTGCCGGCGCTGTCGGTGACCGTAACGGACACTGTGTACACCCCACCGGCGCTGTAGCTGTGGGTTGCCGTGGCCCCAGCCTGCGGGCCCACCGTGGTGCCGTCGCCGAAGGCGAAGGTGTAGCTCTGGATCGGGTTGGACCCGGGCGTGGACTGGGAGGCGTCGGCGGTCACCGCGGTTGCCACGGGGGCAACCGTCGGGCTCAGGCTCAGCGCCGCGCTCGGCCCGCCGACCGGGGCAACCGAGAAGGAATCGAACTCCACGCTGCTGCCCGGCGACGCGTAGCCGTAGAGGCCCATCGTCCCGGGGCCGGTCACCGTGGCGCTCGTACCCGTCCAGGCCCAGGTCGCCGGCTCTGGGCTGCCGTCCGGCCACGCCCGGAACGAGACGCTGGTTGCCTGCACCTGGAAGCGCAGCCAGTAGAAGCCCCCGGCGGTGATCGGGAAGGAGGTGGTGCTCACCACCGTCCACGCGCCGCCGGAGCGCACCATGAACTGGAACGCGTTGCTGCCGTCATAGCGCAGCAGGTCCATGTTCCCGCTGGACTGGCCTCGGAGGGTCATCCCGAGCAACTCCTGACCGTCCGAGTCCGAGAAGCGCATCAGGCCGCTGACATCGGCCGCGGTCGCGGATCCCAGCGTCTCGAAGGTGCTGTGCTGCGATGAGCCGCTGATCACCCCCTCGTTCGACGAGATCGCCAGCGAGCCGTCGCCGGCGGTGATGCCGGCGCTCGGGGCCCAGGTCATGCCGTTGGAGGCGGTGCCCCATCCGCTCTGGTTGGCCCGCTGGAAGGTGTCCTGGACCACGAACGGCGAGGCGGCTCCCACCGGCTGCGACGCGGTGACGGCGAGACCGGCAAGGAATACGCACAATCCGGCGATGCCGTAGAGCCGGCGCCCCGCCATCTGAAGTCGAATCCTCTGCACGGCAAGCCTCCCTGCGACCGCGGCGGGCGCAGAAACTCCCAATCACTCACAGGTATCATGGGGGGGCCGGCGAGCTCCGGAAATGGGCGGCCCTCCCACGGTCGAGACACATGTCCCGAACTCGGAAGCCTGGGTCCCATGGCCGGCAGCGAGACCGCTGCATACCATCCGGCTGACATGTCTGCGCGTGTGATACCCGTGCCCGACGGGTCACCCGGCGCCCGGCTGGACGACGGCCGCAGGGTCCAGGATGGGATCGCCTCGGTATTCGATCGCGCCGCCGGCTATTACCGCGATATGCGGTGGGAGAAGAACCGGGTCGTCCGGCTCGAGAAGGAGATGACCCGGCGGGTGATCTCCGAGGAGCTTGGCGAAGGGCCGGTCAGCTCGGCGCTGGAGATCGGTTGCGGACCCGGAACGTGGACGCCGCTGCTCGCGGAGCGGGCCGCGACGGTGGTGGCCCTCGACCTCTCCGAGAAGATGCTGGAGCGGGCCCGGGAGGCGGTCCGCCAGCCCCACGTCACCTTCGCGCAGGGTGACGCGGCCACCTACCGCCCGGACCGCGACTTCGACCTGGTCATGAGCATTCGCGTCCTCGAGTACGTCCCGGAATGGCGTGCCGTGATCGGCCGGCTGCGCCAGCTCGTGGCCCCCGGCGGTCGCGCGGTGGTCATCACCAAGACCCCGGTATCGGTGTGGCGAGGCACCGGGCGGGAGCGGTGGTTCGGACCTCACACCCTGGGGCGCCGGCTGACCGGCCGGAAGCTGGACCCCGAGTTCTGGCAGGTCTACCTCCCCGTGCGGGAGTTGCGGCGCGCCTTCGCCGAGGCGGGGCTCGTCGATCTGCGAGTCCGGCCGGTGATCTTCGGATTGCCGATCTACGTCCGCGGCTCCAAGCAGTACCCGATCGTCCCGAAGTTCGCCGAGGCCCCCTTCCTGCGCGCGACCGAGGCGACGTGGCGCTGGGTCTCCCGGCAGAGCGAGGGCACGCGCCTCGGGTCGCTCGTCCTCGCCGAGTCGTACGCCGTCTCCGGACGGCGTCCGGCTCCATGAGATGGCGGTCCGCACGAGCTCCTCGGGAGGTTCCGCGGAGCTGAGCCCGAGGCCGGCGGTGCCACCCGACGGCCTCAAGATCGCCTTCCTGACCCCGGGGCTGCCACCGGAGGGAGGCGGCATCGGCAGCTATACGGAGAAGACCTCGCGGGCCCTGGCCGCCCGCGGCCACGAGGTCCACGTGCTGGTCCCGGGGATCCCCCGCCTGCACCTCGAGATCATCGACGCCGTCCGGATCCACCGGATTCCCACGCCCAGGGCTCGCCCCATGGTGCTGGCCCAAACCCGGGCGATGGCCGTCGCCCTCCGCCGGCTCGGTCCCTTCGACATCGTCCAGGCGTCCGAGTGGGGGGGCCTGGCGTGGTGGTTCTCGCACATCGCGCCCACCCCGCTGGTGACCCGCCTGGCCACTCCTCATTTCATGATCGAGGAGCTCAACCGGGTCCCGTGGGCCCAGCGCCGGCGGCAGTCAGTCAGCCGGTGGCTGGAGCGCTCCCAGGCTCGCCGGAGCGCCCGGGTGATCTCGCCGGCGCGGGTCCTCGCCGACCGGGTGGCGCGGCGCTGGCGCATCGAGGCCGGCGCGATCACGCTGGTGCCAACCGGCATCAGCCTTCCCCGCCCCGAGCTCGGGCCCGTCCCCGCCGAGCTGCAGGGGGTCGAGTACGTCCTCTACTTCGGCCGGCTGGAGGAGCGCAAGGGAGTGGACACGTGGGTGGAAGCACTGCCCGCGGTCCTCCGATCACGGCCCAGCCTTCACGCCGTCTTCGTGGGCGAGGACATGGGCATGGGCGGCCGGTCGTTCGAGGAGAGAGCCCGGGAGCGCTGCCCGGACCAGAGCGGCCGCCTCCACTTCCTGCCCGCCATGTCCCACGCGCGGCTCTTCCCCATCGTGGCGGCGGCCCGGCTGGTGGTGATGCCCTCGCACTGGGAGAGCCTCGCCAACACGTGCCTGGAGGCGATGGCGCTGAGCCGCACGGTGGTGGCCACGAGTGGGTCGGGCTTCAGCGAGGTGATCACCGACCAGGTCGATGGTTTCCTGGTCCCGCCCGGCGACGCGACGGCGCTCGCGGCGCGCGTCAGTGACCTCGCCGACGACGACGTGCGGCTGGCCCGGATCGGCCGGGCGGCGCGGCGCCGGGCCGAGGACTTCGACCTCGACACCATGGTGGACCGACTCCTGACCGTGTACGCCGAGCTGCTCTCGGCCCCAAGGCGGCCTCGAAACGGTGGCGACGGCACCGCATCCCCCGAGCTCCGAGAGCTCAGTGGCCGCCGCCACGGGGTGCGGGCGAGGGTATGACCTCGTGAGAGTCTCCGTCTGCATCCCGGCGACCCGCGCCGGGAGCCTGGGAGCCGCGATCCGCTCGGTGCAGCGGCAGACCTGGTCCGACTGGGAGGTGGTGGTCCTGGGCCAGGGGGATGACGGCGTCGAGGAAGCCCTGCGCTCCGCCACGGCCAGGGCCAGCGGCGGCGACCCTCGGATCAGGTATTTGCACCTGCCCCGCCGCGGCCTCAGCCGGGCTCGGAATGCCGCGCTGATCGAGGCGCGCGGCGAGGTGATCGCCTACCTCGACGACGACTGCGAGGCCGACGCCCACTGGCTGGAGACAGCGGTCACCGCTTTCGAGGCCGACACTGCCCTCGGGCTGGTCGGTGGGTCCGTGGCTCCCAGCGGGCCTCTGGGGCTGCTCTCCTCGTGCCCGACGCTCACCCCTCGGGAGGCCCTCTACGATCCCGCCGCCAGCCCGCAGCGACCACCGCCCGGGTGGGACTGGATGGGCGCCAACTTCGCGATCCGGACTGCGGTGGCGAGGACGGTGGGGCGATGGGACGTCCATCTCGGCGCGGGTGCGGAGTTCCCGGCTGGAGAGGACACCGACTACAAGCTCCGCCTCGAGGCGAGCGGGGTCCGGATGCTGAGCACCCCGCGCTCCCTGGTCCTGCATGCGGCGGGGACTCGCTCGGGGCGTGCCGCCCTGCGCAGTCAGCGGAGCTACGCGCTCGGCAACGGGGCCCTGGCAGCCAAGCAGACCCTTGCCGGCGACCCTCGCGGCGGGCTGTGGCTCCGTCAGACCAGGCACGGCTGCCTCTCCGGCTGGCTCACCAGCCGGCGACCCCACCGGCTGCCCGTCGACCTTCGCCGGGGTTTCTGGTTCGAGGTGGGATATCGCCGGTGCCTGCACGGCTACCAGGTGGACGCCGATGGCCTGCTGCGGCGCCGCAGTGCCGGACCACTCCTGCTGCCGGTCGCGGGGGCGCCGGGGGCGCTTCTCAGCAGCGCTGACTCCCGGAGACTGGTCAGCGTTCTCGACCCTTCGCACGTGTCTCCCGACATTCGCGGGCTGCGCGGCTGGCTGGAGCGCCGGCAGGCGCGCCGTTCCGCTCTCGTCCTGGTTCCTGATCGGGCAACCGGGATCCGATTCGCCGGCCGGTGGAAACTTGATCTGGGCAGGCTGCGGATGGCCCCCGGCCTGCAGCAGCCCGAGCCGGAGCAGATCCGGCGCTGGCTGGCGTCCGCCATCCGCTTCCAGGGGTCGCGGCCATGGCACGCGGCGTGACGGACCTCCAGGTTGCGGTCAGTCGAATGCCGGCGCCGGCGCCGTCTGGCCAGCCCGCTGCCGGAGAGGACCCGGCCGGCCCGGAGACGGCTCGCGCGTTCCTGCGCGCACGGCTGGTCCGAGGTCTCAGCGGTTTCGTCGGTCTGGAGGGAGAGTGGCGGGCCCTGCTCGACCGGGTGCGCCCGGCCAACCCGTTCCTCAGCTGGGAGTGGGTATCCGAATGGGGCCGTTGCTTCTGGGACGAGCGGCTCCTGACCGTGATCGTCGAGCGGGCCGGGGTCGGACCGGTCGCGATCGCGCCTTTCCTGCCGCGCCGCAGCCTGACCGTGCCGGGGATGCGGCCCGCCGTCCTCGAGCTGATGGGGCCACGACGGCGCCGGCAGTGGTGGATGTTCGAGCTGGCCGAGGGCCTGGTCGACCCGGCCTGTTCCGTCGATGCTCTGCGCCTGATCCTTCGCCGCCTCGCCGGAGAGCGCCGCTGGCACTTGGTCGAGGTGGCCGGTTGGGGGGCCGCCGGCGACTGGTGGAGAGAGGCCGCGGCTGGTCCAGGCTCTCAGACCCTGGTTGCCCGGGCCCATCGGGTCCAGGCGCCGCTGATGAAGCTCTCGCCAAGCTGGGAGGAGCTCAGGTCCCGGCTGCGCCGGAACATCAAGGAGAGCATCCGGCGCGCTTACAACGCCCCGGCGCGTGACGGCCTCGCCTTCGCGTATCGCGAGCAGGCCGAGCTCGACGGCCTGGACCCCGTCATCGACGCGTTCCTAGCCCTGCACGCGCATCGCGCTCACGCCTCGGCGAGATCACCCCATTACGACCTCTTCAGGGACGCGCGGTCACAGCGGTTTCTCAGAGGAGTCGCCCGGCGCCTCGTCGAGGCTGGCCTGCTCCGGGTGGGCTGCGTCGAGCTGGATGGACAACTGGTGGCCGCCCGCCTTCAGCTGGAGATGAACGGCTCTCTCCTCCTCTACCAGTCGGGTTTCGATTCGCGGTACTGGCAGTACAGCGTCAGTCTGCTGGCCGCGGTCGAGGCCATCAAGTCAGCCACACTGCGCGGCCTATCGGAGGTCAACTTCTCGCTGGGCGAGGACCAAGGCAAGCTGCGCTGGGACGTCCGGCTCGTTCCTTACGATCGCCTCTGGCTGGTGCGCGACAGGATGTCGTCACGCCTGCTGTTCGCCGGTCTGGAGTGGCTCAGGGGGCTGCGAGACCGGACGCGGTCCGTGCTCCTCAGGCTATCCAGCCGAGGGGCTCGACCGCCGCGGTGATCCCATGCCCAGCGAACCCACGCCGTGCCGGCCCGCGGACGCTAAGCTGAAACCAGGGCCATCGGCGGTCGCCATGAGGCTGGGAGTGTCGGCGTGACGGGAGCGCGTCTCTTCGCTCCGTTGGGGGGGCGCCTCGTTCACTGCCGGTCGCGCGCAGGGCACCGCGAACCCCGGGAACGGTGCTGGTGAACGCCACCGGTCTCCCGCCGCGGGAAGCCGGTGGGCACGGCGTCGAGAGCGGGCCCGCCTCGAGCGGGGTGACCCCTCAGCCGACCGAGCCCGTGGCCCTTTCAACGAGCTCCCCGCCCAGCGCGGCCGGCGGAGCAGCTCAGCTCGACCTGACCGCCCGGGTTGCGCTGGGGTTGCCGGCGTTCCTGGAGCTGGAGACCCCCTGGCGCGAGCTCGTCGAGCGCACGTCGACCGCCAACCCCTTCCTGAGCTGGGAGTGGGTCTCCGAGTGGGCCACCACCTTCTGGGGCGCCAGCCTTCGCACCGTGCTCGTCGAGAACGGACGGGGTGCTCCGGTGGCGATCGCACCCTTCCTGCCCCATCCGGGGCTGCCGGTCCCGGGTCTGCGAGCTCCAGCCCTGGAGCTGATGGGACCGAGACGGCGCTGGCACTGGTACACCTTCGAGCTGGCCGAGGCCCTGGTCGACGAGAGCGTCGCCGTCCCCGCTTTCCGGCTCATCCTGCAGGCGCTCGCCGAGTCCGGTCACTGGCGCTGGATCGAGGTGGCCGGCTGGGCCGAGCACGGGCAGTGGTGGAGAGAGGCGCTCGTGGGCGGCGGGGTGCGCTTCGCCGTCGGCCGCTCTCACCTGATCGATTCCCCGGTCATGGAGCTGCCCCACAGCTGGGAAGAGATCTTCCAGCACCTGAGCAAGCAGTTCCGGCAGAACATCCGGACCGCTCAGCACGGGTTGGAGCGGCAGGGATTCCAGCTCAGCTACTCAGAGCTGCGCGGCCAGAGCCGCATCGACGCCGTTCTCGATGATTTCTTCAGCCTGCACGCCGCCCGTGCCCACGCGGAGGGACGCACCCATCACCCTGACCTCTTCACCGACCCGGCGCGGCGGGACTTCATCGTCCGGGTCATCCACCGGCTCGCTGATTCCGGCCTGCTCAGCGTGGGATCCATCGAGCTGAACGGCGAGCGGGTCGCCACCCAGATCCTGATGGAGATGAAGGGCGTCCTCTTCCCCTACCGGTCCGGCTTCGATCCCAACTTCTGGCGGTACAGCATCATGACCCTGGCGCTCGTCGAGGCGATCAAGGGCGCGATCTCGAGGGGCTCGTCGGCGGTGAACTTCGGCGCCGGGCTGACCCCGGCCACGGCCCGATGGAATGTGCGGGTCGTCCCCTACGAGCGGCTCTGGGTGATCCGCGACACCCGCCGAGGGCGCGCCGCGCTCGAGACCTACGAAAGGCTGCGCAGTCTGGGCGGGCGAGCTCGCCAGGCGCGCTCGAGCATCGGTGGTGTGGCCAGGAAGCTGCCCCGCCCGCTCGCCCGTCGAAACGGATGACGCCGCCGAGGCAGCGGCTGCTCCTCTTTCTCGCCCCGGCCGATCACCCTCACCGGGATGCGGCGTGCGCCACCCTGGCCTGGCTGGCCCGGGCGGAGGGACAGCTCTTCGAGTGCTATTTCGACGCGCGGCCGACGGGGAGTCACTACGGCGGCGGGCTGCCCGTGGGCGGTGACCTCAATGACATGCGCGGAGGCACCTTCAGCGGAGCTCGTCACCTGGAACAGCTCCTGCTCCTGCTGCAGCGCTTCGAGGTGGAGGCGGCCGCCTTGGCCCCCTCGCTGCTCACCCCGACGCTGCTCGATGCCGGCGTCCGGTTCCGGTCGCGGGCGGCCGAGCTGGCCACCTTCTACGCGGAGGTCTTCGGGAGCAGCACGCAGCCGTTGCCTGACACCCTGCTCGTGGTCGGCCAGGGCCGGGTGGCAGGCGGGAGCCTCGGCGCCTTCGCGTTTCCCGAGATCGTCCACCGCCGTCTGCTGGCGGTGGCCGAGGGCGACGCCGAGGCGATCTGCAGCCTGAGCCGCGGCCGCAAGGTCGAGACGCTCTGGCTTGCCGGAGCCGCTCTCCCGGAGGCGACTCCGGTCAGGGCAGAGCAGACCGTTTCGACGGCCGCCGAGACCGCCTGGATGGCGGAGCGCTGGCGCGACCACCGCCGCGGCTTCCTGCTCGGCGACGCGGAGCTGGTGGGACGGTGGGCTCCCACCGCGATCCGGCGGGGCTGGATCGGCATCCATGGCATGCCCCAGGCTCGGGTGGTGGAACGCCTGGCCAGACCCCTCGGCGAGGTGGATGTCGTCTGCGGCCGCCAGCAGGACGACCGCGACTTCCTGGCTCTCTCCCGCCTGGGAACCGCCTTCCAGCTGGTCGACCCCGGCCGGCCGCCCTTTCCGGTGCTGGAGGAGGCGGCCGGTCCGTGGCCCCCTCCCCCTCCTGATTCCGAACCCGACGACGCCCAGCTCCGCGCCTGGGCGGGGGAGGGGCGGGTGGTGAGCACACTCCTCTTCTGGACCGGCATGGCCCGGGAGCTGGAGAGCCTGTACCCGCTCGCCGACATCCTCGGCCTCACCTCCCTGGCGGCCGGACTGGTGCTGACCACGGCGAGCTTCTCGGCCATGCCCCAACCGCCGCTCACCCTCACCCAGTTCCCGACCGAGCAGGGAGGGTTGGCTCCGCGAGTGGAGCTGCTCCTGGCCAGCGCCGGCGGTGGTGCCCTCATCGAATCGGCGGCCCCGGTCAGCCGCTTCGCAGCGACGCTGTCCCGGAGTGTCGACGAGCTCGCCAGGCGCCTCGGCAGCCGGGAGAGGATCCCCCGGGGGTGGTGGCCGGTGATGGACGCGCCCCTGATCCGGCAGCGCTCCCGGCGAGTCTCGGTTGCCGCCGCGCCTCCCTACGTGCGGCTGCGGTATCGACCCCGGCCCCTCGGCTCGAGCCCGACCGATGACGCCACGCACGCCCACCGCAGATCGCTCAGGGCGCTGATCCGCGAGAGCCCGGCTGGCCGCCTCTTCGAACCGATCCGGCCCTTCACCGAGTTCCAGCCGGGGCCGCCGGGGCGCCGGGTGCTCCAGGCCGTGCGGAGCGCTGGCTTCGAGTACGCCTTCACCACCGCGTCCTTTGGAGGGCAGCCCCGAGCCGTCGTCGACATCGACGGCCTCATCGCACTCAACTACACGGCGGGACGATGGGACGGATGGACGCCCTTCATCACCGTCAACGCCCTTTCCGACCTGCGACGCGCCGAGCGTCGGCTGCTGGACGGCGGCCGGCCGGGATGGCTTGCTGGGACCATCGACACCTGCCTGTGGGCCTTCACCGGCCCGGTGTGGCGACGAGGCACGGCCCTCTTCGAGCTCTGCGCCTGGCTCGCCGGCGGCGGATCGTCGGGCCGGCTGCTCAACGTCACGCCGCGGACCATGGCCCGCTACGCCCGGGTGCTGGTCGAGCTCGGCCTGGTCGACACCCTTCCCTCCGCGTGATCCTTGTGTGCATCAGGGGGACCGACCCGGGAGGCCGCCCCAATTCCGGTGGGCGATCGAACACAGGCTGGTGCGATCTCGCCCATGGAGGGGCGCCTCGCCGCCGCGCCACACTCATGACGTGGCCGTACCGATAGGCCCTGCGGCGCGCGGCCGGATGAGCTTCAACCTTCCCCAATGGAGCGCCTGATCGGCTGCCGGCGCCTGCTGGTCATCGTGTACGGCCACCTCAGCGACACGATGGCTGCCACCCCCGCGCTGCGCAGCCTCCGGGCTGCGCTGCCGAGGGCGCGCATCGAGGTCCTCGCGCTGCGCAGCGCCCGGCCGGTCCTGGCCGGCTGTCCCTATGTCGATCAGGTGATCGAGTGGGGTGATTTCCAGCACAAGGGCAGCTCATGGGGTCGCGTCGAAAAGGGCGCGGTGGTCGCTTCCCTGGGGCTGCGACTGCGCCGCCGTGGCTACGACGCCACCCTGGTGCTGCACCGCAGCAATCGAGCGATGCGCCGTCTCGCCGGGACCATCGAGTCGCCGATCCGAGCCGGCGTCAGCGACGGCTCCGACGGGTACACCCATTTCGCGCCGGCCCCGATGAGGGTGGAGTCCTCGCGCCAGGAGAACGCCCGGGTGCTGGCCTCGCTGGGCGTGGCGGAGGACGGTGGCCCGGTCGAGCTCTGGACATCGGCCCCGGAGAAGGCCGGTGCTCGGCGCATGCTCAGCGGCGCTGGGCGGCCGCTGGTTGGGATCCACCCGGGGGCCGATTGGTCATGCCAGCAGTGGCTGCCGGAGCGCTTCGGTGAGGTGGCCGCGACGCTGCAGCGGACGGCCGGCGCCAGCATCGTGATCACCGGCTCGACCAACGAGGTCGGGCTCGCCGATGAGATTGCCGCCGAGCTGCCCGATGCGCCCATCCGGCTGGCCGGGCGCACCAGCTTCGGCGAGCTGGTCGAGATCATCCGCGGCCTTGACCTGCTGGTCTGCGTGAGTAGCGCTGCCTCCGCCGTCGCGGACGCGGTGGCGACTCCCAGCGTCGTCCTCATGGGGCCGGAGGACGCCGGTCACACCGGAATGGAGCCCAATCCCAGCCGGCGCCTGATCCAGCCGGGTGGAAGTCGCGCACCCGGCAGCTGGTGCGAGCTGGGCAGATGGGGAGTCCTGTCCGGCTGCGAATCGCCGATCTGTCGTGGGGTCGGTGGTCTGGCAGAGCTGAGCGCCGGCGCCGTGGCCGCGGCCGCTCTGGAGATGCTCAAGAGCCCCGGGGTGGGAGCCGCCGCCAGCTGACCGCAGGGGAGGCGCCAGTCACGGGAAGGGTCGAACCTCTAGGCCCGTGGGGCACCGGCACCCGGCCGCCCGCGGCGCACCGTCGCGGAGCATGCCGCCAGCAGCGCCGCTGCGATCAGCGCGTGACCTCGGTCGTTGGGGTGCCCCTCATCGGAGATCCCGAACGGCGTCCAGCGTCCCGCTGGACCACACGTTGTCGGGTCAGCGCGAAGGGCAGCCAGCGGCACGAATTCCCCACCCCGGGACGAACATTCGGCGCGGATGACCCTATCGAACTCCTCGGTCCGGACCCCGGGGCCGCCCCCCGGTCCCGCCACGGCCCCGCCGCGCCCGCCTTCCGGACCCCAGACCCCCAGGCAGACCAGGGCCGGTTCCAAGCGGCCAAGAAGGCGATCCAGGAGGCGTCCGTAGTCGCTGCGGAACTCGGCAAGCGGAGTTACCTCCCAGGGCGCGTCGCGTCGGTATCCGAGCCAGTCATTGGTGCCGAGCTCCAGCACGACCAGCCTCTTCCCGGAGGGCAGCGCGCGGCGGGCGAAGTCGCCGACCCTGCTCCCCGAAACGCCGATGACCCGTACCGACAAGGGGGTCGATGCCACCGCTGCCCGCAGCGAATCGACGACCAGCGGGGCATAGCCGCGGTGGCGCTCCGAGGCGTGCTCCCCGACAGTGAGGCTGTCACCCACGATGACGACGTCTGCGCTCCGCCGCGACACCAGGGGGGTCATCTCCCGCGCCAATGATGAACGCCCGGGCGCAGGTGCCGCGAAGGGCAGAGCCGCCGCGTCAGTAGGCGCCGCGGCCCGTCACCACCACGCGCAGCGTCTTCCAGAGCACCAGCACGTCGAGAAGCACCGACCAGCTCTCCACGTACTGGAGGTCCAGACGGACCGTCTCCGCCCAGGGGAGGTCGGAACGGCCGCTGACCTGCCAGAGACCGGTCATCCCCGGCTTGACCAGGAGCCGCCGCCGGCGCAGGTCGGCCGGGTACCGCTCCACCTCGGAGCGCAGCGGCGGCCGCGGCCCCACCAGGGACATGGAGCCGGTCAGCACGTTCCAGAGCTGAGGCAGCTCATCCAGCGAACAGCGCCGGAGAAGCCGTCCCACCCGGGTGATCCGGGGGTCGTCGAAAATCTTGAACAGGATCCCGTCGTGGTCGTTGAGCGCGGCCAGGTCTTCGCGTTCGCCGTCGGCCCCGTCACGCATGGTCCGGAACTTGAGAACTGTGAACTCCTGGCCGTGGAGGCCGACGCGCCGCTGCCGGAAGAGGATGGGGCCGGGACTGTCCAGCCTGATCGCCAGGGTGATGGCGGCGAACAGGGGAAGCAGCAGGACGCAGAGCAGAGCGGACACGACGCGGTCGACGGCCGCCTTCAGCGCCCACGTCGGACCGTTGAAGAGCGCCTCCTTCACGACCAGCAGGGGGAGGCCCCCCAGCGGGTGCACGACAAGTCGCGGACCGGCGAGCTCGGTGACCCCGGGAGCGACCAGCAGCCTGATCCCGGTGCCCTCGAGGTCCCAGGAGAGGCGGCGCAACTCGGATCCGCTCAAGATCGCAGATCCGGCGATCGCGACGGTGTCGGCTCCCGCGTCCCGGGCGACCCGGATGATGTCCTCCACCGAGCTTCCCAGGTGCCGCTCACCGTCCGGGCCCGGCTCCTGCTCGGCGAGGCACAGGCCGGCGACCCGGAGCCCGGAATGGGGCAGGCGGGTGATGTGGTCCACCAACGACGTAGCCTCGGAGGCGGTGCCCACCACGATGACTCGATGGAGAGCTCCACCCACCCGCAATCGCCGGAGCAGCAGCACCCGCCCGAGCAGGTGCACGCCGACGGTCAGGGCGGTCGCGGCGGTCACGGTCACGGCGGTGACCTCGCGGGAGAGCTCCGAGTGGGAGACGTACGAAACGCCCACGATGGCCGCCAGCAACCACAGGCCGGCCTGGGCGACCCGACCGAACTCGGAGGCGCCGCTCCCGATCCGGCGCTCGCTGTACGTGCCGGTGAGGCTGAGCAGGGCGAGCCAGACCAGCGGGCTGGCGATGATCAGGCCGACGTAGGGCGCGGTGGGACCGAGCGGCTCGCTGACCCCGAAGCGGCCCACCACCGCGAGCAGGACCGAGGCAATCGCCGCCAGCATGTCGGCGACCATGAGACCCAACCGCCAGTGCGCCACGGCGATCCGCGCCGCGACCTGCCGGCTCCCTGCCGGTGCCGGGGCCTCGGTCAGGCGAAGGCGGGGGACGGCTGTGACCCTGACCCCTGTCAGGGACACATCTCCCTCGGTGAGCATGGATCAATCGTGGGCGTTATCAGCGTTCGAATCGATGGGAAGCTGGAGTGACCGGGGTGGGCGATTGTCCCTGGGATCCCGGGCCGGTGCCGGGACAGGCCACCTCCCCCAATTGCGGGACACAGAACCCTGATTTGGGGGTGCGGCCCAGACGTGACTGTCT
Source organism: Binatia bacterium (assembly GCA_035624785.1). Lineage (GTDB taxonomy): Bacteria > Chloroflexota > Dormibacteria > Aeolococcales > Aeolococcaceae > JAJZNI01. Next base: position 9,899 of record DASPQV010000005.1, on the reverse strand, counting down.
GGACTGGGCATGCCCAGCCCCCCAAAGAGGGGTCCCGCAATCGGTGACACGTCCGCCTGCACGGCCTACACTGCCAAGTGACGGGGATGCGATCCCGCCCGCAGGGTCGCGTCAGGGGATTGGCTCCGGGGGGCAATGGTCATGGCCGGCATTTCATCGTCGGACGACGATCTCGCGCTGCTCTCCGCCCATCTGAGCGGTGACCGCAACGCCTTCCAAATCCTGATGCTGCGCTATGAGAGCCGGCTGCGCGGGATGTGCTGGAACTATCTGCACGATCCCGACACGGTGGATGAGGTGCTCCAGGACACCTTCTGCCAGGTGCTGGAACGGGCCCATCGCCTGGCCGGTGACAGCAATCTCTGCGCCTGGGTGCATCGCATCGCCGCCAACCTCTGCGTCGACGAGCTGCGCCGCCGGGCCCGCCGGGCACGGCTGGAGCACCCTGGAGACACCGAGCCCGCCCTGAGCAGCCTGGCCGACGAGGATCGTGCGGGGCGACCCGAGGAGGCGCTCGAGCTCGACGTGACCCGCCGCCTGGTCCGGGCCGCCATTCTCGAGCTCCCCGACCGCCAGCGCGACGTCCTCATCCTCCGCGACATATGCGGCAGCTCTGAGGCCGAGACCGCCAGGGCGCTGGGGATGTCTGCGGGAATGGTCCAGGGGATCCTTCACCGGGCCCGGGAGCGGTTCCGCGAGGCGTACATAAAGATCGAGTACGACGAGACACTTCCCGGCGAGTGCGGGCAGGTTGCCTACGTCTTCGAGAACCTGAGGCTTGCCTCCCTGCGCAAGGACCGCCTCGGCGCCGTGGCCCGGCACGTCGGGGAATGCCCCTGGTGCCATGCCCGGTTCGGCAAGGCGATCCTGGCCGGACAGGAGCAGCGCGGGGACCGGCCGGCCAGGATCACCGCCGCCCTCCACCGGGCTGCCGCCGCCTGACCTCGTCACCCTGCCAGGCCGGCCCGGGCAACCGCAGCCTCCCAGTTCGGGCCGATCCCAGTCACACGGAGGGCGCTCAGGCGACCTCGATGACCGGCTCGGCAGGGCGGGGACGCCGGCGCAGACGGTTGAGGGGGGCCAGCAGCAGGGCCTCCGGGCTGCCGGGCTCGGCGCCTCCCGTCGAGCGCAGGGTCCAGCGCTCCACCGTCACGAAGAGAAGCCAGGCTACGACAAGGATCCCCGGCACGAGGAGAAGCACCTCGACGAACACCATCCGCGGCGATCCGGTGTGCTGGAGGGCAAAGCAGACAGCCTGCACGATCGGCTGGTGGACCAGGTACAGGCTGTAGGACATCACCCCGACGGCGGCGAGGGGTCGCCAGGAGACGGCCCGGCTCACCCAGCTCCGGCCGCTCAGGACAATGCAGAGCAGGACGAAGAAGACCGCTCCGAAGAGGAGGTGCTCGAGCGGGCTGCCTTGAGAGAGCACCGCGACGGCGGTGAGGGGGACCAGCCCAAGGATCGCCCAGCCGGCGTGGGGCGCCCACCCCGCGATCCGCCCCGAGGCGTGGAGCTGGGCGGCGACCATCCCGAGGCCGAACTCCGCCCAGCGTCCCGGCAGGAGGTTGGGCAGCACGGCGGTTGCCATCAGCGAGGTGCCGGCCACCGCGTGGAGAGCGATGGCAAGCTGCAGTCCAACGCGGTAGACGACGTTGACCGCCACCACCAGGGCGACGGTGCGCGCCAGTCCGAGACGGCGGGCCGCGATCACGAGCAGGGGAAGCCCCAGGTACAGCTGCCATTCCAGGGCCAGGGACCAGTACGCGCCGTTGAGCGCGTAGAAGGTGCTCGGGAAGAGGGAGTGAGTCATCGTCACATGGGTGACCGTCTGGACCAGGACCGCGATGCCGCTCACCCGGGCGAGCCCGATGCTGCCCCCGGTGAGGACGGTGACCAGGAGCACGACGGCAAGCGACGCGTAGTAGGCGGGGAGCAGCCGGACTGCCCGCCGGCGAAGGAAACGCAGGGTCCGGAAGTTGCCGGCACCCCCCCGGGCCACCGGCAGGTAGAGGCAGAAGCCGCTGAGCACCAGGAACAGGCTGACCCCGGTGGAGCCGCTGCGGACCAGCAGGTCAAGGGGTCCGAGGCGCGCGCCGCTGAAGGCACGGATGTGGAAGAGGACGACCCACAGGGCCGCCAGTGCTCGCAGCCCGTCGACACCGTCGAGGCGGCGGGGGGCAGTGCGGGTCACCGGCTGGGACCGGCCGCAGCGGCCTCGGCGGCAAGAGGCTCTGGCGGCTCCCCGTCCATCATCACCGGCACGCCCGCCAGCCGCTGCCACGCGGCCACCGGGACCAGGACTCCGAGCAGCCAGGCGGCGCATGCCGCGTAGCGGAGGGCAAGACGGCGCGGCTCCTGGAGCAGCCGAAAGAGCCACTCCAGACCGCTGCGGCGAGCCCACCCGGGCGCCCTGCGGAAACGCCCCGCGATAAGGTCCAGGGTCCCGCCCACCCCCAGCGCCACCGAGACCGGCAGGCGGTCGCGGTTCCGCGCGATCCAGAGGTCCTGCTTGGGATGGCCGAAGGCCACCAGCAGGATGTCGGCGCCAGCGCTGCCGATGCGGCCCAGGATCTCCTCGTCGCTGATGGCCTCCAGGGGCATGAGCGCCGGCTCGAAGATCCCGCTGATGACTAGGTCGGGGTTCTGGCGGCGGAGCACGCGGGCTGCCTCGGCGGCGACCCCCCCGGTGCCTCCGAGCAGAAAGACCCGTCTTCGGCGTTCGGCGGCGAGCCGCATCACGATCGGCACCAGGTCCACGCCGGCGACCCGAGAGGGAAGCCGCCGGCCGAGCAGGCGAGCCAGCCAGATCACCGGGGCGCCATCGGCGACGTTCAGGCCGCAGCCCTGGAGAGCCCGCCTGACCTCCGGCCTTCGGCGCGCGGTGACGAGGAACTGGAGGTTGACGGTGCTGACTTGCAGGAGCGTCGGGGTGCCGACCGCCGCCATGATCCGCTCCGCTGCCTGGGTCTCGTCGACCATGTCGATGGGGATGCCGCAGACATTGACCCGCTGGCGCGGCGGCGCCGGCACGGCAGGCGTGGCCCCCTGGACCGGCTCAACCGGTTGCTGGCCCTCGCGCTCGGTGCGCTCCCAGCGGTCGGCCCGGAGTCCACGGCTCAGCCGCGCGTAGGTGCCGAGCTTGGCGACCAGGAATCGGGGAGCCAGGAGCAGCGCACGATACGCCGAGGCCGGCGCCCCGGCGGCTCGCAGGCCGATCAGGACGTACGCGGTGAGCAGCAGGAAGGCCGCCCACCAGGAGACGCCCGCCCAGGGCCGCACCGCGCCGGTCATCGCCGCAGCGATCCCGGCCGAGCTGCCAAGGACGCAGAGGATGGTGAGCAGGCCCAGGGGGGGCACCGACAGATCGATGGCGGCGTCGAGGAGACCGGGATCGCGGCGCCGCAGCGCGCCCGCGAGCAGCTTGGGCAGACGGGTGCACACGACGTGGAAGCGCCCGCCCTCCCAGCGCATCCGCTGGGTGGCGGCCGCTCTCCCGAATCCGGGCGCCGGGCCCGCCACCGCAGCCGTGCCGACGAAGCACGGACGCACCCCGGCAAGCCGCAGGTCGGTCGAGTACTCGAGATCCTCGGCGCCTGTGAAGGCGTTCCAGGGAAGCCGCTCCAAGAGGCGGCGCTGGAACAGCATTCCGTTGCCGACCAGGGAGCAGGGAAGTCCCAGGACAGCCCTGCCGCTGAAGCGGGCGCGGTGGAAGAGCAGGAAGGCCGCCTCGCGCAGCGCGGCCCCGTGGCCGGTGCCGCCGAGCACCACATAGTCAGCCTGGGCCGCCTCGGCGCCCGCGATCAGCGCACCCTCCAGGTGACGGAGCAGCCCGGGTTCCGGCACCGAGTCGGCGTCCACCACGGCGATGGCGTCAACCGGGTCCGGCTCGGCCAGCAGCCGATCCATCGCCCAGCGCAGCGCCCGGCCCTTGCCTCGGCTCTCGGCGTCGGTGCGAACCATGACCTCCGCACCGGCATCGGCGCCCACCCTCGCGGTGGCGTCGGTGCAGTTGTCGGCGATGACCACGATCCGGCAGCGCTCTTCCGGGTAGTCCTGGGCCCGCAGGGCGGCGATGCAGCGCGGCAGCAGATCCTCCTCGTCGTGAGCCGGCACCAGGACGGCGAGCCGGCTGTCACCCCGGCCCAGCCGGGCTGCGGGTGGCCGTCTCAGCGCGGCGATGACCAGGACAACCAGATACAGGGAGGCGAGCAGGACCGGCCCGCCGGCGATCGCCACCACCAGCGTCCCCGTCCCGCCCATGTTCACACTTGCCCCCTGAACGGTCCTGCCAGTCCGAAGGTAGGCGGCGGACGACCGCGGCGGAATGGGCCGTTCCCCGCGAGGTGCATGGGGAACCCGGCGGTCTCGCCGCTTGTCCCTGCACCCGCCGGGACTTGCGCCCAGTTACCGGGGGAGGTGGGGGCCGCTACCGCGGCCCCCACCTGCCTTCCTAAGGCCGCGGAGTGGAGGGTGCCGCGGAGGTCGTCGACCCGCCTGAGACGGCGGTGACGCTGACCGTCGCGAACTCGACAGGGTCATTGGCGGCAAAGCCGATCTCGCCGCTCGAGAAGGCCGAGTCGGTGGCGGACAGGATGGTCTTGCCGTCCATGGCCACGCTCAGCGAGGAGCCGTTGGCCACGATGGTGAGCTGGTGCCAGCTCGCCGAGTAGGAGGTGGTGACGCTGGCCAGGACCTTGGTCAGCCCGCCCTGGGCGCGTGTCAACTGGATCTGGTCGCCCCAGCCGAACCGCACCCCGTAGTAGCTGCCGCTGCTCTGGTACCGGAACAGGACGGTGTCGACCTCGCTGAGCCACGCGCTGGGCTTGATGCCGAGACTGAGCTGGTAGTTGGTCCAGGTGGGGCAGCCCGCCCAGGTGGCGGCGGTCCAGCCACTGTGCGAGTAGACGTGTCCGCCGTCACTGCTGGCGACCGCGAAACCGGCGTTGGTCCCGTAGACCGCCCAGCCGGCGGGCACGCTGCCGACGGCGTCCGAGCTGAAGTTGTCACTCCAGGGCAGCGCCGCGCCGGGCACGGGGGTGGGGGTCAGCGAGGGGCTGGGCGTCGGCGTGGCTGTGGGGCTGGGCTTTGGCGTCGGCGTGGCAGTTGCCGTGGGTGTCGGCGGCGGGGTGGGCGTGTCCTTCGGCGCCGGCGTGGCAGTTGCCACGGGCGCCGGCGTGGGAGCGGGTGTCGGGGTCGCCGTCGGTGCGGGCGTGGGCGTCGGGTCGGACGCCGGCGCGGCCGCCATCAGCTGCTGGAACACCGAGTAGCTCTGGTAGTGGTTGCCGTTCTCGTCCATCAGGCCGTAGCTCTCGTGGACGGTGTACGGCCCACCGCTCGGCCCCTCCGCGAGATCCTTGTAGGCGTAGTAGAACATCGCGTCGGGACCGCCGCTGCCCGCCAGGGTGGGGGGGATCTGGCTCTGCAGCACGGTGATGTGGGTGGTGTCGCCAGACGGCGCCGGCGGGGTCATCGCGGCCCCGAACTCCGTGCACCAGAGAGCGTCGTACTTTATGCCATTGCTCGCCAGGAAGGCCCGGAAGGACGAGGCCCAGCTCTGGGCGCTGTTGGCGTAGTCGTGGTAGCCGGGCAGGTCGACGAACTGCTGGCCCTTGAGCGCGGTCGCCACCTGCTGCCACCAGGACTGTCCGCCGGTGGACCAGTCCACGGTGTCCATGGTGACCAGCACCGACGGATCAACCGCCTTCACCGCCTGGTAGGCGGGCAGCTGGATCTGGGTGGCCCACTGGGCCGCGGTGCCGTTCCAGTTGTTCTCCGGCTCGTTCCAGGGCTCGACGACCAGGCCCTTGAGGCCCTCCGGCTTCCAGACCGTCTCGTAGCGCTGCATGAAGGCGGTCACATAGGCGGTCCACTGGGAGACGCTGGGCACCACCGCTGTCGACGAAGGCCAGTAGATCGAGCCCAGGATGGCCACAACACCCACCCCGTACTTGGCCGCTGCGGCCATGACCGGGTCGGTCTCCGACCAGTCGTAGGTCGAGCCGCCGGTCGGGTTGACCCGCCACCAGTCGAAGTCCTGGCGCACCCAGCTGACGTGGAGGTTCTGGCCGGCGTCCTGGATCTCACCGGGGATGGCGCTCAGCGGAGTCTGGTCCCCGGCGTGTCCGCCGATCAGGTTGATGCCGATCGTCCGGGTGATGGGAAGCCCACCCGAGGTGGGTCCGGGTGAGCTGGTCGGCGAGGCTGTGGGTGAGCTTGTCGGCGTCGCCGTCGGGGTGGCGGTCGGGGTCGGGGCCGACGTCGGTGTCGGCGTGGTCGTGGAGGTGGGCGTCGCGGTGGCTGAGGAGCTGGGCAGCGGGCTGGACGGCAGGCTGAGCAGGTGCTGCTTGTAGTACGCACCCTCGCCAGCGTTGGGTGTACCGCTCCAGTCCGTGATCAGGACGTCACTGGTGTAGGTCCAGGGGTTCCAGGTCCAGGCCAGGTAGCTCCAGCCGTGGCTGTCCGCGTAGGGCAGGAAGGTGGGCAGGAAGCTCACCGGCGCGGTGGTGGTGTCGCCGGTCTCGCCGACCAGGAACGGGTAGGTAGCGGAGATCGGCGCCTGCTGCTGGTCCCAGCAGGAGGTGGTGTCGCAGGTCTCACCCGGATAGTCGTGGGCCCCGGCGATGATCTGGCCGGCGAGGTCGGTGGGAGCGTTGGCCAGCCATTCGGAGTCGTCATTCGCCCAGTCGACACCATTGACCAGCACCGGCTGGACGGCGCCGGTCGCCCGGATGGCGTTGATGAGCTGCTGCATGCCCGCGGTCTGCCATGTGTAGCTCTGGGTGTAGCCGGTGCTCTGACCGCTGGGCCCGATCTGGTCAGCGGAGACGAACTGGTTCATCGAGCACCCGTTGAGCCAGCACTGCCAGGGGTCCTGGGACGAGTTGGTGAAATAGCTGCCATAAAGGAACGGCTCGTTGAACAGGTCGAAGATCACCGCCGGGTCGTTCTTGTACGCGCTCGCCACCGATGACCAGAAGGCGACCGAGTGGTCGGCGTCGGCCATCGGCTGCTGGGCGATGGCGGCCCAGTTGCCGGGCGCGCTCCAGTGCAGGTCGAGGATGGCGATCATCCCCGCCTGGTGAATCAGGCTCACCTCGGTGGCGATCGCCGCCTGGTAGTTGGCCCCGCCGTAGGACGGGTTGACCCCGTTGATGCTCAGCCAGCAATCCTCGTTGAGGGGGACCCTGACGACGTTGATGTTCCATGCCGCCATCGCCTGGTAGGTGCTGAGCTGGCCGAGCGGCTGGCCGCCGTAGATGCTCCAGCCGCGGTTGGTCGGCCCACCGCTCTGGTCGCAGGCGAACTCGGTACCGGAGAGGTCGGCGCCGTGCAGCGTTATGGTGTCGCCGGCGCCATCCACCAGGTGGTTGCCCGAGACATGGATGGCGAGCGGGGCCGAGGCGGCCCGCAGGGCGATCACCGAGGGGACAGCGGCGCCAACCGCGACGAGCAGTCCGACGCCGACGAGAGGTCTCCAGAGAGCGCGCCGACGTGAGAGGCGGTGGGTGCCCATGGGCAGCGATCTCCTGTGTCCGAGGGCGGACACTCTGGACCACCCTCGCCGAGCCATAGGCGTCACCTTGGCTCGGACGGAGGACGGAGATCCGGGCTATCCCAGGGGTCGTTTCACAGATCGGTTGCTTTGTTGGATGGACGTAACGGTTTCGCAACCGGAGTGCTCGCGGGCGTGACACCCGCTTCACCGCCCATACGAGCCCTCCCCCTCGATCGGACGATCTTCACCGGGGCGTGACCGCCAGCGAAGAGCTGCCCGGGGGACCGAAAAGGGGACGGCCCCCGGGCAGCGCGTCGAAGGAAGGCGATCAGACAGGCCGCGGACGCCGGCCGACGACCAGAGCTCCGAGCAGCAGGGCGGCCCCACCGCCCAGCAGCGCCAGCCCGATCCACAGCTCACCGGACGGGAGAGCCGCACCGGTGCCTGGCGTCGGTACGCCGGGCGTCGGGCTGGTCGTGGCCGCACCGACCCCACCGGTGGGGGTGGGCGTCGGAGTCGAGGTGGAGACGACGGTGAGCGGCTCGTCGCCGCAGCCACCGCTGATGCCGGCGTTGTGGGCATCCCCGGAATACACGGCCACGAAGTACCAGGTCCCTGGACTGTCGAAGGTGTATCCGACGGAGTTCGGAACCACCCCGTCCACGACAGCGTTGTCGGTCGGGGTCAGGTCCGCGACCAGCGTGCCGCAGCTGCCGTTGGCTGGGGTTCCCGTGTAGAGGTAGTAGTGGATGACGCCTCCCGCGTCCGCAGTCTCACCGCTCAGCGTCGCCGTGTCGTGAACCGTCGTTCCCACCGGCACGGGGCTGTGCGGGTCGGGAGTGGTGGTCATCCCGACGGTGTTGGGCGTCGGCGTCGCCGTCGGAGTTGGTGTCGACGTCGGGGTGGGGGTGGGCGTTGGCGTCGGGGTCGGCGTCGGCGTCGGCGTTGGCGTCGGCGTGGTGCAGCCGATCACCCGCACGAAGCCGGTGGCGAACAGACCGCTCACCTCGTTGTTGACCGATGCGCTGTCGAGCTGGTAGTAGCCGCATTCGCTGAGCACGACGGTCGAGGTCACGGTGACCGGGGTGCCGGGGGGCAGGGTCACCGACTGGTAGCTCTTGGGCAGGAAGGTGAGCCCGCCTATCTCATGGTTGGCGACCGCGTCAGCCAGCTGGGTCTCGGTCAGCGCCGGATATCCGCTGCTGACGTCGGTCCACGTTCCGGCCAGCTCGACCGAGCCGATGCCGTTGACGTCGAACTCGACGTCGGTGGTGATGCTCGTGGTGGTGAGGTTGGTGGCGTCGTAGGAGAACGTGACCGTGACCGGTCCGCCGCTGACGTCATACGCCGCGGGCGGGACCTGGTAGCCGGAGCCGGTCGGGGGTACGACCTGGACCTGGGAGCCGCCGGAGGCGACCACGGTGGTTCCGGCTGCGAGCAGCGCCACCCCCGCGATCGCGAACGCAGCCCTCCGCGGGATCCGTCTGAACTGGAATCTCACTTGTGAGCCTCCCTGCCCGCCAACACGCCAATCATGATCGTACAGGCCCAAAGGACCGTGACGTGATAGGGTCCTAGGACCTGAGCCGGTTCCTCTGTTTGATTGCCACGTTCGCTCGTATCAGCACCCAAGGCAATGGGCAGAGCCCCCCTGGCCGGGACATCCGTCCCGGCTGGTCGGGGCACTGCCGTCGCCACCGACCGCCTGCGCATCCACTGGGGCGGCCGGGGAACGATGCAAGCCGGTCTGTAAGCCGGATTCTGTCCCCACCCTCGGGCGGGGGACGGCCATCCATCTGGGACGCCGGTTGCCCGGCGCCTCGAGCGGTCTACCCGGGACGTGAGAGCGAGCAGCCCCTGGGCACGGAAGCCGTGCCCGCCCCTGTTCGACCTTGCTCCGGGCGGGGTTTGCCGGGCCGGCCGGTCACCCGACCGCCGGTGGGCTCTTGCCCCACCATTTCACCGTCGCCGCCGGTTCTCCCCCTCAAGCAGGCTTGCGGGGGCCCCTCAACGGGGCCGGCGGCTGTGTCTTTTCTGTGGCACTCTCCTTCGGGTCACCCCGACTGGGTGTTGCCCAGCGCCCTGCTCTTCGGAGTCCGGACTTTCCTCGGGCGGAAAACCCGCCCGCGGCCGTCCGACCGGCTTGCCCGCCCAGTCTACCGCCGCCTGGGCACCTCAAACCGGTGCCGGAAGGGGCCTGACCCCCGGTTCGCCCCTCCGGATGGGTGGCGGCCCCGCCTCAACTCGGGCGGAGGAGGCGGGGCCTGCTGGGGACTGAGGATCGTCAGAGCTGAACCAGGCCCTTGCGAGCGGCGTAGAGGACGGCCTGGGAGCGGTCGAAGATCTGGAGCTTCTCGTACATGTTGCTGATGTGGTTGCGCACCGTCTTCTCGCTGATCGA
>DASPQV010000004.1:0-6261 GCA_035624785.1 Binatia bacterium | reverse complement strand
GTGATCCCCCCCGCCAACAGCACGTTGAAGTGCTCCGCCATCGCCCCCATCGTGGTCAGCGCAAAGATCCCCATCACGATCCCACTGATGGTCAGCACCGCCCGCAGCTTCCGCCGCCACAGGTTGCGAAATGTCTCCACGACGAAGCTCCTCTCGGTCGCACTCGGATCACCGATGCGTGATCCTTTCGCCGTCAAAGCCTATGAGGTCCGGGTGAGACCAGCCACCCGGCCAGCCGACGAATCCTTACGGGGGTTTGCCTTACCGATTGGGGATGGATGGCCTGACAGGCTCACCTCAGTGCCCGCTGAACCGGGCCACCAGATGCCCCCAAGGACCGGCCGGCGGCTGGCAAGTGTGGCGCCGCGGCGGTAGCTGCCACGAGATCGACTCAGCCCGGGACCGGCGGCTGGCAAGTGTGCCGCCGCGGCGGCAGCTGCTACGAGATCGATTCAAGCCTGGACCGGCGGCTGGCAAGGTGCGCCAACGCACAGGTCGGTGCCGCCAGCATGGGGCTGACCAGGGCCAGCGAGTCAGCCGCCAGGCTCGACCGAGATGCTCCCCGACGTGGTGGAGATCGAGATGACGTGGCTGGAAGTCGGGTCGGTGGGAACCCCGATCGAGGTCCCGCCGGACGTCGACCGGGCCTCGACGGCATAGGTCTGGCCCTGGGTCGGAACCGCCACGACCACGCTGCCCGAGGTCACCTGCACCGAAACCCGAGCCGGCGCCTGGGCAAAGGCGAGTGATACCGAGCCCGAGACGGCGTTCACGGTGACGTAGGCCGGGCCCATCGCGAGGGCGGTGATCTGGCCCGAGGTGGTGCTGAGGTCGACCACTCCGGAGGCCTGGCTCACCAACAGACTTCCGGACACCGAGGACAGCGAGAGGTTGTCGAGGTCGGATGCGCTGATGCTGCCGCTGACCACGGACGCGTTCGCCGCCTCGCGGGCGGGGACCTCGATGTCGAGGTTGGCCCAGCATTGATCAACCACGATCGGCTGGCAGGAGAGCCCGATCGAGGTCCCCGAGGCTGACGAGCTGACGCTCACCGCCGGTCGCAGCAGCTTGTAGTCGACGACACCCTTGACGTGGACCAGCCGGTCGGGGCTCGGACTGAGCTGCAGATCACCCCCCGCGATATCGACGGACACCGTGGTTCCGGTGGCGGCCACGCTGCGATTCACGCTGATGCTGCTGGCAGCGGCCAGGGCGACGATGTTCAGGGCTCCCCAGCCGATCAACGCGAGCGCGACTGGCACTCCGATCAACAGCGCGGCGAGCCGGCCGCCACTGAGAGGTCGTGGGATGGCCACCCTTCATTCTCCTGAGTAGCCGAGGTAGCGCAGCACGGCGAGTACCCGCCGGTGGTCGCCCTCGGTGGGAGGAAGCTCGAGCTTGCTGAAGATGCTGTTGATGTACTTCTCGATCGCCGCCGCGCCGACGTTGAGGCTGGCCGCGATGGCCGCGTTGGACCTTCCCTCGGCCATGAGGGCGAGCACCTCGCGCTCCCGGGGGGTCAGGGTGGCGAGCGGATTCCGGCTGCGGGCGAGCAGCTGGGCGACCACCTCGGGGTCGAGGACGCTGCCGCCCTCGGCGACCCGGCGCAGAGAGTCGGCGAACTCGGTGACGTCGGCGACCCGGTCCTTGAGGAGGTAGCCGACCCCACCCCTGCGGTCAGCCAGGAGCTCGGTCGCATACCGCTCCTCGACGTACTGGGAGAGCACCAGCACCCCCACCGCCGGCCACTGGCGGCGGACCACGAGCGCGGCCCTCAGGCCCTCGTCGGTGAAGGTCGGCGGCATGCGCACGTCGACCACGACGACGTCGGGCTGCTGCGCCTCGACAGCGCGGAGGAAGCTCTCCGCGTCAGCCGCGGTGGCGGCAACCTCGTAGCCGGCGTCCTCGAGCAGTCGGGCCAGGCCCTCTCTGAGCAGCACCGAGTCCTCGGCGATCACGACGCGCATGGCAGCTCCACTTGAATCAAGGTTGGCCCACCTGGGGGACTATCGATGCGGAGGGTCCCATCGACGCCCGCCACCCGTCCAGCCAGACCGGCAAGCCCACTCCCCCCGGGGTCGGCACCGCCCACCCCGTCGTCGCGGACGGTGAGCCGCAGCCGATCACCCACCGTCCGGATGTCCACCGACGCCTGGCGCGCGCGCGAGTGCTTGGCCACGTTGGCCAGGGACTCGGCGACCACGAAGTAGGCGATCGACTCGCTGGTCAGCGAGGGCCGCTGGGGCACGTCGACGCTGACCGCCACCGGGATCGGGCTGAGGGCGGCGAGACCGGAGACCGCGGCGTCCAGGCCCCGGTCGGTCAGCACCGGCGGGCGGACGCCCCGGACCAGATGGCGCAGCTCGGTCAGCGCCTCCTTGGCATCGGCGTGGGCCTGGTCGACGAGATTGCGCGCTCCCTGGGGGTCGGTGTCGAACTTGGCCTTGGCGCGGCCCAGCTCCATGGCCACCGAGACCAGCCGCTGCTGGGCACCGTCATGGAGGTCCCGCTCGATCCTCGCCCTCTCGGCCTCGGCCGAGCTGAGCGACCGGGCCCGGCTGTCCTCCAGCTGAGCAACCCGCGCTGCCAGCACCCTGGCGCTGCCCGGACCGAGGAGGGCGCCGGCCAGCCGCGCCTCGACACTGGCGAGGCCGCGGACCGCCTGGGGCACGCCGACGAGAAGGACAAGCCCGGCAACCACCGAGATGGAGAGCGCGAGTGGGCCGCCCACCACCAGACCGCCGATCCTGGCCCCACCGCCGGGCAGCGCGAAGTTGTAGGCGGGGAGGCAGATGAGGGCCAGGGAGAGAGCCCACATCCCGACCGTGATCGAGAAGTCGACGCTCCCGACCAGGAGCCAGAGCAGGCAGTAGGCGATCTGGCGCCAGGTCGAGGCGAGGGCGAGGGGCCGGACGAAGCGGCGCCACCACCGTCCCTCGCCGACCGCCCTGGGCGGCGGCTGGATGGACGCGTTGAGGAACAGGGCGAAGCGACCACGCTCGAAGTGGCCGATGCCGATGGCCACCCAGGCGGTGCCGACCAGCACCGGGACGCCGAGGAGGAACGCGGCCAGCATCGAGATGCCGGCGGAGAGGCCGGCGACCAGCAGCCCGAAGGCCACCACACCGACCGGCAGACCGGCCAGGAGGTGGATGGTCGAGAGCCAGGTGCGCACTGAGACGATGTCGCCGGGGAGCTGGCGAAGGCGCATCCGGGGAGCCGTCCCCGGGCTCACCGCCGACCCCGAGCGCGCTGGGCTGCTGACCATGGCGCAAGCCTAGGACGCTAGGGCTCAGCTCGCCATCCGGCCAGCCGACGAGTTTCGTGGGGGGTTTGCCTTACTGCCGGGTCCCCCGCGCGCCGGCGGGAGGGCCCCGGCAGCCTGGTCACCAGGGCTGCGGCCGATGCCGCAGTGGAGAGGGGGGGTCAGGCCCCCGGCGCGACCGAGACGTCGCCCGAGTCCACCGTCACCGAGATGACGTGGGCGGACGCCGGATCCGTCGGCACACCGATCGAGCTGTCCCCGGACAGGGACCTGGCGTCGACGGCATAGGCCGGTCCGCCCGGTGGGAGCAGCACGGTCGCGTCACCGGAGGCGTCCTGGACGGAGACCTGGTCGGGGATCGCGATGAAGGAGAGCGAGACGTCACCGGAATCGTCATCGGCGGTGACGGCCGCCGCGCTCAGCCCCGCCCCCGTGATGTCCCCGGAGAGCGTCTCCAGGCTCAGGGAGCCGGCCGCATCACTCACCCGCAGATCGCCCGAATCCGAGCGCAGCGAGAGGTTGTCGAGGCTGGCCGCAGTGAGGTTCCCGGAGGCCGTCGCCGCGCTCACGGCCACGTGCGCCGGCACGGCCAGGGTCAGGCTGCCGGAGCAGCCGTCATCCACCAATCCCGTGCACGACACCGTGACCGACAGGCCGCTGCTGGAGGTTGCGATCTCCACCGAGGGCGGCTGCACCCGGTAGCTGACCCTGCCATCGAGGTGCACCCGGCCGTCGTCGCTCACCGCCAGCGTCAGGTCCTCGCTGTCCAATGAAACTGTCATGGTGTCCCCGCTGGCGGCGACGCTGCGGTGGATCTGGGCGGTCCGGCTCGCCGCCGAGGCGAACGCGTTCACCAAGCCCCAGGTGATGAGGGCCGCGCAAACCGCGGCGCCGAGGACGAGTGCGGCGATCAGGCCGCCGCTGGATCCCCTCTGCTGAATCATGACTGGAATCACTCCTCAAGTCGGGCCCGCGGCAGTGGTTCAGGCCTCCGGTCGGGACCACCGCTGGGCATTCTCATCGCTAAGCGAGCAGGGCCTGGGCGGCGGCGGCGCCGCAGGAGCGGCCGGGGGTCACGGCCTCCTCGAGGTGGGGGACCCACTCGTCGCCGATCAGGTGGCCGTCGCGGAGGTGGATGATCCGGTCGGTGCGGGCGGCCAGGTCGAGGTCGTGGGTGACGATCACGAAGCTGACGTTGCTCTCCCGGTTGATCCGCCGCATCAGCCCGAGCAGCAGCTCGGCGGTCTCGGTGTCCACCTCCCCCATCGGCTCGTCGCCGAGCACCAGGGTGGGCTGGTTGATCAGGGAGCGGGCGATCGCCACCCGCTGCTGCTGGCCCCCGGAGAGCTCGCTGGGCCGGTGATTGGTCCGGTCGCCCAGCCCCATCTCCTCGAGCAGCCGCTCCGCCCGCCGCCGCCCCGCCGCCCGGTCGCCCCCCGAATAGCGCAGCGGCAGGAGCACGTTCTCCAGCGCCGACATGGTGGGCAGGAGGTTGAACTCCTGGAAGATGAAGCCGATCCGCCGGCTGCGCAGCTCGGCCCGCTGGCGGTCGCTGAGCCGGCCGGTGTCGATGCCGTCGAGCACCACCCGGCCCCGGGTCGGCCGCATCAAGAGCCCGGCGCAGTCCAGCATGGTGGTCTTGCCGCTCCCCGAGCGACCCACCACGGCGACGAACTCGCCCTGCTCGATCTCCAGGCTCACCCCCTCCAGGGCCCGCACCGTCTGGTCGGCGCGCCCGTAGTGCTTGGTCAGTCCTTCCAAGGTGATGGTGGGCATCGCTCTGCTCTCCAATCTCAGGTCCAATCTCGGCTCGAGGTCACTGCGCCCGGAGCGCCCGCACCGGGTCCATCCGGGCCGCCCGGATCGCCGGCAGCAGCCCGGCCACCGCCCCCAGGGCCACCGCGAAACCGATCGACAGCGCGGTCAGCCGCGGGGTGATCAGGAACAGCCCGCCGCTGGTGCTCCCCGAATTGAGCATCGCGGTCAGCAGCAGTCCCAGCAGGTAGCCGACCACCCCCCCGATCAGCCCGATCAGCCCCGCCTCGGCCAGGAACTCGCCGAGGATGTTGCGGGTCTTGGCCCCGATCGCCTTCTTGAGCCCGATCTCCCGGACCCGCTCGGTCACCGACATCAGCATGGTGTTGACCACCGACAGCCCCCCGATCACCAGGGCCAGCAGCGCCGCCGCGGTGGTGATGAAGGTGAAGATCGCGCCCCCCGACTTGAAGGCGTTGACCAGGTCACTGGGCTTGGTCGCCTTGACCGTGGGCACCTCGGCGGTGATCCGCTCCGCCAGGTCATCCAGGTTCACCCCCGGCTGGCCGTACACCACCGCCCCCGAGACCAGCTGGTACGGGTTCACCACGCCCTTGAGCGCCGCCGGCAGCGATTCACCAAGCAGCATCTGGGCGTCATGGGTGCTCACGTAGGCACCGCTGTCCGGCGCCGTCAGGGTCTGGTCCAGGATCCCCACCACCGTGAAGCGGTGGTTGACGAAATCCGGCTTGGCATCGCTGGGCCGCACCGGCAGCTCGATGCTGTCCCCCACCTGCTTGTGGAACTCCGCCGCCAAGGACGACCCCAGATCCACCTCCAGCCGCGACCCACTGCTCACCCAGCTCCCCTGGGCCAGCGAGATCTTGAAGGCCGAGTACCGGTTCTCCACCGGATCCCAGTTGGCGATGTAATCCGGCGGCCCGAAGTTGACCACGTCGGTGGCCCCCGGCTTGGCCAGGGTCATCACCGACGGAAACGCCTCGGCCACCCCCTTCACCTTCGCGATCTCGGCCAGGCTCGACACCGCCAGGTATCCCCCACCGTTGTCGTCGGCCACCTGGATGCTGTTCCCGTAGTACGTGATCCCCCCCGCCAACAGCACGTTGAAGTGCTCCGCCATCGCCCCCATCGTGGTCAGCGCAAAGATCCCCATCACGATCCCACTGATGGTCAGCACCGCCCGCAGCTTCCGCCGCCACAGGTTGCGAAATGTCTCCACG
>DASPQV010000003.1:0-25430 GCA_035624785.1 Binatia bacterium | reverse complement strand
CGGACCACCCCGAGGCGCTGACCAGCCTCAAGGTCTGCTACGAGAAGAACACCGACGGGAACTGCGGGCGATGCGCCAAGTGCCTGACCAGCATGCTGATGCTGGCCTGTGTGGATGCGCTCGACGCCTGCCCCTTCGACGAGGGCCTCGATCCGCGCGCGCTCGCCCGGCTCTCCCGGGCGCTGGTCGAACAAGCGCTGCCGGCGATCTTCCGGAAGGAGGTCCTTCGCACGGTGCGCGACCCGCGCCTGGCCCTGGCCCTCTATGCAGCCCTGCTGCGCTGGACCGCAGCGGAGGCCGTCGAACAGATGAGGACTGAGGCGACCTCACTGAAGACAGCGCTGGCCAGCCGAGCCCGCCAGCGGCCCAGAAGCCTCCACTCGCGATGGCCGGATGCAACCAGGTCGAGGCCAGGCGGGCCGCCAGCGGGTGCCCGCGCTCCCGCACCCCGATGACCGTCCTTCTCGGCGCCAGCATCGATCATCCCGCGCCCGCTGAGGCCGTTGAGCGTTCCGGCATCCTGCTCCAGGGGTGGGCCCTCTGCGCCCCGGACCCGGTCAGCAGGGTCGAGATATCGGTGGATGGCGGCCCCACCGAGCGCGCCCGCCTCGGCGTGCCGCGTCCCGACCTGGAGGGGGCGTTCACCTGTCCCGAGGCGTGCCTGGGCGGGTTCGAGCACCCGATCGACCTCGGTACCGTCCCACCAGAAGCGACATCCGCGACGGTCCGGGCCAGGGTCGTGGCACACGACGGCACGGGCTTCGACCTGCCGCCCTCGAACCTCAGGCTGGCACCCCTCTCCGATCCGGACCCGGATGGGCGGGCGGCCCAGCTGAGGGCAAGGACCGACCTGCGGTTGTCGGCGCGACAGTTCGCCGATTCGCCTGCGGCGCCGGGTGAGCTGCGGCTTCTGGCCCTGGCCGGCTCGCTCCAGGTGAGTGGACCCTCGCTCTCGCTGGTCGAATTGCTCCAGGGGCTGGCGCTCCTGCCCCACCTCTCCTGCTCGGTCGTGGCCACCGCCGACGGTCCGCTGCGGTGGCAGCTGGAGGCATCCGGCATCCCGGTCCATATCTGCGGCAGATTCCCCACCACCAGCATCGACGGGTACGAGGGCCGGATCGGCGAGCTGGCAGCCTGGCTGGCCCCGCAGCGCCACGACCTGCTCCTGAGCAACACCCTCCGAGACCTGCCGGCTGCCGATCTGGCGCGCCGGCTGGGCGTGCCCTGCGTCTGGGCGGTTCACGCCACCGAGGGTCTTCCCGGTCATCCAGCCGCCGATCCTCCGGGGCTCCCCCGTCCGGCCGCCGTCAGGGAGCGGATGGAGGCAGCGCTGGCCGAGTGCGGCCTGGTGATTGTCGAGTGCGAGGCGACACGACGGGCGCTGGTTGCGGACGCGGCGCACCCGCGTGTGGTGACCATCCCTCCGGGCATCGACGCGGCTGCCATCGAGCGGCGCCGCGAGGAGGCGGGGGCGGGCGCCGAACGTGGCCCCCACCGGTCCGGAGGGGACGGCTTGGTGGTCCTGGGCCTCGACATGGTCGGGTCCGGGGCATCGCAGGCCCTCGCCACGCTGGCCTGGAGCCGCGTCTCGAAGCGCCACCCCGACGCTCGGCTGATGCTCGCGAGCACCGGCCCGGAGCCCGCGCCCCAAGCACTGCGACGCTACCTGGCTCGGGCAGGGCTGGAGGAGGCCGTGCGGATCCCTCCCGCCGGCGTAGACCGCCACCGGCATTACGCAGCAGCCGACATCCTGGTTGCTGCGTCGGTCGAGGAGCCGCTCCCGCGGACGGTGCTGGAGGCGATGTCGTGCGGGGTGCCCGTGGTCTGCGCCGCTGAAGGCGGGCTCGATGAGCTGGTGGAGGACGGCCGCTCCGGCTGGCTCGTGGCCCCCGGCGATCTCGCGGCCTTGGAAGAGGGACTAGAGCGTGCCCTGGCAGCCGGCGCGACGGCCCGGGCAAGGGTGGCTAGACACGCCCGGGGCCTGGTGCGCTCCAGGTTCCCGGTCGGCCCTCACCTGGCCGCCTATGAGGAGTGGCTGCGCACGGCGGCGGGCCTGCGACCTCCGTTCTCCCGAGCCCTCGCGCTCGCCGCCGGGGAGGGGAGCAACCCGGGATGACCCGAGTGACGACCTGGCCGGCCGGCAATCCGCGCATCCTGGTGGCCGACGCCTGGCCGGCCAATTCGGGCGACGGAGCCATCGCCCTCGCCACCCAACGGCTGGTGCGGTCCGTGCTTCCCGGCGCCTCGGTTGTCCATGCCTTCTACCAGTGCGATCTGGTGGCGGACGCCTACCCCGAGCTCGACATCGTGCCTCCCCTGGCCGCGCTTCTGGGGATCTCACGGGGCAGCCCGGAGCTCGCCAGCTGGGACGGCGATCGCCAGGCCTTCGTGGCCGGGGCGGACGGGGTGCTGAGCCAGGGCGGCGGGTTCCTCTACGAGCACTACGATCCCTGGGCGCGCCTGCTGGCCTACGACACCGTGGTCGGCCTCGGCCTTCCCATCGCGTTCTGCGGGCAGTCGATCGGCCACTTCAGCCGGGCTCGGGAGCGGGCCGTCCTGTGGCGCGCCTTCCGTTCGGCGTCGGCGGTCGGAGTGCGCGACCCGGATTCCGCTCTCCATGCCCTGGACCTCGGGACCCTGCCGCAGCGGCTCCTGGTCGCCGCGGACCTCGCTTTCCTACTCTTTCCGGAACCTCCGCCGCCGCGAGAAGGGTCCGGCCTCGCGGTGGTCCTCACCACCCACGGTGCGGACCCTCTGCAGCCGAGGTGGGACGACGCAGACCTGGCCGCCATCGTGGAGCGGATCGCGGACATCGCCGCGCCGGAGACCGTGACGCTGCTCTCGACGTCCCAGGGCCATGGCCACGACGGGCGCGGCATCGAAGACGACGCGGCCCTGGCGCGGCGGGTTCGGGAGCGTCTGGGGCCAGAGGTGGCGGCACACGTTGCCATGCCCTCGACCTCCTACCTCTCCCCGGCCGCGGTTGCGGCCGAGATCGGGCACCGCCGCGCCCTGGTGACCATGCGCCTCCACCCGGCGGTGATCGGGCTCTCCGTGGGAGTTCCCACGGTGCTGCTCAATCCGGCGGCGAAGACAACAGCGGCCCTCGACAGCGTCGGGCTGGACGACCTCCAGCGTGCCTCCACGGACGACGTCGAGGCGGTGGAGGCGGCGGTGAGAGATGCCCTCGCACCGCAGGCGACTCGCGGCGCCGCGCTGTGGAGCCGGCTATCCCGCGCTCGCGATCTGGCAGGGTCGACAGGACGGGCCGTCCAGGCACTGGCTGAAGACATCCGGAGGGCACGCGGCGGCGTCGCCGGACATTCGGCATTCTCGGATCGGGCCTCTGAGCCGGGATCTGGGTGACGCGGGGCCACGCCTGGGCTGATCGTTGACCAAGCGGGCCCACCAGGCTCAGACCTCCACATCACTGTGTAGGAGGCTTCGACCCCACGGCGGCCGCTCGGCTGGAAGGGGTGCCTCGAGCTCGCGTCGCAGGGGCAAGGCCGCCGCTATACTCCCGCCTCGTCGTGGACATCCGCAGCCGGTCGCGCCGTGTCCTCGTGGTGGGATGGGGTTTCCTGGGTGCCGCCGTGGGCAACCGGATGCGCGACCAGGGCATGGAGGTCACCGCGCTGACCCGCTCGGAGAGCACGCGCACCCATGCGGCGCGCCTCGAGGGCATCGACGTCGACATCGGCGATGCCACCGACCCCGGTGTGCTCGCCCACTCGATGGCCGGCGTCGACCACGTGCTGTGCGCCGCCGGTGGTCTGCTGCCTGCCGAAGCCGCCGAGCAGCCGCACACCGACGCGCGCGGCACGCTCTCGCCACTGCTCACCATCCTCGAGACGTTGCGCCGCGCTCCGACGGCCGGCCTGACCTACCTCTCGTCGGGCGGCACGGTGTACGGCAATCCGCCCCGGGTGCCGGCGCGTGAAACCGACCCAGTCCAGCCCCTCTCCGCGTACGGCGTCTCGCGACTCGCCGGCGAGCTGTATGCGCAGATGTATGCCCGCACCTATGGCTTCCCGGTGCACATCTGCCGGATCTCGAACGTCTATGGCCCCGGGCAGAGCCCGGAGCGCAGCCAGGGGGCGGTCGCCGTCTTCCTCCATCGCGTTGCCCTCGGACTGCCCCTTCAGATCATCGGTGATGGCTCGGCGATCCGCGACTACATCCACATCTCCGACGTCGCCGATGCGGTGGCGCGCATCGTCGCCGAGGGCCGGGACGTGGGCGTGGTCAACATCGGCTCCGGACGCGGCAGCAGCGTGCTGGGGCTGGCCAGGCAGGTCGGCACCGTGATCGGCACCACACCGATCATCGACTTCATGCCGGCGCGCAGTCACGACGTCAGCGCCATCGTGCTCGACATCACCAAGCTGCGGTCTCTCATCGAGTACGAGCCGATGGGCCTGCACGAGGGTCTCCGGCTGACCTGGCACCACCTGATCAGCAGTCAACTGGCGGCCGACCGCCTCGCGCCCTACGAGCCCGTGGTGACGCTCGCCGGGAGGCCGTTCGCCTTCGAGAAGGACGAGGCGGCGTCCTAGTGCCCGGCCTGCATCTGCGCCGCCCGCGGGCGGATCTCTGCGGCTGGTTCGACCGGCCGGCGGGTGACAGGCTGCTTCGGGGACCGCAACTCTTCGTCGGCTGGGCTCTGGAGGGCGATCGCCCTGCGTCCAGGGTCGAGCTGATCTTCGATCAGGGGACCAGGATCCGGGCCGAGGTCGGCATGTCCCGTCCCGATGTCCCGGTCAACCTGGCCAGGCCGGGGGCGAGCTCGCTCTGCGGCTGGTCGGCCTGGGTGGATGTGGCTCGCTGGCCGCCGGGCGACCTCTTGGTCCGGGCGGTGGCCCATGGCCGCTGGGGGCGGCGCCGCGGAGTCGGCGAGAAGAGGTTCCTTCTGGTGGGAAGCGGCCTGGCCGGCGACCTCGAGGTGCCCGAGGAGGGAGCGGAGATCGCCCGCGACCTGATCGTCTCCGGCTGGGCGGCGAAACGGACGGGAGGCGCGGCCCGTGTCGAGATCAGTGTGGAGGGTCGGCCCCTGGGCCTCGCCCGTCTCCGGCTCCCGAGGCCCGACATCGCGGCGCTCCCGGTGCACGGGTTGGGACCCCTCACCGGCTTCGAGTTTCGCGGCGGCCTCCCCGAGCTCACGGCGGACACGGTCGAGATCGCCGTCACCGTGGTCGACGGCGCCGGCAATCGAGAGCAGCTCGCCTCGCGCCGCGTCCGCCGGTCCCCCGCGGTGATCACGGCGAAGGAGGCGGCGCGGGCCGCCGAGCTCAGACATCGGACCGCTGCGACCCTGGGCTCCGCAGCGCCTCTGACGGCGTCCGCGCGGCCCCACCTCCTGGTCTTCACCCACAGCCTCGCCATCGGGGGCGGCCAGCTCTATCTCAACGAGCTGCTCCGCCACCTGGTCCCCGACCTGCCGGGGTGCACCGTGGTGTCTCCGACCGACGGCGTGCTCCGCGACGACCTCGAACGCCTGGGGGTCGACGTGATCGTGACCGGGCGCACCCTGCCCGACGACGTCGAGACCTACGAGGGACAGGTCCGCGAGCTTGCCCTGTTCATCCGCGGCTCGTCCGCCGACGTCGTCCTGCTCAACACCCTCGGAGCCTGGCCGGCCGGCGACGCGGCTCGGCGAGCCGGCGTCCCCACCATCTGGAGCATCCACGAGAGCTACCAGCTCGAGCACTGGCTGTCCGGGGCATATGGGCACGGTGACTGGCATCCGTACGCACGGGACCGGCTGGTGGCGACCCTGGGCGCCGTCGACCGGGTCGTCTTCGAGGCCGCCGCCACCGGCGAACTGTTCGCCCCATACGTCGATGCCGGGCGGCGCGCGGTGGTGAGGTACGGCGTCGACGCCGATGCCCTGAGCGAGTTCTCTCGGTCCTTCGACCGGACGGCGGCCCGGCGGGCGCAGGACATCCCCGACGGTGCGGCCGTCCTCCTCTCGGTCGGCACCGTCGAGGAGCGAAAGTCGCAGACGTGCCTCATCGAGGCATTCGCGGCGGCGGCGCCCAAGCACCCCGAGACGAGGCTGGTCATCGTCGGGGACCGGCCCTGCGCGTACTCGACCGTCCTGCATCAGCTCAGTGACAGCACCGGGCTCGGCGACAGGATCCGGATCCTGCCGGTCACTCCCGACATCTGGCCGTGGTACGCGATGAGCGATCTGCTGGTCTCGACCTCGGACATCGAATCCTTGCCGAGGTCGATGCTGGAAGCGATGGCCGTCAGCACCCCGGTGCTGGCCACGGCCGTGTTCGGCGTGCCCGAGGTGGTCGAGGACGGTCGGACCGGGTGGCTCTTCCAGGCTCGAGACATGGCAGCCCTGGCGGATGCGCTGGACCGCGTCCTCACCCTCTCGCCGGCGGCGCGGAAGGCCGTGGGTGCGCGAGGACGGGAGATCGTCGTGAGGGACCACCGTTCCGATGGCTACGGCGCCGCGTACCGGGAGATCATCGATGCGGTCATCCGGCCTCGCTCGGCCAGTCGCGGCCAGGGACCCGCCTGACCGCGGTCACGGGGGTCACCGGCAGATCAGAGACCTGCGTCGAGACGAGTCAGCAGTCAGTCGGCGGAGTCCGGACGCTGGCCCCTCAGCGAGAGACCGGCGGCGTGATGACTGCCTCCGCAGCCCGCTGCAACTCCCGACGGCGCCGCGGCGGCCTTCACCCTGAGAATCGGGGGCATGACCGACAGCTATGCACGTCCCGGCTGGTTCACCGTGAACGTTTTCAACCGCCTGGTGGCGGGGCTGACCCGCCTCGGCATCAGCGTCCTGGGTTCCCGGGTCCTCGCCGTGCGCGGCCGCCAGAGCGGACTCTGGCGGACCACGCCGGTGAACCTGCTCGTCCACCAGGGATCGCGCTATCTGGTCGCCCCGCGTGGGGTCACCCAATGGGTGCGCAACGTCCGGGCCGGCGGTCAGGTGGAGCTCCGCATCGGCCGACGGCGCGAGCCGGTCACCCTGGTCGAACTCTCCGAGGATGAGAAGCCACCGGTCATCCGCGCCTACCTGCGGCGCTGGAAGGTGGAGGTCGGAGCCTTCTTCCAGGGCGTCGGGCCGGATGCCCCGGATGCCGACATCGCCCGGATCTCGCCGGCGCACCCCGCCTTCCTGGTGCAGCCGCGCCTCTCGCCGACCACCTCTGGAGACGTGCCATGAGCACCCGAACCGCCCACTTCTCTCCCGCCCTCTTCGACTTCCTGGTCGAGCTCCGGCACAACAACGATCGAGCCTGGTTCCAGGCCAACCGGAGCCGCTACGAGGCCGTGGTCCGCGAGCCCGCGCTGAGCTTCATCCAGGATGCTGGCCCCCGACTGCGCGCCCTGAGCTCGCATCTCGTGGCCGACCCGCGGCCGGTGGGCGGCTCCCTCTTTCGGATCAATAGGGACATCCGCTTCTCACCCGACAAGAGCCCCTACAAGACGGTGGTGGGCATGTCCTTTGGCCACGATCGCGGCGCCGGCGGGGCGGCGCCCGGCCTCTACCTTCAGTTGGGTCCCGGGGAGTCGTTTGGAGGCGGAGGCATCCACATGGCGGACACCGCCACGCTGAACCGCATCCGCGACGCCATCGTCGCCCGGTCTGACGCCTGGAAGCGGATCGTCGCCGATCCCGGCTTCCATCCCGCCTTCGGGGTGGAGGGGGAGACCCTGAAGCGCGCTCCCCAGGGCTATGACCCCAACCACCGGCACGTCGAGGACCTGAAGCGCAAGAGCTTCACGTGGCATGTTCATTTCAGCGACGGGGAGGTCTGCGCCGTCGACTTCCTCGACCGCTACCTGGCGGCGTGCACCGCCGCCAACCCCTTCCATCGCTTCCTGGCACGGGCCGTCGGCGCTCCCTGGTAGCGGGGGCGGCCGGCCTTTGACGCCGCCCCTACGGTTGGGGGCGTGGGCTGACCGGCGGAGCCTGGGTCCCCGTCCCGGGCTGCTGGCTGCCAGCGGTTATACTTAACCAAATGGCTTTGTATCCGCCTCCCGAGGCCAGGACCCTGGATCGGGTGTTCCAGGCCCTGGCGGATCCCACCCGCCGTGCCATCGTCAGCCGGCTGGCCGAGGGCGAGGCCTCGGTCACCGAGATCGCCCGGCCCTTCCCGCTGTCGCTGCCGGCTGTGACCAAGCATCTCCAGGTTCTCGAGCGCGCCGGGTTGCTCCAGCACGAGAAGCGGGGGCGGGTCCGCCACTGCCACCTGGTGGGGAGCCGGATGGAGCCCGCCGCGACCTGGCTGGAGCGCTACCGCGGCTTCTGGGACACCCGGCTCACCTCCCTGAGCGACTACTTCCGGTCACAGAAGGAGACGTCATGAGCGATTCGGAGCCAGGGGATGTGCAGGTCCGCCTCGCCCGGCTCATCGAGGCCCCGAGCCACCTGGTGTACGAGGCCTGGACCACCCCGGCTCTGCTGCGCCTGTGGTGGGGTCCGGGCGGATTCACCTGCCCCGAGGCGGAGATCGATCTGCGCCCCGGTGGCGGCTACCGGCTGGTGATGCAGCCGCCCCAGGGGGCGGCCATGGTCCTGGTCGGGACCTATCGCGAGATCACGGCCCCCAGCCGTCTCGTCTACACGTGGCGTTGGGACACCGGGCCGGCCAGCGGGGAGCACGAGTCCCTGGTGACCGTCGAGTTCCACGACCGCGGCCCTCGGACCGAGGTGGTGGTGAGCCACGCCCAGCTTCCACCCGGCCACGATGCCTCTCCATACCGCGTCGGGTGGGACGAGGGTCTCGACAAGCTCGCTGTTCAGGTCAAGGGGAGCAGAGCCAATGCTTGAAGCCTCCAACAGCATCTCCATCGGCCGGCCCGTGGGCGAGGTCTTTGCGGTGCTGGCGAACAGCGAGAACGACCTGCGCTGGCGGCGCGGGGTCGTGGAGATGAAGCGCATCTCCGGCGATGGCCGGGGCGCGCACTACCACCAGGTGGTCCGCGGTCCCGGCGGGCGCCGGGTCAGCGCCGACATCGAGATCACCGACTTCGAGCCCGACCGGCTGATCGGCTTCCGGACGCTCGCCGGACCCATCTGTCCGGTGGGCCGCTACGAGCTGCGCCCTGGCGACACGGGAACCACGGTCACGTTCACCCTCCAGGCCGAGGTGGGAGGGATCAAGCGCCTCTTCATGGCACCGATGGTCCGCCGCACCATGGCGAGCGAGGTGGCGGCGCTGAGCGAGTTCAAGCGGGTCCTGGAGAGCGACACTGCCTGAACCGCCGCGGGCCCTCGGTTCCGGCCGATCCCAGCCTCGCCCGGCGGCTCGGGGATCGTCGCGGGGAGCCTTTGGATGACCCTCGACGTTCGTACCGGATTTGGGACACTTGTGTCCAAAACCAGTCAAGGGCGTGATGGCCCCATCCCCGGCGGGGAGCGGTCGACCCCGGGCCGTTCTGCCCTCAGAGTGCGGCCAGCTCGGCGAGGTCCCCGACGATCTGGTCGACGGCGGCAACCCCCAGCGAGAGGTGGCCCTCGCCGCTGCGCAGCCTCGCTCGCGCCCCCGGGACGTGCTGGGCCAGCCAGCGGCCGTGGTCGAAGGGCACCATCCGGTCCTGGTCACCCTGCCAGACCGCCACCGGCACCCGGATCGCGCCCAGCTCGAATCCCCAGTCGCGGACAAAGGCGATGTCGTCATCACGCCAGCCCGCGATCCCCTGGGACACAGCTCGGCGGATGCTCTCCGCCTGACGCTCTGCGAAGTCGCCGCTGAGGGCACGGCGGTCCACCTCGGAGACGAGGCCTCCCAATGCTGCGGCCACGTCTTCACCGGTGACCGCGCTCATCGCCCTGGCGGCGGTCTCCAACCACCGGGTGAGCGCTGTCTCTCCCGACAGCGCCACCTCGAACTCCTCGATGTTCTCCGCGGCCATGCCCGCCAGCCAGTCGAGGCCCTCAGCGGAGTACGGGGCGACGCCGGCGAGGGAGACGGCGGCCCGGCAGCGGCCGGGCATCAGGGCGGCGCAGGCGAGGGCATGTGGACCGCCCCCGGACCACCCCAGGGTGACGCACGCGCCGGCGCCGAGGGCATCGAGGACCGCGGTGACGTCCGCGGCGGCATCGGCGACGGACCGCCCGTGGAGCGGTGTGGAGCCCGCATAGCCGGGCCGTGAGTAGGTGACGACCCGGAGCCCCCGGGTCAGCGCCGCCCCGACCATCTCCGGGAACAGCGTGGCGGCGGAGGGGGTGCCGCCATGGAAGACGAGCGGCATCGCCCTCTCGGGCCCGGCCGTGGCGATCTCGAGGACGCGGCCTCTGGGGAGGGTGACCGTGGCGAGGGAGGTGGTGCCTTTCATGTCAGCTCCTGATTCTGTCAGCCGGTAAGGCAGCTTGCCTTCCGCTCAGGAGAGGCATACTGCCGGGCCGGAGCCAGGTGTCCGCACGAGGTGGGCAGGCTTGCGCTTCAGCTGACGGCGGCGCGCAGCGACGAGTAGGAGCGCAGCAGCGCGCCGCGGACCCGCCTGAGCAGCGGGCTTTTCGGATCGCAGCCCTCGGCCACCCACCGATCGCAGAAGCGAGCAGCAGCGGCGCGCTCCGCGGCGGCCGTGGTGACGGCCTGCTCCGGCAGGCGGTAGACGTGCGAATACAGCCGGCACAGCGCTCGCGTCAGCTCCTCGGGGTCCGATCCGCCGACGTCATGCTGGAGGTCCCGGTGCACCCTCCACCACTCCACCTCGAGCCGTGCTGCGCGATCGACGTCGAAGAGCTCATGGCTGGTGCTGACAACCAACGCGTAGAACCGAGCCATGCAAAGCCGTGCCCCCTCGGGGTCGTTGTCCGGGTACGGCGCCCAAAGCTGGTTGCCGCGAAGCACGAGCCATGCTCCCCAAACCGCGTGAGGCCACGGAAGCCCGAAGCCCTCGCGCACGAGGCCGAGCGCGGCGGCTAGGACTCGGAGCCACTCCCGACGGTAGTAGCCGTACCAGGCGTTGCACTCCAGCCGCGCCATGCTGCGGGGCTCGAAAGACCGCGTCGATGCCCGCCTGCGGTCCCGCCTCACACGACGATGATAGAGCCTGGTCAGAGACGCAGCTCCAGCTCGCCCCGCCGCATGCCGACCGGCCCTCGGGCGGGAAGTGGGGGTGGCCCTGATCGGCGGCTGCTAGTCCGGGGTAGCGGTCAGACGTCCTCGCCCGGCCCACTGTCAGGCCAGCGTGGTCATCGACCCCTCGAACCTGGTACCCGCTACAGGACTCGAACCTGTGACCAAGGGATTAAGAGTCCCCTGCTCTACCAACTGAGCTAAGCGGGCCCGGCTGGCGGCCGTCCCGGCGGGGGCCGGCCACGATCAGGGCCCGATTGTATCGCCGCCGCCAAGAGGGGCTCTGAGCCCGGGCGCCGCTCGCCGGCGAGAACGTCACACGGGATTCATCACGATGTCCTGCACATGCGGTATATTCAGCACATGCTGAATCTAGCAACCAACGGCGACGCCAGGCTCGAGGAGCGCCGGCGGGTCATCGAGGACTTCGGCACGTTCTTCGCGGGCTGGGGCCTGTCACGCACCCAGGGCCACATCTGGGGCTACCTGCTCCTCTGCCCGGAGCCCGCCAGCTTGGACCTGATCGCCCAGGACCTGGGCATCAGCAAGAGCAACGCGAGCACCGCCGCGCGCCAGCTGGAGCAGTTCCTCCTGGCCCGGCGGAGCGGGCAGCGCGGCTCCCGCCGCGCGCTCTACGAGGCCAACGCTATGAGCCGGCGCTTCTTCGATCAGATCACCGCCGCGTACAGCGGATTGGCCCAGATCCTGGAGGCGGGGACCGGGGTCGCCCCCGACCCCGTGGTGCGAGCCCGGCTCGACGAAGCGGCCCGATTCTTCCGCTCCTGGACCAAGGAGCTCGACGCCCTGGTCAGCCGCCTGGGCTACATGAGGACTTGAGCATGGATGTCGCCATCCGCACCGAGGGGCTGACCAAGGACTACGGCGGGGGAGCGGGCCTCTTCGACCTCGATCTCCAGGTCGAGAGCGGCGAGGTGTTCGGCTACCTCGGCCCCAACGGCGCCGGTAAGACCACGACCATCCGGCTGCTCATGGACATGATCCGGCCGACCCGCGGCCGGGCCGAGGTCTTCGCCATCGACTGCCAGGCCCACCCCGTTCAGGTGAAGCGCGAGGTCGGCTACGTGCCCGGTGAGATGCCCCAGTGGGGGGCGCTCCGGGGTCGCGAGGTGGTTGCCTACGTCGGGGGGTTGCGCGGCGGTGCGGACGCGGGGGCGGTCAGCAGCCTGGCCACCCGGCTCGACCTCGACCTGGGACGGCGCTTCCGTGAGTACTCGTCGGGCAACAAGCGCAAGCTCGGCCTGGTCCTCGCCTTCATGCACCGCCCCCGGCTGCTGGTGCTCGACGAGCCCACCAACGGGCTCGACCCGCTGATCCAGCAGGAGTTCTTCCGCATGATCGAGGAGGTCCGCGAGCGAGGAGCCACGGTCTTCCTCTCGTCCCACGTCCTCTCCGAGGTCGAGCGAATCTGCCAGCGCGTCGGCATCCTCCGGCGCGGCCACCTGGTCCAGGTCGCCCGCCTCGACGAGCTGCACCACCTCCGCTATCACCGCCTCGAGGTGGACTTCGCCGGCGAGGTGCCGCTGGAGGCGATCCGCGCCTGCCCTGGCATCGACCACGTGGCGTCCGAGGACCACCACCTCGTCTGCGACGTGCACGGGAGCGTGGCGCCGCTGCTCGAGGCTCTGGGTCGTGGCCAGGTGCTCAACCTGGTGACCCACGAGCCCTCGCTGGAGGAGGTGTTCCTCGCCCAATTCCGGGACGAGCCGGTCGGGACCGGCGACGCGGCGGAGGTCAAGGCGTGAGCACCGCCACGGCGTCGGTTCCACCGACGACCCTGCGGCTCCGCCGGCGCCGCGCCCCGCTGGTCCGCTTCGGGTTGCGCAGCCAGCGCTGGTGGTTCGCGGCCATCGCCTTCATCGGCTTCGTGGCGCCGTACTCCACTGGCGCCACCTACCTCGCCGCCGTCCCGAACGCCGCCGCCCGCGCCACCTTCGCCCAGGCGACGCAGACGATCGGCACGGCCCTCGCCTATCTCATCCCCGTACCGCAGCGACCGGACACCGTGGCCGGCTACATGTGGTGGAAGGGCCTGACCTTCCTTACCCTGCTCTTCGCGGCCTGGGGGCTGGCCGCGGCGGTGTCGTTGGTGCGCGCCGACGAGGAACGGGGGGTGACCGAGATCTGGCTCGCCACCCCGGTCGCCCGGGTGAGGGCGCTGCTATCAGGGACGGGGGCCTTCATCGCCGCGGTGCTCGGTGCCGCGGCCTTCACCGCCCTGGGCATCGGCGGGGGGCTGGAGGTCGCCAAGGTATCCGCCAGTGCCGGCGCCGTCATCGGGCAGTGCCTCCCTCTCGTGGGCATCGCTATGGCCTGCTTCGCCATCGGTCTGGTGGTCGCCCAGCTAGCCTCCACCCGGCGGGGTGCCCTGGGACTTGGGACCGTCGTCCTGCTCGCCCTCTACACCGTGGATGCGCTGGCGCGGGTCAACGCCGGCATGGTCGGGGTGGCGGTGATCTCCCCCTTCCACCTCGCTGACATCTCCACCCCACTGGTGCCTGGAGGCAGCCTCGATGGGGCTGCGACCGTCTCCCTCTTTGCCATAGCCGTGGTCCTCGTGGCACTGGCGGTACTCGGCTTCGCGCGCCGGGACCTGTACGCGTCGCTGCTGCGCCGCCGGGGCCGCATCGTGCGGATCACGGTGACTCCATCCGGCAATCCGTTCTTCCGCGAAGCCATTCTCAGCCGGCTCTGGCAGCAGCGCATCGGGCTGGTCGGCTGGACGGCCGGCACCGCGATCGGCGCGGCGCTCCTCGTATCCATCGCCCACTCGACGGGGGGCGTGCTCAAGGGCATGGGCGGCATCAGCCGCCTGCTCACGGCCTCCGGCACCGCCGGGGACCCCTCGCTGTACGTGGTGTCCTCGATCTGGTTCGGCATCGCCGCGCTGGTCCTCGCCGCCTACGCCATCGCCCAGGTGACCCGCTGGGCCTCGGACGACGTCGAGGGACGGCTGGAGATGGAGATCGCCCAGCCGGTGGCCCGCTGGCGGGTGGTGCTGCAGCGCATCGTCAGCCTCACCCTGGTGTCGGCGCTCATCGCCGCCGTCGGATCCCTGGTGACCGGCGCGATCCTGCCCAGCCAGGGGCTCGACATCGGCACCGGGCCGCTCGTGCTTTCCACGGCACTTCTGGTGCCGCTGGCCCTCAGCTACGGCGCGCTGGGGGCATTGATCATCTCCCGTGTCCCCCGCATCGCCATGGGACTGCTCTCGTTCATCGCCGTGCTCGGCTTCTACCTGCCGCTGTTCGTGCCGCTGTTCCGGTGGCCTGATTGGGTGCAGGACTTCTCCTTCTTCCACCTGTACGGAACCCCCCTCGTCACCGGTGTCTTCTGGACCGGGCTCTGGATCATGCTGGGCATCATCGTGGTCGGCTTCGGCGGCGCAACGCTTGCAATGTCGCGACGCGAGGTTGGCCGCTGACCCGGCGGTCCTGCGCGGTGCGCCCGGGAGCAGTCCCGCTAGACTCGGCGGGTGAGCCTTCGCTGGCAATGCGTGGTCGTGGACTGCCGCAACTCGTCGAGCGTCGCCCAGTTCTGGAGCCAGGCGCTTGCCCTCCCGCTGCACGGGCCTCATGGCGACGACCAGGAGTGGTGGCTGGAGCCCGGCGGTGACAGCCCCGACCTCCTCTTCTGCGAGGTTCCCGAGGACAAGACCGTGAAGAACCGGCTGCACCTCGACCTCCGTCCCGACGACCAGGCGGCAGAGGTGGCCCGCCTGGAATCTCTCGGCGCCCACAGGATCGACATCGGGCAGGGCGACGTCACCTGGGTGGTGATGGCCGACCCGGAGGGCAACGAGTTCTGCGTCCTCAGCACCCGAGCCTGATCCGCGGCAGCTGATGGTCGGTGGGGCCGCGATTGGCGACGACGGTATCCCCCGCTGCCCGTGGAGCACCACGACGGCGGAGTACCGCCGCTACCACGACCGGGAGTGGGGCCGGCCGCTCGGCGACGAGAACAGGGTCTTCGAGAAGCTGTGCCTGGAGGGCTTCCAGGGCGGCCTCTCGTGGCTGACCATCCTCCGCAAGCGGGAGGCCTTCCGGCGCGCGTTCGCCTTTTTCGACCCGGCAGCTGTCGCTGGATTCGAGGAGGAGGATGTCCGGCGCCTGCTCGCCGATGCGGCCATCGTGCGCAACCGGGCCAAGATCGAGGCGACCATCGCCAACGCCCGGGCGACTGTCCGGCTCCGGGAACAGGGGACCAACCTCGCTGCCCTGCTCTGGCGGCACGAGCCGCGCGGGCCTTCGGTGCCACCCCGAGCGACCGGCGATCTGCCCGCGCTCACCGCAGAATCCAGGGCCCTCTCGGCCGAGCTGCGGCGGCACGGTTTCAGCTTCGTCGGGCCGACCACCGTCTACGCTGCCATGCAGGCGCTCGGCGTGGTCAACGACCACCTGGAGGACTGCCGGTTCCGTGCCGTGGCCCTGGAGGAGCGCGCCCGCTTCGAGCCTCCGGTTTGATGCCGGCGAGGGTCGCGCGGTTCAGGCGGCGCTGGTGCCCTCGAAGACCATCACCTGCCAGAAGCCGCCCGATTGCTCCGCCATCCGCCGGAGGCCGTACTGCTCGACATTTCGCCGGATCTCGCCCGTGCTGTGCAGGAACAACGTGAACTCACGCCTGGTGAGGCGGAACGCGGCGTTGCCGAGGCCCAGCAGGGCGCGCGTCCACCTCCGCCCGCTTGGCGCTGAATATCCAGCGGTAGCCCCGGGGGGTGCAGCAGGTGTTCACAGCTCCCGCCGCCCGCCCACCTTGCCCTGCCAGCGCTTGAGGTTCAGCTCGAGCAGCGACCGGCGTTGCTGGCCCAGCCGCATCGAGAGCGGCGGGCCCACCGGCGACAGCCCGGCTAGCGGCGAGGTCGTCCGCGCCTCGATGGCCCGTCGCAGGTCGGTGGCTCCTGACCCCGGGAAGACGGTCACCCTCCGCCCCAGGTCGTGCACCCCGAAGTGGCTGTCCCCGGCCGCCATCGCCGCCCCCAGCCCGTCCCGGTGCCGGGTGTAGAAATCATCCAGCCGCCTCCAGGTTCCCGGCAGCACCGGGGCGGTGTGGCGGATCTCGATGCCGTCCACCCGACGGGTCTCGAGCAACCGCGCCAGCCGCCGCTCGGTGATCGAGGCGAACCAGGTCGGTAGGAAGGGATGGGCGATCACCGCCAGGCCGCCGGCGTCATGGATGGCGTCCACGGTGCCTTCGACCGAGAGGTGCATCCGGATCGCCCGGCGGATGAAGAGGCCGACCACGTGTATGCCGGGAGGGAACCTGCAGGTGACCTCCTCCCCGGCCACCACGTCGATGCCCAGCGCGGCCCCGATCTCGGTGGCCTCGTCCAGGGGCTGCAGGGTGTCGTGGTCGGTCACGCAGATGACCGATAGACCGATGGATGCCGCTGCCCGGACCAATTCGACCGCCGTGACCATGCCGTCGCTGGCGATCGTGTGACTGTGGGTCTCGGCGGCGCTCAGCCCTGGCCCCAGCCGGAGCCGTGAGGGGGCCGACCCGTTCTCGGAGCGCTCCGGCATCCGGGTGCTGTGGTCAGGCATGTGCGTCCGCGGAGGGAGCGCGCTCGACCAGCGTCGGTCGAGCGGCTCGCAGCAAGGCGACATGGGGGACGAGGAAGCGGTTCAATGCCCACCAGGTTCCGAGGGCAAGAAGCACACCGCTGATGACGTCGACCACCCAGTGCTCACCCAGGAAGACCACGCTCCAGAAGACCAGAAGACTCCATCCGAGCAGGATCCACGATCCCCGCGGATAGGGACGGCGCAGGGCCAGGAAGCCGAGGAAGGGGAAGGCGGCGTGGAGCGATGGGAAGGCGGCGGTGGGATTGGGATTGAGGACGTGATAGTAGGGGCTGATGTAGCTGGGCAGCGCCGAGCTGATGAGGTCGGTAACTCCCGGCAGCATCCCGTGCCTGGCGGCATACCAGGGCGGCGCGGTCGGCACCAGCATGAAGAAGACGAAGGCGACCAAGCACATGCCGAGCAGCGCCGTCACGAAGCGCAGGTACTGGGTGCGGTCCTTGAGCCAGAGCACCAGGCCGACCAGGAGCGGGACCACGAAGTGGCAGAAGTAGACGACGGTTGCCATCAGCGCGAGCGCGTTCAGGGTGGCGCCGCTGAACGCGTGCTGCAGCACCTCGGTGGGATCGCGGCCGCCGAACAGCCATTCCTCGGCATGGGTGATCGAGGCCACCTGGACCGGGATGCCATCGTTGGCGACGATGCCGCGCATCGCCTCCCAGCCCAGGAATATGGCGACGAACGGCACCCAATCGCGGAGGAAGCCGAGCAGCCGCCCGCTGAGCAGGGCAATCGGCACGAAGAGCAGGAGCAGCCAGTCGGGTGAGACCGAGACGCCCCGCCAGATCATGATTCCGCAGACCACGATGACGTAGCCGAGGCTGATGCTCACCATCACACCCGGCCTGCGCAACCTCAGCAGCTGGGCCCTGACCGGATGCAGCCCGCCGGGATGGCGCCCACCTGCTGATTGGCCTTCGCCCTCGACCGCGGCGCCCATCTCTGAGCTCATCCTGGGCAGTCTAGCGAGACGGTCTGGGCAGCCTCTGTCGCCTGGGTCACAGCCGCCAGGGCCGGCTCCAACCTGCTGACGCCCGCCTTCTCCGGGATCACCCGGAGGGTGCACGAGCAGCTGGCCCGTCGCGATAGGCAGGGGAGGCAGGATCTGGATCCCCTCATACTTCCGCTGACAGCCAACGTA
This sequence comes from Binatia bacterium, assembly GCA_035624785.1. Taxonomy (GTDB): domain Bacteria; phylum Chloroflexota; class Dormibacteria; order Aeolococcales; family Aeolococcaceae; genus JAJZNI01. The sequence goes on along the minus strand of DASPQV010000003.1, from coordinate 7,641 downwards.
GGTCACCGGAGACCAGTGTGAGCGCACCCGTCCGACTGCACCCGACCCTGGTGGCGAGCTGGCGGTTTCCGGGCTTCGCAATCGGATCGCGGATGCCCGACCAGGGCATGCGGGTGCTGTTGCTGACGGGCTCACGCGCTGAGCGACGTTCTCGTTTCCGCTTCCGCCATCAAGTCGCTGACGCGCTCCATGCTGGAGGCGATCGCGCTGGGGGTCCCGGTGCTCTCCGCTTGACGCCTTCGGAGGGCCAGAGCTGGTCGAGGACGGCACCCCGGGTGGCTGTTCCCAGCGCGGGACCGCAGCGGGGATCTCGTCGGCCTGCGCCGGGTCCGCGGGCTCGCTCTCGAAGTGTGCCGACAGGGGTCTGCGCGGCCGCGAGGTGGTGGCGCGGAACCACCGGTCGGAGGGGTACGGGCATGCATACGGGGAGATGATCGACGCGCTGAGCGCCGGCCGCTCCCGCGTTGGAGGGGGTGGTGCGACGGCCCGACCGGTTCGAACTGATACCGGCGCCGCGGCGCGGGCCTTCGCAGTCGCGCAGGCGCTGCCGCGGTTTGTGGGCTCGGCGAGATCCCAACTGGTCCGGCTCCGCTCCAAGCCCGTGGGATGGGTCCTGGGCCGCGCCAGCGTGCTGCTCGGTGTCCTCGTCGTCAGCGGCGCGTGGATAGCCACTGATCACCGGACCCCGGAGTGGGACCAGGCCTACTACCTGGACAACACGCTCCACTACCTGACCGCTCTCCACGCCGGGGGTTTCGGCGCCCTCATTCAGCAGGTGTGGACCGGGGATCCCTCGCATCCGCCACTCTTCCAGCTCTCCACGCTCCCCTTCTTCCTGGTGTTCGGAGACACCCCCACCAGCGCCCTCCTGCTCAGCCTGCTTGTTTGGGTGGTCCTGCTGCTCAGCGTGGGCGACATTGCCGCCCGCCTCTTGGGCCGGCGCGCGGGGCTGCTGGCCATGGTCCTCACCGCGACCATGCCACTCATGGTCGGCCTGTCGCACGAGGTCCTGGAGGACTTCGAGACCACGGCGGTGGTCGCGCTGACCGTCGCCATCCTGCTGCGGACCGACCGCTTCTCCTCATGGCGTGCCTCCCTGGCACTCGGCGTCGTGGCTGGGCTGGGCTGGTTGAGCAAGTCGACGTACCCCATCTTCGTCCTGGGTCCGGTTCTGGTCGTGTGCGCAGAGACGGCGCTCGCCGTGCGAGATGAGCTCGGTCACCCGGCAACCCGGCCAAAGGCGCGGCGCCGGGCCGCGAATGCGGCCGGCGCCCTTGCGATCACTCTCCTCTTCGCCCTCGGCTGGTACATCCCCCATCTAGCGGCCACGGTCGTCTATATCCAGTCGGCGAGCAGCGGACCACTGGCCGTGGGAACCGGGCCGTCGAACCCCCTGACCATCCACAACCTCAGCGCCTTCACCCTCGGAGTGATCGTCTCCGCGGTCTCGCTGGTGGTCGCCTGCGTGGGCCTGCTGGCCCTGGCATGGGTCGCCGCGGCTCGGCTGCTCTCCCGTCTGCGCCGGCGCCCCACCCGTCGCGGCCGGTGCGGCTGGGCGGTCGCCACGCTGCTCGTCACCTGGGCGGTCATCCCGTACCTGATCGTCGCCACCGCTCACAACCAGGACAGCCGGCTCCTCGCCGCATCCCTCCCCGCCGTCGCGCTGATCGTGGCGGCGCTGGTGGTCGCCGTTCCGCTTTGGCAGGCGCGCTGGCTGTTCTCCGCGATCCTCTGCGTGGCCGGGACGGTGCTCACCGTGGGGATGACCTGGCCGTTTACGGTGCCGGTGCTGCCGTCGCGGATTGCCGTCGACACCGGCATCGGGCGGGTCTACTACCCGATCTCACCCCCGGCCGCGCTCGGGTACGAGCGCGTCCCCCAGGTCACGGACTACATGCGGCCGGTCATGCAGTACCTCGATGCGGCGTCGGAGGTCGCGACCGGCGCGCCGGCCGTCGTCTGCGTGCTGGAGACGGACCCCGACATCAACCTCAATACCCTCACCTACCTCGGTGACGAGCGCGCTGCGAGCTACGTGTTTCGCGAGGTGCGTTACAACGGCAATGTCGGCCGGATGCATGCCGATCTGCTGGGCTGCGACCTTGCCCTGTACATCTCTCCCTTCGCTCCAGACCGCGGCGAGGGACGGCGGCCGCACATCCTCAATGCCGGCTTCGCGCAGACCCACATGACGTCCGCGGACTTCAGCATCTTCAACGGTCCGGAGCGGTCCTTCCCGATCGACTTCGGGGAGCGCGTGGAGGTGCTGTCGCGATCTCGGTGAGACGCGCGCCCCGCCTGCCGGCGGGACGCGCGCCCGGAGTCGCGCTCGGACTGCCACCGGAGGTGATGCGCCAACGCTCCCTCATCCTCCTTGTCGGGGGTACGCTGCCCGCGCTGGCGCGACCCCGCCGAGTGGCTGTTCAGGCGATCGGAACGGGCCGGATCTGATAGACGGGCAGGGTCGTCGGGCCGTGCTGGAGGGCGCGGGGGTAATCGACGGTGCAGCCAGCCACGGCCTGGTCGAAGGTGGCGTAGGTCCCGCTCGTCCCACCTCCGGCGGTGACGCACTGGTAGTGGGAGACGCCCTCGGTGTCACTCCAGCCCATGAAGGCGGTGACGTCGACGTCCTGGCAGGCGATGACCGTGGCGCCTCCCGTGGGCACGCCCGGCGTGGTGTCCGGAGCCTGGCAGGTGTTGACGACGCCGGGCCCTGTCCCATCCACCTGCTTGTACACGTGACCACCGCTGGGCGCGCAGTTGCCCGGCCCCGACGTCGCCGCGTCGGAGGTTGCGGACGCGCCGTCCCCGAAGTACCAGGTAAGGGTTGCTGATGGTGCGATCTGGAGGTAGTAGAGGTAGTGGATGGAGACCCCGTTGGCATCGGGGGGGCCGGTGAGCTCGGTGACGGTGGCGGGGATCGTGGTCGGGCCATCGGGAGCGGGGCTGATCCAGAAGCAGGTGGGCGCGAAGACCACGAGGTTGGCGGGCGCCTCGCTGACGATCTGCCCTGCGTCCGCCTGAACCTGGCTGATTGCCTGCTGCTCGTTGGGAGGGGCCGCCGCCCCTGGCGTCCCCGGGGTCCGGCTGGGCGGGGCGTCGTCGGGGACGCGGTGAAAGACGACCGAGACCACCCCGGGGTCGTCGCAGAGGCCGTCGGCTCCCCACTTGCCGGGGGTTGTGTCACTGGAGGAGAGGCTCACCCAGAGGGTGTCGCTGCCCAGCGACGAGATCACCAGCTCGCCGTTGGCCAGTCCCGCGCCGATCTTGTCGGAGGGAGGCTGGGGGAGGCTTGTGGACGGGGCATTCCAGTTGACCCCGGGAACCGATTGGGTGTCGCTGGCCCACACCAGGTCGCTCTCCGCGACCGGGGGGAAGGTGGCTCCTGAGGTCCCCGTCCAGAAGGCGACCGGGTACACCGTCATCTCCGTCGCACCGGTGACGGTCGAGGGAGCGTTCATGACCTGCACCGGCTCCCAGCTGATGTCGACGCTGCAGGGCTTGCCTGGGGTCTTGTCGGCGGTGTAGCCGCTCCCGTTCGTCCCCTGGGAGTAGGTTCCCGAGAGCCCGCCAGCCGAGGCGCCGGCGCACACGAGAACCCACTGGCCCGAGGCGGTGATCTCCCAGGTCGTCCCGCTCGTGCTCGAGCTGCCGTCTTGCTGGCAAGGCGGCGGGGACGTGCCTCCGTCGCCTTGAGACGAGGCCAGGGCTGTTGTGGCCTGGCCTAGCAGACTGGCGATGACCCCAACGGCAGCAATAAGAAAGCCGTTTCTCATATTCCGCTTGCCAGAAGGATGTTGCCGGTGACCTGATCAGCGCGTGGATCCACCGAAGCGATGAACCCGAGGTAAGGCCCTAACGCGGTTGCGTCCTCCGTCTGTGTCACGTCGAGTTCGAGGAGTTCTTGCCCTGCGGCGATCGGGTAGTCGGTCGCTTGGCCGTCGGCTGACTTCCAGCGGTAGGTGCACGGGCCAGCCCAGGCTTGTGCGTATCCCACCCCGGCGGTTGTTACTCGGCCCCCCGTTATGTGAGCCATGTTTGCGGCATCTACGGCCACCGCGTAGATCTTGCGGGGATACTCGCAGGCGGAGTTGCTGCTAGCTATCGTTCCTCCGTCTTCTAAGAAGGCGATCGCCTGATTACCCGGCGGATAGAGGAATTGCCTGAACGGTCCCTGAGCATGGCGCGACGCCCACTCTTCGATGGTTTGATTGTTGATGTCGAGGTCTACCCAACCGGCCAGCTCAGCGTCCGTTATGAGCCCGTTAGTTAGGTTCTTGATCTCGACCGGCAGTGGGTGGTTTGTGACCTCAGAACACGCCGGCACGAGCGTCGCCTGGACCTGGAGCCATGCTTCCTCTACCACGGTCAGGTCATGGGGGGGTAGGCTGCCTCCGGGCACCGCTCCTGGGATTGGTGTGTCCACTGGCTCGCAGTAGCCGGCAGCAACCGCCAGACTGCCGTTGATGCGCACGGTGGCGCTCCCAGTCGCAGTTGCGATTGCGGTAGGACTGGTAGTCGAGTTCAATGATGGTGCGACGGCGGGCGAGCTGCTCGGCCTGCCGGTTGGCAGTCCGGTGTTGGCGCCTGTCCCACCGCACGCGGCGAGGAGCGCTGCCAAGGCCAGGACAATCGAGCAGCGCGACCTGGCCGTGGAGCCAGCTGGGACGGTCTGGGGGAGGCTAGGCGTGGCAGAGCTGGTCATGCTGGATCCTTGGCTGGGTTGGAGCGGCCGGAAGGATATCTGGGCAGCACCGGGACGTGCAAGTCGGTTCGCCTGATCGCTGTAATCAAGTCAAACAAGCCGATAGAAGGGATCTGCCGGGTGCGTCCAGGCGCCGAACGGCTGCCCTGGTACTCGGCGTTGACGGCGTCCACCTGACCGGCGATCTGGCGGATCCGGCTCGGGTCGCCGGCTGGGCCGGTGAACCAGTTGCCGATGTCGCCCAGGACATCCCCGGCCCTGGTGAGGAAGAACGCGGAGCCGTCTCCCATCGCGCCGCCGAGGCTAGGGGGTCAGCCCGGACACGAACCGGACATTCCGTCCAGCGCGCCCGTTGTATCCGCTGGGCAGCCTTTCATTCATTTGATTGAATGAAGACGGGCGGGACGAGACCTATGTCGCGCCCGGCGCCTGGAAGCCACGTCCCCCGCCGCCCTGGACGGCGAGGAGGTTCGGGCCGCGGCGGTCGGGCGTCCCCAACGGCTTGGGACGGCCGACGGTCACCCCTTGCTGAGAGCTCGATGAGAAGCGGTTACGCTGTCGCTGTTCGGCTCAATCGGCTCATATACTCGGGACGACATGTCCGAACGTGGCCGGATCCTGGTCGTCGACGACGAACCCTCGATCACGGACTTCATCGCCCTCGGCCTGCGCCACGAGGGATATCAGGTGGCCACCGCCGCCGATGGTCGCCAGGGTCTGCGCGCCGTCGATGACTTCAAGCCCGACCTCGTGATCGTGGACGTGATGATGCCCAGGCTCGACGGCTTCGAGATGACCCGGGCGATCTCGGGCGAGGCCAAGCGCGGCATCATCATCCTGAGCGCCAAGGACGAGACCGGCGATCGCATCCACGGCCTCGAGCTGGGCGCCGACGATTACCTGGTCAAGCCCTTCGAGTTCGGGGAGCTGCTGGCCCGGGTCCGGGCCGTGCTGCGGCGGCGCCATCCCGACCTGAACCGCGTGGTGCAGGCCGGCGACCTGCGCATCGACACGGGAACTCGCGAGGTGACCGTCGCTGACCGGCCGATCGAGTTGTCCGTCCGCGAGTACGACCTGCTTCACTTCCTGGCTTCCAATGCCGAGCAGGTTCTGGCTCGCCAGCGCATCCTCGACGAGGTGTGGGGATACAACTTCTTCGGCGATGAGAACAACGTCGAGGTCTACATCCGCTATCTGCGCCAGAAGCTCGGTGACCTGGACCACAGCCGGATCCAGACGGTGAGGGGTGTCGGCTACCGGCTCCGCGCGGTCAGCACCGGGTCGACGTGGAGGCCGCCGGCGAGCGGGTCCGCGGACGGGCCTCTCACCGATCCTTCCCGCCCGCCCTCGAAGGAGGCGGGCGGGGGTTGACCGTGCTGCAGCGCCTCGGCGCGGCGCTGCGGAGCCTGCGCTGGCGCCTCACCCTGACCTACCTGGTCCTGATCGCGGTCCTCCTCGCCGGGCTGGGCGCCTTCCAGTACCTGACCCTGCGGGGAAGCCTCATCTCGAACCGGGTCAGCGAGCTGAAGTTCGACCTGAGCACGGCGGAGAGGCTCTACTCGCCGGCCAAGGTCCTCACCCCCGGCCAGAAGGTAGCCCTGCTGGCCCTGCTGGTCAGCCAGACGTCGGGCGCCTCGACCACCGTGGCGGTCTACGGGCCGGCCGGCGCCCGGCTGCTCGTCCGGCCCTTTGGAGCGGACCCGCCCCAGCTCGATGACGCGACCTTCAACCGGGTGCTCGACAGCGCCACCCAGCAGCACCAGATAGTGGACACGCCGGTGGGGACCGACCTCGTTGCCGGGTTCCCCCTGGCCAGCTCCGACCTCGCCCTGCGACGGGCGGCGGCGGTCATCGAGATATCCGAGCCGACCACGCCGGTCGACGACGTCCTCTCATCGGACCTCCAGAAGCTGGCCATCGGAGGAGGCGCCGTGCTCCTGCTGGTGCTGATCATCGGGCTCTTCCTGACCAGCCGGGCGCTTCGGCCTCTCCGCCGCCTGACCGTGACCGCGGGCGAGCTTGCCGGCGGAGACCTCCGCGCCCGGAGCCGGCTTCTGCCCCGCGGCGACGAGGTGGGCCAGCTGGCCGGCGCCTTCGATCACATGGCCGACCGCATCGAGGCCGCCTTCGCCGCCCAGGTGGAGTCGGAAGGGAGGGTGCGGCGGTTCATCGCGGATGCTTCGCACGAGCTGCGGACCCCGGTGACCGCCCTCTCCGGGTACATCGACGTGCTCCGGCGCGGCGCGGCCCAGGACCCGGGCGCGCTCTCCGCGGCCCTGGGCGCCATGGCGCGCGAGGCGGACCGGCTGCGCGTGCTGGTGCTCGACCTGCTCACCCTGGCCAGGCTGGATGCCCACGCGCAGCAGCGCCCCGAGGACGTCGACCTGGGGCAGGCGGTGGCCCGCTTGCTGGACGAGGGAGTGCCGGGCATGCCGGCTCAGCTGGTGCGCGACCTTCCCGCGACCCCGGTGGTCGTCCGCTCCGACCGTTCCGCGCTCACCACCGTGCTCCGCAACCTTCTGGTCAACGCCTGCAAGTACGCGCCGGGGGCCCCGCAGGTGTGGTCGGTTCGGATGGACGGCGGGCGCGGCCGCGTCGACGCCCACGACCAGGGGCCGGGAATCCCGGCGTCGGACCTCCCCCAGGTCTTCGAGCGTTTCTTCCGCGGGGAGAAGACCAGGACCCGCGAGGAGGGAGGCAGCGGCCTGGGGCTCGCCATCGTGCAGGGCCTGGTGCGGGCCCAGGGCGGGGAGGTGGCCATCGCCAGCACCGAGGGCGCGGGCACCACGGTCACGGTCTGGCTCCCGCTCGCGGCGGTCTCAGTGGCGTCCGTCCGGCCGGTCGGAGAGCCTCACCCGCAGCGTCCTCTGCCGACCTGATCGGCCGGTCCGGGCACCGGTCACCCGGGGGCCGGCGGGGGCTGCGGCGACGAGAGC
>DASPQV010000002.1:0-27815 GCA_035624785.1 Binatia bacterium | reverse complement strand
CTACTACGCGTTCTCGACACTGCTCTGCGTGCCCAACTCGCTGGCTCAGGAGGTCGGCGTCGCCCTGGGGGCGCAGGCCGGCGAGGCCCGCATCCGGGAGGCGGTGGAGGCAGCCGGCTTCACCCGCTTCCGGCGGGTCGCCGAGTCGCTCATGAACGCGGTCTATGAGGTCCGGCCGTAGCCGAGAGGTTGGGCCGGCTGTTAGTCAATCTCAGGGGCGGACCGCATCGGACCGCTCGCCGTTCATGGAGACACGAGATGCCGAAGTACCTGACGATCTCCTCGCTGACGGAGGCGGGGCTGCGGGGCACGCTCAAGGAGGGCGGGACAGCGCGCCGGGAGGCCATCCGCAGGGCCACTGAGCGCTTGGGAGGGAAGCTGGAGGCGTACTACTACGCGTTCGGAGACCACGACGTCTTTTCCATCGTGGACCTGCCGGACAACCTCAACGCCGCGGCCGCGAGCATGATCGTCGGCGCGGCAGGGGCGGCGCGCACCAGTACCGTGGTTCTGATAACGGCCGAAGAGATGGACGCCGTGAGCCAGACGGCGGCCGGAACTGCCTCCGCCTACCAGCCTCCCAGCGCCTAGCCCTATCTGACCACCGGCCCCTCGCCCAGCGGTGGAGGGCTCTCACCGGACGGGACGGATGAGAGTCCCTCCGCCCTGGCTCAGGAGGCACCCTGGTGGCCAACGGTGCTCAACCGGGATACTTGTTCGGCGGGCGCGATCAAGAGGTGGATCGCTGTCCAACCGAGCAGGAGGCAGAATCGCACTGATCTTGGACCTCGTCTTCCCGTCCGCCCAGCACTGCCCGCTCGCGCCGGCACTGAGGTGAGAGGTGACGCCCCCAGCGACCATACGTCCCTACCAACCGCGCGACCTCGCCGACCTCTACGAGGTGTGCGTGCGCACAGGGCACGCGGGTGGGGACGCTCGGGGTATCTACCGGAGCGACGACCTCCTGCCCGACATCTTCCTCGGTCCCTACGTCTACCTGGAGCCCGAGCGGGCCTTCGTCCTCGATTGCGGGTTCCGGGCGGTCGGCTACGTCGTCGGCACAGCGGATACAGCGGTCTTCGTGCGCGCCTGCAAGGAGCGCTGGATCCCTCGGCTGGCTGGCCGCTACCCAGCCCCCCGCGACCCTCCCTTGAGCCCTGATGACAGCATGCTCGCGCTCCACTACTCGCCAGAGCTGCTGCTCTGGGATGGGGTGGAGGCGTACCCAGCTCATCTCCACATCAATCTCCTTGCAGAGTTCCAGGGCATGGGCTATGGCCGGCGGCTGATGGGGAGGTTCTTCGAAGCCGCCTTCGCCACCGGCGCGCGCGGAGTCCACCTCTTCGTCGACTCCAGGAACGTCGGCGCTCTCAGCTTCTACGCCAGGCTGCGTTTCCACCGGCTCCAGGCCTCCGGCCGCGCCGTGATCCTCGGCCGTACCCTGCCATGAGGCGAAGGTGCGCTATTCTCATGAAGCGCTTCGGCGATGCGGGCGAACTCGAGCCGCACGTCTGCTCCGAGAGCTCACCGAGTGACGGTGACGCCAGCTGCTCCCTGACGACGGGATAGACCTCCAGACGGGGTCTATGGGGTGAGCCACCACCTGCTTGTCGTCGATGACGAGGCTGATTTGCGCACGCTGGTCAGCGAGGCCATGCAGCGGGACGGTCACCTCGTCAAGCCGGCAGCCCACGGCATGGAGGCGCTCCGCTTGGCGGTCCGAAGTCGCCCGTCTCTGGTGATCACCGACCTGCACATGCCGGTCATGGACGGGCTACAGCTGATCGAGAACCTGCGTCGTCGACCTGCGTTGGCGGCAATCCCGGTCATCCTGTGGACGGCCCTGCCCAGCGAGGAGCCGCGAGTGGCCACAGCCTCCCGCCTATCAGGGGTTCACGTCGTCATGAAGGGACCCCTCGAGCATCTGCGCCACGCGGTCACGATTGTCTTGCACCGCCGGTCGGGGCACCGGATAGACAGTGCTCAGCCTCTGCGCTGAAGGCAGCATGTCGATTCGGGCGCGAAGCTGCGAGGCCGGCGCTCGAGGAACTGCTCGGCGACCTCCGGGGCTTGCCTGAGGGCAGTGACCGCGGGGACCAGCGCCGGGGCTCGGCCCGCCGCCTCCCGTACACCATTCGCCTCTCCACGCAGCTCCGAGGGCCACGGGTGAGGTGTGTCAGCAGGCTGACGGGGAAGCGTGCAATCAGGCAAAAGGTCCCAAATCTTGTGGACGCTTGACCCTAGCCGTTGTCCGAACGCTGGTGGACCCTGAATCCACGGACGGGCATGGCAAGGAAGACGGGTATGGGTTTGCGGAGCGACGAGCCACTCATCCTCATCCTCGACGCACGGACACGCCAAGCCGTCGGCGTCTGTGCCGGCCCCGATGGCTCCGGACAATGCCCCAGTTTCATCCCTGGCCAGATCCCTCCCTGTGACGGCTCCCGGCTCCTCCCGCTTCGGAGCACGCCAGCGGCTGGGCTTCCCTTCCTCGTCAGTTTCCGAGAGGGCAAGCGTTGCCCCCTGGCATGGCTCACCGCCCGCGGCACTACGAACAGCTACCCGGACATCGAATCACGAGCCATATCTCCGCCCGGGTTGGCGCCGCGGGGTGACCCGAGCCCCGTTCAGGTCGCTGCCGGATCCTTGGCGGCCGCTGATGCGGCCGTCGTGCAGAGCCTCCGACCATGACCTCGCTAGGGAACGAGCCAAACCGCCTGGAGCGGCTCCACGTCGAGCTCGAGAGGCAGGCTGAGAGGGCGCTCAAGCTTCTGCAAGACCACGAGCTCTGGCGCGATCGCCTCAATCAGAGTGGCCCGGCAGTCCGGCTGAGGGGCAGTCGCCAGCTGCCGCCGCGCGATGCTCGTTACTGATTTCGTACAGCTCGCTTGCCCTTTCTCGTCGCTGCGGGACGAGCTCCTGGCGGCGAGAATCGGCTGGCTCGCCGATGCCGCAGCTGCTGCATACCGGGAGGGCGAGCAGCTTTCGCTCCGGCTGCCGCTTTGGACCGGGCCGGTCAAGATGAGCAAGCGGGTCGTAGTAGATCTCGGCAGCGCCTACGTCCGCGAGGATCGCATCGTTCATCACCTGACCTGGCGAGCATCAGGGACCCCCAAGCTCTTTCCGGTGATGGAGGCCGACATCGAGTTCGCGCCCATGGGCGACGTGGTGACCTCGGTCAAGCTGATGGGGCGATACGAACCTCCGCTGGGTCGGGTGGGGCGCCAAGTGGACCGAATGCTCCTTCACCGCGTGGCTGAGGCAAGCGTCCGGGCGCTTCTCACCGGCATCGCCGACCGGCTCACGCAGCCAGGGGGCGAGCCCACCCGCTCAGCAGCCGCGCTGGCGTTGGCCGAGGGCTGGTGACGCTTCTCGCCTGCCGGTGGTCCTGGTCACGGCGCTGATCGCCGCCCACGCGTCCCCACCCGCTAGGCAGAAAGCGCTCCCCGGCTGCATCGCCAGATCGCGAATCACTCATAGCGAGCGGAGCAGCGGACGGATGAGGTGAACCCGTCCGGGGCCCGGCGCGTGTCCTCGGTTGTGAAGGTCCGCGAGGAAGCGAAAGGGTTCTGAGGCGATTCGGGATGCGAGGGCGGGCGCCGGGGCCCGGCGAGCGCCGCTCTGCTCCAGGCCAGGAGGTGTCCGACCATGACGTGGCTCCCAGCACCGATCGAACGCATCACGTTTGCCGTCGGCGTGGCAGCGACCTTGGGGATCCTCGCGGCCTGCGGCGGGGCCTCCGCGGCTCCCACTGCGACTGGGACGCCAGCAGCCGCCAGCGAGGCGACCGTCGCCACCATGGAGACCAGCATCGGCACCGTTCTCGTGGGACCAGGCGGACGGACCCTCTACGTGCTGGTCAATCCCCAGCACCGGCCGGTACCCTGCTCGGGGGCATGCCTTTCGGTGTGGCCGCCGGTGTCCCTGCACTCGGGATCGCCGCGTGCCGGCTCGGGAGTGACCGCGTCGCTGTCCACCACCCCGGGAAGCGGGGGAACGTCGCAGCTCGCCGTGTCGGGCGACCCCGTCTACTACTACGCGGGCGACAGCTCCGCGGGCGACGCCAACGGCGAGGGCACCACCTCTTTCGGAGGGACCTGGTACGCGCTGCAGCCCAACGGCCAGCTCTTCGCCGTCGGCAGCGGTGGCAACCCCCTCGGCTACTGACGCCATGAGAGGGGATGCCTCACGCCTCCCCTGACGACCAGACGGGCAACCTACGTCCGAGCGTGGGATTGCGCCGCTCCTACCATATTGACTAGTCTGAGACCCCGTGTCCGATCGACCAAGGCGATTCCTTCGCCTCCACTGGTCGAGGGGTGCTCCCCCGTCCACCTCAGCCCCGCCCGATGCCCTCGCTGCCGTGAGGGCAGAGCTCAGCGATGCGGAGCAGCGGCTCGACCAGGGGCTCGAGATCGGAAAGCTGCCCGAGAAGCTCCTCCGGACGAAGGCGTGGGATAGGAGCAGGGAGCAGCTCCGGAAGCGGCCGGGCCTGGGCCCGCTCTGTGCCCAGCTGGACAGCGCCTACGCCGAGGTGAAGCGGGTCGGGATGATCCGCTCCAGCCGGATGTGGGTCGCCTACACGATGGAACCGGGAGATGGGGTCGAGGAGGCGCTCGCCTCCATCCGGGGGGCGCTCGACGCGCTGGAAGCCATGACCGGGAAGATGCCAGGCTCGGGACCGGCATCGGGTTCTCCGGGCTAGGGTGGAGAAGGGAACGTCGGGATTCACGACCCGTTCCCCCTGCACCCGGATGCCCCGACCAGCCGAGCGCTGGGCGTGGGACCATCCCGGGGTCAATCTTTCGTCCAGTGGGAGACGGCCCATGCCTACTCCGGACCTGCCTCCGGGTGCCATGCCCCCTGAGGAAGCTCTCCCGGCTGCTTCGGCTGACCAAGGTGCGGAGGGCGGCGAGCCGGCCGAGGCCGCCCCAGCGGGTGACGTCAAGGGGCGGTCTCCTGCCGAGCCAGGGGCCTCCACCGCCCTGGCCAAGGCGGCTGGGACCGGGAGCGTGCTGGTCGCCGCTCCTGAGGTCCGGCAATTCGCCGCTGAGTTCGCCAATCAACTCTTCCGGCGCTGGCAGGAGGCCCTGCAGGAGCAGCTCCGCACTGAGCTGGGGCGGCGCCTTGCCGCCGAGCTGAAGCATCGCGAGCAGGCCGGGCGCGATCTCGGTGAGGAGCTCACCGCCCGTCGCCAGTGGCACGACCCCACCCAAACGCCGATCCGCCGACACTGGGGCATGTACAGCTACGGCACCTGGGAGATGGCTCAGATCATCAAGCGGCAGAGCGCGGAGCTGGCTGAGACCCACCGGCAGATGGAGGAGCTTCGGGAGCGCCTGAGAGAGCTGGGGCGGGAGCCTTCGAAGGCAACCACGACAGGGCACCAGCTCGAGGAAGAGATGGCAGCTGGGGACCCGGCCGGGACCGGCGATGGTGGAGAGTTGCCATGATGGCAGACGAGATCGAGCCTCACGGGGCGATTCCCGAAGCGGCGCCCGATCCAGGGGGCGTCCCGCAAACGCAGCCTGCCGAGGAGGACGGGCTTGGGGTCGAGCCCGGTCCGCTCGGTGAGGTTCCGTCGCCGTCGGCGCCGGCGGCGTCGACCCCGGCGCCAGCCGATGTCCGCCTGATCGCCTCCCAGGTGCAGCAGCTGGCCGTGGAACTGGCCGAGGAGTACTTCCGGCCCTGGGAGCTCGCCCTGCGCGACCAGTTCGAGGCGGAGATGGCACTCCGCCTCGAGTCTGAGCTCGAGGACCATGAGCGCCAGGCCACCAGCCTGACTGGGGAGCTCGCAGAGCGGCGCGTGATGTGGGAGGGGACCTGGACCCGCACGCATCCCAGGGGCACGACCACGGACACTGTCAAGTGGGAGATGGAGCAGACGATCCGGCGACAGACCAACGAGCTGGCCGAGAACGAGCGGAGGATCCAGGAGATCCGCGAGCGTCTCCGCGAGCTGGGACTGGCCTCCGGCGAGGGCATGGTGACCGTGGATGCCCAGCCAGATGTTCCGGATCATGAGGAGCCGCCAGGTTAACGCCGCCCACCGGCGAATCCGGCCCGGAGGCGGACCGGCCATCCCTCAGGATCAGTCGTCCTCGTCCACCCACTCCAGGGTGCGGGCTACCGCCTTCTTCCACTTGCGGTAGCGCCGCTCGCGGGTCTCGGGATCCACCGCCGGAAGCCACTCTGCCGCCTTGTGCCAGTTGGCTCGGAGGCTCTCGACGTCAGGCCACAGGCCCGCCGCCAGGCCCGCAGCGTAGGCGGCGCCCAGCGACACGGTCTCGGCCACAATCGGGCGGACCACTGGGATGCCGATGAAATCGGCGAGCAGCTGCATGAGCAGGTTGTCGGCCGTCATCCCGCCATCGGCCTTGAGGACCCGCAGGTCCTGGCCGGAGTCGGCGTTCATGGCCTCGATGACCTCCCGGGTCTGCCAAGCGGTCGCCTCCAGCACCGCGCGCGCGAGATGTCCCCTGGTCGTGTAGCCGGTGAGACCCGCGATGACCCCGCGAGCGTCGCTGCGCCAGTGCGGAGCGAAGAGGCCCGAGAACGCGGGCACCACGTACACGCCCCCGCTGTCGTCCACCGTCCGGGCCAGGGTCTCGATCTCCGGCGCGCTGGCGATCAATCCCACCTTGTCGCGCAGCCACTGCACCAGCGCCCCGGTGACCGCGATCGACCCCTCGAGGGCATAGGTGGCGGGCTCGCCGCCGATGCGGCAACCGACCGTGGTCAGCAGTCCGTGCTCCGAGTGCACCTGCTTGGCGCCGGTGTTGATGAGCATGAAGCTGCCGGTTCCATAGGTGCACTTGCCCTCGCCGGCGGCGAAGCACGTCTGCCCGAAGAGCGCGGCCTGCTGGTCGCCCAGCGCGGCGGCCACGGGCAGTCCGGCGAGCGGGCCACCGGCCTCGGCGTAGAGCTCCGAGGATGCGTGGATCTCCGGGAGCATTTCCCGGGGGACTCGCATCGCCTCGAGGAGCTCGCCGTCCCAGTCCAGGGTGCCCAGGTCCATCAGCATGGTCCGGCTGGCGTTGGTCACGTCGGTGACGTGGCGGCCGGTGAGCTTCCATATCAACCACGTGTCCATGGTCCCGAACAGGACATCCCCGCTCTCGGCTCCGGCCCGCGCCCCCTCGACGTGGTCGAGGATCCACTGGATCTTGGGCCCGGAGAAGTACGTCGCCAGAGGCAGACCCGTCTTGTCCCGGAATCGGTCCTTGCCGCCCTCCAGCGCAAGCCGATCGACGATCTTGTCGGTGCGCGTGTCCTGCCAGCTGATCGCGTTGTAAACCGGCCGGCCGGTGTGGCGGTCCCAGAGGATGGTGGTCTCCCGCTGGTTCGCGATGCCCAGGGCGACCACGTCGCCGACGGACAGCTCCGCCTTGTCGAGCGCCTCGTCGACCACCTCCAGGACGTTCCCCAGGATCTCCTCGGGGTCGTGCTCCACCCAGCCTGGCCTGGGAAACAGCTGGCGGTGCTCCTTCTGGCCGACGGAGACGATCCGGCCGCGCTCATCGAAGAGCAGGCAGCGGGAGGACGCGGTTCCCTGATCGATCGCTGCAACGCACGGTCCGGTCACTCGACGACCCCTCCTTGGTGGCCAGCCCAGACCCGCTGGGGGACGGTCGCGATGCAGAGCGAACCAGCCCAGCGGCCGGCCTCTCCAGCATCAGTGTCCCGACCGGTCATCGTCCCGTCAACGGGCTGATGCGGCGGGGCGGCGGCGGCGCCTACCACGGGACTGCTCCCAGCTCGCGGGAGATCGCCCGTGCTGAATCCCTCACATAGAACACCAGCTCGGAACGCGGCTCACCGTTCCCGCAGATCCTCTCCAGCGGCCCAGAGATGCTGATCGCACCGACCGTTTCGTCGCGGCGGTCGGTGATCGCCGCCGCCACGGACGCCTCGTCCTCGACAAGCTCTCCGATGTCGGCGGCCCACCCCCGCTCCTTGACCTGAGCGATGGCGCCGGCCAAGTCGGCCGCGGTCGCGATCGTGGAGGCGGTGAACTGCTCCAGGTCCTGCTTGCCGACCTCCATGAGCAGGTAAGGGTTCGCCGCCAGCAGCGCCTTTCCCATGGCGGTCGCGTGGAGAGGGAGCAGCGCGCCCACCTGGAGGACCTGGTAGCTGTCGTCGGGACGGAAGACGTGGTGCACCACCAGGACCATGCCGTCATGGAGGGTGCCGATGCGAACCGCCTCGCCGCTGCGCGCAGCCAGCGAGTCGGCCCAGTTGAGCGCCCGGGTGCGGAGCTCGTTGCCGTCGAGGTAGGTGCTGCCGAGGTGGAGAAGCGCGGCGCCGAGCTGGTACTTGCCGGACTCCGGATCCTTCTCGATGAAGCCCACCTGCTGGAGCGTCCGCAGGATGCCGAAGACGGTGCCCTTTGGCAGGCTCAGCGCGCCCGCCAGCTCCATAAGGCTCAAACGGCGCGTACGTCCCGATAGCAGCCGCATCACCTGGGCAGCTCTCTCAATCGATTGAATCGAACGCGGCATTGAAGCGGCTTCCATTATGCCCCTCTTCCGGGGCGTGGTTGACATTGCCCTACGGCGAGCGATAATGGCGGACGCAAGCGGGGCTGCCGAAGCAGTCGCCGCATGCCTCCCAGCGGCGGGAGCGCTGGGAGCGGGTGCTGGGTTGAGGAGGCTGCCATGACCGGGCTGGGTCGTGCGTCCCCAACGCCGCTGCACGGTGCGCGCCGTCAGACTTCCGGGCCTACATGCATTTGGAGGGTTTGGCATGGCTGATGAGTATCGACCGATACACGGGGAGGGCCGCCAGACGTTTGGCCTGCACGGCCTATGGGGCGAGCTGTCGGCGGAGCTGTTCGGGACATTCGTCCTGATCTGCTTCGGCGACGGCGTCGTCGCCATGGCCGTTGCAGCGCTGCCGGGTTCAGGACGCACCGCCGCGCCGAACGTCATCTTCGCGGCGGGCGGCGACTGGCTCCTGATCACCCTCGGATGGGCCTTCGCCGTCATGGTCGGGGTCTACGTCGCCGGCGGTGTCAGCGGGGCCCATATCAACCCGGCCGTTACCCTCGCCCTGGCGGTGAGGCGCCGCTTCCCCTGGAACCACGTCATCCCCTACTGGGTCGCCCAGGTGGTGGGCGCGTTCCTGGGCGCCGCCCTCGTCTACTGGGTCTACATGAGCGCGATCGGCAACGCCAACGACGCCTTCCACATCGTGCCATCGGCGGGCAACGCGCTGACGACCTACTCGATCTTCGCCACCTTCCCAGCCGCCTACTTCCACGGCACCATCGGCGGACCGTTCGTCGACGAGGCTGTGGGCACCGCCCTGCTGGTCCTCGGCGTCCTCGCGGTCACCGACGCCCGCAACACCGCGCCGCTCAGCAACCTCGGACCCCTGATCGTCGGCTTCGTCGTCTTCGCGGTGGGCACGTCCTTCGGCGCCAACAGCGGATACGCGATCAACCCGGCCCGTGACTTCGGGCCGCGCATGTTCGCCTGGGTCGCCGGATGGGGGCAGGTCGCCTTCCCCGGCACCGACACCACGGCGCCGTTCAGCTTCAGCAATTACTTCTGGATACCGATCATCGGACCTCTGTTCGGCGGCATCTGCGGCGCCCTGGCCTACGACTTCTTCATCGGCGACGTCCTCCACGCCCGCAAGGCGAGGACGGCCGCGGCCGAGCCGGTCCACCCCGGGCGTGCCGAGGCCAACGTCGAGCCCGCCAAGTGACACTGGTCGAACCATGAAGAAGCTGATCAACAGCGTCGAGGACGTCGTCAAGGAGGAGCTGGAGGGGGTTGCCGCCGCCCACTCCGACCTGGTCAAGGTGCATTTCGTCCCCAACTACGTCTTCCGCTCTGACGCACCGGTCAGCGGCAAGACGGCGATCGTCTCCGGCGGAGGCTCGGGGCACGAGCCGATGCACGGCGGGTTCGTTGGACTGGGGATGCTCGACGCCGCCTGCCCGGGCGAGGTCTTCACCTCTCCCACCCCGGACCAGATACTCGAGGCCACCAAGGCGGTGGACGGCGGGGCCGGGGTCCTCCACCTGGTCAAGAACTACACGGGAGACATCCTCAACTTCGAGATGGCTGCGGACCTCGCCAGGGCGGAGGGAATCGAGGTCGAGGCGGTGGTGATCAACGACGACGTGGCCGTCCAGGACAGCCTCTACACCGCCGGGCGGCGAGGGGTCGGCACCACGGTGCTCGCGGAGAAGATCTGCGGCGCCGCCGCCGAAGCCCGGCGGCCGCTCAAGGAGGTGGCGGAGATCTGCCGGCGGGTCAACGCCAACGGCCGGAGCATGGGCATGGCCCTGACCTCCTGCACCGTCCCCGCCGCCGGCAAGCCCACCTTCGAGCTTGGCGAGCAGGAGATGGAGATCGGGATCGGCATCCACGGCGAGCCAGGGCGCGAGCGCCGCGCCCTGGCGACCGCCGATGAGATCGTCGAGATGCTGGCCCGGCCGATCGTCGACGACCTGCCGTACAGGCGCGGTGACTCGGTCCTGGCCTTCGTCAACAGCATGGGCGGAACTCCGCTCATCGAGCTCTACATCGTCTACCGGGCGCTGACGCGCCTCCTCGACGGTGTCGGAGTGAAGATCGAGCGCAATCTGATCGGCCCCTACATCACCTCGCTGGAGATGGCGGGCTGCTCGATCACCCTTCTCAAGCTGGACGACGAGCTGACCCGGCTCTGGGATGCACCGGTCAACACGCCGGGGCTGCGCTGGGGAATCTGACAAGCTAGCGAGGCATATAGAGAACAGAGAAGAGAGATCGGAAGAGGGCAGCGGCAATGGCCATCAGCTACGAGCAGGGAGTCGCCTTCGTGGAAGGCTTCGCCGCTGCGATAGCCGAGAACAAGGACTACCTCACCCAGCTGGACTCCGAGATCGGCGATGCCGATCACGGGATCAACATGCAGCGAGGGATGCAGGCGGTGCTTCCCAAGCTGGGTAGCCTGGCTGGGACGGACCTGTCACAGCTCTTCAAGACCACTGCCATGACCCTCATCTCCACCGTCGGCGGCGCCAGCGGGCCCCTCTACGGGACGCTGTTCCTGCAGCTGGGCACCGCGACCGCCGGCAGGTCGGAGATCTCACCCCAGGAGTGGAGCCAGGCCCTCGACGCCGCCGTCCAGGCGGTGCGGGCGCGGGGGCGGGCCGAGCTCGAGGACAAGACCATGATCGACGCCCTGCAGCCGGCTGCCGACGCTCTGCGCACGGCAGTTCAGGACGGCGTGCCGTTCGGCGATGCGTTGACCGCCTCCGAGCGGGCCGCCGAGCAGGGCATGCAGGCCACCATCCCGCTGGTGGCGCGCAAGGGCCGGGCCAGCTACCTGGGGGGGCGGAGCGCCGGGCATCAGGATCCCGGGGCAACCTCCTCCTGGCTGCTGGTCCGGGCCGCTAGGCAGGCTTTCGCCGGGGATGCGTGATCCTAATGTCAGCTGGGAGCAAGGAGGACGCATATGGCTGATTACGTCGGGGCGCTGGACCAGGGAACCACCAGCACCCGCTTCATGATCTTCAACCACTCCGGGGGAGTGGTCGGCATCGACCAGAAGGAGCACGAGCAGATCTACCCCAAGCCGGGCTGGGTCGAGCACGACGCCCTGGAGATCTGGACCCGCTGTGAGGAGGTCATCCAAGGAGCCCTCCAGAAGACGGGCCTGAAGGCCTCCGACCTGGCCGCAGTCGGCGTCACCAACCAGCGCGAGACCACCGTGGTCTGGGAGAAGGCGACCGGCAAGCCGGTGCACAACGCCATCGTCTGGCAGGACACCCGGACCGCCGACATCTGCAACGAGCTGGCCAAGAACGGCGGTCAGGACCGCTTCCGCGCCAAGGTGGGGCTGCCTCTGGCCACCTACTTCTCCGGCCCCAAGATCAAGTGGCTGCTGGACAACGTCGCGGGGCTGCGTAGCCGGGCCGAGGCCGGGGAGCTGGCCTTCGGCAACATCGACACCTGGTGCATCTGGAACCTCACCGGCGGGCCGAACGGCGGCGTCCACGTCACCGACGTGAGCAACGCCAGCCGGACCATGCTGATGAACCTGGAGACCCTGGACTGGGACCCGGAGATCCTGGGCATCCTCGACATCCCCCGGGCCATGCTTCCCCAGATCCGCCCCTCCAGCGAGGTCTACGGCGACGGCCGCAACTCGCTGCCGGGGATCCCGGTCGCTGGCGACCTGGGTGACCAGCAAGCTGCCATCTTCGGGCAGACCTGCTACTCGGTCGGCGAGGCCAAGAACACCTACGGCACCGGCTGCTTCATGCTCCTCAACACCGGCACGCGCCCGGTCCCGTCCAAGAGCGGCCTGCTGACCACTCTGGGATACAAGATCGGATCGCAGCCCGCGGTCTACTGCCTGGAGGGCTCGATCGCCATCACCGGCGCTCTGGTGCAGTGGATGCGCGACAACCTGGGGATGATCGCCACGTCCGCTGACATCGAGCCGCTGGCAGCGACGGTCGAGGACAACGGTGGTTGCTACTTCGTCCCCGCGTTCTCCGGCCTGTTCGCTCCCTACTGGAAGAACGACGCCCGTGGAGTGATCGCCGGACTGACTCGGTACGTCAACAAGGGGCATCTGGCCCGCGCGGTGCTCGAGGCGACCGCCTGGCAGACCCGCGAGGTGCTCGACGCCATGAACGCCGACTCCGGGGTGGCCCTGAGCTCGCTCCGGGTGGACGGCGGGATGGTCTTCAACAACCTGCTGATGCAGTTCCAGGCGGACGTGCTCGGCGTCCCGGTCATCCGGCCCAAGGTGGCCGAGACCACGGCTCTGGGAGCCGCCTACGCCGCCGGCCTGGCGACCGGCTACTGGGCGGAGGTCGAGGAGCTCCGCAAGAACTGGCAGATCGAGCACACCTGGGAGCCCAAGATGGATCCCGGTGAACGGGAGAAGGAGTACAAGCTCTGGAAGAAGGCGGTCACCCGCACCTTCGACTGGGTGGGGTGATCCTCACAGAGAGACACCGACCAAGCTGATGCCGAGAACTCTCGACTGCCAGATTCTGGTGATCGGGGGTGGCTCCACGGGGGCTGGGGTGGCCTGGGATGCTGCTTTGCGCGGCTTCCAGGTCATCCTGGCCGACCGCGGCGATCTGGCTACCGGTACGACTGGGCGCTACCACGGTCTGCTCCATTCCGGCGGCCGATACGTGGTGCGGGACCCTGATTCGGCCCGGGAGTGCGCCAGGGAGAACGCCATCCTCCGGGAGGTGGCCAGCGACTGCATCGAGGACACGGGCGGGCTCTTCGTCAGCACCCCTGTCGACGACCCCGAGTACGCCGAGCGCTTCCTGGCCGGGTGCCAGCAGACGGGGGTGGCCGTCGAGGAGATCCGTCCCCAGGCTGCCCTGCGCCGCGAGCCACGGCTGAACCCCGCGATCCGGCGAGCCTTCGCAGTCGCCGACGCGAGCGTGGACGGGTGGAAGCTGGTGTGGGCCTGCACCCGGGCCGCTCAGGAGCTGGGCGCCAGGGTGCTCACCTACCACCCGGTCACAGGTCTCGTGCGCGACGTCGACCGGGTGGTCGGCGCTCGTCTCCGTGACCTTCGTTCGGGGGAGGAGCTCGAGGTGCGCGCGCAGTGCGTCGTCAACGCCGCCGGCGCCTGGAGCGGGCAGGTTGCACGGCTCGCGGGTTGCGAGGTGGCGGTGAGGCCGGGCAAGGGCGTGATGGTGGCGATGAACCACCGCCTGGTGAACACCGTGGTCAACCGCTGCAACCCGCCTGGCGACGGAGACATCCTGGTCCCCATCCGTACGGTGAGCGTGATCGGAACCACCGACACCCCGGTCGAGGACCCGGACGACGCCGAGGTCGACCCGGCCGAGGTGGCCCGACTCCTCGACGCTGGAGAGGTGCTGGTCCCGGGCTTCCACGAGGCCCGAGCGCTGCGGGTGTGGACGGGGGTCCGGCCGCTCTTCCCCAAGGCCGCCGCCGGGGAGGGCGGCGATCGCTTCGTGACCCGCTCCCACACCGTCATCCGCCACGCGCGCTCTGAGGGTGTTGCCGGTCTGGTGTCCGTCGCCGGGGGCAAGGTCACGACCTTCCGGCTGATGGCCAAGGACACTGTCGACGCCGCCGCCGCCGAGCTGGCGGACGAGCGACCCTGCCGCACCGCCACGACACCCCTCCCCGACAGCGCCGCCCGGCGCTTCTACTGGCTGGGCAGCCGCGCCCAGGAGTTCGAGAGGGCTGGCGCCGAGAACCCCATCGTCTGCGAGTGCGAGCTGGTGTCCACCGCCGACCTCCTCGCAGCCGCGAGCCGGCGGCCTCAGCCCCATATCGACGATCTGCGTCGTGCCATGCGGATCGGCATGGGACCCTGCCAGGGCGGTTTCTGCGCGTTCAGGGCGGCGGCG
The DNA here is from genome assembly GCA_035624785.1 of Binatia bacterium. GTDB lineage: Bacteria > Chloroflexota > Dormibacteria > Aeolococcales > Aeolococcaceae > JAJZNI01. The sequence goes on along the minus strand of DASPQV010000002.1, from coordinate 13,456 downwards.
ACCCTGCACCGGGAGGGCGCCTACGACCGGCGCCAGGCGAACTCTGCCCTGCGTGAGTTCGTGGAGGAGCGCTGGAGGGGACAGCGCCCGGTGCTCTGGGGACAACAGCTCCGCCAGGCTGAGCTCGACCGGTGGCTTTTCGAGGGGGTGCTCGACATCGAGCACGTCCCCGGATAGCGGGCAGCAGCACGGCGATGATCACCGACGCCCTGGTCATCGGGGCCGGTACCGCAGGTCTCGCTACCGCCACCCGGCTGGCCCAGGGGGGGTTGCGGGTGCTGGTGGCGGCGGCCGGCGAGGGCTCGCTCCCGCTGGCCGGAGGCACCATCGATGTGCTGGGCTACGGGCCAGGCCCGGTGGAGACCCCGCTGAGCGCCCTCCCCGTTTTCGTCGAAGCCAACCTTGGGCATCCCTACGAGCTCCTCACCAGTCCGGAAGAGCTCGCCGAGTGCCTGGAGTGGTTCAGGCGGCTCACCGGGCCTCTCGGTTACATCGGCGACCTGAGCCGGAACCACTGGGTGCCCACCCTGCTCGGAGGACTGCGGCCGGCAGGCCTCCTGCCCCTCACCATGGCCGCCGGCGATCTGAGCCGGGGTGGGGAGGTGGTGATCGCCGGCATCCGCGGCTTCCGGGACTTTCACTCACCGCTCATGGCCAGCAACCTCAGCCAGGCAACGGCTCCGGCAGGTGCCGCAATCGAGGCCAGAGCGGTGGAGCTCGCCTGGCCCGGACCGGCCAGCGACCTGGCCCCATTCCGCGTGGCCCAGCGACTCGAGGATCCCGAGATTCGCCGTCAGCTCGCCGCCCAGCTCCGTCCTCATCTGGGCCGCGCCGACGCCGTGGGCATGCCCCCGATCCTCGGCCGGGCCCGGACGGCTGAAGTCCACGCCGACCTCCAGCAGCGATTGGAGCGGCGGGTCTTCGAGACCCCGGGACTGCCGCCCTCCCTGCCGGGGCTGCGGCTTTTCGACCGGCTGCGCCAGGCCCTCCGCGAAGCCGGTGGACGGCTGGTCCTCGGCAGCAAGGCCGTGGCTGCCATGCGCGACGGCAGGGCGATCCGCTCGGTGACCATCACCCAGGCATCCCGTGCGGTCCCGGTGAACGCCCGCGTCTTCGTTCTGGCGACCGGCGGGTTCGGCACCGGTGGAATCGTCCGAGACCAGCACGGAGGGCTCAGCGAGCCCATCTTCGACCTCCCGGTGGCGGGACCGGCTGATCGGCCGCAGCCCTTCGGGACCGAGTACTTCTCCGACCATCCCCTGGAGCTGGCCGGCGTGAGCGCCGACGCCCGCGGCCGCCCCTTGGGCGTGGACGGCATCCCCTTTGCCGACAACCTCTACGCCGCCGGCGCGATTCTGGCGGGAGCCCGTCCATGGCGGGAGAAGTCGGGCGAGGGGATCAGCCTGGCCACGGCATACCGTGCCGCCGCGTCGATCTTGAGGGGTGAATCGTGACCCTGATCGAGAAGTGGGCGGCTGGCAGGCTCACCGAGAGCGAGGCCGAGTGGGTTCGACCCTCCCTGGACGGCTGCATCAAGTGCACCGTGTGCGAGAGCGCGTGCCCATTCGCCGCTGCCACCCCGCTCTTCCCGGGGCCGAAGACGGTCGGCCCGCAGGAGGAGCGCTTCCGTTATGGACCGCTGACCGCCGACCGGTCGGTTGACTACTGCTCCGGCTGTGGGATCTGCAGCCGCGTATGTCCTCAGGACGTGCGGATCGCGGAGATCAACTCCCGAGCCCGAGCCCGCCTCAAGGAGCAGCAGGGGATTCGGCTGCGCGATCAGCTGCTCGCCCGTCCTGACGTGATGGGCAGGCTGGGCCGGCCCGCCCGCCCCCTCTTCAACTGGATCATGGCAGCGGCGCCGTTTCGCGCCGCGATGGAATGGACCCTCGGCATCCACCGCAGAGCCGCCATCCCTCGAGTGGCACCTCGGACCTTTCAGCAGTGGTCGCGGCGACACTCGCCGCCCCCCTTCCCGGACCGGGTCGTCTACTTCCACGGCTGCAGCACCAACTACTTCGAACCTCGGTTGGGAAGGCTGGCGGTGGCGGTGCTCGAGCACCAGGGCATCGCCGTGGATGTTCCCCCCCAGGGGTGCTGCGGCCTGCCGCTGCAGTCGAATGGCAATTTCCCCGCCGCCCGCGCCTACGCCACCCGCCTGGCACGACAGCTCCATGCCGTGCCCGACTCCCAACCCGTCATCGCCAGCTCGACGAGCTGCGGCCTGATGCTGAAGCGGGAGGCCCGCGAGATCCTCGGGATCGAGGATCCCGCCCTGGCCGATGTCTCCCGCCGAACCTGGGACATCTTCGAGTACCTGCGCGAGCTCCACGAGCGGGGAGGGCTGCGCACCGACTTCCATCCCCTGGAGCTGACCGCCGCTTACCACGCTCCCTGCCAGCAGCAGAACCAGCTGATCGGCAAGCCGGCTCTCGACGTTCTCGCCCTGGTCCCGGGGCTGCGCCTGATCGAGCTGGATCGGGACTGCTGCGGCGTCGCCGGCACCTACGGCGTCAAGCGGGAGAAGTACGACATCTCGATGGCGGTCGGTGACCGCCTTTTCTCCGATATCCGCGACGCGGCCCCGGACCTCGTGCTCTGCGACAGCGAGACTTGCCGGTGGCACATCGCCAAGGCAACCGGCTTCACGGTGATCCATCCGCTGGAGCTCCTGCACCGGGCCTACCATGGCTACTGAGCAACCAGATCCGGCCCGTCGGGCGCCCGGGAAGGCCTCTGGGACGGCGTCGCCCGACCCGGATGACACAGTCCCGGTGGGGCTGGTCCTGGTGTCTCACAGCCGCCAGCTCGCCGAGGGCGCGGCGGAGCTTGCCCGCGCGATGGCCGGCGAGGACGTCAGGATTGTCGCGGCTGGCGGCATGGCTCCGCCCGAGGAGGCGCTGGGGACGGACGCGGCCCTGGTCGCGGCGGCCGTCGTCGAAGCCTGGTCGGAGCGGGGGGTGCTGGTGCTGATGGACCTTGGCAGCGCCTTGCTCTCGGGGGAGATGGCCCTCGATCTCCTCCCCCCAGCGAAGCGTGACCGGGTGCTGCTCAGCGCGGCACCGATGGTCGAGGGGGCGGTCGCCGCAGCGGTCGCCGCCCGCCTGGGCGAGCCCCTGGAGAGGGTCGCGGCGGAAGCCGAGGGCTCGCTCGAGGCCAAGCGCCTCCAGGTCGGGGAGCCGGCGCAGGCGCAGGGCTCGGCCCCGGCGGCTGCGGCGCCGATGCCCCTCACGGAGCCCGCCGCTGGGGCCCCGACCGCCGAAGTGCGGATCAGCATTGAGCTCCCCCTCGGCCTTCACGCCCGGCCCGCTGCCCGTTTGGTGCGCACCACGGCCGGCATCGACGCCGAGGTGGTCGCAGCCAACGCCAGCACCGGTCGGGGGCCGGTCTCCGCCCGGAGTCTCAACGCGCTCGCCACCCTCCAGGTCCGGCACGGCCAGGACCTCATGGTCCGCGCCACCGGCCCCGCGGCAGAGGCTGCGATCGAGGCGGTTCGGGCGCTCGTCGCGAGGCGCTTCGACGAGCCTCCCGAGGCGCAGCTCGCCCCCGCACCCACGGCTGCCTCTCCGGCGGCAAACGCGGCACCGCCGGCGGCGCCGTCCTCCCTCGGACGTGCGAGCGGCGAGCGGGAGCTGCGAGGGATCGCGGCGTCACCGGGGATGGCCGCGGGGGCGCTGCGCTTCCTGGAGGAGGCGGACCTCCCAGTCCCGGAGGGCGATGCCGCCGACCCAGCCGCCGAGCTCGAGGCCCTCGACCACGCCGTGGCGGCGACCCGGGTCGAGCTGGAGGAGCTGCGCGAGGCAACCCGCGCCCGGGCCGGCGACTACCAGGCCGAGATCATCGACGCCGACCTGCTCTTCCTCGACGATCCCGCCCTCGCAGAGCCCGCCAAGGAGGCGGTGCTGCGGCGGCACCGCACCGCGGCCCAGGCCTGGGCGGAGATCTCGGCTGGGCTGCGCCGGACGTGGGAGGAGCTGGACGACCCCAACATGCGCCTCCGCGCCGCCGACCTGGCCGGGGTCAGCCGTCGGGTCCTGGGCCACCTCCTGGGGAGGCGCGGCGTCGGCATCCGCGCCGAGGGGATCCTGGTCGCATCGGACCTGGCCCCCACCGACACCGCCTCCCTGGACCCCGACCTGGTCCTGGGCATCGCCACCGCCGGGGGCGGGCCCACCTCGCACAGCGCGATCCTGGCGCGGGCGCTGGGGATCCCGGCGGTGGTTGGCCTCGGGAGCGAGTTGCTCGCCCTCTCGCCCGGGGTGGCAGCGCTTCTCGACGGTGACCGGGGCGCGCTCACCGTCGACCCCTCCCCCGGCGCGCTCCGCCACGCCCGGGCAACAGCTCGCCAGCGCCGGCGCACCGCCGCACGCGCGGCCGCCGCAGCCGCCAGCCCTGCGCTCACCCGGGATGGCGTGGCGGTGGAGGTGGCGGCCAACATCGGCTCCGTCGAGGAGGCGTCTCGCGCGACCGAGGCCGGAGCCGACGCCGTCGGTCTGCTGCGCAGCGAGTTCCTCTTCCTCCACGCCACCGCGATGCCCGGCGAGGCCAGCCAGACCGAGGCCTACACCGAGATCGCCCGCCGCCTGCAAGGGCGCCCGCTCACCATCCGCACCCTCGACGTGGGCGCCGACAAGCCGCTTCCCTATCTCCGCTCCGTCGCCGAGGACAACCCCGCCCTGGGGCTCCGCGGGATCCGCCTGGGTCTGGCTCTTCCCGATGTGCTCCTCACTCAGCTGCGGGCGGTCGTCGCGACCGCCCGCGGCTTCCCGGTGCGGGTCATGTTCCCCATGATCGCTGGCGCCGGCGAGCTGATCCGCGCCCGGGCCATCCTCGACAGGGCGATCGGCGATGAGCCGGTGGCGCTCGAGGTCGGGGTGATGGTGGAGGTTCCCTCCGCCGCCCTGACCGCCCCCACCCTCGCAGCTCACGTCGACTTCTTCTCGGTCGGTACCAACGACCTCTCCCAGTACGCCCTGGCCGCCGACCGGGGCAACGCCGAGGTCGCCGCCGTCGCCGACGCACATCATCCGGCGGTCCTCCGCCTGATCGCCGAGGCGGTCCGCGGCGCCACCTCGAGGGGGCGATGGGTCGGGGTATGCGGTGAGCTGGCCGGTGAGGTCGATGCCGTCCCGCTGCTCATCGGCCTTGGCGTCCGCGAGCTCTCGGTGGCGGTGCCCGCGGTCGCACGGGTGAAGGAAGCGGTACGAGCGGTGGACTCGCGTGAGTGCAACCAGCTGGCTGAGGCGGCCCTCGAGCTGGAGGACGCCGCGGCGGTTCGCCGGCTGGTCGCCGGCACGCTTCCGGTGGCTTCGTGATGGTACCCGAAACCTGCCAAATGGCCGCCCGCAGCGATGGCGTTCGCCTCTGGCAGTGTGCGGCGGACGGCAGTGGGATGAGCTGGAGATCGCGCCCGGGAACGGGCGCTGGAGGATGGCGATGAGAGATCCGGGATCCGGGGGGGAGGGGCCGCGTGGATCGCGCCCCCACGTCCTGATCGTCGGCGGTGGAGGGACGGGCGGAGCCGTGGCCCACGATCTCACCCTGCGCGGAGTGGCGGTGACCCTGGTGGAACGCGGTGAGCTCACCTCGGGTACGACGGGCCGGCATCACGGGCTGCTCCACAGCGGCGCCCGCTACGCCGTGAAGGACGCGGAATCGGCGGTGGAGTGCATCGAAGAGAACCGGATCCTGCGGCGGATCGCCCCCGGCTCCTTCGAGGAGAACGACGGGCTGTTCGTCGCCGTGAACGACGACGACATGGACTACATGCCCAGCTTCATCGACGCCTGCCAGCGTTCCGACATCCCCGTGCGGCAGCTCTCGCGGGCCGAGACGCTCGCTCTGGAGCCCAACCTCAACCCCGAGCTGCGAGGCTCGGTCCAGGTTCCCGACGGGACCATGGACGCCATGCGCCTGGCGCTGCGCTTCTTCGCCACAGCGCAGGCCAACGGAGCCCGGATCCGCGCCTTCACCGAGGTGACGTCGGTAGTCACCTCGGCGCGGAGCGTCACCGGGGTGATGGTCCGTGACCGCCGGACCGGCCGCGACGAGCGCCTCGACGCCGACATCGTGGTCAACGCCACCGGCCCGTGGTCGGAGTCCCTGGCCCGGATGGCGGGCGTCGATGTGCCGATCCAGCCGTCGCCCGGAGTCCTGGTTGCCCTGCGAGGACGGGTGGTCAACATGGTGATCAACCGCCTCCATCCCGCCGGTGACGGGGACATCGTGCTTCCCCAGCGCAACCTCGCGGTCGTGGGCACCAGCTCCTGGGTGGTGTCCGACCCGGATGACCTCGGTGTCCCGGAAGACCACGTGCAGACCATGCGCCGGGAGGGATCCAAGCTGGTGCCGGCGGTTGCCACCATGGAGCAGTGGGCGGCTTGGTCAGCGGCCCGGCCGCTGATCGGTGAGGGCGGGGCGTCGTCCGGCCGTGAGCTCTCTCGCACCTTCAAGTGCTTCGACCACAAGGAGCGGGATGGCGTGGAGGGCTTCGTCACCATCACCGGGGGCAAGGCCACCACGCTGCGGGGAATGGCGGAGACCACGGCCAACGTGGTCTGCGCCAAGCTGGGGCTCGAGGCGCCCTGCCAGACCCGGGAGACGCCGCTGCTCCCCTACTCCCGCTACTACCTGGAGGAAGTGGCATGAGCGCGGTGGAGCAGCTCGCTGAGACCGAGGCCGGCCAGACCCGCACGCTCCGCGTCTCCCGCTGGAAGCCCGGGGACACCTTGCCGCACTACGAGGAGTTCACCGTCTCCTACGACGAACGCACCGCCCTGGTGGAGGCGCTCCGCCAGATCCGGCTGCGCGAGGATCCGAGCCTGATGATCCGCCACTCGTGCCTGCACGGCTCGTGCGGGACCTGCGGGGTCAGGGTGAACGGACGCGAGGTGCTGGGCTGCCTGACCCAGGTGGCTGACCTCCCCCCGGGACCGGTCACGGTGGAGCCTCTCGAGAACGCTCCGCTCCTCGGCGACCTGGTCGTGGACATGGCGCCCGCCTACCGGCGGATCGAGCCGGCGGGTCTCTTCCCGGTGCGCCCGACGGACGGCGTGAGCCGTCCCGCCCCGGGCGTCAAGCAGCTCACTCAGTTCCAGGACTGCCTGGAATGCGGCCTTTGCGCATCCGCCTGCCCGGTGTCCTCGGTCGACCCCGGCTTCTTCCCTGCGGCGTTGTGGGCGGCGGCGGCCGCAGTGGAACAGCGAGGCGCCAACCTGTCCGAGGACGACGCCTTGTGGCTGTGCACCACCTGCGCCAACTGCCTGCGGGTCTGCCCCGAGGGGATCGACATGACCCAGGTCATGCCGGCCATCCGAGAGGTAGCCGTGGGCGACGGCCGGGTGCCGGCGGAGCTGCAGGACGTGTTCGAGAAGTCGTTCCGCTACGGCAACTGCCTGGGCGAGAACCCCCGCCGACGCCACGCCTGGACCCGGGACGCCGGGGTGGACGTGCGGGTCCTGCCCAACGACCCGGCCCCGGTCGACGTGCTGTTCTATGTCGAGGACTACTGGAGCTACCACCCGCGCGGCCAGACCGCGGCGCGTGCCTTCGCCCGCATCCTCTCCACCCTCGGAGTCGACTTCGGGATCCTAGGTCCGGAGGAGAAGACCCTCGGCGACTCTCAGCGCCTCGCCGGCGAGAAGGGGCTGTTCGAGGCGCTCATGGACGACGTGGTCGCCACCCTCGGCCGCTACCAGTTCAACCGCATCGTGACCCCGGATCCCCACGGCTTCAACGCCTTGGTCAAGGAGTACCCGAAGCGGGGCCACCAGTACCAGGTCCTTCACTACACCCAGTTCCTGGCTCCCCTCGTCGACCGGATCGATTGGAAGAAGCGGCTCGACGTCACCGTCACCTTCCACGACCCCTGCTACCTCGGCCGCCACAACGGGGAGTACGATGCGCCCCGCCGCCTGCTGCAGGCGATCCCCGGGGTGCGGCTGGTGGAGATGGGACGCTGCCGGGAGAACGGCTACTGCTGCGGCGGCGGTGGGGGCGGGATGTGGCTGGACAGCCTCACCAAGGACTACATGTCCGAGCGGCTGTCGGAGCGCCGGGTCCGCGAGGCGGCCGCGACCGGAGCCGACGTGCTCGCCGTGTGCTGCCCCTACGAGGTGTCACTGTTCGAGGACGCGGCCAAGTCCACGGGCAACGACCATCTCGCGGTCCGCGACATCGTCGAGCTGATCGACGAGGCCATGGGGAACGGCGCCGGTGCCTGATTCCCTCCCGGTCGTCGACTCCGTCGCTGTCAGCCGGTTCCGCGCCCAGACCCCGGGGCCCATGGTGGCCCCGGGGGTGTCGCCCGGGGCGCAAGCCTGACGTGGCCGCAGGGCGGCGAGATCTTGGTCCGCTTGCGGGACCGGCTGATCCCCGCATGACAGGGAGGCGCCCATGAAGGTGATCGTGCCGGTCAAGCAGGTTCCCGACGTGGTGGAGGACCTCGAGCTGACCGCGGACGGGACCGACGTCGATCGCGAGTTCTTGAAGTTCGTCGTCAACGAGTTCGACGAGCAGGCCCTGGAGGAAGCTCTCTGCATCAAGGAGTCGAGCGGCGCGGCGGTGGTGGTGGTCGGCCTCGACGAGCCCGACGTGGACCAGGCTCTCTACGGCGCCCTGGCCAAGGGTGCCGACCGGGCCGTCAAGCTGGTCGGGACGGGGGAGGGATGGCTCCCCGGGCATCGCCGGTCGGCCATCCTGGCCGCCTGGCTGGCCGGCGAGGGCTACGACCTGGTGCTCACCGGGGTGCAGGCGGCCGACGACCTCGACGGCCAGCTCGCGACCCTCCTCGGCGCCCGGCTGGGGCTCCCTCACATCTCGGTGGTGGTGCGGGTCGATGCCGAAGGATCGGCCGCCCGGGTGCGCCAGGAGCTCGCCGGCGGGACCGTGGTCGAGGAGGCGGTGGCCCTGCCGGCGGTGATCGGCGTCCAGGCTGCCCGACAGGCGCCCCGTTACGTGTCGATCAGCCGGATCCGCCAGGCCCAGCAGTCGGGCGCGGTCGAAGAGGTCCCGGCCGCGACCGCCGACGGCGCCACCGGTTTCCGGCTGCGCCGGCTGCTGGCGCCGGAGAGGACCAGCCACGCCGAGATGCTGCGCGGCGGGCCTGGCGAGGTGGCCGAGCGCATCGTGGAGCTGATCCGGGCCAAGGGCCTGATCCCGGGCTGAAGGAGCTGAGCATGAGCAACGACGTTCTGGTGCTGGCCGAGCACCAGGGGGGTGCTCTCTGCACCGTCACCTTCGAGCTGGCGGGCCGGGCGAGGGAGCTGGCTGACGCCTGGGGCGGCCAGGTGCAGGTCGCCCTGCTCGGCGCCTCGAACCTGGCCGGCCAGCTGGGGTCCGCGGACGTGGTCTTCACCGCCGAGCATCCGGCCCTCGCCGACTACAATCCCGAGGCCTACGAGCGGGTGCTGCTGTCGATTGTGCACGCGCGAACGCCGCGCCTGGTGCTGCTGTCCACCGCCACCGCCGGGCTGGACCTGAGCGCGGCCTTGTCGGTCGGCTGGGACGCGCCCGTCGTCTCCTCCGTCGTCGGGCTCTCGGCCGAGGGCGAGGGAGCGCTGGCCACGGCCCAGATCTACGGCGGCAAGCTGCTGGCCGAGGTGGAGCTGGCCGGGTCCCGGGCGGTGTGCGCTGTGATCGCCGGCTCCTTCCCGGCTGCCGCCGGCCGGCGAGACAGACCGCCGGCGGTCGAGGCGATCGACGCCGCTGCCGTCCTTGACGGCCTGCGGACCTCGGTCACCGGCGTGGTGACAGCCGAGGCCGGCGACGTGGACATCACCGCCGCCGACGTCCTGGTGTCGGTGGGCCGCGGCATCGGCAGCCGGGACGACCTGGAGGTGGCCGAGGAACTGGCCGACGCCCTGGGCGCCCCGCTGGCCGGGTCGAGGCCCCTGACCGACCAGGGCTGGCTGCCCAAGTCGCGCCAGGTGGGCAAGTCCGGCGTGACTGTCAAGCCCAAGCTGTACCTGGCCCTGGGGATCTCGGGGGCGCCGGAGCACGTCGAGGGGATGCGGGACGCGGAGCTGGTGATCGCCTGCAACACCGACGCCAAGGCACCGATCTTCGACGTCGCCCACTACGGGACGACCGTCGACCTGTTCGACCTGGTGCCTGAGCTGGTCAAGAGGCTCAAGCCCTGACCATTCGCATCGTCATCGCCAGCTCCATCACCGCGGTGGCGTTCGGGATCGCCGGGCTGCGGCTGTGGTGGCTGGGCCGGCTGATCCGGGCCGGGGGGCCAGCCCCCGGCCGGACCAAGGGAGCGTGGCGCCGGTTGGGCGCCGAGCTGGTCGAGGTGGTCGGCCAGCGCAAGCTCCTCCGCCGCTGGCAGTCGGGCATCCCCCACGCCCTGACGTTCTGGGGTTTCGCGGTTCTGCTGTTCACCATCATCGAGACCTACGGAGACGTGCTCTACCAGCAGCGCTTCGCCATCCCGGGGATCGGGCACGCCGCCGCCCTGGGCTTCGTCGAAGACCTCTTCAGCCTCCTGGTGCTGGCCGCGATTGGGGTGTTCACCGTCATCCGCCTGGTGGACTCGCCCAGCCGCCGGGACCGCAAGTCCCGTTTCTACGGCTCGCACATCGGGGTGGCCTGGCTGGCGCTGCTGTTCATCGCCCTGGTGGTGATCACCCTGCTCGGCTACCGGGCCGCCCAGGTAAACACCGGCGATTTCCCTTACGGGGCGTGGGCGTTCGCTTCACACGGCCTGGCCCACCTGCTCCAGCCGCTGGGCCACGGCGCCAACGCCGCCCTGGAGACCGCGCTGCTGCTGGCCAACGTCGCCATCATCATGGCCTTCCTGGTGCTGCTGGTCTACTCGAAGCACCTGCACATCCTCCTCGCCCCGGTCAACATCGCCTTCTCCCGCCGGCCCCGGGCCTTGGGGCCGCTGCAGGCCCCCCAGAACCCGACCGGCGCGGGCCGGATCGAGCAGCTCAGCTGGAAGCAGCTGCTGGACCTGGCCACCTGCACCGAGTGCGGTCGCTGCCAGGCGGTGTGCCCGGCCTGGAATTCCGACGAGCCGCTGTCACCGAAGCTGCTGGTGATGAGCCTGCGCGACCATCTCTTCGCCTCCGCCCCGCTGCTGATCGGCGAGGGGCGGCCGCCCGCCGGGGCCAACGGGGACCGGCCCCGGACGGCGCCCCTGGTGCCCGACGTGATCGAGCCCGACGTGGTGTGGTCGTGCACCACGTGCGGGGCGTGCGTGGAGCAGTGCCCGGTGGACATCGAGCACGTCGACACCATCGTCGACCTGCGCCGCCAGCTGGTCGACGAGGGGCGGATGCAGGCGGGCTTGCAGGAGGCCCTCCAGAAGATCACCCGGCAGGGCAACTCGTTCGGCAAGTCCGAGCGGGCCCGGGCCCGGTGGACCCGCGACCTGGGCTTCCCGGTCAAGGACGCCCGCAAGGAGCCGGTGCGCTACCTCTGGTTCGTCGGCGACTTCGCCTCCTTCGACGAGCGCGTGCAGCAGCTGTCCCGCACCCTGGCCCAGCTGCTCCATGACGCTGGGGTCGACTTCGGGCTCCTCTACGACAGCGAGCGCAACGCCGGCAATGACGTGCGCCGGGCCGGCGAAGAGGGCCTGTTCGAGATGCTGGTCGAGCAGAACATGACCGCCCTCGGGCAGGCCAGTTTCGAGGCCATCTTCACCACCGACCCCCACTCTTTCAACACCCTGCGCAACGAGTACCCCGATCACGGGCTGGACAAGCGGGTGCTGCACTACAGCCAGCTTCTCGACGAGCTGTTGGCGAGCAGCGCTATTGCCGTCGATTCGCTGGGAGCCCGCGTCACCTACCACGACCCCTGCTACCTGGCTCGCTACAACCGGCTGACCAAAGCCCCCCGGCAGGTGCTCGCCGCCCTGGGCTGCGATCTGGTCGAGATGCCCCGGCACGGGGTCAACACCTTCTGCTGCGGGGCGGGTGGAGGCCGCATCTGGATGGAGGACTCGGCGGCGGGAGAACGTCCGAGCGAGAGCCGCATCCGCGAAGCTGCCGCGCTGGGGGTCGACCTGTTCGTGGTTGCGTGCCCCAAGGACTTCGTGATGTACTCCGACGCGGTCAAGACGACCGGCCACGACGACCGGCTGCGGGTGGTCGACCTGGTCCAGCTCGTCGAGCAGGCCGCGCGCCGGCCGACGCCAGGCGCGAGAGCATCTACCACGCCGCCGGTCTCAAGGTCATCTGCCGGCCCCGCCCCGGATCCGTGATGCGTTGCGCACCCTGGCCTGGTACCGGGAGCGCCGCCTCGTCCGCGCCGGCTGAGCGGCCGCGAGAGCAGATCCCGTGCGGATGACCACACTCGGCCCCGGCGGCCCGCGGGTCAGCCGCCTCGGCCTGGGCCTGGCTGCCCTGGGACGGCCCGCCTACATCACCACCGGTCGCGACCAGGATTTCGGTCCCGACCGCTCCCAAGCCGCGCTGCGGCGGCGGACCTGGGAGGTCCTGGACGCCGCCTATGCCGCGGGGATTCGCTATATCGATTGCGCCCGCTCTTACGGATCGTCGGAGGCTTTCGTGGCCGGCTGGCTGGGACGCCGAACCGCCGATGACGTGGTGGTCGGTTCCAAGTGGGGGTACACCTACGTGGGCGGCTGGGACCCGGCCGCGACGGTGCACGAGGTGAAGGATCATTCACTGGCCGCCTTCGAGCGGCAGTACCAGGAGAGCCGCGCGCTGCTGGGGGCTCGTCTGGGCCTTTACCAGGTGCACTCGGCGACCCTGGAATCGGGGATTCTCGAGGATCGGCCGCTCCACCACGCCCTGGCTCGCTGCCGCGACGCCGGGCTCAGGCTCGGCATCACCACCTCCGGACCCGCCCAGGCCGACACCGTCCGCCGGGCGCTGGAGCTCGAGTGGGAGGGGACCAGTCTGTTCGGCGCGGTTCAGGCGACCTGGAACTTGCTCGAGCCGTCGGCCGAGACCGCCCTCGAGGAAGCCGCCGAGGCGGGTTGGGCGGTGATCGTCAAGGAGGCGGTCGCCAACGGCCGATTGACCGAGCGCGGCGACGCCGGAAACTCGGGCACCCCGCTCGGCGTGGCGGCGGCCGCAGCGGGCGTGCGGCCGGACGCGCTCGCCATCGCGGCGGCACTCGCCCAGCCGTGGGCCACCCTCGTGCTCAGCGGGGCGGTGACCGCCGACCAGCTGCGCAGCAACCTCAGCGCTGATGCCGTCGCCGGGGCCTGGGCGGGGCGGACCGCGGCGGGTCAGGCGCCGCCCTGGGCAGCCGTGGATCTCGCTGAGCCAGCCACCGAGTACTGGCGCCGGCGGGCGCAGCGCACCTGGGGCTAGGCCCGAGCCTCCAAGTCCGCGAAGGGGTAGGAGGTCAGCCATCTCCGGTCAGCCGCGGACCGGGTGGCCGAAGCCGATTGGATAGGCATCGTCGAGGGTGAACGCGCCGGGACAGGTCCGCGCACGGTGCGGACCGGTCGGGGCCTTTCATCCCACATCACAGT
>DASPQV010000001.1:0-5024 GCA_035624785.1 Binatia bacterium | reverse complement strand
AGGTCCACGGCGAGGTCGCCATCGACCTGGAGCCCTACCCCGGCGCGCCGCAGCTCTCGCCCGAGCCGGTCTTCGCCGAGGCGTCCTGAGTCACCTCTGCACGGGTGGGTGCGGAGCCGTGCCCTCCGCACCCACCGCCAGCAGGCGATGCCGGGGTCGGCCGGTCACGGGGCAGGCGCCGCACCCGAGACTTCGTGGGCCGCGATACCAGGAGCTCACCGGTTGTGGCCGCGAGCCCCCGGCGATCAGCGGTCGATCAGGCGAACCAGCCCTCCACATCGATGACCGCATCGACCTTCCCCTGGTCGTTGTAGAGCTTGAGGGCACCTGAGCTGGAGAGCTTGGTGATGGCGAGGTTGGGCACCACCTGGCCCGGCCCGGGGTTGAGGTCGGAGGCGGCGGGCAATGGCTGGTCGGCTGGGTAGAGGGTGAAGAAGGTGCCGGCGGTGCCGTCCACCGCGGTGAGGTTGGCGACCACCGCGACCGGGCTTCCGGTGCCGGTGATCTGGGCCATGCCGCTGACCGGGACAGTGAGCGTCCCGCCGGTGGTCAGGGTGTCACCGCTGCACTCGGTGGTGTAACCGACCGCGGACGCGCCCCGTGTGTCGCAGAGCCGGGTCGGCGTCATGGTGTAGTAGTGAGCGCCGGGCGAGGTTTCCTGGCCGTTTCCGAACCAGCCGTTGGCGTCGAGCACGAAGTTCTGGGTGCCCTGCGCGTTGTAGATGCAGACATCGTGTGCAGGGCCGAGGGGAACGATGACTCGGTTGGGCAGGGTGGCCCCGGCGCCGAGGTTCAGGTTGGAGAATGAGGGGGCGCCGGAGGGGCACTCGTCACTGCTGCTTGCCGGAGCGACGCCGAGGTAGGTGCCGGTGGTGCCGCCGGTGGCGGTGAGGTTCATGGCCACCGCCTCGGCGGTCCCGTCGGAGGGAACTGAGCCGGTGCCGGCGACGTCGATCCTGGTCCACTGGCCGGCTCCCAGCGGATGGCCGCTGCACGGGGTGCCGCTTCCCGATCGGGTGTCACAGACGCGGATCGGGGTTAGCAGGTGGTAGAGGCCAGCGTTGCTCACCGAAGGCGCGAAGTAACCCTCGACGTCGACCACCAGGTCGATGGAACCCCGGGCGTTGTAGATGGTGACCTGACCGTTGCTGCCCAGGGAGGCGACCACAAGGTTGGCCTGGATGGCGCCGGCCGAGAGGTTGAGGTTGGACGCGGTGGGCAGGGCCTGGCCGGTCGGGTAGACGGTCAGGAAGGTGCCGGCCGTGCCCTGGACCCCGGTGACGTTGAGGACGACGGCGCTGGCACCGGCGGGCACCGACTGGCCCTGGGGGCCGCCGACCCCCGTCACCTGGAGGGTCAGGCTCTCAGCCGGGCCTAGCTTGGACCCGGTGCATGCCAGCCCCGCTCCCGGTCTGGTGTCGCAGAGACGGAACGGCTGAAGCGGGATGTAGCTGTTGGCTGACGGAGCGCTGGCGCCGCCGCCCCCCGGAGCGGACAGGGTGAAGGTGGTGGTGGCCTGGGAGCCCTGGTAGTTGCCGTCCCCCGAGTATGTTGCGGTCACCGGGTAGATCCCGGCGCCGAGCGTCGCCGGCGTCTGACACGATGTCCCGTCCGTCGACACGGTCGCGATGCACAGGGTGGTCGGGCCGGAGGTGAAGGTGACGCTGCCGCTCGCGTCATCGGGCAGGCCGGTTGCCGAGAGGGTGACCTGGGTGCCGACCAGGGCGCTGGCCGGAGCGGCGCCTGCGGTGAAGGACGTCCCAGCCTGGTCCACCTGGAGGCTGCCGTCGGCGGTCTGGGAGGTGTCGTTCTGGTCACCGGAGTAGGTGGCGGTGACGTCGTAGCCGCCGGCCGGCAGGCTCAGGGTGTAGCTGCACCCGACCCCTTCGGAGATGGCGCCAACCGTACCAGCGAAGCTCACCGTGCAGAGCTCATTGCCGTCAGCCGTGAAGTCCACCGTGCCGCCGGCGCCGCCGGGGAAGCCATCGGCTTCCAGGGCGATCTTGGTGCCGCTGCCGTAGGTCACCTCACCTGGGTCCACCGAGACACTGAGGTCGGGGGTCGCCTGGTCCACCTGGAGGTTGCCATCGGCGGTCTGGGAGGTGTAGTTCTGGTCCCCCGAGTAGGTGGCGGTGATGTCGTAGCCGCCCGCCGGCAGGCCGAGCGTGTACGTGCAGGTGGCCGTACCACCGTCGAGATTGGTTGCCGTGCATAGCTCGCCGCCGCCGGTGGTGAAGTCGACCGAGCCGGTGGCGTCGCCTGGCAGGCCGTCCGCTTCCAGGGTGATCGAGGCGCCGCTGTCGTAGGTCACCTCGCCTGGGGTGACGCTGACGGAGAAACCTCCCGGGGTTGCCTGGGAGACGCTGAAGTCAGTTGTAGGCTCTCCGGTGGCCGAGTAGTTGGGGTCACCCGTGTAGCTGGCGGACGCCGTGTAGTCTCCGGCCGGGAGGCTTGACGACGTGTCGCAGAAGACGTCACCGCCCGATGCTGAGACGGTGCAGAGGGTGTCCTGGTTCTGGTCGGTGAAGGTGACCGTCCCGTTGTCATCGGAGGGGAGGCCTTGGGTATCCAGCTCGAGGGAGCTGCCATAGCTCTGCACGTCAGGGCTGGCCGAGATCGTGAAGCTGATCGGGGCCTGCCCGACCGAGAAGTCCACGCAGGGGCTGCTCGCGGGCAGGTAGTTTCCGTCGCCCGGGTAGCTGGCGACCACCGTGTAGCTACCGGCATCGAGCGGACCGGTGGCGGCGGCGTCGGGCACGCTGCCATCCGGCGCGAGCGTCACGGTGGCCGGGGTGCCGTACGTGGCGCTGCCACCGGCGCAGGTCCCGCTGCCGAATGTGTATGTGACCGTTCCGCTGGGGGTGACTCCGGGGCTGCCACTGACGGTCGCGGTGGCAGACGCTGTGGCTCCGTACACCTCACTCCCGTTCCAGGGAGCGCTGGCCTGCGGATCCCAGGCCGCCACCGACAAGGTCGCCGCGAAATGGGCGGTGATGATGACCTCCGCGATCGTGCTCCCGGCGCTGGTGACGGATACGCTGCTGGCACCGGCCTCGACGTAGCTGAGCCCGGCCCCCCCGCCACCGCCGGCACCGGTGCTGAAGGAGCAACCGCCAGATCCACTACCGGCGCCGCCGCCGGCACCGCCGACCCAGCCGTCGCCTCCCCCGCCACCGCTGCTCGAGTTCCCGTAATTCGCGTTCTCCCCCGCTCCGCCGGAGCCGGGTGTTCCCGCGTTCCCAGAGCCACCGCACTCGGTGGCACCAGCGCCGGGCGTTCCCGAGCTGCCGGCGCCACCCAGGCTGTACCCGGAATCTCCGCCAGCCCCTCCGGGCAGCGTATCGACGCCCGCACCGCCCGAACCGGAGAGGCCAGTCGTCGACGAGGTGCCAGCGTTGCCCCCGGGGCCCCCGCCGCTGTTCGAGGATGGCGAGTCTTCACCCCCGCCACCCCCGCCACCCGCAACCACCAGGCGCGGATCACTGTCGGGGTTAGACGTGTACGCGCAACCGCCGCCGCCCTTGGAGCAGGTCTGGATGTCCGAGGCGGCACCGCCGTTGCCCGCGTAGGTCGACGGACCTCCGCCGCCGACCGCACCGACCTCCACGTACAGAGTCGAGACCCCGGAGGGCACCGGGATGGTCGCCCCCACTTCGGCGCCGCGACCGGGTTGTCCAGGCTGCGCACCGCCGCTGTGGTAGGGACCGCCCGACGCCCCGACCACGGTCACATCGAGCGTGGACGCCCCGGCGGGGATGGACCAAGCCGTCTCCCCGGGGGTCGTGAAGGTGAACGTATCTGACCCGCCCGCAGCGGAAGCCCGTGGCGCGCCTGCTCCGAGGCCGGCTAGGATGACCGCCAGCCCACCGACCAAACCCATGCCTACCCGTGCTCTCGGTCGGATCCTCATCACCCACGCTCCTACTTCTGCGCCGCGACCGTGGGATCGCCGGCGAGCGAGCGCGGGGTCCGCGGGTCGTCAGGGTCTGTCAGCCGCTCTGAGTACGCGCCCCCGTGCGCGGCCGGGGCGGGCGGCGCCGTGGCCGGCATGGGACCGGCCGCCGGAACCATAGGCAGGGCCAAGCCGCATCGAACGGCTCGCCGCCGAACGCGGAGACCCCCGTGTCGCCGCCGTCACATACCGGCTCGCGCTCGATGTGGGCGTTAGACCGTCCGTTACATGCTCCCCCGGCCGCCCGGCTCTAGCCGGGCTCCAGGGTGTCCACCCCACTGATGGCGTAGTGCTCGCAGCGCTCGCGCGCGATCGCCACCGCGGCGGCGCTGATGTCCGCGCCGGCGAAGCCGCATCCCGCGGTCAGCGCCGCGATCGCCGAGGAGCCGCTGCCGCAGAAGGGATCGCACACCAGCATCCCCGGCTCCGCGCTCCCCAGCAGCATTCGGCTGAACAGCTCCACCGGCTTCTGGGTCGGATACGCGCCGCGGTGGATCCTTTTGATCCGCCAGACGTCACCGAGGTCGCGCCGCGAGAGCCGCCGGTGCCCCTTGCAGGCGAACACGATCAGCTCGTGGCGGCGCCGGAAGTAGTGGCCCATCCCGATGTTCACCTTGTCCCAGACGATGACGCCCTTGACGTTGAATCTCTCCCGCATCAGCGCCCCCAGGCTGAGCAGGGAGAATGAATCGAACATCACGTAAATGTGGCGGTCCGGCCGGAGCACCCGGTGGCACTCGTCGAGGAAGCCGGCGAAGGTCGCGGGATCATCCCGAAACTCCCTGAACCACTTGGAGTTCCCGGGCTCGCCGTAGTGACCGACGATCCGCCCATGGCCAAACTGCATGTGCTGGTTCATGCCGGAGTAGGCCGGATCCGTCACGATGCAGTCGACCGAGGAGTCCTCGAGGCTGCCCAGGAACTCGAGGCAGTCCGACTGCTCGATGCGCCAGCCGGGCACGGTGAGGGGAGCGCTGCCGGCGGCGAGGGCCATCGCTCGGAAGCTTATGCCGGCCGGCGTCGCAGCAGTGTCGTGCGGCCCTCGGGGCGCCCGCGAGCGTCCTCCGTCGAA